>CALMQS010000069.1 GCA_937871285.1 uncultured Sphingobacteriales bacterium | reverse complement strand
CTGCGTCAAGGGTGATAGGATCTCCCGAGCAGATCGTGGTAGCTGCCCCCAGGTTTATTACCGGCTTGGGAGTTACTGTAATGGCTCTGGAACCGGAGTTACTGCAACCGTCTTTGGTTACGGTAACCGTATAGGTAGTGTTAACTGTTGGGTTAACTGTAATGGATTGGGTAGTTGCTCCACCGGGGCTCCAGCTATAGGTTGCACCGGCATTGCCAGCGTCAAGGGTGATAGGATCTCCCGAGCAGATCGAAATATCCGGCCCAAGGTTTACCACAGGTCCACCGCCCCCGGTAACAACAATATCCTGTTCATATGTTTGCGAAATGCCGCCGCTGGTAGTTACGGTTAAGCTAACATGTTTTGTACCAGCAGTAGAATAGGTATGCGATAATACCGGGTTATAGCCGCTAACAACAGGAGTTCCATCGCCAAAATCCCAGGCATAATTAGTTATGCTGCCGCTGCAGGGTATAGAGGCATCGGTAAAATCTACCGAAAGCGTACTGCAGAAGCCGGTTTGTGCATAAGTAAACATAGGGTCAACTGCCGGCTTGGCGGTAATAACAATATTATCACTTGCCGTGCAGCCGTTTTTGGTAACGGTTACCCAATAGCTGCCTGCACCTAAGGCAATTACCGTTTTGCCTGTCATGGTTGCATATGCGGGGCTATAGGTACTACCCCATTGATAAGTAGCGCCGGCTACTCCTGCATCCAGTGTTAAAGTTCCGCCAGGGCACATGCTTTGATCGGGCCCCAGGTCTACAACGAAAGGCGGATTTACATTTACCGTTACACTGGCCGGTGCGGCATCAACACCACATTTGGTTTTGGTAACGGTATAGGTGGTGTTTACGACCGGACTGGCAACAGGGTTATATACGGAAGTGCTGCTTAAGCCTGTAGCCGGCGTCCATACATAAGTGGCGCCTGGTTCGTAGCCGGCATCGAGCTCTATGCTGCCGCCGAGGCAAATGTTTTTATCCGGACCCAGATCTACAGGAGCGGGGCCGGGTGTTGGATTAGGTAAAGTAATAACTGAATCTTTTATAGCCATATCTCCATTATCATTCATGGCGAGATATGATACAACATGTGGGCCTCCGATAGCAAAACTATGTATAGGATTTTGAGTATCATAAAAGCCATCAACCCAATCATCATCGATTACCCACTCAAAGTAATTTGTCGGATTGAGAGGATCACATGAAAAAGAGCTATCAAAAAACTGTACTTGCACCGTGCCACAGGTATTAAGTATTTCATATCCGAATTGCCCATATACTTTTGTAAGTCCGGTTACTATTATTGTATCTCTTACAATACATGTGCCACTAGTAACTTCCGCCCAGAACGTATTAATACCTGTAGCGGGCGTTAGCCATGCGTATGATGTAGTAGCTGGAGTTTGGCTCCAACTATAAGAATCATAGCCTGATGGCAATGAAAAAAATAATTGCCCCCCTACACAAACAGTCGTATCATTTCCCAGATTAAATACGGGCTTTTCATAAATGGTTATGTAAGAAGGCTTGGTAATTGAATGAGTGCCCCCGCTTTGTGAAGTAACGGTAAGGGAAACTGTAAATGATTTAAAAGGATCTGTTGTTGTATAAGTATGTGTTGGGTTTGCATTAGGCGTGGTAATGATCGTACCATCTCCAAAACTCCAGGTATAGCTTACAATTGGATCGCCGGTATTGAATGTAGAGGTACTCGTAAATTCTACTACCAAAGGCGCGCATCCAGAAGTTACAGAAGCCGAAAAATCCGCTGTTAAAGCGGATGGCTCCCCTGCCGGGGTATTTCCTGCATTTGAATTGACATATATCAATAACAGCAGAGATACAAACAGTATAACTCTCTTCATAGGAATTATTCTTAGTTAATCGAGGATATAGACAACAGGGGTAATAAC
The DNA here is from genome assembly GCA_937871285.1 of uncultured Sphingobacteriales bacterium. Lineage (GTDB taxonomy): Bacteria > Bacteroidota > Bacteroidia > Chitinophagales > Chitinophagaceae > Agriterribacter. The sequence goes on along the minus strand of CALMQS010000069.1, from coordinate 112,466 downwards.
GTATAATATATTTTTAAATTGTTGCAAACCATGACCTTAAAAAAAAATTCATAGATAGCTTTGCAGGTGTTAACTTGTAGCAATAATTTTTAATTGATTATGAATTGATTTCACAACTTACCATACAGCAAATCCTTTCCAGGATTGATATTATAGATATTGTAGGCAGCTTTGTAAAGCTTAAAAAAAGAGGAACGAACTACCTGGGCCTGTGCCCTTTTCATAATGAAAAAACACCCTCCTTTACTGTTTCGCCTGCCAAGGAAATTTATAAATGTTTCGGCTGCGGCAAAAGTGGCAATACCATCAGCTTTTTGATGGAACATGAGAAATACAGCTATGCAGAAGCATTGCGATGGCTGGCCAACAGGTATAATGTGGAAGTGGAAGAAACAGAGGTAAGTCCGGCTACCCGCGCGTTGCACCAAACAGCGGATAGCCTTTATATCATCAACAATTTTGCACAGCAATTTTTCAGCACCGTTTTGCTTCAGAGCGAAGAAGGACAGGACATCGGACTGAGCTACCTGAAAGAAAGAGGATTCAGCACATCCATTATTGAAAAGTTTCAGCTTGGTTATTGCAGTCAGCAAAGAGATGCATTTGCAAAAGCGGCTTTGGCAGCGCAATATAATGCGGAGTATTTGCAGAAAACAGGACTGGTTGTATTGAGAGACGAGCAACTGGTGGATAATTACCGCGGCCGTATCATTTTTCCGATACATAATCAAACCGGGAAAATTATGGGATTCGGCGCCCGTATTATCGGCAAAAGCGACAGAGCACCCAAATATATCAATACACCTGAGAATGAAATATACATTAAGAGTAAGATACTCTATGGTTCTTATTTCGCAAGGCAGGCAATAGATAAGGCAGATGAGTGCCTGCTGGTTGAAGGTTACACCGATGTAATTTCATTACACCAGGCGGGTATTGAACATGTAGTAGCCAGCGGCGGCACATCGCTGACACCGGATCAGTTGCGGCTGATTAAAAAATATACGGCTAACCTTACCATTATTTATGACGGCGATGCTGCCGGCATAAAAGCCGCGTTAAGAGGACTTGATCTGGCCTTAGAAGAAGGACTGCACGTGCAGTTGGTTTTGCTACCCGGTAATGAGGATCCGGACAGCTATGTAAATAAAACAGGCGGTGAGGCCTTTAAGCAATTTGTTGCAGACAATAAAAAAGATATCGTTCTTTTTCAGTTGGAAGTATCGCTGAAAGATGCGGGGAGCGATTCCAATAAAAAAGCGGCTGTGGTAAACCGTATTGCGGAAACCATATCGCGGCTGAACAAAGCGGAAGATTTTACCAAGCAGCAGGACTATATCAGGCAATGCGCCGGCCTGCTGAAAATTGATGAAACCGGGCTAAATACATTAGTTAATAAATTCATCAGGGAACGGATCACGAAGCAGGAAAATAAAATGGCATCAGACGATGCAAAATTAGCCGCTGAAACCGGGGTACAGGAAACAGCAACCACAGAAGAGGAGGCTTTAACCCTGCTTAATAAAGATGAATTAATTGAGCGGAATATGGCAAGGGCGTTAATTGAGTTTGGCGGGTATGCCTGGGATGAAAAGCGCAAGGTAGCAGATTATTTTTTCGAAGAATTTGAAATCAACGGATTACACGAATTAATAGACAATAAGCAAATGCTTTGGATTATTGAAACCTACCAGTCATGGATCAAAGAAGGCATTGATCCCAGTCCCCAACGTTTCTTATATCATCCGGATATGCAGCTCAGCGCCATAGTAGTGGCCTTAATGGATACCCGCTATGAATTAAGCCCGAACTGGAAGGATCATTATGACGGCCCTTTACTTACGCGCGAAGACCGGTATAAAGAAGAAGTTTCTTCTACTTTAATTTACCTTAAACTCAGGAAAATAAAAAGACTGATAGATGAAAATCAACGCGACCTGGAGAAAACGGTTTCAGCAGAAGAGCAACTTACCTTAATGCAAACGCATCTGCATTTTAAACAGCTTGAAAAAACGCTGACAACAGCATACGAAACCGTCATTTTTAAATAGCCGGATATCCGGCGCTAAGGGTGAAGTTGCCGTTACTTTCCCCCTGCTACATTCGCGGTTCTCCCGGAAGAAGCATAGCGGCTTGTACGGGTTTTATTTTGAACCGGAGTTGATACAGCAGCCGCATTCTCTTTGATGAAGGGAGTGAACTCCTCCACATGTACAGGTTTCTTAAACAGTAAAGCCGTCCACACATGGTCGAGCGTTACCTGGTATTCACTTTCAAAGCCATTTTGATGCAGCATTTTCCAACTGCAGGCCCTGTTCAGATCACTCACAATTTTAGAAGTGGTTTTAGGATAGGCGATCCATAACTTTCCTTCTTCATCCAGTGCAGGTAATACTTCTTTTAATATACCGTTTAACTGCGTTTCGTTAATGGCAAACAGGAGTGCGAAATCTATCCGCCTTGACTTAAGCAGCGGAGTAACATTCTTGGCAAATGCAATTTTGGCAAATTGTTTTTCGATGGAAGAAGGAAGGCCCTGAATCAGTAAATTCTTTTCTTCAGTAAGTTGAAGTTTTTCAAACATAGTCTGCATCATGCTTCAACACAATTTTTAAATGTTGCAAAAAGAGTTGCAAGATAGTAAAATTATGCCGTATGACCAATTTATTATAATAAAGAAATTGCATGAAGAATGCGCTCCCCTTGAATTTTGCAGAAAATATGTCTTGCCGGGTATTATTTTACAGGCTTATAATACTTCATCGCATCCTCTGCATAGCGCTTAACTTTTTCAATACGTGTGGCATCGGAAGGATGGGTGCTTAGAAACTCCGGTGGCTTTTCTCCTCCCCCTATTTTAGACATTCTTTCCCAAAAGGGAACAGCCTCGTTTGGATTATAACCGGCCATTGCGGCAAAAATTAATCCGTATTGGTCTGCCTCTAATTCCTGCTTACGGGAATTGGGTAATAATACTCCGACTTGGGCACCGGGCGCATATACCGTATTAAAAATATTGTTTACAGTGGGGTTACCCGAGGTTAATACACTTCCTACAGTGCCTAATCCTTCAGCAAGAAGCCCCTGGCTCATGCGTTCATTGCCATGCTGTGCTATGGCATGCGCAATTTCATGTCCCATCACCACTGCCAACGCCGCTTCATTTTGTGTAACAGGCAGTATACCCGTATACACTACAACCTTTCCTCCGGGCATACACCAGGCATTTACATCCTTTGAATCTACAAGATTAAACTCCCATTGATACCCCTGCAGGATATCGCCTTTGTTTTCAGCAGTATAATAGTCGGTGATCGCTTTTGCGATGCGGTTCCCTACACGCTTGACCATTTCAGCGTCCTTGCTTACCGTAGTGTTTACAATTTTGTTCTGGGAAAGAAAGGTCTGGTATTCCGTTTTAGCCATAGATTGTAACTCGGCTTCCGGTAATAATTGTAGCTGGTTCCTTCCTGTTATGGCGTTTCGTGTACAGGATACGGTTAAAAACGCCAGTGCGATGAAAAAAAGTGATTTTGAACTCATGTATTTTTGATTGAATCAATATTGTTAGCTGCTAATTCAATTCTTGTACCAAAAATAATTGAATATGTTATTTTGTACGGCAAATGCTTCAGCGCCTCATTTTTCTGCGATCGCGGTATTTTAATATCGGCGCCTTATTTTCGCTTCCCTTTAAAAGCCGGGAAATATTTTTTTGATGCGTAAGCATTACCAGCAAGGCAACAGCCACAGCAAAAATGCGGTAGGCATGGTTATCTACATTAAAAATAACGAGAATGAATACGGGAAAGGCCAAACTGGCCAGGATAGAACTAAGCGATACAAAACGGGTAAGAAATAACACGAGCAAAAAAACGCCTATGCAGCATAAAGCCGTCCAGGGAGAAATACCAAGCACCAGTCCGAAAAGCGTGGCCACTCCTTTGCCTCCCCTGAATTGGGCCCATATGGGATAAATATGTCCCAGAACCGCGCACAGCCCCAGTCCTATCTGAAAATTGGTTCTTGCAAATTCATCAACAACATAGAAAGGCAGCAGGTAGGCCAATTTCACAGCGGCAAAACCTTTAACCATATCTACGATCATTACAACGGTGCCCCATTTATATCCAAGTACCCTGTAGGTATTGGTGGCGCCTGCATTACCGCTTCCGTAATCTCTTATATCTATATTAAAAAAGTATCGGCTTACCCATACAGCCGTAGGGACAGAACCTATCAGGTAAGCTAATATAACCAATGTAAGTTCATTCATCAGATATCAGGTTGAAGTAGGCTGCAAATATATTTATTTTTCACAACTAAAATCTGCTTTAAGCGGCAGCTTCCTTTTTAAACGTTATACAAAGCCAGTTATTTTTTTGCCGTATGCTATCTGTAAAAAATAAAAGGCCGGCGGCTAAAGATTCCACTTTGTTTTTGTCTTCCTGCAATATACCGCTAATTATCAATAAGCCGTTATTATTTAAAGTTCGGTGAAAATCCTGCATATTAGTGAGGATAACGTGAAGGTTGATATTGGCGAGTATCATATCCCATTTTTCTTCGCCGGGAAAATGATCGGCTTTCATGAGCCGGATGCTTCCACATTCGTTTTTTTCAATATTTTCCGATGCATTATTTATACTCCAGTCATCATAGTCTATAGCCAGTATTTCCGCAGCCTTCATCTTATGGGCTAAAATGGCTAATACGCCTGTTCCGGTTCCAAAATCAGCCACTTTTTTTCCCGCACAGTTATATTCACGTAAACTTTCCAGCATTAAGCCGGTAGTGGCATGGTGACCGGTACCGAAGCTCATTTTAGGCGTAATTATAATTTCATATTCAACATTCTTTACAGATGCATGAAAATCAGCTCTTACAGCTACAAAATTATCTATAATTACAGGTTCAAATTCATTTTCCCATATTGCATTCCAGTTCTTATTTTCAATAACCGATTGGGTATATTTTATGTTTCCGGGAACAGGGAACCTGTCAAAAAATGTTTCATAGTATTTTGTTGCAGGAATATATGCTTTTACCAGCCCATCACTTTCCTCAAAGCCTTCTATTTCCGTAGCATCGTGTAAGCAGGCGATCAATATTTCGCCCATTTCCCTGCTTCCTGTCTCAAATATTATTTCAATGTATTTCTCTTCCATCGTTAACAATTAAAAAGCTACCTGTGTGATGCAGGTAGCTTTTATAAATTAGTAATGTAATAAGATCAATTATGGGGAGCGTTAGACTCAGCCGATCCGCGTTCCTGGTCTGCTGCAGGACGGGGCTTGGGAGCAAAATCAGGCTTAGGCATCAGCGCTTTCCTGCTTAATTTAAACTTTCCTGTTTTGTGATCAACGCCTACTAATTTCACTTTTACCACATCGCCTTCCTTCAACACGCCTTCCATCGTCTCCAAACGTTTCCAGCTAATTTCGCTGATGTGTAAAAGGCCCTGTTTACCAGGCAAAAATTCTACAAAGGCCCCAAATTCTTTAATTCCTTTTACTGTGGCTTCGTAAACCTCGCCTACAGAAGGAACCGCAACAATGCCTTTTATCCAGGCAACGGCTTTATCCAATCCTTCCTTAGCCGGAGAGAAAACACTTACTTCCCCTACTGTGCCTACTTCTTCGATATTAATAGTAGTTCCTGTTGTTCTCTGAATTTCCTGTATTACTTTACCCTGGGGCCCGATAACGGCGCCAATAAATTCTTTATCAATGAACAGTTTTTCCATTCGCGGTGCATGCGGTTTCACTTCCTCGCGTGCGGCACTTATGCAATCATACATGGCGTCTAATATGTGCAAACGCCCTTTGCGCGCCTGTTCTAATGCCTCGCGCATCGTATTCATGCTCAGCCCGTCTATCTTAATATCCATTTGTACCCCGCAAATACCTTCCCGGGTTCCGGTAACTTTAAAGTCCATATCACCAAGGTGATCTTCATCGCCCAGGATATCGGTTAAAATAGCATATTTATTATCTGTTCCTCTTGTAATTAATCCCATAGCCACCCCGCTTACATGCTTGGGAAAAGGAACGCCGGCATCCATCAATGCCAGAGAGCCTGCACAAACGGTTGCCATGGAAGAGGAGCCGTTTGATTCCAGGATATCACTCACCACCCTAACCGTGTAGGGATAATCATTTCCTGGCATCATTTGCTTTAATGAACGCAGGGCCAGGTTTCCATGCCCGATTTCCCTTCTGCCGGGGGCACGTAAAAACTTGATTTCGCCGGTTGAGAAAGGAGGAAAATTATAATGTAAAATGAATTTCGAATAATCAGATTTAGCAGCGCTTTCTACCAGCAGTTCATCCAAAGGTGTTCCTAAAGTAACGGTAGTAAGCGATTGTGTTTCGCCCCTGGTAAATAAGGCAGAACCATGGGGTGTTGGCAGAAAGTCGGTTTCCATTGCCAGGGAACGTACCTCATCTAATTTCCTGCCATCCAAACGGGTACGGTCATCAAGGATCATGTTTCTTACCACTTCCCATTGCAGGTCTTCAAAGTATTTGCCGGCCAGTTTTACATCTTCTTCTTCAGGCTCCTCACCAAAACTGGCAACCAGTTCTTCTTTGAGCTTTGCATAAGCATCGCTTCTTTCATGCTTGGCAGAACCTGCTTTAGCAATTTCATAAATTTTATCTTTAGCAAAAGCTTTTACTTTTTCAAGAATAGATTCGTTTTGCACAGGCCTGGGGTAGTCTCTTTTTTGTGTAATCCCTTTTTTATCCCTGAGCTCCTGTTGCGCTTTAATCTGGAGCTTAATGGCTTCGTGGGCCACCTCCAGCGCCTTCACCAGGTCTTCTTCGGTGCATTCTTTGGATTCACCTTCCACCATCATCAGGTTCTTTTCTGTAGCTCCGATCATGAAGTCCATATCAGCTTTAGCCAGTTCGCTACGGGTAGGGTTAACAACATATTCATTATCAATCCTTGCTACCCGCACTTCAGAAATAATTTCTTTAATGGGAATATCAGAAACCGCTAATGCCGCAGACGCAGCCAGGCAGGCTAAAGCGTCCGGCATTACTTCAGTATCACTTGAAACAAGCGTTATAATTACCTGAACCTCACATAAATAGTCATCAGGAAAAAGCGGGCGTAAAGCACGGTCAACCAGGCGGCTGGTGAGCACTTCGTAATCATTCAGCTTGGCTTCGCGCTTAAAAAAGGAACCGGGAATGCGGCCTGCGGAAGAAAATTTTTCCATATAATCCACGCTCAGCGGAAAAAAGCTTTGTCCGGGCTTGGGTTCTTTATTGGCTACTGCAGTAGCCAATATCATACAATTACCCTGGCGTACAACAACGGAGCCATCGGCCTGGCGTGCCAGTTTACCGGTTTCAATAGTTACGGTACGTCCGCCGCCAAGGTCAAATGATACATCAATAGGTTGAGAGAGCATAAAAATGATTTGAATTTAAGACCTGCAATCAGGGGCATCAGGGGGGAGGAATACCGTGGCATTGCAAGCCGTGTAGTTAAATAAAATAATGAGCGATCGTCATAAAACTACTATTCCCAACATGGCCGTTGGGAATAGTTATACTTAACGAATACGTTACTTTCTGAGTCCTAATTTTTCGATCAGCCCGCGATAACCCTGCAAGTTATGCTTACTAAGATAGGTGAGTAAACTTTTTCTTTCTCCCACTAATTGCAACAGGCCCCTGTTGCTGGAAAAATCTTTTTTGTTTTGCTGCAGGTGCTTGGAAATGTGAGCAATGCGTTCTGTTAACAGCGCTATTTGCGCTTCAATAGATCCTGTATTGGTTTCTTTTCCACCAAATTCTGCAAAAATCTTTGTTTTTTTGTCGGCGACTAATGTTGGCATCTCAATTTTTTTTAAACATCCAATGATATCTTCTTCTTATTTGGCCGCAAAGGTAGTAAAAGATCACAAAAACAGGAATTATTCATAGAATTATTTTTCAGCGCAAATGCTTTACATTCAGCCCGTATAATATTACAAAAAGAATTCCGATAAAAGCGATAAAGGACGATGATAGTATAGTAAGGAAGTTTCCGCCACCGAAAGCGATAAAAGGACCTGCAATACCTATTGCCGTACCCAATACATAGCTATAGAATCCCGTTTTCTTTAATCCAAACATCAATATACCGCCTAACAGTGTAAACACCGAAGCAATAATGCTGAATAAAGCGCTTTTCCTGAGGTTTTCCGGCTGAAGCATTTCACTGGTACCGGATAATATCTTTTCGGCAAATTTTGATCCGGCATTATCTTCATCTTCTACCTTTTCCCTCGCGTCCTGCATAGCAGCCTGTGCAATGCCGGAAGTAGCATTAGCGGAAAGATAGCTGGTTATGCCGCTGATTATTCCCCAACTGCTTCCAATAAAGGTAAGAATGCATAAAACAGTAAGAAATACCGGCCTTGGGGGTTTAGCCGCAACAACTGGCTGATCGGGTTGCAAATTTTCCATAGCTAAATATGTTTTAGAGTTACAAGGATAATAAAATATTTTTATATCTGAAAGTGATTTTGATTGTCAAAACCGAAAATACTTTTGATAAACCGTAATTTTCCGGAAAATTTAAATGTTTGGGCAAATTATACAGTTTTGTATTGATGGGATGTGGTGAAATAAGCAGGAGGCATGCTGAACAGATAAAGAAACATGGCATTATCCGGGCGGTTTGTGACACCAACAGGCAAAAAGCAGACGAGGCGGCGGCGCTGTACCAATCAAAAGCATATTACCATATTGAGGATATGCTGCAATCGGAGGATGGAATTGATGTGTCTGTAGTTTGTACCCCAAATGGACTGCATGCCATGCACACCATTGCATCCCTGGAACACGGTATGCATGTGCTTTGCGAAAAGCCGATGGCCATTAGAGTTAAAGATGCCCGGGATATGCTGCAGACTGCCAATGCAAACAACAGAAAATTGTTTGTGGTAAAACAAAACCGGTATAATCCGCCGGTAGCTGAGCTAAAGAAGATCATCCGGGAAAACAGGTTAGGCACGATATCCAGCTTCCAGGTTAATTGCTTCTGGAACAGGCCAAAATCCTATTATCTGAATTCCTGGAGAGGCACCAAAGCATTAGACGGGGGTATCCTGTTTACCCAGTTCAGTCATTTTATTGATTTACTGTACTGGCTGCTGGGTGATGTAAAAAATATCCGTGCTATCGGCCGTAATTACCAGCACGGAGATTGCATTGAGTTTGAAGACACGGGTGTTGTGCAGATGGAAATGCAGAACGGGGCAATCGGATCACTGCATTTTACCATCAACAGCTATCAGTCTAACATGGAAGGATCCATTACCCTGTTCGGGGAAAAGGGAACGATCAAAATCGGGGGACAATACCTAAATACACTGGAATACCAGCGTATTAAGGATTATCCTGTTCAGCCAATACCGCAAAGTAAAGGCGCTAATGAATATGGATTTTATAGCGGAAGCATGAGTAACCACGATAAAGTATATGAAAACCTTTTAAAAAGCCTTGACGGAAAGGCGCATGATGCTGTTATGGCTGAAGACGGAATAAAAACCGTGGAAATAATTGAACAGATTTACGCGGGTATGCGGACTAATATAATATAATTATTCTTGAAAACCATTTATTTCACTGTCACCAATGAGCTGGTTTACGACCAGCGGATGATAAGAATATGCACTACGCTGGCCCGTGAAAATTATAGCATTGTGCTGGTTGGGCGGCGGTACAGAGGAGCCGCGCACCTTCAGCCCCACTCCTTCCGGCAGGTTCGGATCTTTTGCTGGTTTACTAAGGGCAAATTATTCTATATTGAATTTAATACCAGGCTATTGTTTTACCTCTTTTTCAAAAAAATGGATGGGCTTTGTGCCATTGACCTGGATACTATTCTTCCCTGCTGGCTGGTTTCCCGCATAAAAAGAATACCCCGTGTATATGATGCGCATGAACTGTTTTGTGAAATGAAAGAAGTGCGTACGCGGCCGCTTATTTATAGCTTCTGGAAAAGAGTAGAACAATTTGCAGTACCCGGATTCACTTCGGGATATACGGTTAATTTACCTATAGCAAAGGAATTTAAAAGAATGTATGGTGTGAACTATTCCGTTATCAGGAATATTGCGGCTTTGCATAAGCCCGAACAGCAACCGGAAAAAACAAAAACCTTTCTTTTGTACCAGGGAGCGGTTAACGAAGGCAGGAGTTTTGAAACACTTATTCCTGCCATGCAATATATTCATGTGCCCCTGGTGATATGTGGCGATGGCAATTTTATGCCGCAGGTAAAAATACTGGTGAAAAAACATGGGGTGGAAGATAAAGTCATTTTTAAAGGAAGGATTGCCCCCGATGAGTTAAAAAAAATTACACCATTGGCCACCATCGGCATTACCTTATTTGACAGGGAGGGTATGAGCAATTATTATTCTCTTGCCAATCGCTTCTTTGATTATATACATGCGGGCATACCTCAGCTTTGCGCAGATTACCCGGCATACAGGGAAATTAATGAAGAGTTTGAGGTTGGTCTGCTGATAACAGACCTGTCTGCAGAAAATATTGCCAGGCATATCAATACCTTATTAACAGATAGCGCACTGTACGAAAAACTGCGGCAAAACTGCCTGGCGGCAAAGCAGGTATACAACTGGCAAAATGAAGAAAATAAGCTGATTGATTTTTACCGGAACCTATTGCACTAAGATTGGAAAAACATATACATATCGTTTGCTTAGATGTGCCCTATCCGCCCGACTATGGCGGCGTGTTCGACCTGTATTACAAGCTGAAATACCTGCATGAAAACGGTGTGAGCATTCATTTGCATTGTTATGAATACGGAAGGGGCGAACAAAATGCTTTGCTGGAATATTGTAAAACGGTTCAGTATTATAAACGTTCCGGAGGCTGGCGGCAACTGACCGCAGGAATACCGTATATTGTTAGCTCGCGTGCCGATCCGGCATTATTACGCAATCTTTCTAAAGATCATTACCCTGTATTGCTGGAAGGTATACACAGCACTTACCTGTTGTATAAAAATAAGCTGGCAGGAAGAAAAGTGATTTTGCGTTTGCACAATATTGAATTTGAATACTACCGTCAATTATCACACAATACCACTTCATTATTTCATAAAATATATTATACAGCAGAAAGTGCTTTGCTGAAGCGGTATGAAAGAACGATTGCCCGTAAAGCCGGTTTCATTGTTACAGTAACAGAAAAAGATGCCCGAAGATATGCTTTCATATTTGATATAAACAATGCACGCTATCTGCCTGTTTTTACAGCATGGAATACGGTGGCATGCAGGGAAGGAAAAGGATCGTATTGCCTGTACCAGGGTAATTTATCGGTGGGTGAAAACGAGCAGGCGGCATTATGGCTGATTAAAAACGTGTTTTCAGATTTGAAGATACCCTTTATCATTGCCGGTAAAAACCCTTCTCATTCTTTAAAAAAAGAAGTACGGCTTCATACGCATATCAGCGTAGCTGAAAACCCTTCACAGGCAGAAATGCAGCAATTAGTTGAAGATGCGCAGATCAACCTGTTACCTTCCTTTACCACTACGGGAATAAAACTAAAATTTTTACACGCTGTTTTTTGCGGAAGGCATTGTGTTGCAAACACGGCTATGGTGGCAGGAACGGGTATGGAAAATGCCTGCGTAATGGCGGAAGATGATAAGGACTTTAAAGCTGCTATACAAGATTTATATCATCAGCCATTTACAAAAGAAGCGATAGCGTTCCGGCAGGCGTTGCTTGATCAGCATTTTAATAACCGGCGAAATGCCGCGCAGCTAATGGAATGGATATGGGGCCCGGCAGGATTGGCAGACTGATCATCTTCTTCTTATTGTCTTAGAAAAGTAGCTGTTCCATTCACTTTTTGAGTAACCTCATACTCACTATTACCCTGCCTGGTAATAGTTGACTTGTTTACGGCTGATTTTATCACGAGCGTATCACCGGTTATGGTAAACCTGGCGCCTGCCGGATCTGAAGCGCCCGGCAGTTGTTGGCCATTGGTATCCGGGATGTCAAAAATGGGACCGTTGGGGAAATAGAGTGAATCGCTCCCTACCTGCTGGTAATCGCTGCTGGCGCTGCTGGAGGGCAAATCAAAATCAAGCTGTTCTTCCTGCGGCTGCGGATCAACCGGGATGCCTCCCAGATAGGTAATGATTTTAACTTTGGCCGAAATGCTGTACCCCAAATCAGTTGTTTCCATTTTATCGGCGGTAACCGTAAGAAATCCCTTGTTGTTTTGTGTAGTGGCAGCATATGTAGCCACAATCCTTCCAGGGATGCCTCCATAATCAAAGGTGGAGCCCGATTCTACCGCTACACTAAGTTCAAGAAACTTCCAGGTTCCCAGCAATGAAGCCGGGTTGTTGCCTGAATCTTTTTCAAACGATAATTCTTTCTGGCATGAAAAAAGAGTGAATATCAGCAAAAGGACGGATAAAGTAGCAGGGATATTCCGCATAGTATTTTTAATACATTGTATTGCAAATATATATAATAGTAGTAGTTTTTCTCAACTTATGTTACCGTAAGAAGTAAAGCCTGCAGGGCTACATTTTTGAGGTAACGCTGCAGGCTGCACACAAAAAATAAAAAATTAATCTTTCAGGTTGAGGTATTTTTTAACAGCGTTATAGTCGTTCCAGTCAATGCCAGATGCTTTACGGGCGGCAGGCGTACCGCCGGGAATAAGAATATAACGGAATTGAGATATCCCCTGTTCACTTGAGACATTGTAATTAGACGTCAGGATAATTTCATCTTCAGAAAAATATGGGTCAATGAAAATATTCGGGGCTGTTTCTTCTACATCAAACAATATGCTGGCTATCACAGAACAAGGGAGGGAAACAACAAACGGATCATCTTCCGTATTTAGATTCCAATATACTTTTACTGACCCTGAATTTAATATTTCCTTTGATAAGCCCGGGGCAGAAATTATAGCTATTCCATTTTCATCAAAACTTACATCCAGCCACTGTGAATAAATAACATTTGCAGTTCCGGGATCACCTTTAGCACCCGCAGGTCCCTGTGCTCCTGAAGGACCGGCTGCTCCTGCTGGTCCGGCGGGACCTTCGGGCCCTTCTTTGGAGCAGGAGGTAAATAACATGCCTACCGCCATAAATGCAACGGCGGCTATCTGAAATGTCAATTTTTTCATAACGAATTATTTTAGTTTTTAGATGACTAAAAATAATGAATTAATGATTAGCCTTTAGTATAAAACAGCAATTTATCTTTTATACGGGATTGGCATTTAAAAAACGCTTCTATACTTTGCTTACCAGGTTTAATAATTCCACGTTATCCAGGTTTTGGCATCATCTGCACTAACCATGTCATAGGTGGTGGAACTGGTTTGTATAAAATAATACCCCTGCGGTATCAATAACTTTGCAAGTGTTTGCGCTGCAGGCCCCGAAGCAGGATAAGACCCATACAATCCCAGCAGGCTAAATACCGCTCTTCCATCGGCAGTAAACTCCGGGGTATCCGGGGCTGCTCCATACTGTAACTCAAGACCTGTTCCTGCAGCATTTACAAACGCCGGTGCAAACAAATCGTTTCCTGTATCGTATTCGGGCCAATAAATAAGTGAATAAAATCTGCCGAGGGTATTTATTCCAAAAGCGTCATCTACGCCATTTACATGAAAGCCCGCATACGACTCCCAGTATGCTTCATCATTAACTGCGGTTTGCCACCATCTTTGCGGAGCGCTTACATCTGTTTTTAGCGGCTTAATGGCGCCTGCAATAATACCGGTACTATTACCCGACCTAAGGTTAACGCTTTGACTGGCTTCATTCCAGAACACATCCGTAAATTCATTAATAATTTGAGAACCGTTAATTAACGGAGTTTCAAACACTACCCCTCCAACATTGAAATAATAAGCGGTAGAGAACTGCTTTATTGTTCCACCCGAAAGCCATTGCAAAGTGGTGGTTCTTGAAGCGGGGTCAACAAAAATTTCATATTCAACACCGCTAAGCGTAAGCCGCTTAAAATAGTTTTTAATTTTTGTTACATTGGTAAAAGATACCGCATTAGCCCATTCGCCATTTTGCCATTCGTTTAACTCCTGCTGCGATGCTTTTTCCAGCCTGAGTTTCGTGTTGTTCATTTTACCGGTAAGTATAATGCTGTCTGCATATAAAGTGTCTAAGGAAAATTCGAAATCGGAAATCAGTCCGCTTCCATAAGCACCTCCGTTTACTGTAGCGTCGGGATCAGATAAAAGATGCAGGTAGGAATAGGTATCAAAAATCAAGGTGGGCTGCTGCAATGCTTTTAAACGGTAACTGCTTTCCTTCTGGTATTTGGAGGTAATGGTATCAAAATCCGAGAACATGAATACCCGGTTTTCGTTATTAAACCTGAAATAAAAATGGTAAATACCGCCACTGCCCGGTATAACCGTTGCCTTCCAACCGGTTGGCGAGCTCACAAGCGCAGACTGGTAGTCGTTCAATGTTTTATTAATGCGCTCATCGGGCGACTGATCAAAAACCGGTTCGTCTTTACGGCATGCCGTAAGGCAAAGCGTTATTGATAAAATATATAAAGCGATCTTTTTCATCTGTGTATTTTTTTTTCTCTTTAAACCTATTTCACCAGCGCTGTTATGGATGCCCTTGTGCGGGTTTGCAAACTGTAAAAATCAATGTTCCAAACGTCTTTAAAATAATTGACCAGCATCGCTTCCTTCTGCTTCAGTTTGGTTTGTGCCTCTTCGCTGCTAAGATTATTTACCATTATATTAAACCATGCCCTGCCTTCTACCAGCATAATGGCAGCCATTTCTACAAAATCTTCGTCGGGGAAAGACATGGCGTAGGCGGAGATGAATCCCATCTCGTTAGCAGCTTCATCGCTCACATTGTTCCAGTTAGAAGTATAATTGCCCACGGATATTTGTTTGAATTCCTGCGGATACATCACGTTTTGATGCAGGATATGGGCAAATTCGTGCTGAATAGTATGAAACATTTGTTTCACGGTAAAAGAGTCTTCCGGCACATAACCATCCATGCCTTTTATACGAAAATCGTTTAACTGGTACAGCAATATTTTGCGCCCGCCTTCTGCCTGACCCAGCGTAATGGTGCCATCCATATTCCAGCTTGCACTTCCCGCCAGTACAAAAAATTTGGGACAATATTTCTTCATGAACAACGCGTTGGTTTCGGCAACATAATTATCAATCCATACCTGCTTTACCGCACTCAGCACGGGTATTATCTTTTCTTCATCGGGCGGTACGATGATTTTATTGAATTCCATTTCCGACTGGTCCCATTTGTATTTAACCGACACGTTCAATGGCACAGTAAGGTTACTGAGTATCCAGTCGTCAACAGGGCCTTTTACCCAGGTATCGCCCCCCAGCCCCGGGATATCATCTGCGTTTCCCGAAATATTATCTTTCCCGCAGGATAGCATTCCCGCAGTACACAAAAAGGCAACCAGTAGCGTTTGTAAAGATTTCATATTGTGATTTATGAATTTATTATTATTGATCTGCATCATCTATGTCTATCTTGGGTTTAAATCCACTCCTGATAATTCCGCTGATTCGGGTATCTGCAATACTCTTCTCAGGTCATTTTCCCCCAGCTCAATTACATCACCTTCCGTTGTGCTGTGCGTTATCACAATCTTATGTCTCAATATATCAAACCAGCGCATCCCTTCCTGTGCATATTCCGCCCGTTTAAAATCAAGAATGGTTTGCAGGATGCCTTCCTGCAGATCGGAAATGCCGTAAAAATTTTTAATTTTCGTTTCAGTGATGCGATGCGTTGCTGAATTATATCCAACGATACGGGTAGAAGCATAACTGTTAATATCCGTTAACGCATCGTTGGTGTTATTAAGGGCGTTGTTAGCTTCGGCTTTATTAAATAATACTTCTTCCACAGTAAAAAGCGGAACCATAATATAGCCTACTCCTATGCTGGCATTTACAGAGTTGCGTACAAAATATTCATTGATCTTGGGGATCATATAATTATTGGTACCGGCTGTATAAATATGGTTTCTGAACGCCCAGGTACCACCAGTAACATTACTTCCAAAAATCTCATCGCGGATCGCGGATGTCATACCATACCGCACACTGTAATAATACCGGCCCCACCAGGAAGGTGTTTCTCCCAGCAGTAAATTAGCCGGCTGACTGGCTTTAGCATATTCTGCCCACATTTCCCTGTAAGTATAAGTAAGGTAAGTAGTGTTCCACGGGCGTAGTAAGGTAGTTATATTGGAAGTAGTAAAAACCTGGCTGGCATATTCAACAACTTTTGTATACTCTTTTTTGTATAGATAAAAACGTGCTGCAAAGGCATTAGCCGCGGCTTTGGTAAAATGATAACGGGGAGCCGCGTATTTCTGATCAACCAGCAAAGGCAGCCCCTCCTGCAGATCTTTTTCAATCATTTCATATACATATGCTACCGTTTTTCTTTCATAATGCTTAATCACCACCTTTTCCGGCTCCGTAACATATGGAATACCCGGATCTGAAGAAGCAGTAGCCGGATCATATACTTTTGAAAACAAGGTTACCAGCATAAAATGTGCATAGGCCCTGGCTACAAGTGCTTCTCCTTTCTGGGCCTGGTAATCGGCGGGGTTTTCAGCGGTATTACAGGCTTCCAGGGCATGATTGGCGGCAGCTATAGCGGCATAGCAGGCATTCCAGTAATATTCGGGAGAATCCTGCTGGTTATCGGTTACATCTTTATACATATAAGCGTTCGCATTGCTAATATCCTGCTCCCCTACCCCTTTATCGGCAACATTGTCTGATAAAGATTCACAAAAATCCATATAATTTGCCTGGGGGTACGCGGTACCCAGCAATTGCGATACTTTTTCAGGCGAATTAAGCTCCGTTCTGTTATCCGGTAAATGTTCCAGGTACTTCTTACAACTGGTGTTAGCCGCAAGCAATACAACAGAGAAGTATATAAATTTTTTTTTCATAATCGAATGATATTAAATGCCCACTTTTACAGAAAGCGTGATTTGTTTTTGAATAGGTTGCGCCACACCACCCGAGTTAAAAAATTCAGGATCCTGTCCTTTTAATTTTTTATCGGCATATATAAGCCACAGGTTGGCTGCAGCTGCCGTTACCGACAAACTATTAAGCCCCATACTTTGTATAGTATTTACGGGTAACTGGTAAGAAAGGGATACAGTTTTTAAACGGATGAAATCGCCTTTGGCTACTCTTTGTGTTGAGTAATTATAATTATTATAAGGATAGGCGGCATTCAGTTGCGCTGCTTCAAAAGCTTCCAGAATAGAAGGAATATTCGTTAGTAATTCATCGCCGGGCAATACCCACCTGTCGTTAAACTCTTTGGGCATGGCATCCAAGTCCGAATAATAGGTTTTAAATGCCGGGTATAGTCTAATTTTATTACCCGCCTGGTAGGTGATGAAAATATTTGCTGAAAATGCTTTGTAATGAAAGGTATTCGAAAAACCACCGTTAAAGGGCGGATCAACAGGTCCCTCATACACGAGGTGCTCCGTTTTTTGATCCTGCAGATATACAGCAGCAGCGGTTTTGCCATTTTCATCTACAAATTGCGGGATACCGGTGTTGTGTTCCAGCCCTTTATAGTTGAGTGAAAACAGGCTGCGAACCGGGTATCCTTCTTTATTGCCTCCTTCTGCTACTACAAGACTGAAAATATCGGGAATATTTTTGGCATTGGTAATTTTGTTCTCATTGTATCCAAAAGTAAAGGTACTCTTCCACCCCCAGTTACTCCGGCGTATGATCTCTCCACCCAGGAGCAATTCACCACCCCAGGAGTCCATATCGGCATAGTTAGCCGCTTTATAGGCTTCCCCGCCAATACCGGAGGTTTTAATAAGGCTGATCAGGTCGAAGCTTTTCCGCTGGTAAACATCAATACTAATATTCAGCCTTCTTTCCAGCAAACTGGCATCTACTCCAATATTGCCGGTATATGATTTTTCCCAGGTGAGCTCCGAATTTTCGAGATTAGCCAGTTGAATTACGGATTCTCTTTCAGACAAATAAGGCCGGTTTGTATTAATGCTTCTCAGCACTACATTAGAATTATTGGCGGGCCCCATGCTAGCCGTTAAACCATAGCTCGCTCTTAATAATAAATTATCGAGCCAGTTTATTCCCCGCATAAAAGATTCCCGGTCTACGTTCCATGATGCGGCCACGCTCCAGGTAGGCAGCCAGCGTGCGGTGCTTGATTTGCCCAGGCGGTTTGAGCCATCGTACCTGCCCGTAGCCGTAAAGTTATATTTGGAATTGAAGGTATAATTGCCGGTAGCATAAAAAGCAACAAACCGGTCATAATCCTTACCCATTTCATAGTAAGGAAAATTACTTTCAATCGTTTGTTTAAGTATCCGGTAATCTATGGCAGGCAAGCCGCCGTTATCGTATTGATATCCATAACCGGTATTGCTAAAGTTTTGTCTGTCGGCAGATTTTACCTGCATACCACCCAGCAGGTTTACCGAGTGTTTATCATTTATAACAGTGGAATAATTAATGCTGTTCCGGAAATCATAGCTCAGTAAAAAATCTTCGGCTCTGTTGTAGAAGCCACCATAAGGTAACACAACAACAGGTTCCGCTTCGGGATCATCGGGATCGCGATAGAGGAATTTATTATTTTGAGCAATAGTAGCTGTTCCTGCCGACCTGTATGCCCGGGCCATATTGGCGTTTTCAGTGATCTGGTGCTCGCGGGTTGATTTTACATAGCGCAGTGCGCCGGTAAATTCATACGTAAAGTTTTTAGCGAATTTGTAATTGATATCGCCCTGCAGTCTTAAATCTATGATGTTGATATCAAGAAAGTTATTCCTCAGTTCGTTGATAATATTAAAAGGTGCAAAATTTCGCCTGAAGTATTCCTCGTTCCCGTTTTCATCATATGCGGTAATGGTGCGACTGGTATTTAATGCAAAGCTGAAAGGGTTGATATCAAAGTCGCGGTCGTACTGCCCTTCTACCGGGTTAGGATTACGGGCAAGGGTTCCCGGTGCTTTTTGCTGACGAACAGAGCCCAGGGTGGCAAATCCAACGGAGAACTTATCGGAAAATTTATAATTGTTCCTGAAGTTAATTGTATAACGGTTAACCTTATCCGCTATGGTCCAGCCATTGTCACCATAATAGCTCATCGAAAAATAGCTCTGCGATCTTTCTGTACCGCCGGATATGCTTAGTGAATGCTCCTGCACCAGGTTATTGCGGAATAAAATGTCAAACCAGTCGGTATTAGCGGCAGCATATCGTTTCAGGAAATCGGCTCTTGCTTCCCGGGTGTTTTGGAGCGGGAAATTTCCGTTATCATCAGCGTTCATTAATTCATACATCTTTCCATATACTCCGTTATCGGCACGGTTAAGGATATTAGGGTTTAAAGACCCTTTACGTTCCAGTTCCCCCAGCATAGACATCTGCTGCAGGGAGTTCATAATATTATAATCGGCATATGTGGGTTTAAGCTGTGTAGTAAAATTACCTGTATACGCTACCGTTGTTTTGCCCGCACGTCCTTTTTTGGTAGTGATCACCACTACCCCGTTCATGGCCCTTGCGCCATATAATGCAGTAGCGGCAGCATCTTTAAGGATATCAAAACTTTCAATATCATTGGCATTCAGTCCTGCCACAGCCGACCCCAGTAACGTAGTAGGATCGCCGCTCGACAACTGATCATTGGAAATATTGATAATATCTTCCAGCACCACGCCATCCACTACCCATAAAGGTTTATTATCGCCGTTTAAAGAAGTGGCTCCGCGAACCCGCACTTTAGGAGCAGCGCCAAAGGTTCCCGAAACGTTTTGTACAGCTACGCCTGCAGCGCGGCCTTCGAGCATACGGCTTACATCGGCCACACCGTTCATCTTAATATCATCTGCTTTTAGCGAAGTGGCAGCACCGGCAAATTTCTTTTTATCAAGATTTTGAAAACCGGTAATCACCACTTCTGCTAAGGCGCCTTCACTTTTGGCTAATACTACATTAAGAAAACTTTCTCCCCTGTAAATAACAATTTTAGGCGCTTTACTTATAAAGGTAAACTGCAGGCTGTCGCCGTTCCTGACTGCTATGGTAAATTCACCATTGCTATTGGTCATTGTTCCTTCACCGCTCCTCAGGTTTTCAACAGATACCCCGCCCAGCGCAATTTGTTCATCTCCGTCTGTTACTTTTCCGTTTATCCTTACAGAATCCTGCATGGCCGATTGAAAAAGCAGGTGGTTGTTACTGGAATACCCGGCATATGATCCGGTATAAAAGAAGCATAGTACAATCAATGTAAGGCAAGGTAGTATTGAAAATTGCCTGAAGTACGCTGTTATTGCAGGCTCCTTTTTATGAAAGACCATATCAGTTAGTTTATGTATTATTTAATAGGACAATGATTTTAAGTAAAACGTTGATTGAAAACGCTTTATTTTTTTAAAAATTTTAACCAAAGCTGCCTGCAAGATAAATAAATCCTTTGTACAGCTTTTGCCGGTTATGTATTATATACGTATATGGCAGATAAAAAGATGGCATCCGGGCAGGATTCACAGGTTTACACCTGATTTCCCGCAGGAAGAAATTTTGTATGAAAATGAAGTATACTATCTTCGCCGCGCTTTACCGCGCATTTAAACGCGTTAATTAGCAACTGTTCAATATTAAAAAATCAAATACATAGTATGAAAAAGTATAAAGCCGGAGTGCTTTTTGGCGAAGAACTGGAAGCGTTATATAAAGACGCAAAAGAGAACCAGTTTGCCTTACCCGCCGTAAATTGCATTGGAACCAACACGATTAATGCAACCTTAGAAACCGCCGCAAAGGTAAACTCACCCGTTATTGTTCAGTTCTCTAACGGCGGGGCGCAATTTATTGCCGGGAAGGGAATGCCGAATGATAAGCTCCAGGCCAATATTTCAGGCGCAGTTTCAGGTGCACTGCATATTCATAATGTAGCTAAATATTATGGTGTGCCCGTAATACTGCACACAGACCATGCTGCAAAAAAATGGCTCCCATGGATCAGCGGACTTATAGATGCCGGCGAACAATACTTTAAAGAGAAAGGACAACCGCTTTTTAGCTCGCATATGCTTGATCTGAGCGAGGAACCCATTGAAGAAAATATTGAAACCTCTGTTGATTTTTTTAAGCGTATGCAGCCACTGGGGATGGGCATTGAAATTGAACTGGGCGTTACCGGTGGTGAAGAAGACGGGGTAGACAACAGCAATGTAGATAATGATAAATTGTATACCCAGCCGCAGCATGTAGCGTATGCTTATGCTGAACTGGGTAAAGTGGGCAGCCTGTTTACCATAGCAGCCGCTTTTGGTAATGTGCATGGCGTATACAAGCCAGGGAACGTAGAACTGCGTCCGGAGATCCTGAACAACAGCCAGGTGTATATTGAAAAAGAATTGAAAACCGCAGTCAAGCCTGTTTATTTTGTGTTCCACGGCGGAAGCGGTTCACCGCAGCACCAGATCCGTGAAGCCATTGGCTATGGCGCTATTAAAATGAATATTGATACAGACCTCCAGTGGGCTTTCTGGGAAGGCGTGCTGGGTAATTATAAAAAGAGTGAAGCTTACCTGCAGGGACAATTAGGCAACCCGGAAGGTGAGGATAAGCCCAATAAAAAATTCTATGACCCACGCGTATGGCTGCGTAAAGGAGAAGAATCGTTTATTAAAAGGCTGGAAGTGGCATTTAATGATCTGAACTGCATTAACAGGAACGCATAAAGTTTTAGCTTTCCGGTTGTTTTGCCGGTTAAAATAATAAGGTTGATAATCTGATTGAAGATTGTCGACCTTTTAAATTTTTAGGGAGAGCCTGGTTATATGTTTCGATGATCAACACACAGGCAAAATAGGGTCATAGGAAAACACAGGCTATATTAAAAACTTGTGTACTTAGATTATGTGGTAAAAATTCAGAAACAGCGATAATAACAAACTGATTTCATTTCCGGACATCCCAATTCAGGTTAAGGTATAATAAACACCCCTGATTCGTAAATACCGCAACGATGCTGCAATGAATAAAATGCTCTTTTCTGTAACCTTTAGGCCTTTCTTCCATCTAACTATTATTACCAATTTCTTTTAATTCAAATAATAAACATGAAAGCGAATAGCGTATTAAAACCGTTTTTAGCAACTGCAATTGTATCTGCTGCTATATTTTTAACAACTGCCAGCGCACAGGATACCCCCAAACTTTCGGATGCGGAAGTGGCTTCGGTTGCTGTGGTGGCTAACCAGATTGACATTGATTATGCGGCCATCGCGAAAGAAAAGTCAACAAATGAGGATATTCTGAAATTTGCCGACATGATGACCGATAATCACAAAGCGGTAATTGCCCAGGCAGTGGCGCTCGTTACAAAATTAGGCGTTACACCCAAAGACAATGCCGTTAGTCAGAAGCTACTGGCTGATGCTAAAAAAACCGAAAAAACATTGCGTTCAAAAAAGGGAAATGCTTTCAATAAAGCATATATAGATAATGAAGTGACCTATCATAAAGCCGTAATTGGCGCGGTAGAAGGCCTTTTAATACCCGAAGCGGAAAATGCTGAGTTAAAGGCATTGTTACAAAATGTTGTTCCTTCATTAAAAGCACATCTCCAACATGCAGAAGCAGTGCAGAAGAAGTTTTAATAATGAACCATAGCATGAATGATAGAATATTCTTTCACTGCCATTCGGATAAGCTTATCAAAATGCCTGCATAAACATAAGGGTTGACGACCGTTCTAAAAAGGGTTGTCAACCCTTATGACTTAAAGTACTTGTTTAATTAAACCCGAAGGCCTTCATCATTTTATCGAAAATGCTATTGTTTTCATATATGCCCCCAAACGCTTCGGCACCGGGGCCATAAGCAAAAACAGGTATCATCACCCCGGTATGTCCTTTGGTGGTGAATTTGGCAGTCACTTTACCGGATATCATATCGCCTCCGTTTAAAGAAAGCCCCCCGGTTTCATGATCTCCTGTAACAATTACAAGCGTATTACCATCTTTTATTGCAAAGTCAAGCGCGGCGCCAATGGCCTTATCAAAGTCAATCATTTCAGTAGTAAGGTAATCTATATCGTTGGCATGACCACCCCAGTCAACCTGCGAACCTTCTACCATCAAAAAAAATCCATTCTTATTTTGTTGCAATAGTTTTAAAGCAGTGTGCGTTGACTGGAGCAACTGGTCGCCCCTGCCCTCTGATACTTTCGGCGGTTCGCCGTCTGCTATGAAGCCGGCCAATTTGCCTGAGGTCACTTTTACGATATCTGTTAATGTATCCAGCACCTGATACCGGCGTGCTTTAAGGCTGTCTAAAAGGTTACGTCCATCTTTACGCTGGTTAAAATATTTTCTTCCTCCACCGATAAAAACATCAATATCTGTTTTTAGAAAATCCGCCGCTATTTCTTCCTGCATGCTTCTTGAAGGCTGGTGGGCTATAAAAGAAGCCGGCGTGGCATGGGTAACCGCGCAACTCACCACCATTCCCGTTGCCAGCTTGTTTCGTTCGGCTATCTCAAGAATGGTAGGCTGTGCCAGCTTTGTAGCATCCACGCCAATAGCGCCATTATATGTTTTTTTACCAATGGAAAAAGCGGTTGCACCGGCGCCTGAATCTGTAACGTATCCTTCTGAAGGCTGGCTTTTATGAAAACCGCTAAAGGGAAACCTTTCTAAGTTAAGCGTTCCGTTATTGGCAGTTAAGCCTGCAAAGATCTGTGCCGTTCCCATGCCGTCGCCAATCATTAATATAATATTCTTCGCTTTCTTATTATTGTTTTTTTGCTGGCTAAAAACAACTGAACTCAATAATAAAAACGAAAGGATGCAAATGCAGTTTTTAATCATGAACTTTATTTTTTTAATACAAATACATTTTCCGGTTCAAAACTCCGCATTATAAACGACAATATGCACCAGTTCACAAATAGTTAATATAGCATTGAATAAATCGGTTAACCGATAATGATCTACATCCGGTTGCTTCAATAATTTGCTTTTATTCCCGTTACCCTACCCTGCAAACAGCAACAGCAAACATTTTATTGCAAATCCTACTTGCTATTCACTATTCACCACTCACTACATGCCCTTCACTTCCCAGCCTTTACGGTAACGGCGGCGCAAATATTTTTCAGCCTCAGGATAGTTGGGGAACTTCATGCTCACAGCATCCCATTCCAGCAACTGGCCTGGCACTCTTATGGCTACGGTGCCAAGAATGATAGCTTCCGTCATTGGCCCCGACTGTGCAAAATGCGATTCCGTTTTTGGCCCACCCAGGCAGGCGTCAACAAAATGATGATAATGATTGCGCTCTTCCAGTTGCGGAAGTATGTGCGCTTTAAATTTATCTTCGGGCAATAACACGGGCATTCCGCCATGCGGTATCAGCAGGGCGCCTTCTGTTCCTATGAGCATGGCGCTCTCCGCAGGGTATTCTTTACCGTTATATAAGGATCGTATTTCCTGCGGGGGGTAAAATGCGCCGTCGAACCATTCTAACGATAAAACTGTATCCTCCGTATAATCATTTCCCGGGAACACCCAGGTAATATGATCGCCCTGCGGCCAGGTATCGGCTCTTCTTTCAGGTGCATCCTTCCATGATTGCTGTACTTCCGCAACAACAGATATGGGCTGCTTTAAACCGAGGCCTTTCCATACCGCATCGAAAATATGACAGCCAATATCGCCCGACCAGCCGGTTCCAAAATCCTGCCATGCCCGCCATTTGGTAGGGTGATAAATTTCAGGGGCATAAGAACGTTCAGGTGCTGTGCCGATCCACAGGTCCCAGTTGAGATGTGCAGGTGGCTGCTGTTCCTGTGCGGGACGCGGGCCAACCAGCCGGTAAGTATCAATGGCTCCGGGACGGTTAGAGCACAGGTAAGCATGCTTGATTTTTCCTATAGCGCCTTCTTTGATCCATTGCACGGCCGTACGGTCACCCTTACCCGAAGCAATCTGTGTTCCCAGTTGGGTAATGACACCAGCCTTAACCGCTGTTTGCGTAAGCATCCGCACTTCTGCAACGTCATGGCACATGGGCTTCTGGCAGTATACATGCTTACCGTTTCGCAAAGCCTGCATAGCTATAGCAAAATGATTATGATCCGGAACGGTTATATTTACAGCATCTATTTTCTTTCCTTCTTTTTTAAAAAGTTCCCGCCAGTCGCTGTACAACCGTGCCCCGGGAATAAGCTCCGCTGCCTTTTTCAGGTTGTTGGCGTCTACATCGCACAGCGCAACGATTTGCACATTGGGATGGCTTTTAAATTGGTGCAGATCGTGAAAGCCCATTCCGCCAACGCCAATACAGGCATGGTTGAGTTTTCCATTACGTGAAGCCGCCTGTGCTGCTTGGCCAAAGATCATGGGACCTGCAATAGTGGCTGTTGCAGCCGTAGCAACAAATTGCCTGCGTGATAATAAACGGTTTTTTTCTTTCATAATATGGTGTGATTGATTGTTTGTATTTCCTTTTCAAGCCTGCAGCACGCAATAATGCCGTTATCCTTTAACTCCAATAAAAATATCAACTTCCGCATTGTGGCTATGCTTTTTTTTGCAATAACCTTTATTATTGTTATCGGTTACCTGCTTCTGGTTGTACCCGCTTCATTCGCTCAGGTTATCTGTCTTAACTGTTCGCCACTCTTCACCAATTCCCAAAAAACAATAGCATCTTTTGGGTAAGGTATTTGTGGCAAAACGGTTTCGGGTAATCCTTCCCATTGTATTCTGTATGCAGGACTGTGTAATGCCCCGAAAATGTAATCGGCTACATCAACCGGTGCAAAACTGAGCTTGAACTCGGGGCGCACTTCTTCACTATTGATATAACATACTTCACTTTCTTTTTCTTTTTCGGGTACAAAGGATAACCCAAGGTCTGTGGCTATTCTTTGAATAACTGTCGGATCAATAGCAGATACAGCCTTCGCTGCAAAATCAATATATCGTCCTGCATTCCGCATTGCATCTGCAGGAATATTTAAAAACAATTGCGGTACAGGAAAATCCTGTTGGTATTGCGCTTCCATATTGAAATCATTTGCTGTAGTAATATCTCCAGCCAGTCGCCCGGTGTCTGTATATGCTGAGCTTGTTGCCTGTAGTAAAATTAACGGTTTAAAATATCTTTGAGCGCTGCATCAAGCGTGGGATATTTAAAAGCATATTCTGCTTCTAAAAGTAATTTCGGCGAAGGTATGCCAAACGATATATTCATCAGCTTTCTGAAGGTTCTCATCAGTGTTTTATTACTAACAGGATGAGGCGAAGAAGAATTGTAAACTCTTTTTAGATGCTTATGGGTTTATATGAAAGGAGGAGTGCATTCCTGACTGCCTTTCTAAGTTTTTAGAAGAATCAGTTTCCAGCTCCATGAAATGCTATAGAGTGCACAGATTTCAATAAAACCTCTTTTTGCTCATCAGTTGTAAATGAAATGATGATGTTTAAGCTGAATCTCTTTATAACAGTAGAGAAATAAATTTGTTTAATATCCAACCCTGCATATTTTATCCCCGTGTTCATTTTATAGAAATCAGTTCTACTTACCACCTCCTTTTCAAATTCCGTATCAAGATAATCATATTGGAACTGAGATTGGTCCAGCAGCTTTCTTGCCTGGAATAAATAATCACTTCCTTTTTTTACTCCCGGGGAATGTTGTACGTTTTCAGCTACCAGCATAATGCTGGGGTTATAATCAACAGGTGATCCCAATTCGTACTGGTAAACGCCTAAAAGATTGGCAACATTGATTTCCGCGGCTTTGTAAACCGCTTTCATCTTTTCATCATCCCCGGTTACTAAAGCAGCACCTTTTTTCGCAAGGTAATCTATTTGTTCCCTGCTTTGAACAACCCAGCCAGCGGGAAGGGTTATTTCAAAATGTAAAAATGAATTGAGATATTTCCCATTTTCAACTCTCCCATAATCAAAATCCTGAGAGTTGTTCTGGGCATTTCCTGTGGCAACAAGTATTATCAGTATAAAAAGATGCAACCATTTTATTTTCATCGTGCTGTATAATTGTTTCTATTCACCTAACGACAGGATGATCTTCATTATTTTGTGAATCATTTACTTAGCCGGCAGATTCAATCCTCCATCGTTTGTTTTCTCTAACCTCCGCGCGAACTCACCATTGGCAGCACACGCAATCCATTATACCTTTCGCTGCTTCAAATTTGGAAGAAACCCTGTAAGCAACCCGATCAGCGGTAAAAAGGAACATACTTTGTACACATACTCA
Organism: uncultured Sphingobacteriales bacterium; assembly: GCA_937871285.1. Classification (GTDB taxonomy): domain Bacteria; phylum Bacteroidota; class Bacteroidia; order Chitinophagales; family Chitinophagaceae; genus Agriterribacter. The sequence goes on along the minus strand of CALMQS010000069.1, from coordinate 85,068 downwards.
ATACTGGTAATATCAGCCAGCTTGCCCAGCAGCGCCGATCCGATGCCGCCCATACCAAAAGCAAATCCGAAAAACAGTCCCGACACCATACCCACTTTGCCCGGCAGCAGCTCCTGCGCATATACGAGGATAGCAGAAAATGCGGAAGCCAGTATAACACCAATAATAAAGATCAGAATACCCGTCCAGAAAAGATTGGCATAAGGCAGTACTAATGAAAAAGGTGCTACGCCCAGTATGGAGCCCCATATCACGTATTTGCGGCCGATCCTGTCGCCAATAGGTCCCCCGGCCAGGGTGCCCGCGGCAACCGCAACTAAAAACACAAACAGGTAGAGCTGTGATTGCTGAATACCCACGCCAAATTTATGTATTACATAAAAAGTAAAATAAGAGCTGATGCCTGCCATATAAAAATACTTGGAAAAGATCAGCAGCAGGAGTATGACAATGGAAGCGACTACTTTATTTTTTGAGAGATGGTGGGGGATGACGGCGCCTCTTGCTTTTTTGCTGATATGCAGGTAACTGGCGCTATACCATAAGCCCACCCTCCATAAAACAAAAATGGCCAGGAGCGCGATAACGGAAAACCATGAAATGCTATGCCTGCCGTAGGGAAGGATGATGAAAGCCGCAAGCAATGGACCGATAGCGGAGCCGGCATTACCGCCCACCTGGAAAATAGACTGCGCCAGGCCGCGCCGCGGGCCGGCGGCCATATAGGCTACCTTGGACGCTTCGGGATGAAACACGGATGAGCCTACCCCAATCAGCCCAACAGATAGCAACACGCCGGGAAAACTGCCCACGTTTGCCAGTAATACCAGCCCCGTAAGAGTAAAGGCCATGCCTGTGGCCAGTGAAAAGGGCTGCGGCTTTTTATCGGTATATAATCCTACCAGCGGTTGCAGCAGTGATGCAGCCAACTGAAAAGTGAGGGTTATCAATCCAATTTGTACAAAGCTTAAAGAAAAAGCATCTTTGAGCTGCGGATATATAGCAGGGATAATGGATTGTATGGTATCGTTTAACAGGTGGGAAAAACTGATGGCGAAAAGTATGGGAAAAACAGTTTGCTGCGCTGCCTGTTCCATGCTGATCGTCATCTCCTTTGCTTCATTACGCTTCATATTAACTAACTCCTTTGAGGATGCAAAATTAGCGCTTCTGGCTTTACTTATCAGCAAACGGGTGAAATATAGTCCCGCGTGGTAATGTGAAGCTAAGCGTAAAACGGCAGACGGGAAACGTGAGAATGTGAAATCTGTCGTTTCTCATCTCACATATAAATAAGACAAAATATTGTTTACGCAACAATAGGTTACTATCTGATGCAGGCGCTGTTACACCGCCAGTAAAATGGCAACATAATGACAAATGGCTGCCGCCAGCACAAAAAAGTGCCACACAGCATGATTATAGGTATACTTATGCCAGAGGTAAAAAATAACACCCAGGCTATACAGGGCGCCGCCAATAAGAAGCATGATCAGCACCGGTTGCGGCAGGGCTACAAAAAAAGTACGTCCGCCTGCTACCATTATCCATCCCATTGCTAAATAGATGATGGTAGACAATTTATTCCATCGCCCGGTATAGAATATTTTAAATACGGTACCCAATGCCGTTAATGCCCACAATACCGACAGCAGGGTAATGCCAAACGCATTGTTCATATAGATAAGCAAAAAAGGAGTATAGGTGCCGGCAATAAGAAAATAGATGCTGATATGATCAAGTATCTGCAGCACTTCTTTGGTTTGGGCATGCTGGAAGCCATGATACAAAGTGGAAAAAGTAAATACCATCAAAAAACAAAACCCGTAAATGGCAGCGCCTATAATGCCGGGCGTGTTTTCGCTTTTGGTTGCCAGGGCAATGAGGATGGGAATACAAACAATACCAAAGAGGATACCGAATCCATGTATGATGCTGTTAACCAGTTCCTGTTTTATTTGCACCTGCGGATCTGTGGTTTGCATATGTATATTTTGAGATGCCTGGTAAGACGGCAGTAACTGTTGCGAAGTTAGGTTATTTGTGTGGTGCGGGGTTTTGCATAGCGCAGAGTTGTCTGCTTGCTGTAAACTTTGCATAAAGAGCCAATAAAATTTGAGGATTTTTTTTCTCTTTTGATGGAGTAAAATATCCATTGCTCAGCCTCCGATTTAACAATAAGTACCAAAGCGTTCAAAACGTTTTTCCCGGATTTTAAAAAAAAATTAAAATTAATTTGCGATTTATCAATCTTTATTTTAGCTTAGCAATGAAACTTATTTGCTAACACCACACCTGTAAAACACCTTGGCTAACACCAAAGTTATATTGTTTTTACTATGCCTGCTTCCCATGTCCGCCATTGCGCAGCAGTTGAACCACAGGCTAAAATCTTCCGTTTCATTATTCCCCGTAATATATAATACACAGCGTGATAGCTTAGCGCTTCCCGTAAAGGCATTTTACAATGCAGGCGACAGTATCTGGTATTACTTTCTTTTTATTGCCGGCGTTTGCAAAGGGAACTATTTTGCTAAACGGGTTTCCCGGGTTTCCTCTTTACCCGTTCAGGCTCAGCCGGTTGTTTCAAAAGAACCGGCCGTTTTACCTGCCGGACTCACTTTGCATGGTAATATGAACTACGACTTTTTTTATCGCTCTGCTGCTGATACGCCTTATTTGGGCACCAATATCATGCAACACAGCGTACGCGTTAATATGTATGCAACGCTTAAAAAAGTACTGCCTGTAGCGGTTCATATCCAAATGCGCTATAGCAATTCCCCTCTTTTTAAGAACTATACAGATGCCACTGTTGCATTCAACGGAGAAGCTTTTCAATCTGCCTTAAAAGAAAAGCTAAAAGCTAAAATAACAGAAAGGATCGGCCGTAACGCACCCGACAGGTTGCTATATGACGAACTGCAAAAAAAATATGCTTTACAGCAGCAACTCGCTCAGTGGCTGCAACATGGCCGTCAGGTGCAGCAACTGGCCGATAACAGGCAGGCTATTGCAGCCATTACCGGTAACACGGATATTTCGGAGTACAATAAAGCAATGCTGGAAGAAAAAATAAACGACTACTTGCAAAATACACCTGTCTATAAAGAAGAATATGCCGGTAATACCCAATGGATGCACAAAGGAGCGGCGCTTGCGGGCAAGACGAAGCAAATTGCAGCTTTTAAAAAACTGGGCATATCTTCTGTTACCCGGAACGTAATGAGCATCAGGCAACAAAACGCTATTGATTATGTAAAAGCATATATAGCAAAAAGAGAACAATACAAACAAGTTTCCGAAGAAGTAAAACAGTGGGAAGAAAAATACAGTAAGGCAAAAGCATTAACCCGGCTGGCTATAGATTCTGCCAGGCAACTAACAGATGCAACAAATGATCCTTCTGTGTTGCAGGATCAGGCAAAAAAATATGGATTAGACAGTAACAAAATCTATAAACGGATAAAACAGCTAATGGCTGTAAAAAAATTTGCTGTTGGCCGCAGCAGCGTTGACTACACTGAGCTTACAGCAAAAAACATAAGCGTTACAGGAATAAATGTGGAATACAGTTCCCGCTTTTACTATGCAGTTGCCGCAGGTACAGTGGATTATCGCTACCGCGATTTTATTGCCAGCCGAAATGGCAATATAAAACAATACCTTATACTCATAAGGACCGGTATAGGGAAAAAAGAAGGTAATAACTTAATACTTAGCTTATACAGGGGCAGGAAACAGGGACAGGGGTTTACCAGTACCCATCAACCGTTAACCAATAGTATATTAGGCTTTTCGGTTGAGGGAAGATATTATTTTAATAAGAACAGTTATGTTCTTGCGGAAATTGCCAAATCTTCCTATCCCCGATATGCTTCTTTACAAAACAGCCGGGACGGCGCTGCATCAAAGATATCCGCTTTATCCGATCGCAGTAACGAAGCGTACGCCGTACAGTTCTTTTCCGGTATTCCGGCTACCGGCACCCGCATTTACGGGCAATACAAGCGCACAGGTATTAATTTTCAATCCTTTACTGTTTTTAATTACAACGCGCAATATGCTGCATGGCAGGTAAGAGCAGATCAGTTTTTGTTTAAAAGAAAATTGTTTGTTACAGCAGCTATAAAGAACAATGCGTACAATTCACCTTATAGTATTTATAATTATAGAAGCAATACCATTTTTAAAAGTATACAGGCAACATTCCGGTTAAAAAAGTGGCCTGTGATTACCGCAGGGTATATGCCTTCTTCACAACTGAACATAGTGGGGAACGAAATTATGGAAACCCGTTTTAATATGGCAATGGCAACTATTAATTATGCATACCGGCTTAAACAGCATTACCTGTTTACAACGGTCATGTATACCCGGTTCTTTAATCATCAGGAACAACAGCATTTCCTGTATTATAATGCAGGCACGTGGCTGCTAAGTCATAGTGTTAGCGGCAACGGGTTTGTATTCAACAGCTCGGTTGCAGTAAGCTATAGTCCTGGTTATCATTTAACCACCACAGATGAGGGATTAAGTTACCGGCTAACCAAATGGCTGAACATGGGCGGAGGGCTCAAATGGAACAGGATGAACCATAGCAGCAACAGGCTGGGCTATTACGGCAATGCGCAGGTAGAACTGGCAAAATTGGGCGAAATAAGCATTGCATTGGAGCGTGGATTCTTACCGGGGCAGTCACAAACTCTGCTACCCAATGATATGGGCCGGGTCATTTATTCAAAAACATTTTAAACAGGGCATATGACCAACCTGAAAAACAGTATGGTATTTTTTATAGCGGTGTTTGTAAACCTTGTGGCAGCAGCGCAAATAATAATAACACCCCGGTTGCCTGCGGCAGGGCTGTTGCAGCAACAGCAGTTGTGGAACCTGCTTTTAGTGAACACCAGTAATTACAGCGGGGCAATGCAGTTGCAAATGATAATGACAGATATGGTTACCGGTCAAAAAATAATAGCCGCTACCTCCCGTTCATTTACACCCGGTAAAGGAGCTACCTTAATAAAAGAAACAGATGTCGCGCCTGTTCAGTATAATTATTTTAGCACAACTCCAATATCAGGCAACGGAAGCGCAAACCTGCTGGCTGCAGGAAGGTATATGATCTGCTATACCGTTATCAGCTACGATGATAAACCGCTCCAGTCCTTTGCCGAAGCGTGTGAACCAGTGGAGATAGCGCCGCTTTCTCCTCCGCAACTGATCTCCCCGCCGGATACCACATGGATAGAAACCGCTTATCCCGGCTTTGCATGGCTGCCCCCCGCACCCGCAGCAATGGTACCGCAATTGCGATACGAACTGTTTTTGACAGAGATGAAGAAAGGCCAGAATGCATATGAGGCCATTCAGAAAAATACACCGGTATATATGCAGCAGTATATTACCGCACCTTACCTGCTATACCCGTCTGCTGCACCATCATTGGAGCCGGGAAAGCAATATGCATGGCAGGTCATCGCTAAAAACGGTGAAGTATATGCGCAGCAAACGGAAGCATGGAGCTTTGGCATCAAAAATGATTCCCCTGTTGCTATAAAAGATACCAGTGCCTATCCTAAACTGGCAAAGGGTTACGATGCCCATTCCTATATATGCCGGGGCGATATAAAATTCGAATATAACAATGAAGCAGGCGATTCAATAGTAAGCATAGCCATATATGAATGGCAGAACGGGCAACAAAAAAAAGTGGAGAACAGTCACCTGCATATGAAGCCCGGGCAGAATTTTATTGAAATGGAATTAACTGTAACAGGAAAGTTAAGGCATGCACAGGTATACCTGCTGGAAATAATAAACAACAGGAAGGAAACCTGGAATTTTAAGTTTCTATACCTGAAGGAAGAATAGGCAGAACAGATACACAACTAACTTAGAAAAACACCATTTTAATGATCTACCTGTTTTTAAGCAGGCGCCGTAAGGGAGGCGCTACCATTTTATTATCGGTATTTTTTTTACAGTTCTGCTGTACGCTTTACGGTGGTGCATGGGGCAACGCTTTCATTCAAAGCAGCTATTCTCACGTGTTAGGTTCCTGTACTTTACCATCACCTGTTCTTCCGGGAAATATTCCGGGTAATACTGCTGTACACTATCCGGTGGTAATACCCGCTGATATTACCCAAACCGTTCCTTCAAAAAAGGAAAGCTACACAATGAAAAAAGGGAGAGAAGAAAATAAATTTTCAGGACCGGGCCCGGGGCAGCCTGAAATGCAATCCTTTCAAAGCGTGAACAGCAATAACCTGGTAGATTTATTCAGTGGTGATTTTTCCTATTCCATTCCTTTGGCAGATGCAGGCGGCTATGCTGTAAACATCCATTACCGCAGCGGTATAACAATGGACCAGGAAGCCAGTTGGGTAGGACTGGGATGGAACATCAATCCGGGTACTATAGGAAGGAATATGCGGGGGCTCCCGGATGATTTTAACGGGGAAGATGTGGTTACGAAAACAAGTTCCCTCCGCCCTAACTGGACAGCAGGCGGGAATGTAGCACTCGGGCTTGAACTTTTTGGTTTGGAGCTGAATAATTTTAATATCGGTTTAAACGGCTCCCTGTTTTACAATAATTATAAAGGAATAGGTATTTCTGCAGATGCATCAGCAGGTTATCAGTCGTCTGTTGGAAGCAAGGGTTCACTTACAGCAGGGATAGGACTTCAATCCAATTCCCAGAGTGGCGTAAGCATTGCGCCTTCTTTTGCAATGGAATTCAGGAACAGGAACGCGGAAGTGAGTGGCATACAATCTAATGGATTTTCGGCAGGCACTTCTTTCAGCACACGTAGCGGACTGCAATCTTTAAGCATTGCCTCAACAGGACGTTTGAAATATAAAAATGACACGCGCAATAATGAACAATCCGGATCCGGTTCTTTTTATACCGCTTCGCGCGACCTGGTAAATATTTCATTTGCCCGCCAGGCATATACGCCATCTGCTAATATATCTTTTACCAGCTACCAGTTCAGCTTCAACCTCAAACCGGGAGGTGAGGTCTTTGGCACGCATCCCAATATTTCCTTCGGCGGCTTTTTTTCACGGCAATACATAGCCGAAGATGATAAAAAACAGGAGTTTCCGGCTTTCGGCTACATGTATTATCAAAAAGCCCGGGATATTCCAAACGCCCTGCTCGATTATAATCGCGAAAAGGAACTCACCTACCGCGCTACTCCTCCTGTTCCGCATATCGCCATCCCTAATTATACCTACGATGTGTATAGTATTACGGGAGAAGGCACAGGAGGCATGTTCCGTCCTTACCGGGGAGACATTGGTTTTGTAAGGGATGCTGATACGCGTTCCAAAAGTCTTGATGGGAGTATTTCGCTGGATCTGGGCGCCGGGAACCTTGTACATGCGGGTTATGATGTGCGGGTAAATTCGGCGGTAACCGCTAACAACGCATGGACTGAAGGCAACCTGATGGCCACACAACTGCCTTTTAAAGAAGCCGATAGTACCTTTGAAGCTGTTTACTTTAAAAATCCTGCTGAAAAAACCATTAACCTCCAAAGTTACTATGATAAATTAGGTGATACAGACCCGGTATTACCTGTTATGAGCGCCAATGACGATCCCACACTGTCGCCATTTATTCAACGGTATAAAAACCTGTTGCCGTACGGCAATAAAATAAAAGTAGATTCACTGCACACCCTAAAACGTTTCAGGGATAAGCGCAGCCAGGTGATCAGCTACTTAACTGCTGCCGATGCGGCGTTATTCGGGTTAGACAAAAGCATATGCATCTATCCCGTAAACAGTTTTTTCGCGGGCAAATGTGATGTTGATATTTACAACGGCCCCAATCCGGTGAATAGCGAAGCCATTATAGCTGAAAGCCGCGTTACTTCTTTTCGCAAAAAACATCATCTTTCCGAAATAACCGTGCTGAATGCGGATGGCAGAAGGTATGTGTATGGATTGCCCGTTTATAATACCATACAGAAAGAGGTAAGCTTTAGTGCAGATAAAGCAGTTGCTGATATACAAACAGGATTGGTGGAATACACTCCCGGAACAGATAATACAATACGTAACACCAAAGGCAAAGACAATTTTTACGGGGCGGAAGAAATCCCGGCTTATGCACATTCATTTCTGCTTACAGGAATTGTTTCGGCAGACTATACCGATAAAACGGGGGATGGTATAACCGATGACGATATGGGCGACGCGGTAAAATTTAATTATTGCAGACCGTATGGAAATAATTATATGTTTCGCTGGCGTACTCCCCTTGCTGAAAATAAAGCCACTTATAGCGAGGGGTTGAAAACAGATTACAGCGACGATAAAGGAAGCTATATCTACGGCCAAAAAGAAATATGGTACCTGCATTCAATTGAATCAAAATCAATGATTGCCACTTTTACGCTGAATGACCCGCAGCGGGGAGAACTGCGGGAAGACGCCTTTGGATCGAAAGGGGAAAATGGCGGAACAGATATGCAGCAGCCACTCCGCTATCTTAAACAAATTGATGTATACAGTAAAGCAGATTATGTTAAAAACAAAGAAGCGGCCAAACCGGTAAAAACGGTTCATTTTGAATACAATTATGAGCTTTGCCTGGGCGTTCCTTCCTCTGCTCCGGGCAAAGGAAAACTCACTTTAAAAAAGATATGGTTCACTTATAACAAAAACAACAAAGGCCAAAAAAAACCTTATGTCTTCCTGTATCATCCGAAGGATATAAATGATCCTGGCAGTGACCCAAAAGCGGCATACAATCCCGGCTATGATCCAAAAGGTTTCGATCGCTGGGGAAATTATAAAGATGCCCGGAACAACCCGGCGCAAATGAGCAATGCCGATTATCCCTATACGCTTCAAAACGGTAATGAAACGAACAATGGGAAATGGGATAGCACAAAAGCCGCTATGCATGCGGCGGCATGGACGCTCAGCGACATCGTGCTCCCCTCCGGCGGAAGGCTAAATGTACAGTATGAATCAGACGATTACGCTTATGTGCAAAACAGGAGAGCCATGCAAATGTTCACCATTGCCGGCTTTGGCAGCGCTGCCAGCCTGGGTAATATGACCGGTAATTTATATAGTACGACGGAAGAAGGGTTTAAGGATTGCCGGTATGTATTTGTCAGGCTCCCATCCGCCATCAGCGCTACCCTGCCCGCTGCGGTCAGAAAAGAAATTTTTGAAAAGTATTTATCCGGCACTTCAAAACTTTATTTCCGGCTAAGGGTGCAGATGCCTGGCGACCTGTATGGAAGCGGTAATGAACAGGTTACTACTTATGCGCAATACGAGGATTACGGATTAACAACCGACAATAGTATTATCTGGATTAAAATAAAAGGAACCGGTATAATAAATCACGGCGATGGTGACGCGAGTCCGCTGGTTAAAACTGCATTGCAGGTATTAAAGCTTAACCTGCCATCCAAAGCTTATCCCGGCTCCGACCTTAACGGCAACTTTGACGCGCTGGCAGTAGTAAAAGCCACTTTTGCGGTAATGGGCAATATCAGCGAGCTGTTCCTGAAGTTTCCTGTACAGGCAAGGATCAGAGGATGGGCAAAAAAAGTAAACACCGCCCAATCTTTTGTACGATTGAATAACCCGGAGTATAAAAAATATGGCGATGGCTTAAGAGTGAAGCGGATAACCATTTACGACGGCTGGAATAAAATGACAGGAGGTGCGGAACAGGAGGCAACGTACGGACTGGAATACGATTACACTACCGTTAAAGACATTAATGGCGTTAGAACGGTAATGAGCAGCGGGGTGGCGAGTTATGAGCCCATTATAGGCAATGAAGAAAACCCTTTCAGGGAGCCTGTAGAATATAATGAACAGATAGCACCTTTAGCTCCCGTTAATAATATGTATTCGGAGCATCCGCTGGGAGAAGCATTTTTTCCTTCCGCTTCCGTTGGATACAGTAAAGTAAGAACGCGGGGCATTCATTACAAAGATATTAAATCCGCAAGCGGTTACGAAGAATCGGAGTTCTATACCACGTATGATTTTCCCGCAATAGTGGAGCATACGCCGCTTGAAAAAAGAAAATATCATTCAGAAAATCTCCTGCAGATCCTGAACCTGTATTCCAAAAAAACGCTGACCTTTTCGCAGGGTTTTAAAATAGAGATTAATGATATGAACGGAAAGCTGAAAGGTACCGCTTCTTATCCTGAAAATGATCCGGCTAACCCTTTAGCCTATACAAAGTATTATTATAAAGTACAGGATGAGAACACGGAAGTTAAACGATTATCCGGTACGGTGGCAGTTGCAGACTCCGCCAACGGGCATATTAATATGCAGGCGGAAATTGGAAAAGATATTGAACTGATGGTTGACATGCGGGAACAGGAATTCAAATCACAGGGTGCAGGCATGGAATTCAATATAGACGGATTTCTGATTGGTATTTTGCCTGTAACCATTCCTTTTCCCTGGTTTATACCCCACTTTGAAATGAACCGCTTCCGCTCGGTAGCTATAACTAAAGTAGTACAGCGCTATGGTATTGTTGATAAGATGATGGTATATGAAAAAGGCAGTTTGGTTACAACTGAAAATATTTTATATGATGGCGAAACGGGAGATGTGCTGCTGACCAAAACACAAAACGAATTTAACGACCCCATCTACCAGTTCAACTATCCCGCACACTGGGCTTACAGCGGTATGGGAAGCGCGTATAGCAATATTGGTGCGGTATTTCATAATGTTAGCTTCAGTAATGGTAAGCTTATTAATGCTCCCGGGTATCCGGGCATTGAAAAATATTTTGAAAGCGGCGATGAAATCAAAGTGTTTAACGGGCTGGAAAAACAGTTGGAGAATAACGGCATAAATATATGTACCGGTTTGGGTATCTGTAACCAGCCTGTTATGATGCCTGCGGTCACTAAAAAAATATGGGCCGTGGATGCCGGTAAAATTCACTACAATAAAGGACTAAGCGGCATGTATTTCATTGATGAAAACGGTAAATTTTTTACCGGAACGGGAAACGACCTGCAAATACTGCGCTCGGGCATGCGCAATATGGCAGCTACCGGCATTGGCAATATCCGGAGCTTGCGAAACCCGGTGCAGCAGGTAGCCGGGAAATGGAGATTAGTGCTGGATAGCACCATTGGGGTAATTAACAGCACAGCGCAATCGTATAAAGATCTCTGGAAAGTCGAAGATGCCAGGTATCTGCCCCAAACGATTACTACAAAAATAAACGCGGTGAAGAAAATAGTGCTTAGCCCGGTAAGTTCATTTTCCATCTATTATAATCAAAAGCTCAGCGGAAGGGGGTGTACATTTAATGGTACAGAATACAGGGCTTATACCAATGCTCCCTATTTTGAATCATTGCATCGAAAAAGAAATCCCGGGGGAGCCTGTGCGTATCTGAGCAGGGAAAAGAGCTGGTTGAAATTTGATCTTACAGCCATCCCTTCCGGGGCTACTATTGTTAGCTCAAGCCTTGCATTGTATCCGCATTACGGGCTGCATGAAGAAAGTGACAGCAGAGGGTTTGACTGGGATTATACTACCCGCGACCATAATGCCGCAACGCCGCATAAATTACTCGATCCTAATGCCGGCCGGCTTCAAAGCAATGCCATTCTGCACAGGGTTACCAATAAGAACTTATTCAATGATCTTGATCTGAATACCCTTTCTGATAACAATGCGAAAACGCAAAACATATTTAATAACAGAAGTCTTGATGAATTAACCAAAGCCGTTATTCCCGCCACAAAAAAGCAAAACAGCTTTATTGTGGATGTTAAAAATATGGTAGCAGGGATGGTAAGGGATCCCGGTCAGGACGCCTATATCCAGATAAGTCCGGAAGCGCCGGAGGGACTTACCACTGAACCTGTACGTGTTTGCTTCTGGGCAACCAACAGTTATACACAGGACTATGTAAACGGATGTAATGCATATGCTCCCGGCAACAGTAATATTATTACCAGCCTCCAGGCGCAGGCGCAACAAAACAGGCTTGCTGCAATAGCGCCCGCCCTGGCTATTCCCGGATGCACCAGTTGCAGCAATGTAACGAATGGTTATGATGCCGGCGCCAAATTAAATATTCCCTGCTCTACGGCTCCGCAGTTAACCATTGAATATACAGCCTGTGGCAATGGTGAAAGACTTATACAGGAATGTGATTCCTTTTACTGTGAGCAAACAGTTGCCACAGATGCCTGTATTTCACAAATAGCCGATACTGCCACTAACCCTTACCGTTGGGGTATATTGGGTAACTGGCGTATGGATAAGGCATACCGTTATTACGGGAACAGAACGGAATCCGGTATTCCGGAAAACAACAGCGCCACCAATATCCGTACCTATGGTACCATAACCGGGTTCAATCCTTACTGGATATTTACTACAAACGGAATAACAGCCGGTTCAGATACTGTTCGCTGGGTTTGGAATACACAAAGCACGCAATTTAACCGGAGAGGATATGAAACAGAAAACAAAGATCCTCTTGGCAGATACAATACGGTGCAGTATGGGTACTATGAAACTATGCCGGTTGCTATTACTCAAAATTCAAAATATACGGAGCAGGCATTTGAAGGGTTTGAGGATTATGAATACAATAATAACAAATGCGATATTCCGTGCACTATTCAAAAGCATATTCCTGCCACAGCTTTACAGCGCTATATTGTTAATGAAGAAGCCCATAGCGGAAAATTCAGCCTGGGGATACCTGCCGGAAGCGATGTAAAAATAATGATCAAATTGGGAGACACTTTGCGCACAGAGATATCTCCCGGTATGCGGTTTAATTCGGATACAGCCTTTCGCAGCACCGTTAACCGGGTGAATAACGGAGCCGGGTTAAAAGCTACTGTTTACAGCAACTACAATTACTGGAACGATAATTACGGATTAGACGCATACAATTACAGTGCCGGCACTGCGACGCCTGTTATAAAAGACCGGGTAGATATTAATTACGACAGGAGAAGTACAACCCGGAACAAGCTCGGATTAACCAGGAACCAGCATTTTTATAAAGTGGTATGGGAAGGCTATATGACCCTTCGAAAAGGCAACAGTACGGCAAATACAGATCCCGAGGGTCTTTACCAGTTTAGCGTGGCAGCCGATAATGCTTTTAAATTATGGATAGATGATAACCTGGTATTGAATGCTTTCCCTAATGACCCGGTATATTTTAGCAATGCACGGAATACCTCTCTGTACAGTGATCCTGTAAAATTGTACCATGGCAAATACTATAAAATAAGAGTAGAGCATACCGATGGCGAAGGGGAAGGGCTTGCCGTTCTTAACTGGAAAAAACCCAATGCTATAAATCCTGAAATCATACCTGTAAGCAATTTTCATAACAGTGTGCGTACAGCGGAAGCAGCTATTGTTAAAAACACAACTCGTTGTATAAGTTGGGAGGGTACAAGAACTTCAGACAATATCATTTATGATGAGTTTTCGCCCGCCGCAGGTAATACCTACCTGGTAAGTGCATGGGCAAAGGAGGATACAAACTGTAAATGCGGTAATTATGAAAACGCGTTAATTGAGATCTATTACACAGACCAATATGGTAACTACTTTTCACAGCACGACCTGCTGAAACCATCAGGAAATATTATTGAAGGCTGGCAGAGGATTGAAGAAGCGATAATAATACCCGCAGGTGCTAAAAAAATGGAGATCTATCTGAAAGCGGCAGGCAACAGGGGCAATTCGGGAAAAATATTTTTTGACGACTGGCGCTTTCTTCCATACAATGCCAGTATGAGATCATTTGTGTACGATGCCGTAAGCCTCCGGCTGATGGGCGAGCTGGACGAAAATAATTACGCTACATTTTATGAATATGATGATGACGGATCATTGACACGGGTGAAGAAGGAAACGGAGCGCGGTATTAAAACAATTAAAGAAACCCGTAATAGCCTAAAATAAAACATCATGATATTAACCGGGAGAACACCAGTCGTTTTATTGCTGCTGCTGCTGATCACAGGCAATACCTATACCCAGCATTTTGACCTTGCTGCAGAAGAATTGCAAAAGATAAGGAATGCTTATTCCGGCACGGGTTATAATAGTTTTACGATCCAATATCAATACGCAATGGAAAGTGCCCCGGAAAAAATAGCAGATGCCCTTACTGTTTATTTCAAAATAAAAGGCAGCAATTACTATTGCAAAACGGATAATATGGAATTCATTCAAAACGACAGTGTGAATGCCGCCATATATCATAACGAAAAAACCATAGTGCTCACCAATGCTACCGCCCCTATTGAAAAAGGAAGACTGGTAATTGACGACTGGGATTCCGCTTTCATAGCAGCTAATATACATTTCGTATCCATCACAGACAATAAAGCTACCCGAACCCTGGTATTTCATTTCGCGCCTGAATCTGATTACAGCCGGTGCTCCATCACCTATAACAAAAACACCTTCCTGCCCCAAAGAATAGATTATATACAACGGGCAACGCAAAATCTGGAGGCCGGTAAAACAAAGCCCAATGGCATTATTATTACCGCTAAGTTTTTGGAGCATAGTAAAGCGGCTTTTAAAGAAACCATTTTTGATTATACAAAATTTATAAAAAAGCAAAACAATAAATGGGCAACCGTTGCTACCTATGAAAGTTATTCAGTAGTAAACAATGTGTATTGAAATAACAGGCCAACGACAGGAGAAGCTTTGGATGAATGCCATATTGTTACTGCATTAAAGGAATAACAACACCAGGTCATTGCCACTCTCTGCTGAAGCTGATGCACTACCCCTTCCTGCCCGAAGGAAGTAAAGATCAAAAGAAGCGGAGAGCAGGCAAGACCAAACCGCAAACCAAAAAGCACCCGGCTTATGCTAAAACACCTGTGCATGCTGATATTGGGAATATGCTTCCTGAATACCGTTGGGGCAGTTGAAGAGCCTGCTATTATTGCCCCGCTCGAAGGATACCTTGGCCAGCTAAAGCCCGGCTCCTTTGCCCAGGTGCAGGATATGGGCTTTTACGCCGACCAGGAACGTAACCCGCATAAGTTCGAAGCAACCTTTACCCGTAACATCATTACATTTTCCATTGACGAAGCATCTCCTTTTTTCCTGAGATCACCTTTTGAAGCAACCATCGTATACCGTTTATACTATAGCTTTAAAACCGCGCCGTATAATGAAGACTCACTTGCCGAAAATCAAACCCTCACTATTAATTACGATACCGCAAAAGGAAAATCGATCAAAACAAAAAACAGTTTTGTGTTTGAAAATGCTGTTTGGGTAAGGCTCAACATAGTAAGCGTTACTACCAGCGCTGAAGGGTGGAACCCCCTGCCATCTCTTAAAATAACCAATGAGCTGCAGATAGAAAGAGTATACAACTTTGATTGTGATGAAAATAAAGTTCCGCAAATTGATTTTAATCCTCCTTTGGAAAACGATGCCGGTGAACTGGATGTTTTCTGGCAACCGGCAGAAGGAGCAGACGAATACGACCTGGAATGGACTTATATTGACCAACCGGCATACGATGCCCATGTATATGGCAGTCCCGGCACTGAATACTTTGAAAAAAATGTATTTAAAAATAACGCGGCGCGGGTTACCTTAAACCATACGGTACATCATTATCCTGTTCCGCTGCTATACAATAACCACGGCTGGCTGATTTTCAGGGTGCGACCGGTGCAGGTAAAGCCCTCGGGGCAGCGTACAGAAGCCAACTGGAGCGCCTCTAACACATTTGAATGTAAGCAGGGTCACGAAGACAAATTGAACTGGCAGGCATCAACGAGCTTTGCTGAGGAAGGCAGGCGCAAAAGTGTTTTACAATATTTTGACGGCAGCTTGAGAAACCGGCAAACCGTTACCAAAGACAATACGGAAAACACAACCGTAGTTGCCGAAGCTTTTTACGATTATCAGGGAAGACCTGTTATACAGGTACTCCCCGCTCCCACCATCAGCAAACTGATAAAGCATACGCCGGGGTTCAACCATTTCCTGAATACAACTGAATATTATAAAGACAATTATGATAAGCTTTTGCCAAACCGCGACTACTGCGATGGAGCTGCACCTGCTTTAGATCCGGAGAAGGGCGGCGCTGCTCAATATTACTCGCCCCAAAATCCCCAAAAAACAGAAGGGAACAATAAGCTTATCCCCGATGCTAACGGTTTCCCCTACACGGAAACGAAATACCTGCAGGACAATACGGGCCGCATTGCCGCACAAAGCGGTGTTGGACCCTATCACCGGTTGGCTACAGAACATGAAACCAGGTATTACTACGGCAATCCCGATCAAACAGAACTGGATGCACTATTCGGAACGGAAGCAGGAGATGCCTCGCATTATTTTAAACATATGGTGAGAGATGCTAACGGGCAATATAAGGTATCTTATATAGATATGCACGGCCGCACTGTAGCCACGGCATTGGCAGGAGACCTGCCTGGCGGTATGAAATTAGAGCGTCTTCCTTCCAAACAGGATGACTATATTACCAAAACGCTCACAAATGTTTCTAATAATGTTATTAAAGGCATTACTATCGAAAGCAGCAAAGGGTTACTGGTAGCAAAGCCAGGGAACCATACATTCAGCTACTCACTTTTGCCCGACACGGTTAATATAAACAACTGTGCAGGTACGGATATATGTTATACCTGCTCCTATACCCTTGAAATTACCATTAGTGATGATTGTGGTAACAAACAATTTGGCGGCAACCCTTTTGTGTATACCGGCGTTGTTGGTAATATCAGTGATGCATGCAGCAACTTACCCGCATTGTTTACCCGTAATTTCGATAAAGTGCTGGAAGAGGGAAGCTATACCATTACCAAAAAACTAACTATCCGGGATGAGGCGCTGCAAACCTACCAGGCAGCTTTTGACACCACTGATTTGTGCAAAACCCTGCAGGATTTTGTAGAAGAGCAAAAGCAGGTATTTTTGAACAGTACCAACAGCTGCGCTACACCCTGCCTTAATTGTCAACAGCAACTGGATGCTTCACAACAGGCTTTCCTTAACCGGTTTATTGCAGATAACGGCTTAAATGCGAACCTTGAAACCGACAGGCGGCTGGCTACAGCAGCCTATGAAAAGTTATCAGCGCAATGTGAAGAACTTTGCGGCGGCGCCCAACAAAAAAATTATCTAGCTAACCTGCGCATGATGATGCTCCGGGATGTAACGCCCCCTTACGGACAATATGCTAATATTGAAGATCATACAGGCACTGCAGATAATAAGCAGTATTACATTAATGGTATTTTTGGACCCATTAGCTCCGGAAACAGCAGCTGCCGTTATACCATTTCTTCATTGCAGTATAAACATGCAAACGGTACCCCTGCAACAGTTACCATACTGCGTAACGGCAATTGGGTTACGCTTACACCGCAACAATTAACGATAGCGGAGTTTGTGTTGAATTTTGAACCTTCATGGGCGGAAACCCTGGCAGACAATCTGCATCCGGAACGCATGCAATATGCTATATTGAATACAACCCCTGTTGTAAACAATCAGCCGGCTGTTGGGAGCAGCAGCTACAACTGGGACATGGATTTTATCGGTACCGGAACATTTGAAGAAGCGCAACAAAAAGGTTATCTCAATCCAACGAATAATATAGCCTTTACCCGCAGGTATCCCACATTATTTGCCGGCAGCAGTGTAAATGCCGATCCTTTCTTCAAAATGCATCCCATACTGCGCAACCAGATGCAGGTATTTATGCAGCAGGTAACTGCAGCCGGAAGTTATACCGCCGACATCTGGAATGCCGCTTCCTTTGCCGGGTTTTGCAGCCACGAAGGTGATGAAGCATGTATGCAAAAGCAAATAACTGATCCCTTTAGCACACAGGGTTGTACGGCCGACCTTGATGTGGCATGGCAGGCCTTCAGGGCAATATACAAATCAAAGAAGGATGAGTTGATACTGGCTATGGTTAAAAGCAATACCGGCAGCGCTCCTGTAATTGATGAAACAAAATACCGTTCTTATTTTTCGGACATCTACACCAATATTAAGTATGGCACAGGAATAAACGATATTAATAATAAGAATGAAGCAGAAGCCGCTTTACAAAATTTTTACCAGGATCAAAGCTCCTGCAATAGCTACGCTGAGCTTTGGTGGAATAAGCTGAGCCCATGTGATATTCACAAATTGCTTCCTTATAAAACTGTATTGTTGGCCGACCTGGTAACTGTTTGTGCCAAAGGATCAGATGCCAGCCACCCGATGGGCGCCAGTTCTATAGCGCCGGGCGTAACCAATACCTACCAGAATTTCGGTGAAGTAATTGCACATTATGTTCAATTATACAATACCGCCAACCCCGCCACTCCTATTGGCGTACCGGATTGCAATGGAAGTTTGATCAGCTTCCCTGCTGCTTATTCTATGCCGCAGGTATGGACCGGTAAACCCGTGATCACGAAGCCCGAACCATGTGAATGCGAAAAATTAGCACAACTGCACCATGCGTATACGCAGGAAAACAATGATGCCGGTTTCGGCGCTTATATAGAGCGTGTGCTACACACTACTGTGCGCAACGGTATGCTGGATACCCTGCTGAACCTTTGTTCCGGGGCTATTGATTGTAAGTTTATTTCCACTGCTGTTTATCTTCCCCCGGCATTGCAGTGTGGCACAGAGAATGCCTGTGTACCCTGCACCGCCATTAAGGAAGGCTTTGATGCTTTCGCCAGCGCCTACCCGAATGCTGCACCCCGTTTTGAGGAAAGCACGCCTGAGCAGCAAAACATAAATCAATTGTTCGCCTATTATATGAATAACCGCTTTGGCTTTGCGAAACAGGCGCAGGAGTATTTATCGTTTATGGATAGTTGTGAGGTAAAAGTGCTGAATGGTTGCGACAGTCTCAACAATTTGACCAGGAGTTTTAACAAAGACGTAAACCCATACCGGGTGGAGGCTTTTTGTCATTCGAACGAGCTTGATCCGCCGCTTATTAAGGATTTAAATACAATTGTGAGTGATGGATACCTGCACTGGCCAAAAGCCATACGCGATACTACCGGGCGTAACTGGGTATATTTTCAGCACAGAAGGGCGGGCTCATCATTTTGCCTGGAAAACGGCTATTCTATAGAGTTCAGGTTCAAGTCGCTTAAAAAAGTGTTGCGCCCCAACGACGATGTGTTTTATTTTACTGACCGTAATACGGGCTTTGTGCTGCACAGGCGGGAAACTGACCGCCGCGGCTTTCACCTGCTTTCTATAAATGCAATTAATCCGGAAGATGAAAGACCGGTAAATATCCATAGCGGACTTATACTGATGGACGAAGATCCGGATGTAATTTATAAAGCATGGAGTGTGATTAAGCTGGAAGTTAAAGCGGCGTACATCAGTATCTATTATAATGGCAGGCTGATTAAACAGGCTGCCCGAACTACGATGCCATTACGTAACTGGCCGGCATTTACACTTGCTTTTTTAGATTACCAGGCAGCGCTCGACTGGATTCGGGTGTATGATGGCAATGATGTGCCGGTTTATTTTGACGACTTTAACAGTACGGATACGCGGTCAACGGTTAGCCCGTCTTTTGTTTGCCCACAACCTGTGCCGGATTGCCAGGCAGCCTTTATAAAATATTATAACCAGCAAAGGGGAACCAGCTATACTTACGGGCAAATTGATTCCGTTTACTTTAATACCTGTGGAAAACATTTGGATGTATGCGGTAACAATAACCTGTTGAAAGATTCATTAATACGCCTGGCTGATGCCTATAAAGCAAACTATAATTCTATTGATGATAGTGGCGTTGATACCGGGCTCCCTCCCGTTTATTGGGTTACCGGAGGGTATTCTTCTTATACCGGGCTCCCCGTTAGTTCCAGTAATTTGTCTGTGATTGCAGATACCGGCGTTTTGCACATGCCCACCGGGTCGGATCCATTGTATTATTCTTCCATAGGGTATAGAAATCTTAAAGGAATCTGTATTGAAAATGAATATGCAGTTGAAGTAAGAATAAAAAATCCCGTTGCTGCATCCCAGGGCGGCGATGTAGTAATGAGCGCCAGCACGCATAGTATCAACATTGACAGTAGCGATATTGATGAAGATTTTGCTGTTGACTTTGTACCCAACCGGCCAAACGCCTCATTTTACAGGTTACGCGGCGTATTGCATTACGACACCTCCTTTAGCTATAAGGATTTCCAGGACTGGCGTATTATCAAAATGTCGGTTAAAACGGATTCTTTCCGGGTATATTACGAAGGAAACCTGATCTTCAGGGCACCGAGGGACGGAAGGAGCTTTATTGACAGAATTGATCCATACCTGTCATTTCAACAGGGGATCAATGTGCAGTTAGACTGGATGAAACTTTATGGAACAAATGATGAACTCATACTTTTTGAAGACTTTAATGATACGGCTAACCTGGCTTCGCATGCCAAAAGCTACCAATGCCCTTCACCAGATTGTATTACCAGGTTTACGAAGTACTTTAATAATCAATGGAGTGAAACATATAGCCCGGATCAAATTGATTCGCTGTATAGCGCCAGTGGCATTGCATTAAATGTTTGTGGTGATAGTACAGCCCCGCCTGTATTCAATCCTGCTCTCCTGCTTTGCCGTAAAAATGCTGCTATCATTCCTGTTGAAGCCCGAAATGAATTACCCTGCGCCGACAGTCTCAGTTTTGCCATAAGTCGCGGATATGAACGGTACGCTGTATATAAAGACTCGGTTCGTGGCAGTTTTACCCGTGTATTCTTAGATAAGTGCCTCCGGGCAGTAATGCATGAAACCTTTGTTGTACACCAGCCGGTAAGCGAATATCATTATACATTGTATTACTACGACCAGGCGGGCAACCTGGTTAAAACCATTCCCCCGCAGGGCGTTCATCCCAATTTTGATGTAAATTGGTTGCAGCACGTAAAACAAGCCCGCACAGAAAATAATATACTGGTTCCTGAACATGGCTTTATAACCCAGTATCGTTACAATACACTTAACCAGGTGGTGCAACAGCAAACGCCCGATGCAGGCGTGAGCCGGTTTTGGTACGACCGGATAGGCAGACTGGTGCTGTCTCAAAATGCGAAACAGGCTGCGTCCTTCTCCGCCGGGGGTGAGGGGCCTGGGGTGACATATAGTTACACGCTTTATGACCACCTCTCCCGTATAACCGAAGCAGGACAATTAAACAATGCCGGTTCCGAAATGAACAACAGCATAAGCCGTACCCCTGTGCAATTGCAAAACTGGATGAACAGTAATGCTTCCTGCAAAAAACAGGTAACTGCTACATTTTACGATCAGCGGGCCGGGGAGAGTTACCTGCAAAAAGACCTGTTGCCGTATATTATGCGTCAAAGCAACCTGCGTAACCGGGTTTCATTTTCTGTATTTACTGAAGCGGGAAACCTGAACAATTATGATTATGCCGTATTTTATAATTACGATATCCACGGAAATATAGATACGATTTTGCAGGATTACGGCTCAGCGGGCGTAATGGCTCAGCAGGGTAACCGCTATAAACGTATTACATACCAGTACGATCTGGTCAGCGGAAAAATAAACCGGGTAAGTTACCAGCCCCGCTTATACGACCCCGTTACTAAGCAATCGGTCATACAGCCTGATGCGTTTTATCATCAATACAGTTACGATGCCGAAAACCGTCTTACAGATGTGTATACCGGTGCGGATGAAACACATTGGGATCATGACGCTCACTACCGGTATTATAAACATGGCCCGCTTAGCCGTGCTGTAATTGGCGAAAACCAGGTACAGGGTATTGATTACGCCTATACCCTGCAGGGGTGGCTAAAGGCTGTAAACGGAGCCTTTACTGAAGAAAACCCGGTTTCAAAAGATGCGTATGGTTTCAGCCTGCACTATTACGGCAACGACTACACGGCTATCAATGCGTCAGGTGCTTATAGCGGCTTAAGTACAAAGTTGGAAATGTTCAATGCATATAAACCGCTGTTCAATGGTAATATCAGCAGCATGGCGGTTAACATTGGCAGGCTGGGCGCCCCGCTTTTGTATAATTACCAGTATGATCAGCTTAACCGGCTTACCGGAATGGATGCATATAAAGGAAATACAACCGGCAAAAATATCTGGGATAATGGCCTTACCGTCACGCAGGAGTATAAAGAAAGCATAAGTTATGATGCCAATGGAAACATACTCGCCTATAACAGGAATGGTTTGGGCTCCGCTTTGGCTATGGATAATCTCACCTATCACTACCAGCCGGGAAATAATAAATTAGACCATGTAAAAGACAGGGTTCCTGCCTCCGCTTATCCTGAAGACATAGACGATCAGCAGCCGGGCAATTATGCTTACGATGAAACTGGTAATTTGATAAAGGACAATGCCGGAGGCATTAGCAAAATAGAATGGACGGTATATGGAAAGATAAAAAGTGTTACCAAAACCAATGGTGAAACAATCGCTTATACATACGATGCGGCGGGAAACCGCATCAGCAAAGAGGTAACCGTTCCCAACGCCACCACTACTACTTTTTATGTGCGCGATGCCAACGGCAATGTAATGGCTGTATACGGTATAAATAACAGGGATAACAAATTACTTTTAAACGAACAGCACCTTTATGGGAGCAGTCGCCTTGGGATCTTCATACCTGCTAAGGATCTTTCGGCAATGCCACTGAAGCCGGTAAATATGGGTTATGGAAATAGCGGCAGTTTAATTATATTTGAAAGAGGCAAAAAGTTCTTTGAACTGAACAATCATCTGGGCAATGTACTGGCAACGGTGAGCGATAAAAAGAAAGGTCATGACGCAGGTAACGGAACCATAGATTATTACGAAGCAGATATAGTGAGTGCGCAGGATTATTACCCGTTTGGTATGGAAATGCCTGCCCGAACTTTCAGGGGCGGGCCGGGAGGTTATCGCTATGGGTTTAATGGCAAGGAGAATGATAATGATGCAGGAGAAGGGATACAGGATTATGGAATGAGGATTTATGACAGGAGGCTGGGAAGGTTTTTGAGCGTTGACCCACTGACAAACAAGTATCCGGAATTAACACCGTACCAGTTCGCATCGAATAGACCGATTGATGGAGTTGACTTGGATGGGTTAGAGTATATTGCTTTCCACCATTATGCCAATGGAGCTGTCGCAAAAACTAAATTTTATAAGATGACCGACAAAGACATCAAGAGATTGGGTGGCACAACAGCAGGTGTTCATTATTCGGTTCCTTTTGGCCCGGGTGGAAGGGGCATTGTTCATTATGCTTATGATGCTGCTGGGAACAGAACGGATGAACGTTGGGAGCAACGCCAAGTTGGAGGAGCATCAGATTTTGAGTTTCACGGCCTGTATTCTGGGGGAGGCTCCGTAACCCACGATGGAAATCCTAAAAGCACAAATTATAATTTCAACGAGCAACCGATAGACTGGGCAGATGCCATAGCCAAGCGACACGATAAGGATTATGCTGCAGTGACAAGCGAGAATTATGCAACTTATCTCGAAGATATAAGGACTTTACAGGCTGATAAGGATATGGTAAATAGAATTGATGATTTTATCTCAAAGAATTGGTATAAAATACGGGGAATGCAACTGGATGGGCCGGAAGGTATTGATACCCCTGTCAGAACAACATCATCGACAGAACTTGAAGGGTCATTATATGGTCAAAGGATTTTGATTAATGCGCTTGGCATCTACAAGCAATGGAAAGTTGAAAACAACAAGAGCAATGATGACAAATACAAAGCTAATAGGGAAGCATTTGGGAAGGTTCATCCTAACACAGCTTTAATCCTTGACAACATACCAGCTGCTAAAAAACAGGAATGATGAGAGTTTATTTTGCAGGAATGATTATCCTTTTGGTTCTTACAACGAGTTGTTGGAATGACAGGGCTGTTACCATTACGAAAGACTATGTGATTAATCCTAATTGGGATAAAGTTGATAATTATTTTGAAGTTTATAGAATGAAGCTAAAAGACAGCAGCAGAACCATCAATTTAAACGCCCCTACCGACATGGAACTTTATCACGGTTTGGTGGAAGACACAAGTTTCTCATTTGTCGCAAATGTCAAATACAATGGAGAAAATTATTTAGATCGAAAAGTATACTTTAATAGATACAATGGTTTCGTTTGGAGAAGGCCTGCGGATATAGACCCAAGTAGAAGTATGACATTTAACGTTATTGGGGAGTTAGAGCAGAATAATTGGTACCTATTAGCCGGATTATCCCAGTTTAAAACTTTATACTACGTCTATCTTGACGAATCGGATAGTCTTCACGTATTTCAAGTAAGTGGAATGACCAATTACTAAAAGGCTTTTACTCGCTTTCTCCTGCTGGCAGAACACTTATGCTAGCCAGCATCTATAGCCAACGAGCTTTCTTTCAATTGAAGATCGCTTTAAAATCCTTTTTTAAATCATCTAAAAGTGTTGGTGTACTTGATGGAATTAATGCTACAGTGGAAGGCATAACTGCACGAAGAGTGTTGATGGGGGACCCTGCAAAAGTTGCAGTTATTGGACGAAATATGGAAAGGGTTGACGTATTTGCTAAGGGGCTTGGAGCTGAAACTTGATTATTGAGATAAGTGATGATATCGGGAACAGGTCTGGTACTGCACAAATCAAACGCTACCAAACTTATGCCGGTACCCCGTACATTTCCCCGGAGAAGGGTATAGGTTCAATTATTCAGGGTTATTGTTACGATTTCTGCAGCATTTTCCAACGCTGCTTTTGCATGACAGGATTGTTTTCATAACCATATTATTCGCAACAAAATAAAAGGCTGACTTTTATTGTCAACCTTTTTAATCCTCTGCGGTGAGGGCGGGATTCGAACCCGCGGTACAGAGTTACCCGTACGGCAGTTTAGCAAACTACTGATTTCAGCCACTCATCCACCTCACCTGTTGCTGAAAGGACGGCAAAAATAGGGTGAATCATCAGAAAACCCAAATATTAAAACCGTATTACCTTAAAATCTTTATATCCTTTTATTACACCTTCCTTAACTGCTACTTCCTGTACTTCTGCACGCGGCGGTCCGTAATGGCACCAGGCAATTAAAGCCTTTACGGCTTCCTCCTCTCCTTCCGCTATTAACACCACAGAACCATCGGGCATATTCTTTACCTCTCCGTTTACGCCTAACCGTTCGGATTGTTCCCTGGCACTTCCCCTGTAAAACACCCCCTGCACTTTTCCTGTTATGGTTATCATCCTGTTTATGGTCATAGCCCGGGTTTTATTCCTACGCTAAAATAAAAAACCCCGGAATAATCACGGGGTTTTTTATGAATCAGTACAAATATTTTTACATGGCAGCCAGTTGTACTTTCTGTTGCAGTTCCACTACACTTTCCCTGAACAATCCGTCGGTATCCATCAGGTCCTTCACGGTTTGACAGGAGTGAATAACAGTGGTATGGTCTCTTCCCCCAAAATGCTCTCCAATTGTTTTTAAAGAGTTTTTGGTGAATTGCTTGGCAAGATACATTGTGATCTGCCGGGCCTGCACAATTTCCCTCTTACGGGTTTTTTGAAGCAACCGTTCATAAGGGAGATTAAAGTAATCACAAACCATTTTCTGGATGGTTTCGATAGTGATCTCCCTTGATGATGTTTTTACAAAATTACGGAGTACTTTTTTTGCCAATTCGAGATCTATTTCCCTCTTGTTAAGCGAAGACTGTGCCAAAAGAGAAATTAAAGCGCCTTCCAGCTCTCTTACATTACTTTGAATATTGTATGCAATGTACTTCACCACCTCTTTAGGCATCTCCAGCCCGTCATTCTTCATCTTCTTTTCCAGGATGTCCATCCGGGTTTCATAATCGGGCAACTGCATATCGGCGCTCAGTCCCCAGCGAAAACGGCTCAGCAATCTTTCCTGCACACCTTCCAGGTCTTTGGGCGATTTATCGGAGGTAAGGATAAGCTGCTTACCGCTCTGGTGCAAATGATTAAAAATAGCGAAAAGCGCATCCTGCGATTTTTCGGCACGGTTAAAAAACTGCACGTCATCCACGATCAGTACATCAATCATCTGGTAAAAATGAATGAAATCATTGATGGCGTTATTACGGCTATGATCCTGGAACTGGTTAATGAATTTTTCCGAGCTTACATATAACACTACCTTGTGCGCATGAAGCCGTTTTACATCGTTGCCTATGGCCTGTGCCAGGTGTGTTTTGCCTAATCCAACACCACCATACACTACCAGCGGGTTAAAGGAGGTAGACCCCGGCTTTTCGGCAACGGTTTTACCTGCCCTGCGGGCTACGCGATTACAATCGCCCTCAATAAAAGATTCAAATGTATATATGGGATTGAGCTGCGAATCAATCTGCATCTTTTTCAATCCCGGAATTACAAATGGATTTTTTACCGGATTATTTATAACCAAAGGAAAGTCCATTTCATTATTCGAATATGTTTTAAAACCATGCCCGGGAACATCCATGGTAAGTGGTTTATTCTTGTCGTTGCCGCTATCTACCATGATACGATATTCCAGTCTTGCTTCTTTTCCTAATTCTCTCTTCAATGTTTTTGCCAGTAAATTTACATAATGCTCTTCCAGGTATTCATAAAAGAATTGGCTGGGCACCTGTATGGTTAAAATTTTATCTTTTAATCCAACAGGCTTAATGGGTTCAAACCAGGTTTTAAAATGCTGCCACTCTACAATATCTTTTATTATGCCAAGACAATTGAGCCATACTTTATCATGTGTTTTATCCATTATCCGTAAAGCAGTTTATATATTGAATTAAGTATATTATAGTTTGTAAGGTTTTTCATTTTTTTAATGTGCATAACGCATCAAAAAAAAGTAGGGCAGGGCGGCGAATATCAACATTTCCTGTTGAAAAAAAAATTTTTTATTCACTTGATTTTTTCCCAATAAGAACAGTGTGCGTGTTTGCCAAACTTTTACTTTTATTCTTCTCAAAAATAAAATCAAGCCTGCCTAATACCATACCACCCCAACCTGCCTGATTAACAATTACATCGCCGCCCAGCTTATTTTTATAAATCACCGGCTTATCCATAAAAGTATGGGTATGTCCGCCAATGATCAGGTCTATATATTCTGTTTCTTTCGCCAAAACCTCATCGCTCATCCTGTTACCTTCCCGGTACCTGTACCCCAAATGCGATAAACAAATAACCATATCACACCCTTCTTTCTTTTTTAAACTGGCAGCAATGCGATTCACGTGCTCAACAGGATCAAGATACTGCGTATTGCCATACAATGCATCTGGTACCAATCCTTTCAGTGCAATGCCAACACCTGTAACGCCAATTTTGAGTTTTCCCTTTTTAAATAGCTTATAGGGAACACACCGGTGCTCCATTGGCGTGTTGGTGAAGTCATAGTTACAGAGCACTACAGGGAAGCTGGCGTACTGCAATTGCGTGGCAAAATTTTCCATTCCCGCGTCAAAATCATGATTACCCATTGTAGCGGCATCATAACGCATTTTACTCATGGCCTTTATTTCGGGCTCCCCTTTATAAAAATTAAAATAGGGCGTGCCCTGGAATATATCTCCCGCATCTAATAACAACACATCTTCTTCTTCACTTCTTATGGTATTAATTAATGCAGCGCGGGCAGCTACTCCTCCCAGTCCTGCATTCCTGCTTCCATCCAAAGGAAAAGGCTCTAACCTGCTATGCACATCATTGGTATGTAAAACAATAAGCTTTTGCACAGATCCTGCATCGCTGCCCAATGCATAATTTGATGTTGCCAGCACACCCCCGCTAATGCAAACAGATTGCTGTATGAATTTTCTTCTACTGAGCATAGCTTACGCGACCTTCTATTTGAGCTGCAATTTTTTTCCCCTGTGCATCCTGCTTACTAAAATAATCAATAAATGCATCTCTTATCAGGTAATCTGTTGTTTTTGCAGGAATGGCTTTCAGCATATCACAATTATCGCCGCCATTAACAATATAGTCGGAATTAACGATGTTGTAATGCGCATTCACATTTAAAGATTTCCCTCCTATTATGATATCCGTGGCTTTCTTATCTTTAATTTTCATGGTTAGTCCTGCTACCGGCCATCCGCCCTTTGCGGCGGTAAGATCAAGAAACGCCTGCAACACTTTTCCGTTCACTTCCTGCAATGCCATAAGGTTGTCAAAAGGCATCACTTCATATATATTGCCAATGGTTACCGGTCCCGATCCGATATACGCCATTCTGATACCTCCCGGGTTCAAAAAAGCGGCATCTATGTGTATATCAAATCTTTCGGCTGCGCTTTCGAGTAAAGCATCAGCTAAAAAATTACCCAGTGTGCCTTCAGGTTGCTTTTTCTGCAAAGTAGTTGCCGCTGTTGCCACAACAACCTGCATGCGTTTATGTACACTATCGCCATAAGGCTTTAAGAACGCAGCAAAGCTGGTATCGGTATTACCCGTACTGCTTATCCGGTAATCTGTATATTGAACTGATTGTGGTTGGTAAGAAAGCCGGCAGGATGCTATAAAAATGAAAGCTAATATAGGTACGGAAATACTTTTTTTCATTTGTACAGCTTTTCACTTGCCTGCAGGAAGGTAAAATTTTTTTATGCAAAAACAAAATCAAAATTTCAAAAACATCACTCAGTTATAACCGCTACATTTGCCCTTTAAATATTTATAATGAGCTACGAATTAACCGGCAAATTAATTGCCAAATCAGATACGGTACAGCGTACCGCAACATTTAAAACCCGTGAATTTGTAATTGAAAAAACGGAAGATATTGGAGGAAGGATGATTACCAATTACGCCAAATTCCAATGTGTGCAGGATAAAACCAGTATGCCCGACCGCTTTAGTATTGGAGAAACAGTAAAAGTACATTTCAACATAAAAGGCAGTAAATGGGAAAAGAACGGGCAGGTGAATTATATAACTAATCTTGATGCATGGCGAATGGAAACGATTAGCCTGCAACAGGAGGAGCCGGTTACCACTGCAAATGATTATAGCGTGAGCGAAGTTCCGTCTTCCGCTCCGGGAGATGATTTACCTTTTTAAAACAACTGCCTGCAAAACAAGCTGAGTTTTAGGATAACCACCTGACCTCTTATCTATGCAAAAAAATATTGTGCTTCGTTTGCTTCCTTCGCAGGCAGCCACAGCATCGTTAATTAGCGAACATATCGCTGCCGCTGAAGGTGTTACACCTTCAGCAGTTTCGGGGTTTCATATACTCAAAAGGTCTGTTGATGCCAGGGGCAGGCAGGCATGGATAATGCTTACTGTTAACGCGTTCATTAATGAGCCTTTTCAGCAAAGACCAGTTCCTGTCTTTCATTTTAAAAGCGTGGAACACGCTCAAAAAAAAGTAATTATTATTGGCGCCGGACCGGCCGGGTTATTTGCTGCTTTGCAACTGATAGAAAAAGGCATACGACCCATTATACTGGAAAGAGGAAAAGACGTAAGGGCAAGAAGAAGAGACCTTGCGGTACTGAATAAGGAAGGCGTCATAAACCCGGAAAGCAACTATTGCTTCGGTGAAGGCGGGGCGGGCACTTACAGCGATGGTAAGCTCTATACCCGCAGCAATAAGCGTGGTAATATCAGCAGGATACTTAGCCTGTTCGTTCATTTTGGCGCCGAAGAAAATATTTTGTATGATGCACACCCGCATATCGGCACCAATAAGCTCCCGCATATTATTGCCGCCATGCGCCATACCATCCGGGATTGCGGCGGTATATTTTTATTTGAAAAAAAAGTAACGGACTTTATTATTGACCGCAATATTCTGAAAGCCGTAAAAACGGCCGATGAAAATGTATTTAAAGCAGATGCGTTTATATTAGCCACGGGACACTCGGCGAGAGATATTTACCGTTTACTGGATCAAAAAAAAATAAGTATTGAGCTAAAACCTTTCGCGTTAGGTATACGCATCGAGCATCCGCAGCAACTCATTGACCAAATTCAGTATCATTCCTTTCCCGGTACGGCATCCGGGCATTCATCATCCGTTAACCTGCCACCCGCCTCGTACAGCTTAGTAACACAAGCCAACCAGCGTGGTGTGTTTTCATTTTGCATGTGCCCGGGGGGTATTATTGCTCCCGCAGCTACAGGTGCGGGTGAGCTAGTAGTAAACGGATGGAGCCCCTCTAAACGAAATAACCCTTATGCCAACAGCGGCATTGTGGTTACCGTGGAAGAAAAGGACGTGCAGGCTTTTAGAAACCATGGCGCGCTGGCCGCAATGTATTTCCAGGAAAGCATAGAAAGAAAGGCTTACAATGCGGGGGGCGGAAAATTTGCAGCGCCTGCACAGCGCATGGTTGATTTTGCTGAAAATAATGCTTCTTCAACCCTTCCCCGCTGTTCTTACTTACCGGGTGTAACAGCCACTTCGCTGGAAGCTGTTTTTCCCTCATTTATTTATCGCACCCTGCAGGAAGGGCTGATAGCCTTTGGTAAAAAAATGAAAGGCTATTACAGCAATGAAGCCATTGTTGTGGCAACGGAAAGCCGTACTTCATCGCCGGTTCGTATACCACGGGATAAGGTAAGCCTCCATCACCCGCAAATACATAATCTGTACCCCTGCGCCGAAGGAGCCGGCTTTGCCGGGGGAATAGTAAGCGCGGCAATGGATGGCGAAAAAATAGCAGACATTATATCGGAAAAGTGGAAAATGTGAAACGGGTTACAAAACTTTTAAAATCTTTATGCCTTTGTTGCCATCTTATAAATTTCTTTTCATACCTCTGTAATAAAATTTAACCGGGCGCAACTAATACTCGATATGCAGCACATTTTAGAAGTTCACCAGCTCAGAAAATATTTTGCTACGCAAAAAGCGGTAGATGATGTTAGCTTTACGATTGAACAGGGCGCTATTTTTGGTATGCTGGGTCCTAATGGCGCAGGCAAAACCACCTTACTCCGGATGATCACCGGCATATTTTTTCCCGATAGCGGCTCCATCACTTTTGAAGGAAAAAAATTTGATCCCATCAATGATATCGTGCGAATAGGCTATATGCCCGAAGAAAGAGGACTGTATAAAAAAATGAAGATCGGCGAACAGGCTTTATACCTTGCCCGGCTGAAAGGATTAAGCAAAGCGGAAGCCATGGAAAAAATAAAATTCTGGTTTCAGCGCCTGGAAATGGAAAGCTGGTGGAACAAAAAGGTGCAAGACCTCAGCAAGGGCATGAGCCAGAAATTACAGTTTGTTACCACCGTACTCCATGAACCGAAGCTTATTATTTTAGATGAACCCTTCAGCGGACTTGACCCGGTGAATGCCAATTTAATAAAAGACGAAATATTCAGGCTGGCAAAAAACGGCAGCACCATTATTTTCAGCACCCACCGCATGGAACAGGTAGAAGAGATCTGCGACCATATTATTCTTATTAACAAGGGAAATAAAATATTAGACGGTTCCGTAAAAAATGTGAAGCAGGAGTTTAAAGAAAATATTTTCCGGGTTGGTTTTGAAAAAAAACCGGATAGCATAACCGGTAATAGCATTTTTGAAGTAACCGGTGAAAAAGGCGAGGCATTGATACTGAAGATCCATGAAGGATATAAGCCACATGATGTATTACAACATTTACTGGCCCGGCATCACGAGATCATATCCTTTAACGAGATCCTCCCGTCTTTAAATGATATTTTTATAAAGCTGGTTGAAGGTACTCCGCTGGCACGGGAATTTCAACCTGTTAACACTTCCGTATAAAAATGAATTGCTACAGACATAATATTACAATCCGGTAAAGCATATGAATAAGATCCGCCTGATAATAGAAAGAGAATACATGACCAGGGTGAAAAGAAAATCCTTTTTACTCACTACCCTTCTTGTGCCTTTGGTAATTGTGGCCTTTTACGCCATTATTATAGCTGTTTCCATTAGCGGTGAAAGCAATACACAAAGAGTAGCCATTCTTGATGAAGCGAACCTGTTTAACGGTAAAATAGAGGCAGGAAAAAACGACAAGTCAACTTATACCTTTATTCATAATGAAACAGAACAATCTTTTAAACCGAGATACAAAAACGAGGGCTACAGCCTTTTTTTATATATACCCGAATTTAATAAAAGCGATCTTCCGCATATAAAGCTGCACAGCCAGGCAGCCGTAAACCTGTTTGTAAAATCGGCACTGGAAAAAAAGGTCAATGGAGCGGTTGAAAAAAAACGGTTGATCGCTGCAAATATTGACCCGGAAATATATAAAAACATTAAAGCCGATATTGAAATTGAAAATGCTATAGACTCCGGCAAAGGTGAAAAGAAAAGTATTGCCGGCGTTGCGTACGCCGTTTCGTTTATTGCCGGTATTCTTATCTACATGATTTTACTGATATATGGCACGATGGTGATGCGTGGCGTTATGGAAGAAAAGACCAACCGTATTGCCGAAGTAATTGTAAGCTCTGCCAAACCCTTCCAGCTCATGCTTGGAAAAATAATTGGTATTGGCGCCGTTGGCTTAACGCAGTTTGCTATATGGATCGTGGTCATGGGCTTACTTCAGCTTATCATTCCTTTGCTTTTCCCTGATGTATTCAATCAACTATCCGATCCTGCAGTAGCCGGCGCCGCAGCCCAGCGTGTAAATTCAGGGAAAGTGGCTGAGATCATCGAAAGTATAAGATCACTTCCTATAGCACTGATCCTTTTTTCTTTTATATTTTATTTCCTGGGAGGCTATTTACTATATGCTGCCCTGTTTGCCGCTATAGGCAGCGTAGTGAGTGAAGACCAGCAGGAAGCCCAGCAGTTGGTCTTTCCCGTTATGATGCCGCTTATCCTGGGTTTTGTTATCATGACCAAAGCCATCAATGACCCCGACAGTGGCATAGCGGTATTTGGCAGCCTGTTTCCGCTTACCTCCCCTATTGTAATGATGGGCAGGGTTACTTATGGCGTTCCCTGGTGGCAGTTAGGACTTTCAATGCTTTTATTGGTATTAACATTTTTGTTTTTTACCTGGGTTACCGCAAAAATTTACCGGACAGGTATTTTGCTCTATGGCAAAAAAGTTACCTGGAGGGAGATGTGGAGATGGCTGGTGCGGAAAGGGTAGAAAGAAGATCAGATTTGAGATTCAGTAACTTTAAAACTCAAAACCACAAACTATAAACTTGCCATATATTACTTTCATGCAACGAACCTGTCTTTCTCTTGTATGCCTGCTGTTGTGCCTTATAACAACAGCCCAGTTTACAGTTAGTGATAATAAACGCTTTCTGTTGCGCAATAATGCTCCCTTTTTTTATTTGGGTGATACCGGGTGGGAACTGTTTCACCGCTTAAACCGCGAACAGGCAGATTATTATTTAAAACGCAGATCAGAGCAGGGCTTCACTGTTGTTCAGGCAGTAGTGCTGGCTGAATTTGACGGGTTGCACACCCCTAACGCTTACGGAGACCTGCCGTTGGAGAACGATGATCCTGCCAAACCCAACGAGGCATACTTTCGTCATGTGGATTATATTATAGACAAGGCAAATGAGTATAATATAGTGATCGGTTTGCTGCCCACCTGGGGCGATAAAGTATTTAAAAGCACATGGGGAAAAGGCCCTGAAATATTTACTACGGAAAATGCGAGGCAATACGGCCAATGGCTGGCCAAAAGGTATAGAAACAAATCCAATATTATATGGATCACCGGAGGCGACCGTAACCCGAGTAATGCAAATGATGTAGCGATATGGAACAGCATGGCCGAAGGGATAACAGCAGGTTACGGAACCGGCACAAAGCCACTTATTACTTTTCATCCCCAGCCTAACCAGTATGGAAGCGCGGAGTGGTTTATGAAAGAAGACTGGTTGTCGTTTAACATGTTCCAGAATGGTCATTGCCGTAATGCGCCTGTATACGATAAAATTCAGGCGGTATATAATATGACGCCTGTAAAACCGGTAATGGATGGAGAACCATTATATGAAGACCACCCTGTTTGCTTTAATGCAAAAGAGCTGGGAACAAGCAACGCATATGATGTGAGATTGTATGCATACTTAGATGTGTTTGCGGGCGCATTTGGACATACCTATGGCTGCCATGATATCTGGCAATTTTATTCGCCTTACCGTGAAGCCGTAAACGGACCGCACATATACTGGCAGGAGGCCCTGGAACTGCCCGGCGCTCTGCAAATGCAGCATCTGAAAAAGCTAATGCTTTCCCGGCCGTTTTTAGAGCGGGTACCCGACCAGTCGCTTATTGCTGAAGATCATTACGGGCCTGCTGAACGCATACAGGCTACAAGAGGAAAAGACTATGCGTTCATTTATACGGCAGCAGGAAAGCCGTTTACCGTTAATGGAGGAAAAATATCGGGCAGCAGGTTAAAAGCCAACTGGTACAATCCCCGGAACGGAGCAACTATTTCCACCGCTGAAACTATAAATAAAGGGAAGCTGCACTTCACGCCGCCCACTTCGGGTTACGGGCAGGATTGGGTATTAATATTAGATGATGCGACCAAACAATACAAACTTCCATAATAATGTACCGGCCGGCAAAAAGGCTATACCATAAAAATTGCCACTAACAACAAAAGCATATGCCTGTGTTAGTGGCAATAGTAGCATCAATAAGTAACGAATTCAATATTTCAATGCGGCTGGTTTACTTAATAACACCGCATCCTATTCTCGTGCCTGCATTACCCGATGGCTGAGAAGTATAATCGTCAACACCACCGTGCACAATCAGCGCCTTATCCAAAATATTTTTTTCGGCGCTACCGCCTAATGTCCATAAATCCGTTTCTAATGTGAGGGTACCTTTTCCCTGCACGTCTAATTGCACATTTCCTATATCGCCCGAATGAAAGCTGGCGCTTCCCCATTTCCCATGTTGCTGGTTAGTAGGGTTCCAGTGCCCGTGCGACATGTTTCCATTATCGCCGCAATCGCCATGCTCATGAAGATGAACAGCTACACTTTTACCTGCCTTAGCCGGAATGGTTATCTCCAGTTCTAATTTCACTTTACCATTATCAACAGCGTCAAATTTGGCTGTACCGGATACCGCCGTGTCGGCATAGGTACCTGCCAGCACCGCTTCGGCATGGCTTACTAAAGGAACAGGGGCGGTATCATCCATAGCATGGGTGTGGTCGCCGGCAACCTGGGCGCTATCTGCAGTTGATTCGTTGCTGGTTGGACTGTTACAGGAAAAAACGAGGGCGAGCGCCGGAACAAGAGTCAACATATACATCGGCCTCCGGTTAATAAAGCGAAAATTCATAGCAATATATTTTTTAAGTTTTAAAAACATAAATGCAAAGCTACAAAAACCTTACCCTCTTATTTCCATTGTCAGGTTTTGTTTTAAAAAGTACCCGGCTGCTATACCCGATGAAGGTATTGGGGAAAATTATCGTCATTCCGGGGAAACAGGAAAAGCCTGGCACGGGGTATTGCTGATCAGGGTCCCCACTCCTGCTGGCATATATGCTGAAGTACAGATCGTTACAGAGACCATATTTTCCCGCAGCGATAGCGGTGGTGCAGCGGCCGCGGAGATATATTTGCGATCATTTTCTTTTTTCGCAGGTGGGTGGTGACACCCACCTGTAGAACCCGCTACCGGTCGGTGTCTCACCGACCGGAAAGTTGTACATGGAGCGAAAAATTGAAATACGCCCAATATTATATACAATTTATTCCGGATGTATTATTTTTACGTCCTGTTGGGTCCACCCTTATCTGCTACCTCACTTCAATTTTTTCATTCAACTTGCAACTTTATACATCATGAAAAAGGTTTTTCTGGTCATTTTACTTATTATAGTTGTTGCCATTGGCGGCATTGCAGGGTATTTAAAATTTGCATTACCCGATGTGGCCGCGGCGCCGGACATCACGATAACGGTAACACCTGAACGCATTGCGCGGGGCGCGTACCTGGCAAATCATATAACTGTTTGCATGGACTGCCATTCCACCCGCGACTGGAGCCGTTTTACCGGGCCCCTTGCTCCCGAAACGCTGGGAAAAGGAGGCGAGTATTTTGGAAGGGAGATGGGTTTCCCGGGAAGTTTTTACTCCAAAAATATTACACCTCAAAACCTGGGATCCTGGACCGATGGCGAAATTTACAGAACCATTACCACAGGTGTAAATAAAAACGGGGAAGCATTATTTCCGGTAATGCCCTACCTGCATTATGGAAAAATGGATAAAGAAGATGTGTATGATATTATTGCCTACCTGCGGCAACTACCTGTTATTAACAGCACCATACCCGAACGCAGCATAGATTTTCCCTTGAATTTTATTCTCAACACCATTCCTGCCAATAACACTCCCTTAGAACGCCCTGCAAAAACAGACCTGGTAAACTATGGTCATTATATTGTTACTATCGCCGCCTGCATAGAATGCCACACCCAGGTTAAAAAAGGACAGATCATTCCTGAGCTGGCATACGCCGGGGGCAGGGAATTTCAAATGCCCAACGGCACCGTACGCTCGGCAAATATTACGCCCGATGCCGAAACAGGTTTGGGCAACTGGACAGAAGCTGCTTTTATAGCCCGGTTCAAAGCCTATACCGATACTGCGAGCATATTTAAAGTAACTGCCAGCCAGGTAAACACCATCATGCCCTGGGCTATGTATGCAGGCATGGATACTACCGACCTGAGAGCTGTTTACGCATACTTAAAAACGATCACCCCCATTAACAATAAGGTAGAACATTTTCAATTGCAGGCGAAATAATTGTAAGGCACAATAGTGCAGTTCCTTATTTTTGCGGTGCTATGGCGCTTTTTATCACCTCTTTAAATTCGGGCAGCAACGGCAACTGCTATTATATCGGAAACGAAAAGGAAGCCGTACTGATTGACGCGGGCATTTCCTGCAGGGAAACCGAAAAAAGAATGAAGCGCCTGGGATTGGATATGAGCCTGGTGAAAGCGATCTTTGTGTCGCATGAGCATTCAGATCATATTACCGGCATACCCGGCCTGTGTAAAAAATTCCAGCTTCCGGTTTATGTCACACCAGCTACCTTACAGGCTGCCGCTATCCCGGTTGAAAAACATCTTGTTCAGCACTTTTTACCACAACAGCCGGTAACTATAGGGGATTTAACCATTACGGGCTTTCCCAAATGCCATGATGCCTGCGATCCGCACAGTTTTGTAGTAACCAACAACAAGGTTAAAGTAGGCGTTTTTACCGATATCGGCAATTCATGCACCCATGTTATCCATCACTTCAGCCAGTGCCATTCCGTTTTTCTGGAAGCTAATTATTGCGGGGATATGCTTGCCAACGGCAGCTATCCTTATTATTTGAAAAAACGCATCAGTGGAGGCAACGGGCATTTGTCGAATATGCAGGCACTTGAATTATTTACACAGTACCGGGGAAACCATTTAACGCATTTAATATTATCGCATTTATCCAAAAACAATAATAGCCCGGAATTAGTTGCAGAGCTTTTTAATAAAGAAGCAAATGGCACCACCATTATTGTTGCTTCCCGCTACCACGAAACACCGGTTTATTGCATTGCGGATACCGTTGACCTGCCTGTTGCGGCTAAAACGAAGGCATCAGCCAAACACACCCAGCTTTCCTTATTTTAAGCTATTTACATCCTTTTTTCCTTATCTTATATCAATTAGAAAACATACCATACCAAAATAGAAATTTAGTTCCCTGATAAAGGATTCCTGCTATCAAACAAAGTATACGTATTTCTCCGTGTGGATGTAATGGAAATTCCTGCATAAGCACCATGGTAGTGAAGTTAATTTAACTTGTATCACACGGTGTTATATATGGCAAAACCCGGTTCCCGCAACGTGCTACGGGTAAATGCTTAGCAGCCTTTTATCGTAGATTTCCCGCATTGTAGTGAAACGATGACTAAACAATAATATGCCGACCTATTTTCCGGAATGGCTAAAGGATGTTTCTTTGTGTAACAAATCCAATAGATCCTTAACCTATCCAATTCCTAAACTAACCATCCAATATCCGAAAACCACCGATCCGATACTATGTAAAAAGCCAATGCTGCATTTGAGGAACACCAATCCGATCCGGTACCACCATGAAAACCGCAGTGCATTTTAACCGTCCGTTCAAATCATTGCAACTTTTACAGCAACAGGAAATATGACAAGTTCAGACTGATCCCCTTCACAACCTGAAAAAATTCATTTCCTGTTGCTTTTTTATCAATTTTTCTATTCCCCTATTCTGCGTTATTTTCGCTGAAATTTTTACACATGAATCTGCACGAATACCAGGCTAAAGAGCTGCTGAAAAAATTTAATGTTCCCGTTCAGGATGGCATACCCGTTGATACCGCCGAAAAAGCGGAAGAAGCATACAAACAACTGAAAGTGCATTATGGGAACAATTTTGCCGTAGTTAAAGCGCAGATCCACGCCGGAGGCCGCGGTAAAGGTAAGATACAGGGCTCTGAACAACGCGGTGTAGCTGTTGGTAAAAACGCGGAAGATATTAAAACCATTGCCGGGAATATTATAGGACGTACCCTGGTAACCATACAAACGGGGCCTGCGGGTAAATTAGTAAGCAAAGTATTAGTAGCCCAGGATGTGTACTACCCCGGCGCAAACCCTGTAAAGGAGTTTTATCTTTCTATACTGCTCGACCGCAGCAAAGGTCAAAACGTAATTATGTACAGCACCGAAGGAGGAATGGATATTGAACAGGTGGCACACGATACGCCCGATAAAATATTTAAAGAATGGGTTCATCCCGCCGGCGGATTGCTTCCTTTCCAGGCACGAAAAATTGCGTTTAACCTCGGTTTGAGCGGCGAAGCATTTAAGAATTGCGTACGATTCGTTACCAATTTATATAAGGCTTATGTAGAGCTCGATTGCAGTATGCTTGAAATTAATCCATTATTTAAAACCAGTGATGAAAAGATTATCGCGGTAGACTGCAAAATGAACCTGGATGATAACGCACTGATGCGTCATACCGACCTGGAGGCTTTACGTGATATCAGTGAGGAAGATGCTACGGAAGTGGAGGCGCACAAATACAATCTTAATTTTATTAAATTAGATGGCAATGTAGGCTGCATGGTTAATGGCGCAGGATTGGCCATGGCTACAATGGATATGATCAAACTCAGTGGTGGCGAACCCGCCAACTTCCTGGATGTGGGTGGCACGGCTAATGCGCAAACCGTGGAAGCAGGGTTCCGTATTATTTTAAAAGACCCCAAAGTAAAAGCGATCCTCATTAATATCTTTGGCGGTATTGTACGCTGCGATCGTGTTGCACAGGGCGTTATTGATGCTTACAATTCCATTGGCGATATTAAGGTGCCTATTATTGTGCGCCTGCAGGGAACCAACGCGGAGGAAGCAAAAAAATTAATTGAAGAGAGCGGACTGAAGGTACAATCTGCCATACTGCTGAGCGAAGCTGCCGGCCTGGTGAACAAGGCGGTGAGTGCTTAATGATTATTATACTATTTAAAAGAAAAAGGTGAAGAGCTAAAATGCTTTCACCTTTTTTATATACGCCGCCTCATCTCTTAAACGATCAGAAATGCATTCCCGTTTATTACATTATGCATACAGTGTATCCATGCTGGCACTTATACTTTGCTGTTTGCCGGCCTGTAAAAAGGGAGTAAAGCAGCAGGAAGATGAATTGTATTCCCGTCATCTCCAGCGTAAGGTTAAGCTAACGGTTATCAGTACACCTCAGCCAGATAACAACGCTGACATTAACCTGCTGGTTTGTAACGACGGGCAGTTGTTTGATGAACTGAACCTAAAGTTCATAACAGACAGCCTGTACAGAATGAAGCGCCTTTCTCCTTTGGTTATTGTAGGTGTTCATGCCGGCAACCGTTTGGAAGAATATGGTGTGGCGGAAAAATCGGGTAAAGCAGTTGCA
The DNA here is from genome assembly GCA_937871285.1 of uncultured Sphingobacteriales bacterium. Classification (GTDB taxonomy): domain Bacteria; phylum Bacteroidota; class Bacteroidia; order Chitinophagales; family Chitinophagaceae; genus Agriterribacter. The sequence continues at coordinate 45,026 of CALMQS010000069.1, read as the reverse complement.
GGCGGAAAAGCAGATCACTACGACAGTTTCTTCAATAATGAGCTGTATCCCTATGCAAAGAAAAGCGCGGGCGTAAGAAAATTTAGATCTGTGGCTATTGCCGGCTTCGGCGCCGGAGGATTATCAGCACTGGATATAGCATGGAACCACCCCGATAAGATCAGTAAGGCAGGTGCATTCTCAGGAGCCTTTTCAAGGAAAGAAAAAAACCTGTTTGATACTTCAGCAAGAGGGATGATGTTTGAAAAATTGAAAAGTTCCCGCAAACGCCCCCAGCTGCAATACTGGTTTTATGCAGGCGCCAGTGGCAATACTGGTATTGCAAAAGACGACGCGGAAGATATCGGCGATGCAACTGCTGCAGTTGCGGAACTGCTGAAAAGCAAAACTTTTACCACTGACGGAGATATTGTTTATCAAAGGGGAGCAACAAATGATAGCAAGGCCTGGAAGCAGGTATTTCCTGGTTTTTTAGAATGGGCGTTTGGAAAATAAGTAAAGGAGCGGATAGTTATTGCACTTCTCATGTACTGGTAAGGGAAATGTATTATTTCATTGCTGTTTTTACACTTACCAACCCTGAAAGTCTTTTCTTTTTTAAGATTAGTAATTTTATTTGGTTAAGATTGTACTGATAAAGGATTTGATGTAAGTCCGGGGGATTTATTTTCTCCGGGCTTTTTTTCATTAAAGATTACAACGCCATCAAATTCCGTAATAAAAGATGCCGCAGATGCACAGATAAAATCTGCGCATCTGCGGCAAAAAAACTAAACGCGTCATTTAAAAATTAATTTCAGACCGCTTCTCACAAACTCAGGCTCCAGCCATCGCGGTATTGGCGCTTAACGAACTGATTGGCTGGTTCAAAGTTGGTGATCTTCATGTTCTTGGCATCCCACAACAGTTTTTTGCGGCCTGTAAAGCTATTTTTACCCCACCCACTTACGCTTGGATCCTGGTATAGCGCACTGCGGATAGCCAGGTTACCCATGAGGATACTTTCTGTAAAAGGTCCTGCATATTCAAAATTAGAACTGGTTTCGCCTTTACCATAACCCAGCATACATGCGTTTACCCATTGCAGATAATGATTTTCATCTGGCACACGTTTGATGGTTTCTTTTACAGCTTTGGCACTATCATTTTTAGAAAGCGGTAGCAGCCTGGGTTTTGCTCCATAGCAATCGGCAAGTAATTTACCTTTTGTTCCTATGAACAATACGCCACCATCCCAGTTTCCAAATTCTTCCTCAGGCAATAATTCATCCGGTCTTTTAGGCAGCAATCCACCATCGTACCAGGAAACTTTCAATGTACCTTTTTTATCTTTCCGGGGATATTCGAGATGGATAATAGATGCAACAGGACAACTGTCAATATAATTAGCCGGTTGATTCATACCAGCAGCATATTGGTTGGCTATGCTACATTCAGCAGATGACGGATAATCTATTGGTAGTATACGGTAGATAGGATCCATGATATGACAGGCCATATCACCTAATGCACCGGTACCATAATTCCACCAGCCTCTCCAGTTAAATGGCAAATACGCCGGATTGAAATTTTCCTGAGGAGCGGTACCCAGCCATAAATTCCAATCCAGTTCGGCGGGTATGGGGAAATTGCCGGTGGGTTTGGCAATTCCCTGCGGCCATATCGGGCGGTTAGTCCATGCCTGGGCTTCTACAATATCTCCTATTAACCCGGCATCATATATTTCTTTCATTCTTCTTACCCCGTCTCCTGAGCCACCCTGGTTACCCATTTGCGTAACCACTTTATATTTTTTGGCAGCCTGTGCAAGGATACGGGCTTCATAAATATCATGTGTCAGGGGTTTCTGCGTATATACGTGCTTACCCAGCTGCATGGCAGCCAATGTGGCAACTGCATGGGTGTGGTCTGGCGTTGAAATAGAACAGGCATCAATATTGTTCTTTTCCTTAGCGAGCATTTCCCTGAAGTCTTTATAATATTTGGCTTTGGGAAAATTTTGCTTTGATTTTACAGCCTGACGGTCATCTACGTCAACTAATGCAACAATATTAACATTAGGGCTTTTGGCGAAAGAAGTCAGATCGCTTTCTCCTTTGCCTCCTGCGCCAATGCCTGCAATATTTAATTTGTCGCTTGGGGCTACAAATCCTTTACCCAGCACATGACGGGGTACAATAAAATAGCCGGCGGCAGCAAGAGAAGCATTGCGCAGGAATTTCCTGCGGGAACCTTTAGACTTTGATTTTAATTTTTGGCTCATCGTTTATGAAATTTTGCATTAAGGTAAGAACATCTGGTGAGATGTTGGGATTTGAGATGTAATATTTGAGATTTTACTGATTCATTTCGCATAGCCGCTACCGGTTACTTCTTTAATATATCCGCATCCGCACTGGAAGAAAAAGAATAGGGATAACTGCTTTCCAGGGTTCCTCTTGTTTTATTGGGAGCAGCGCCCATGGTAACATTAAAGCTGCCTCCTTTCTCTATATCAAAATGGCTGATCCAGTTGTTTTCATATTTTTTTCCATTAAGCTGGGTAAGCTGAACATATTTAGCGATCTCGCTGTTGTCGGGAGCGTTAATGATAAACTGTTTGCCATTCTCCAACTGCAAAGTGGCCTTTTTAAATAAAGGCGCACCCAGTACGTACTGATCAGTGGCAGGGCATACAGGGTAAAATCCCAGCGCCGAAAAAACATACCAGGCAGATGTTTGCCCGTTATCTTCATCGCCGCAATACCCGTCGGGCGTGGGTTTATACATCCTGTTCATCACCTCCCTCACCCAGAACTGGGCTTTCCAGGGCTCACCTGCATAATTATAGAGGTAGGTCATGTGCTGTATGGGCTGGTTACCATGCGCGTACTGCCCCATATTGGCGATCTGCATTTCCCTTATTTCGTGAATAACAGCGCCGTAATAGCTGTCATCAAAAACAGGAGGCATTACAAAAACGGAATCCAGCATCTTCACAAAATTAGCTTTGCCGCCCATCAGGTCCGACAATCCCTTCACATCATGAAAAACACTCCACGAATAATGCCAGCTATTGCCTTCCGTAAATGCATCTCCCCATTTAAAAGGATTGAAAGGCTTTTGAAAACTGCCATCCTCATTCTTTCCCCGCATAAGCCTGGTTTCGGTATCAAACAGCTTCCGGTAGTTCTGGCTCCGTTGGGCATACAGTTTTTGTTCCTCCCGGGGCCGGTTAAGCGCTTTTGCCAGTTGATATATGGTAAAGTCGTCATAGGCATATTCCAGCGTACGGGCGGCATTTTCATTGATCTTCACATCGTAGGGCACGTAGCCGAGCCTGTTATAATATTCAACTCCTTTTCGTCCGGTACCGTGCGGGCCTTCGTTATTGGCGCCATGCAGCAATGCTTCATACAAAGTGTTGATATCGTAATTGCGTAAGCCTTTAATATAAGCGTCGGAGACCACAGAGGCCGAGTTGTTGCCTACCATTACCGGCCTTGCACCCGGACTGCTCCACTCCGGCAGGAAGCCGCTTTCTTTATAGCAGTTAATGAGCCCTTCCTGCATTTCTTTATTAATGGAAGGATACGCCAGGTTGAGAAATGGATACAACGCCCTGAAGGTATCCCAAAAGCCGGTGCCGCCGAACATATACCCCGGTAGCACTTTGCCGTTGTGGGGGCTGTAATGAATGATATTGCCCGAAGCGTCTTTTTCGTATAATTTGTTGGGAAAGAAAACCATCCTGTATAAAGTGGAATAAAAGGTACGTACCTGGTCTACCGTTCCGCCTTCCACCAAAATACGGCTGAGGGTATTGTTCCAGGTGTTACGGCCTTTTTGTTTAACGGTTTCAAACGGATCGTCACCGATCTCCCGTAGGTTAAGCTCCGCCTGCTCATAGCTGATAAATGAGGATGCCACTTTAGCATTAACACGCTCCCCGCTGTTAAAAATTTTGAATGCCACTACCGCGCCGGCATGATTGTCTTCCACTTCCATCCGGGTAAGATCCAGATTATCTCCGTTAAAAGTGGCCACGTTGCTGAAAGGGTGATCGAACTCAATAATGAAATAGTTCTTAAAATTATCGGGCACTCCCCCGCTGTTGCGGGTAGAATAACCAATGATCTTATGCTGCTCAGGGATGATCTTTATAAAGGAGCCTTTATCAAAAGCGTCTACTACCACAAATGCGCTGTCTGTTTTGGGAAAGGTAAACCGGAAGCGGGCTGCTCTTTCCGTTGGTGTTATTTCGGTAGTAACGTCATAGTCGGCAAGATAAACGCTGTAATAGTAGGGCGTTACCGTTTCCGCCTTATGGCTGAACCAACTGGCGCGGTCATCTTCTTTAAAACGCAGTGTACCGGTTACCGGCATGATGCTGAACTGCCCGTAATCATTCATCCAGGGCGAAGGCTGGTGCGTTTGCTTAAATCCCCTTATTTTATCGGCGCTGTACTGGTATTGCCAGCCGTCACCCATTTTGCCGGTTTGCGGCGTCCACATGTTCATCCCCCACGGCAATGCAATTGCGGGGTAGGTGTTACCGTTAGACAGGCTGTGTTTGGAATCGGTGCCCATTAAAGGATTTACCCAGTCTGCAGGGTCGGTAACTTTGGTTACCATTTGGGCCATAGAGGCAAATGTAATACTGCAGAACAAAGCAAATAATATAACTTTTTTCATAAGCGTGCTATGTATTTATTCTGCGAATATACCGGAAAATAAAAACTACATAAAAGCAGAAAAAATGGGGATATAACTTCCGCCGCCGGAATGCGTTTATCGTTTAAAAATTATTTTAAATGGTTATCATTTTTGCGGGACAGAGTCCCGGAAGAACATATGAAGCACGAAGTCTGGAGACTGCGTACAGCGGTTTTCGTTCTACCTCAGTGATTCCGTTAATGATGTAACCTCCCACAGATAATGTAGAAACAAGCAGTGATACTTCGATATATCCGGCAAGAAGCCCCGCAATACCGGAAGAGTGTTCTCTATGGTCGGCCTGTATAGAAATTAGCATAGGAAAGCAATTGTAACGAATTCCAGCGGCCCGCAAGCAAGCCGATTCACAAACACAACTTAAACCAGCCACGAATGCACGAATATTTAATATATTTTAGCACAAATTCATTCGTGAATTCATAGCATATTAAACTTCTTTAGGCTTTTGTTGTACAGAATTCATAGTGTATTCAAACTTAAGCAAAATTTTTGTGAGATAAAAACCGGGTGAAAGCAAAACGACTTACTATTGCGTTCAACACAGGTTTCCATTATCACTTTTTTACAGATGCTATTTCAGAAGAAGTTAGAGTGCTTATTTTTTTCAATTCTAATAAATCATCTAAATTACCCCTCTATAATTACACAGAATGAGAACACTATTGATCTTCGCTATATTATTAGCTGCTACCAGCCTCCACGCTCAAAAATCCAAAAAGAATGTAACCTTTTATGTTTACGACGAGAACTGGAAAGGCTGCAAGCCGGAAGAGGCCAAATACCTGGCCTCCCAGCAAAAGCTTGGAGATACAGCGTATGAATGGAGATATTATCATTTCGACGGACCTTTATTATCAATAGAAACCTATAAAGACAAGGAAGCCAGTATTCCGCATGGATCGTTTACTTATTATGGTGCGGATGGGCAAATGGACTCTTCCGGCTACACTTTTGAAGGTAAAAAGAATGACTGGTGGTATTATTACACGGATTCTTTTACGCTTTGGAAGAAAGAAAAATATGATATGGGAAAGCTGCTGATCCGTATGGATCTTGCATCAATAGAAGCCGAAAGAGAGGAGAACAGGAAGAAAGGGGAAACAGAAAAACATTGGGATGAAGTGGAAGCGGTGTTTAAAGGAGGAACAGAAGACTGGGTTAAGTATATTCAGAAAAATATCAATTTCCCTGACCGTGCAAGGAATTTGAAAAAAGAAGGTAGCCTCCTGCTTCAGTTTGTAGTAAATACAGATGGTACTACCAGCGATATCACGATATTGAGGTCCATTGAATATTCACTTGATGAAGAAGCTATACGCCTGATAAAAGATTCGCCCAAATGGCGGCCAGCCCACCAGGATGGCAAACTCGTTAGGGCGTTCAGGCGTCAGCCATTGGTGTTTCAATTACCCAAATAAGCTGATATTGCAAGATGCTGTGCCTAAACAATCGCGAAGCTTTTCGGACGCCGCCTTAGTGGCGGTTAGTTCCGTTTAAATCTTCACTTTAAAACACCAAACACAATACCGGATAGCATTGTAATTTACACCTAACATGTTGCCACTTTAAACCGTCTATACTTATGCGAAATATTTCCGTTTTGCTTTTGGCCGCAACTTTCTCACTCTCAGCGAGCGCACAAACACCCAAAATTCCTGATGCTTATTTCAGAGATGGTTTTGATGCCCTGGTGCAAAAAGCAAAAATAGTGCTGAGCCATGCTTATATGGTGCAGCAACTTGTGTTTGAAACGGATACTATTCCCGGCTGGGAAGGCTTTTCGGTGAAATTGTATGAATATCAAACGGGTAATGACCTTTATACCGGCAGGCCAAAAAAAGGAAAAGTATACCTCTTAAATCCTTCTCCTGAAAAGCTGGCAATGTGGGTGGCCAACGCCTGCTGGAATGCCAAACATAGCGTGGATACGGTTTACACTTATAAATTGTTGAAATGGATTGACGGACAGTCGAACGCGCAATTCCCGGTAAAGGGTGTGGTATATGAAGATCAGTACACCAAAGATTTCCAGGAACCTTATGCTTTTAAAGACGGCGTAACGGTGTACATCAAAGACAGCACAATGTGGCCAAAAGATAAAACCTGTACTCCGGAGCAGCTCGATTTTTATTTGCGCATTACCAATGCAGACCTGAAACCGCAAACCGGTCAGTATGCCCGTATCAGCAGTACTACCCGTGAAGATTATAAAGCCAGCGGAGGTGAAGATGCAGGCAGCAAAGATGACCGCAAGCAAAAATGGCTGGAAGTAGTTCGTGAGCTGTATAAAAAAGCATGGCATTCAGATCACAACGAACTCATTGAAATGTGGGCAAAGAGGCATTTGGAATGAAACAGTACTTAATTCTGCTTTAACAGGTTTATGAGGTATTGTTATTTTGTTTGAATTTCCTTTTTATTACCCAATTCTTTTTTCCCTGTATTCATTAGGTGGCAATCCCATTACCTTGGTAAACATTCTTGAAAAATAGTATTGATCTTCTATACCCACTTCCTGTGAAATTTCCTTTATTCTTAGTTTAGTGAAAAGCAAATACTGACAAGCCTTTTGAACCTTCAGGTGATTAAAATATTCCATAGGAGAAAAACCCGTTTTTTTCTTGAATAAATAAGAAAAATGTGAAGCTGATAAGTTTACCTCACAAGCGATCTCTTCCAGGGATAATATGCTGTGCGTATGCTTGCTTAGAAAATCAATCGCAAGGTCAATGGAATCTTTATTGCTCAATTTACCTGAGATATCGTATTTATCGTTAAAAAGAAATGTAGAGAAAAAATGCCACAGGCACATATTGGCACACATCAGGTTATCATTGGAATATCCTTTTTCTAATTGTGTATACATTTCATTAAACAGCTCGATATTTCTTTCTTTAAACCGGATAACACCTTTTAGTCCGTTCTTTTTTTCGATGTTAGAAGCAATTTTATCAGAAACCGTTCCTTTAAAGTGAACCCAATAAATACTCCAGGGATCTTTTTCATCGGCAGTATAGGAGTGCGGTGTTTTAATGGGAATGATAATGAAATCGTCTGCTTCCATTTTATATTCCTTGTTGCGGATGATAACTTCTCCTTTCCCGTCACGGCAGTAGATCAATATATATTGTTCCGCACCGTTCAGCCGTTCCATATAATGAAACTTAGCTTTTGGGTAATACCCTATATCCGTAATATACAGGGCGTTGATCATTTCATTTTTTACACATTTGCTGTTAATTACCTGCTTAGGAATTACAATAAATTTTTGCCCCTGGAAGCCTTCTTTCTTTTTAATCGCGTGTTCCATATTTGAATATGAATATTTAAAAATAGTAAGAAAATCCATCTAAACCGAATGTTACTCCATTAAAAAATTATAACAAGGGGATAACTTTGGGTGTAGAAATAAATTTGTTTTACTATGAACCGGGGAGAAGTAAAAGCATGGATAGAAAATATCAGCATTCCCACCTACCCTACAGGTATACCTGAAAAAAATCCCATGTTCCTGGAAAGGAGAGTATACCAGGGCAGCAGTGGTGTGGTATATCCTTATGCTGTGATAGAAAAAATTGAGGATACAAAAACCGATAAAATATACAAAGCGGTTTTTCTGGAAAATCGTTATTTGAAAATAATGATCCTGCCTGAGCTGGGCGGCAGAATACAAATGGCTTATGATAAAGTAAAGCAACGGCATTTTATTTATTATAACCAGGTAATCAAGCCGGCATTGGTGGGGCTTACGGGGCCCTGGATTTCTGGTGGTATAGAGTTTAACTGGCCGCAGCATCACAGGCCCTCTACATTTGAACCGGTAGACTATACAATTACAGAAAATGAAGACGGCAGCAAAACGGTGTGGGTAAACGAAGTGGAGCGTATGTTCAGAACCAAGGGTATGGCCGGATTTACGATATACCCCGATAAAGCCTATATAGAAATAAAAGGCAGATTGTATAACCGAACTCCGTTTCCACAAACCTTTTTATGGTGGGCTAACCCCGCAGTTAAGGTGAATGATCACTATCAATCCGTTTTCCCTCCGGATGTTCATGCAGTTTTTGATCACGGTAAGAGGGATGTATCTTCTTTTCCTATAGCTAAAGGCGTTTATTATAAAGTAAACTATGCACCCGGCACTGATATTTCAAGGTATAAAAATATTCCTGTACCTACTTCATACATGGCTGTAAGCTCAAAGTACAATTTTATGGGCGGCTATGAGCATGACAGCAAAGGCGGATTATTGCATGTGGCAGATCATCACATAGCCCCCGGTAAAAAACAATGGACATGGGGCAACGGTGCATTTGGCCATACCTGGGATGAGAACCTCACAGATGAAGACGGACCCTATATAGAATTAATGACGGGTGTTTACACAGATAACCAGCCCGATTTTTCGTGGATACAACCTTACGAAGAAAAAAATTTCGTGCAATATTTTATGCCATATCGTGAAGTAGGTATAGTGAAAAATGCTACCAAAGAAGCGGCTATCAATCTTGAGATAAATGGGAACGAGGCCGAGATCATATTGTATGTTACATCGGAGTACGAAAAGATTAAAGTAGATCTGATAAAAGCTGAAGCATGTTTGTTTACTGAAACCATTTCATCCTCTCCTGAAAATCCTTATCTCAAAAAAGTTACGCTAAAGGATGGCATACTGCCGGAGGAAATAAAATTGTTGGTCACAAACCTGGCTACAGGCAAAGAATTGGTAAGTTACCAGGAAGAGAAATATGCAGAGCAGCCTATTCCGCCACCGGCGCAACCTGCAAAAAGGCCTGCCGATGTTGAAAATAATGAGCAGTTATTTTTAACAGGCCAACACCTGGAGCAATACCGCCATGCTACGTATAAACCTACTGACTATTATGAAGAGGCCCTGAGAAGAGACCCCAAAGATGCCCGCAATAATAATGCGCTGGGCTTGTGGTATTTGAGACGCGGACGTTTCGCCAAAGCAATACCTTTTTTCAAAAAGGCGATTGAAACGGTCACGCAGCGTAATCCCAACCCCTATGACGGGGAGCCTTATTACAACCTGGGATGGGCGCTTAAAATGCAGCATAAAAACGACGAAGCGTACGATGCCTTTTATAAAAGTACCTGGAACGATGCCTGGCAACACGCAGGTTATTTAAACCTTGCAAGAATTGCAACACTTAAAAAAAACTATGAAGACGCTTTGGATCTTATTGAGAAATCTTTGGTGAAGAATTATCATAGTCATACGGCAAGGCATGCCCGGGTTTTTATTCTCCGCAAGCTAAATCAATATAAAAAGGCGCAGGCTTGTATTAACGAATGCCTGGAATCAGATCCTTTCAACTTTGGTTGTTTATTTGAAAAACATATTTTGCTGGCAAATGAAAAGGGTCAGGCTCAAACTGCGGATGATGTATTGAATCACTTAAAAAACATCAGCAGGAATAATGCGAATAATTTTATAGAATACGCTTTTGATTATGCGCATGCTGGACTGTATGAAGAAGCCCTGCAACTGCTTTCCATCTACAAAACACATGATGATAAAAATACTTTAATAGAATATTATGTTGGCTGGCTTGCCTGCCAGGCGGGGAACATGCAACTGGCAGTAGAATCTTTTCAAAGAGCTGCATCACTTTCGCCTGATTTTGTTTTCCCTAATAAAATAGAAGATGTGCTGGTGTTTAAGAAGGCGATTGAGTTCAATCCCAATGATGCTAAGGCATATTATTATCTCGGCAATTTCTGGTTTGATAAAAGACAATACAAAGAAGCCATGGAATGTTGGGAACAATCAGCACAGATCAACGATCATTTTCCAACTGTACACCGTAATCTGTCACTGGCTTATTACAATAAAAGCAACGATGCAGGTAAGGCATTACAATCTATGGAAAAGGCATTTTCATTAGATGCCACAGATGCCCGGGTATTGATGGAATTAGATCAACTGTATAAAAAACTGAACAGGGATTATAGAGAAAGACTTGCGTTTTTGAATACACATCTGTCTTTAGTGGAACAAAGGGATGATCTCTGCCTTGAGAGAATAACATTGTATAATCAATCAGGAAATTATGCCAAAGCAAAATTGCTTTTGAGTGCTCGTAAATTTCATCCATGGGAAGGCGGAGAAGGGAAAGTAATTCAACAGCACATCATCTGCCACCTGGAACTTGCAAAGCAATCTATTGAAGAAGGCAGATATGAAGAAGCATCGCAGTTGTTGAACCAGGCAGAAAATTATCCATCCAGTCTTGGTGAAGGAAAACTGGCAGGAGCGCAGGAAAATGATATTCACTATTGGAAAGGCATGGTATATGAGAAACTGGGTAACAAAGAAAAGGCAAATCAATATTATCATATGGCAGTAAAAGGGATCAGCGAACCTGCCCGGGCTATTTTCTATAATGATCCCCAGCCTGATAAAATATTTTACCAGGCATTGGCATGGATAAAGCTGAACAGCCCTGAGAAGGCTACAGCCATTTTCAAAAGCCTGATAGCCTTCGGAGAGCAGCATATTAACGACAACATCAGTATAGATTATTTTGCTGTTTCATTACCCGGTTTATTAGTGTTTGATGCCGACCTGAACCTGCTGAACAAAATTCATTGTTATTATTTAACGGCACTCGGAAATCTTGGTTTGGGAAAACTGCATGCGGCCAAAGCCACTGACTTTTTTGCGCAGGTACTTCACCTGGATAACAACCACCAGGGCGCACTTACTCATAAAAAAATGCTGTTAACAGCGTATTCAATTTTTACAGGATCGTAAAATAATCCATCAAACACCAAAAATCATCCATCAATAGAACAGGGGTATAAGTATAAATTTGACTTTCAATTCTAAAATTGATTGACTAAAACATTGCTGTCATGAATAATCAAAATCTTTCTACAAAAAATCAAGCTTTTTCTTCGAAATTTTTACTGCTGTTGTTTTCTTTTCTTTTACCTGGCTACTTGTTGCTTGCCCAGCAAAGAACACTTACCGGAAAAGTCAGGGATGAAAATAACAATCCATTGCAGAGTGTTTCTGTAACGGTTAAAGGAAACCCCAATGTTGGTAGCACTACTGACATTAATGGAAATTTTTCAATCAGGGCTTCTGTAAATGATGTGCTTGTGTTTGAGTTTGTAGGGTACCGAAAAGAGGAAGTTAAAGTGAGCGGCAACTCAAACCTGAATGTGGTTTTACATTTGCTGGAGACTAAGCTTGACGAGGTTGTTGTAATTGGTTATGGTACCAAATTAAAAGGAGAGTTAACAGGCGCCGTGTCTAAAGTAGATAGTAAAGCGTTTGAAACCAGACCACTTACCAATACGATGAATGCTTTGCAGGGTACTTTGCCTGGTGTAACAGTTACAAGAGGAAGCGGCAGACCCGGCTTTGAGAACTATTCCGTGCAGGTACGTGGCGCATCTTCTGTGGGCGGTAACAGGGTGCTGATTTTAATAGATGGTATTCCCGGTGATCTCAGTCTCATTAATCCAAATGATATTGCGGATCTCACCGTTTTGAAAGATGCCGCGGCTTCCATTTATGGAGCACGCGCCGCCGATGGAGTAATAATAGTTACCACAAAAAAAGGTAAGAAAGGAACGCCCTCCATTTCATATTCAGGGAACTATGGAATAAAAACTCCCCAATATTTAAAAGAGAGAACAAACACTTTGCATCTTGCCGAAATGTATGATGAAGGTATGAGAAATGTGAACCAGCCTGGCGTTTCTGAAGAAGTGTTTGAAAAGATCAGGAACAACGCAGCGCCTGATCCTACAGGATGGCTGAAATACCTGGAAAATTTCCCCGGCTTTTACCAGTCGCACGATTGGAATGATGCGGTATATGGACCAGGCGCTCAGCAAGCACATAACCTCAGTATATCCGGTGGCGGCGATAACAGCTCATATCTTTTCTCCGCAGGATATCAAAGAAACGAGGGTGTGTTCAGGCATGGAGAAAACCATTCCAGCCGGTATAATCTTCGCCTGAACTATGATTTTAAAATTTCCGACAGGATAAATATTGAAACAAGAACCAGCTTTGAGAACCAGCCTATAACTACTCCTACCGCGCTTGGCAGCATATTATATTATGTAAACCAGATGGGCAGCTACGTTCCCATATATAATCCTTTGGGGCAGTTGTATAAATACCAGGGAGGTTTTAGAAATGCTGTTCAGTATCTTGAGGAAGGTGGTCTGAATAAGGAGAATGCCTACCGGATCTCTACTAACCTGAAAGGAAATATTAAGCTGCTCAATGATTTGCTATTGGTAGGCCAGGCTGGTATAATTATAGATTTTAATGACAGGAAGGAAACACGCCCTACATTCGCCCAGCATAATTGGGATGGCAGTGATTTTGACGTGGTAAATAACCCCAATAACGCTTTGTTTACGAATTCCAAAAATATTTACCAGAATTATACGGCTTATCTTGATTATAATAAAACTTTTGCAGGTAAACACAAGGTGAATGCAATGGCAGGAGCTTCACGGGAAGGAAAGACGTACGAGAATCAATCCATTACCGGATATAATTTTGCCAGCAATGAAATATTTACATTAAATCTTGCAGACAGAACAAAAACGCAATATGCTAACTTCTCCGGTGGCGCATCAGATTGGGCCCTGCAGTCATATTTTGGCAGATTGAGCTATTCCTTCGACAAAAAATATTTGATAGACTTTACAACGAGGATGGACGGCAGTTCAAAATTTTCAGAGAGTAAACGCTGGAGCGCTTTGTTCCCCTCTGTAGCCGTAGCCTGGAATTTGTCGGAAGAAAACTTTATTCAGTCACTGAATGTTTTTGATAACCTGAAAGCGCGCTTATCATGGGGGCAATCCGGAAACCAGGAATTGAGTTTCGGCAATTATGACTATATCTCCCTGATCTCTATTTCCGGCACTTATCCTATGGGTGTACCCAATGTAGGCTTGCCGGGTGCAGTGTCCAGCATTGCTTCGCAAAGCCGTACATGGGAAACGATTGAAGCAAAAAATGCAGGTATTGATTTTGCAGTCCTGGATTCAAGGTTAAGCGGAAGTTTTGACTATTATATCAAGAGCAATAACAACATGCTGGTGAATGACCAATTGCCGGCAACGCTGGGCGGATCTGCACCCACACAAAACATCGGTAAGTTAGAAACAAAAGGTTGGGATTTTTCTATAGCATGGAATGATAAGATAGGCAACCTCAGGTATAGCGTTTCTGCGATGCTCAGCGATAGCAAAAATAAATTAGTGGAGTTGAAGGGAAACGATGCTTACGGAGAAGGATTGATTTATACACGTAAAGGGTATTCCCTCAATTCTTATTTTGGTTACCAGTTTGATGGCATTATTCAAAATGAAGAACAATTGACCGCTTATAAGCAATTAGGCAATGTGCCTTCTAACCTGGGTGTTGGTGATGTAATGTTCAGGGATGTTGATGGTGATGGAAAAATCACTGCTTTTGGTGATGCTTCAAAAGGAACTCAGGGCGATATGGTGTATCTGGGGAATCTGCTTCCCAGGTATGTGTATTCATCAAACATCAGCGTATCCTACAAAGGATTTGACCTGAGTGTATTCTTACAGGGTATAGGAAAAAGGCAGGGTATCAGAACAGGAGAGATCAGCGTGCCGCTATGGCAGGTATGGATGCAACCCCTGGAATACTTCTATGGTAAAAACTGGACGCCTGAAAATCCTGATGCAAAATATCCCCGCATTGTACCCGGTGCTGTTGGCTTTGACGGAATACGTAACTGGAACTGGAGGTACTCATCCATGCGCATGAACAACCTTGCTTATCTTAAACTTAAGGTAGTTACTTTGGCTTACAATTTACCTCAACATTTAGTAAGTAAAGCTAAAATGCAAAATGTGCGTGTATACGTAAGCGGTCAGGATCTGCTTACTTTTTCAAAGGATACATGGAACAATTCATTTAATCCTGAAGAAACATGGGAGCGTTCTGACGAACAGACCTATCCTTTTAACAGTGTAATTTCTTTTGGACTGGATATCAAATTCTAAACCATTAACTACTAAGTATCATGAACCATACATATTTTAAAGCATGTATTTTTTCAATCCTGCTATTAACAGGATGTAATAAGGGGCTGGATCTTGTACCTAAGGACGCTATTTCCGATGCCACATTCTGGAAGACAACAGCAGACTTTAAGCTGGCTGCCAATAACCTGTATTTCTCACTCGAAGGATTTAATACATGGGATACCTATGCCGACTTAGCCTACGATGTTCCTAACTCCGTTAGTAATGGAACTTACCAGACAACAGAGAGTGACAGCAGGTGGACCAATGCATATATTTATATACGGCGTTGTAACAAAATTATAGCAAAGGCAACAGAAGCGCCCATTGCTTCGGAGTTAACACAATTTATCGGTGAGGCAAAATTTTTCAGAGCATATAATTACTGGATGATGTATAAGCTTTTTGGCGAAGTGCCCATTATTACGCATGAACTGGATATTGACGATGAAGAATTGTATTCAGCAAGAGCAACACGGAAAGAAACGGTTGATTTTATTTTAAAAGATTTAGAAGAAGCAGCAACCAACCTGCCCGAAAGAAGCACTTTATCAAGCGGCGATGTTGGCAGAATTACAAAAGGCGCTGCCAATACGTTGAGAGCGAGGGTTGCCTTATTTGAAGGTACCTGGGGAAAATCAAGAGGGGATGCTAATGCCAATGCCTACCTGGATGTTGCTATTAACGCGGCAACAACGGTTATGAATAGTGGGCAATACTCCCTGTATACGGGTGAAGGTGCACAGAGCTACAGGTATTTTTTTATTGATGAAGGAGATGATGCATCTGAAGCCATATTAGATCGCCGTTATCAGGTAAACATTTCTAACCAAACATTTCCAAGTACGGTGGGTGAAGGACATTTATTACCTACCAAAAAGTTAGCCGATATGTATTTGTGTGCAGATGGCTTACCTATCACGGAGTCTCCTTTGTTTAAGGGGTATAATCAAACCGGTTCTGAGTTCGAAGATCGCGATCCCAGGATGACAATGACTTTCGTTGTTCCCGGCACAGGCGCTATGCAGCTTTGGTATCCGGAACCGGTGGCAAGCTGGCCTTTCTATCCCCAGCGTAATGCCAATACAGGGTATACTACGTTTAAATTTTTGTCTGAAGATCCGGCATCCAATGCATCGCCGTTCACCCTTGGTTATGGTTACGACCGCCATATTTTAAGATACGGTGAAGTGCTTCTTATTTATGCAGAAGCCACATTTGAAAAGAATGGTACTATTAGTGATGACGACCTTAATAAATCAATAAATTTGATCCGTCAGCGGGTTAATATGATTGAATTGACCAATGGATTTGTAAATGCCAATGGATTGGATATGCGTGAGGAACTCAGGCGCGAAAGAACCATAGAACTGGCGCTTGAAGGTTTCAGATATGATGATCTGCGGAGATGGAAAACAGCGGAATACGAAATTCCAACAGATGTAAAAGGTATCAAAATCGTTGGAACGCCATGGGCTAACCCTATTGTGGTAGAAGGCCAGGATAGAAATCCTTATACCGATGCAAGCTGGCAAAACAGAACAGATGCCAATGGGTTTATTATTGTGGAAAGCGCCTCAGGAAGAAGCTTTAATCCTGAAAAACATTACCTGATGCCGCTGCCTACAAAAGAAATTTTGATCAATCCTGCATTAAAACAAAATCCCGGGTGGTAAGCTGTTTTTAAGGATGCTGTATATTGATATGCATCTATATTGAAAAAATAATGCTATAAAATGAATTTGTATTATGAAAGGCTTTTCAATCCTGTTGTTTTTGTCTCTTTTTAGTATTGCAGCCAATGCGCAGAAGTATGTGCTGCTTTCTCCTGATAAAAAACTGTCGGTTGAAATTGAAAGCAACCGGCAGGGAATAAAGTTGAAAATGACAAAAGGAGCGGATCCTGTTCTGAGTTTGTCGGACCTTGGCATGATTAGCGATCAAACGAAAGCAGAACCCCTGCAGGTAAAAAAGATAAAAAGGAATACGGTAAATGAAGATATTAAACCGGTTGTTAAAGAGAAGAGCGAAACATACAGAAATGAATACAACGAACTGGTGCTCACATTCAAATCAGATCAGTCGTTAACATTCAGGCTTTTCAACGAAGGAATGGCCTATCGTTTTTCAACGTCGGCTAAAGACAGTTTGACAATAATGAAGGAAACCCTCAGTATACAATTGAACGAGGGCGATTCCATCCGCTTCCAGTCTGAGAAATCTTTTAACTCAGCATACGAACAACCCTATGAGTTCAAAAAGCTGAGCGAATTAGATCCAGCCAGGCTTTACAACCTGCCACTGCTTGTAGAAAAACAGGATGGTAAATTTGTGATGATCACTGAATCGGATCTTTACAATTACCCTGGCTTGTGGATGAAAAGTGCCGGGGCGTCACAAATTTCGGCTACTAATCCACGTTATCCTAAAACACTGGTAACTACAAAAAACCGCTACGCCAGCGGGCAGGTGGGCGAAACCTACGATTATATTGCAAGAGTAGCCGGTAAACGAAACTATCCCTGGCGGATTTTTGCAGTGGCAGACCAGGAAGATGAACTGATCAGTAACAATATGGTTTATTTGCTGGCTTCGCCTACTGAGCTCAGGGATGTTTCATGGATCAAACCGGGTGTGGTTATGTTTGACTGGTGGGGCAAGAATAATATTTACGGCGTTGATTTTAAAGCAGGCGTTAACACCGAAACAGCCAAATACTTTATAGATTTTTGTGCTGAAAACGGATTTCGCTATTTTCTTTTTGATGATGGATGGAGCCCCAAAGATGACCTGCTGCATCCTGTTGCCGGTTTAAATATGGAGGAGGTTACCGCTTATGCAAAAACCAAAGGAGTAGACGTGATGGTATGGGTGATCTGGAATACACTGAGGGACCAATGGCAGGAGGCTTTTGACCAGTTTGAACGTTGGGGGATCAAAGGGATCAAAACAGATTTCATGAACAGGGATGATCAGCAGATGGTGGAGTTTTACGAAGCGCTTGCCCAAAAAGCTGCAGAAAAAAAGATGGTAGTTAATTTTCATGGTGCTTACAAACCTTGTGGGTTAAGCCGCAAATATCCGAATGTGTTAACACGGGAAGCATTGATTGAATTTGAACAAAGCGGTGTATCCAACAATGATAATCCTGAACACCATAATCTTTTGCCTTATATCCGCATGTTTACCGGTGCAATGGACTATATCCCTGCTACCATGCGTAACGGAAATAAAAATAATTTCAGACATTTCTGGGATTACCCGATGGGCTGGGGTACAAGGGCGCATGCCATGGCCTTGTTTATAATTTTAAATAGCCCTATGACGATGTTGCCCGGTTCACCTTCTGATTACTACCGGGAGAAAGCGTGTACGGATTTCCTTGCAAGAATACCTGTTGAGTGGGATGAGACCAAACTTTTAATGGGTAAGATCAGCAAATACACGGTGTTAGCACGCAGATCCGGAAGCGATTGGCATATCGGGGCGATCACCAACGATGACCGGCGAACATTAGAGCTATCCACTGATTTTTTAAAACCCGGTAAATACCAGGTAGAGATTATTGAAGATGGAATAAATGCAGGCACTGCAGCAACCGATTATAAGCGCTCCCGGCATGAGATCAACGCAGGAGAAACACTGAAGCTTACATTGGCAGCAGGTGGCGGCTGGCTGGCAAGGATCACTCCGGAAAATAAATAAATGGAATTATTAAAAGAAGAAAATTTCAGAAGTACTATAAAAGGCGGAGAAGTAAAATTATTTACACTTCGTAATAAGAGTGGTGGTGTAGCACAGTTTACCAATTACGGAGCCCGCTGGCTGTCTATGTGGGTGCCTGATAAACACAACCAATGGGCAGATGTGGTACTCGGATTTGAAAGCCTGGAGGAATACCTGGGCGCCAAAGAAAAATATTACAGCGCAGTTGTAGGCCGTGTGTGTGGGCGGATTGGTAAGGGAATTTTTGAATTGGAAGGCGTGAAATATCAACTGACAAATAATGATCTGTTCGGGAGTTCCGTAAAAAATCATTTGCACGGAGGTTTTGATGGATTCAGTTTCCAGGTTTGGAGTGGTGCGATATTAGTAAACGATAAGGGAGAAGAGGCCGTAGAATTTAAATATCTTTCAAAAGATGGAGAAGAAGGATACCCCGGAAATATTGAAGTAAAAGTGAGGTATACGCTGGGTAATGATAATTCAATGCGAATAAATTATTCAGCGCATACAGATAAAGCAACCATCGTTAATCTTACCAATCACGCTTATTTCAATCTTCATGGTGATGTGGATAAAAATGTATTGGATCATGTTGTTTGTATTCATTCTGAAAATAGTGTGGAATGTGATGATGAATTAATTCCTACAGGTAATATAATTTCTATAAAAGATACAGCACTCGATTTCACCCGGCCGATAACTATCGGATCCCGTATTGGTGAATCGTTTCCCGGACAATTGTTCCCGGGAAAAGGGTATGTAGTATCTTATGTTTTGAATAATTCCGGTAAAGCTTTACAATTAGCAGCAACGGTAGAAGAAAAAGAAACCGGAAGGATTATGGAAGTATATACCGATCAGCCGGGTATCCAGTTTTATAATGCATGGCTGTTTGATGGAACGGATGTGGGTAAAAGCGGGCAACGGTATTTCAGCAGCAGTGGCCTTGCATTGGAAGCCCAGGGCTTTCCCGATGCGCCCAATCATTACCAGTTCCCATCCATAGGGCTGCTTCCGGAAGAAGAATATCAGCAAACAACTATATACCGGTTTTTGATAAGATAGATTTTTATCCTGGGACAATAACCATCCCACGATTCTTTTGCAATGAGGAACTTATAAAGAGTGCTTTCTTATTCAATTATAAAATAGTGGAGCAAACAGCACACTACAGATTATACTAAAAGTTATAATGAATGAATGCAGCCATCAATGATAATACGCATCAGGCCGGTAAAAAATATTCCTATAACACCCGTTATATTTTAGGCATTTCTTTTATTTCTGCTTTGGGCGGTTATTTGTTTGGGTTCGACTTTGCAGTAATTGCAGGCGCTTTACCTTTTTTGCAAAAGCATTTTTCATTAGACGCTTATTGGGAAGGTTTTGCAACTGGAAGCCTCGCCCTCGGCGCTATCATCGGCTGTATGGTTGCAGGATCTGTATCGGATAAATACGGGCGTAAGCCGGGACTGTTGATTGCCGCGGCTATTTTTGCTCTTTCCTCCCTGGCGATGGCATTCTCTTTTTCAAGAGATGCTTTTATTGCCGCCCGGTTTTGTGCAGGGATAGGTGTGGGTATGGCTTCTATGTTATCGCCTATGTATATTGCAGAAATTTCTCCGGCGCATATACGTGGTCGTATGGTTGCCATCAACCAGTTGACAATTGTGCTGGGCATTCTTTTTACCAACCTCATTAATTATGCATTACGCAATTCCGGCGAAGACGCCTGGCGCTGGATGTTCGGGTTAGGTTTTGTTCCGGCTGTTTTATTTTTTATTGGAGCGCTGTGGTTGCCCGAAAGCCCGCGCTGGTTGATGAAAGCAGGAAAAAACATACAGGCAACCAGGGTACTGGGAAAAATAGGAGATGCAGGCTTTGTAAATGAATCTGTAAGCAATATTGCAACATCTTTAAAAGGCGTTGCTAAAACCCGTTATGCAGACATTTTTAAAAAAGCTGTATTGCCTGCTGTTTTGGTAGGTATAGGACTGGCAGTATTTCAGCAGTTATGCGGTATTAATACGGTTTTCAATTATGCCCCTAAAATATTTGAAAGTATCGGCGCCTCGCAGGACGATCAATTATTGCAAACCGTTTTTATCGGGGGGGTAAACCTGGTGTTTACGATACTCGCGATGTTACTTGTTGATAAATTAGGCAGAAAGCCTCTCATGTTGATTGGCGCGGGTGGTCTCGCCATTACATATGTAATTATAGTAATCCTGTTGGGAGTGTATTCACCGCAGGTATCCTGGTTTTTATTAGCCGCCATTGGCATTTACGCGATGTCGCTGGCGCCTGTAACCTGGGTGTTGATCTCTGAAATATTCCCTAATAAAGTACGTGGCGAAGCTACAGCCGTTGCAGTAGTCAGCCTGTGGGCCGCATATTTTATCCTCGTTTTTACTTTTCCTGTTTTATTTGAGAAACTACAGGAAAAATCATTTTATATCTATTCCGTAATATGTGCATTGGGGCTTTGTTTTATTTGGTGGAAGGTGAAAGAAACAATGGGCAAAACCCTGGAAGAATTAGAGAATGTAATGGAGTAAAAAAGAATAGTAACATTAGACAATCCATGCTTTTTAAATTCCTCCAATGTGAGGCTGTAAGGGGAGCCGCCGAATGCATTCAGCTCATACTGTTTGGGGGTATGGATGCACGGTTCAAATGTTTCACGCAAAGACCGCAAAGGAGCAACGGGCGCTAAGTGAAAGCAAACCCATTACCCCAGAAATATCCGTGTAGCTTTGTGGCTCAACCCTAAAACTCAAACGCTCTTTTTCCTATATTCCACCTTACGCCCGTTGAAAAGAAAAATTCGCTGATCTTCGGCTGGCCCTGCACGTTATAGCTGCGATTGGCAAGGCTAACATCTATAAACAAATTTTGCAGCAGCTCATAGGAAGCTGAGAAGGACGCAAGAAGCGATTGTACAGGAGTTCCTGTACCGATAAAGAAGCCATAGTCCCGCGGGCGGCTTTCATAGCTCCTGAAAACATCCCCGCCCATATTTACACCTGCCGAATCAAGTCCTTTTTTGTAATACAACAGCTTTCCTGTAAGATATAATTTGTTTAAGGGCCGATATTTTAAAACAGCGATATATTCTTTGAAATTTGCACCGAGCGGATGTGCCAGCTCGGTATTATAGTGCGTAAACCCGATGCTGCTATCACGATGGGCATACATAAAAGGACGCACCAGGTTTACCTCCGCCTGCAGATCAAGGTTCTTAACGCCTAATACATCAATATATTTACCTCCCAGTTGCAATGCCTGCTTATTCCACCAACTGCCATTGCTATAGTTTTTTATATCCTTTAAAATAAATTCACCTATTACAAGGTTACCATATAGCTGGAGGGTTTTAAAGAGATTGGATTTAACATCAATACCCACCGTAGCTTTTGAGCTTCCGCTGCCCAACTGCATTTCAATTGACCTGTAAAAAATAAACGGATTGAAATAGCTCAGCTCTATACCATTTCTGCCATTATATATCACATTCTCATATACACCTACATTCAGCCAGCGGGCAAGCTGCACACTCAGGTGATGAAATGCCATATAGTTCTTATACCGGATAGTATCCCTGTTGCGTGAAGGATCAAATGGCGCTATCAACTCCGCATATACAGTTTTGTAAGCAAATTTGCGCAACTGCACATCCATTTGCAGGTATAGGAAATTATTGCTGAAATCACTTAATAAAAGGCTTCTGTATCCGTTTCCTAAAAAAAGCTTATCATATCCAAAGCGGAAATTGATGAACTTAGAAGCCGCGAAGTCTATTCCGCCCCTTGCATCAAAATAATCATAGCCTCCTCCCTGTAAAAATTTAAAATAACCGGCATTCGGAATGCCGATCCGCTTTCTTACATACCGGTCCACATATAGCGGGTCTCTTTCCTGGTTTTCTGTAATATAGGTATAGAAGCCAAGCTTTTTACCAATATTACCCCGTAATGTAATACCCCTCGTGTTTGTATAAATCGCTTTATTAACCTCTGAAGATTTACCTACCTGCAGGTTCAGTACAGGATCAATCATTAAGGTAAAATCATCAGAATGTGTTTCATATAAATGAGCGGGTGTTTTAAAAAAAGTATTCCATACCGGCCTGCGTACCTGAAAGGATTCACCCCGGTCTTTCGTCCAGTCGGAATTGTTCATCAGCAGGCTTTGTATATTGTGCCGGTCAACCGAAGAAAGCTCAACTGGTAATTCACCTGCCTGGTCTAAAGAATCTAACAGGGCTATCCGTTCCGTATATACTTTCCTGTTATACGGCTTAACCGTAGAAAAAGAAAGCACAGAATCATTCTGCAGCTTTATATCCAGCCTGTCTAACAATTGATATTGCTTGTCGCCTAAGCTGATCCTGTCCGACTGGGCAAAAGCAGTTGCAGATAATGCCGCGAAAACAAGTACGGATGATAATGTTTTTATTAATCGCATTTGAGGTGTGTCTTTGATATTTTGACAAATATATAAGATGCTTAAAGCGGCGCCACCGGCGCTAAACGTTATAACGGCTAAAGCAACGCTATAGTTTGCGCCTCATTAAATATATCCGCACAAAAAAGGGAATGCTTTCCTAACGCAGCGTGGGATCCGCTTCCAGCAAATGCTTCGCTTTTTGATGCAGCGCTTCACTCAATGGGGTAACAGGCAAACGCAATACATTCCTGATCAACCCGAGGTGGAACAGGAAAGATTTAACGCCCGCAGGATTGTTTTCTGAAAAAAGCAATTCGTATGTTTCGAGCATGGCGTCGTTAAGCAGTTTTGCTTCCCTGAGCTTACCGGCTAAGGCTAAACGCACCATATCGGAAAATTTGCGGGGCATACTATTGGCTATTACACTGATGAGCCCGTCCATACCACAGGCCAACTGGGGTAGTGCAAGCGTATCATCGCCGCTGCATACCAAAAAATCATCGGGTCTGTTTTTGAGCAACTGCATGCTTTGCAGCATATCGCCTGCAGCATCTTTTATACCGGCAATATGAGGCACTTCCTTGGCCAAACGAATGGTGGTTTCAGCGGAAAGGTTGCGTCCTGTTCTGCCCGGCACATTATATAATATAACAGGTTTGGGAGAGGCTGCGGCCACCGCCTTATAATGCTGGAACAATCCTTCCTGTGAAGGTTTACTGTAATAAGGGCTAACGCTTAATACCGCAACCGCTTCATCTAAGGGAAATGTTTTTAATTCCTGCACGGTTTCAGCCGTATTATTTCCGCCAATTCCCACTACCACCGGCACACGGCCGGCCACTTTGGCTAATGTATGTGCTACTATTTTTTTCTTCTCTTCTTTGCTAATCGTTGGGGCTTCTCCTGTTGTGCCCATGCTTACGATATACTCCACGCCATTATTGATCATGTGATCAATCATCACATCCAATGCCTGGTAATCAATGCTGAAATCATTTTGAAATGGGGTGATCAATGCTACGCCGGTTCCTCTGAGTTGTGTTCTTAATGACATGCTGCTTTCTTTATTGCTGGTATATATATAGTTGTTGGTTGCAGGTTACAGGTTTCAGGTTGTGAGACTTATTGAGGTAACTCTTCCCAGAAGCCCATTTTGCTGTACTTTTCAATGCGTTGCTGCACCCGTACTGCCGGGTCAATGGCCTGCAATTCTTTAATAAGCGGGATAAGGTATGATTTTAGCGTTTGTGAAGTTTCTTCATAATTCCAATGGGCTCCACCGTATGGTTCGGGTACCACGTCGTCTACCAGTCCAAATCCTTTCATATCGGTGGAAGTTAACTTTAACTGCTCCGCAGCAACCTCTTTCTTTTCCCAGCTACGCCATAAAATGGAGCTGCAGTTTTCGGGGGAAATAACCGTATACCATGTATTTTGCAGCATCAGCACCCTGTCGCCCACGCCTATGCCAAGCGCTCCGCCACTGGCGCCTTCACCAATGATCACACAAATAACCGGCACTTTCAGGCGCATCATTTCATAAATGTTACGGGCAATGGCTTCTCCCTGACCACGCTCTTCCGCTTCCGCTCCCGGAAATGCGCCCGGCGTATCAATAAGAGTAACAACGGGTTTATTAAATTTTTCAGCCAGCCTCATTAACCGCAGCGCCTTACGGTAACCCTCAGGATTAGCCATGCCAAAATTGCGCAATTGCCGCATCTTGGTATTGATGCCTTTCTGGTGACCGATGATCATTACCGTTTGACCGTCTAACTGTCCAAAGCCTCCCACTATCGCCTTATCATCCCTTACATTCCGGTCGCCATACAGTTCTATGTAATTGGTACACATTCGTTTAATGTAGGCATGGGTATAGGGCCGGTCGGGATGGCGGCTTAACTGCACCTGTTGCCAGGGCGTAAGATGCTGTGTAATTTCCCTGCGTTTTTCAAGAATGGATGCTTCAAGCTGCTGTATGGTATCCGTGTAATCCATTTTTGGATTTTTCTCGGCCATTTGCTTCAACTGTGCTACCTGGTCAAATAA
The DNA here is from genome assembly GCA_937871285.1 of uncultured Sphingobacteriales bacterium. Lineage (GTDB taxonomy): Bacteria > Bacteroidota > Bacteroidia > Chitinophagales > Chitinophagaceae > Agriterribacter. The sequence goes on along the minus strand of CALMQS010000069.1, from coordinate 20,021 downwards.
CTCTTTAACCGGTTTTTCAAATTCCAGGAACTGTCTTTGTTTAAATTGGGGCATAAGCTGTTAAATATGCGGATGGCAAAAATAATATTTAATGAGGAAACCCCGGCAGAATTATATGTGCAGTAAAAAAGAGGTGGCAAGTGTGAGGGTTTAGGGTGCAGGATGCAGGTTTCAGGCATCACAATAGACGGTGAATCAGAAATCTCAAATCAAAGATACGGTCAGACCCTCCTTACGTCGGATGCCCACCGTATCTGCAATATCTTATTGTTTCAAGGAATAAAAACTCAGGAGGCGGATATTATTCAGGTTACTGTAGTCGTATTGATATAATCCGTTTTTGCCAACGATCATCGCTTTTTTATTGGCTGCTATTACATCATAAGGCTCATCACTTTCTATTTGCTGTAGCTGTTTCAGCGCACCCGGGTCTGATGCATCGTATAATCTTACGCCGCTTGTGCCGTCACATACAAAAAGCAGGTTGCCGTCTTTAGATAAGCCCGTTGGGCCTGTAAGCAGGTAGGTTTTTACCAATACGGGGTTCATCAGGTCCTTCACGTCTACAATGTTCAGCTCATTGTTATTTCCGCCGCAGGAAGAGCCGCCGCGTAGCGTAACATAGGCATATTCGCCGTCTGTTACTACAGGATCGCAGGCTCGGCCATGGGAGAAAGTGCCCAGTTGCACGGGAAATGTGGGATTGGCAAGATCATACATAAACATTCCTGTAGAAGAGCCAAGGAATAATTTATCTTCAAAAGGATATATCGTTTCCAGGTCGAAGCCCGCATAAAAAGTGGTATCTAACCGCGGTGTGGCCGCAACCGTGATATCCACAATGCCCACACTGTGCGGTTCCCTTATGGCATACAGGTAATCATTCATTAATACCATGCTTGCCATGGAACCGGCAGTGCCGTTAGCGCCGGGCAGTGCAGCAGCGAAGCCGGCGTTATTTAATGCCATCATATCACCACCCGCCTCGTAATATCTATCTGTATATGCTATAACAGTATCTTTCTTAATCCAGTCAACAGCTATGTATTCATCATTAATAGCTGAACCATAGCCGTATATATACATCTTGGTCATAAAAAAATTAGCAATCCGGTTGGTAACGCTCACCTTTTTCGGGTTGCTGATATCTATGGCGAGCAGGTCGCTGTACATATCGGCGTACAGGGTATTGCCTTTAACGGCTATATCCCGGTTACCGGGTATGTTCAGGAAAGCAACCTGGGAAGGCTTAGACGGGTCGCTGTTGTCAATAATATGAATGCCCTTATCTACCTCGTTCAGGTAAATAAATTTACCCTTGATATAAATTTTCCCCGCCTGCTGAACCGCTTCGGAAGGGTTGCCGTTTATAGCCGCCAGAACATCTGCTTTGGCCTTTAATACAGGCGCCATTATAGTGTAAGTAACAGTATGCGTAGCGGTTGTTTTATCCTTTATGCAACCGGTGGGGAAGACGAGCATGAAGCCCGTTGCCAATAACGCTAACAACAATGATGAAATTCTTTTTGTCATAGCAATCATTTTCAATGCCTGACAATATGAGGAAAGAAAGCGTTGCACTTGCGTTCAATTCTTTTCTAATCGCATAATACATTCTATCCGTGTGCTTTCTTATATACAGCAGGGCAACTGTGATAAGAGTTCCCCGTTGAATCGTTCAGCGCCAGGGCCATAGCTGCCCACAATGGCTTTTCATGAAGACTCCGGCGCGACCTAAAGATGATGCCTTTATTGACGCCAATGGAGAATAAATGATCAGTATGCAACGGGCGGTTCACTCTTCGAGCGCCCTTCAAAAAATATTGACCAATAATAATTTATAAACGATAACCCATCAAAATACCAACTTACAATTTTTTGCGTTTTAGGTAACTGTTGCATTGTTTGGTATTACTCCGTACCTGATTCAGCTGCCCTAATGCAATCATTAACCATATAAACCTTTTTTTGATGAGACAGCAATTGTTTCTGATTGTTATGCTATGCGTAGTTTATAATGGCTATGCACAACAGCAAAGAGCTACGAATCAAACTTCAAGCCGGGCTCAGGATCATAATTCATCGCGAAGTAATAAAACCGCAAGTATAGCGCTGGATGGCAGCGACTGGAACTCATCAGGGAGTAATAAATTGCGAATGCAGACGCAATCAGCTGACGGCGGTTGGAATACAACAGGGAGCAATAGGGAACGAAGCTATTTGCAATCTGGCTGGACTTTTGGTATTAACAGTGGCGTTTCTTTTACTGGAAAAAGTAATGAAAACAGCCTGTTTAGAGGTAATGGTATGGCCACACAAATGTTTGGCCGATACTATTTTGGAAATATAGGGATCGGCGTTTCAGGCGGCATTGTTGCCGGCGCTATCAATAACGCGGCACTCAACAAGTTTTTGACAGAACGAAAATTTCAACAGGGCGAAATATCAAAATCTAATCCTTTCAATAGTTATTTTTTGTTTGGGCCCTCTTTTAAATTTGGTGAACGGGTAATTATAAACGCTGAATTGCAAGGTGGGATGTTCATTAACAACCCGGGCAGTATTACTATTAGCCAGCCGGGTGCTGTTCGTTCCTTATATCGTTTTGAAGGAGCCGGAAAAAACTCGTTTCCCGGTTTTTCCGGAAGTATCAGTTTGGCATATCCGATAAATAATTCCACCCGGTTTATTTTAAATACAGGTTACCTGCAAACAAAATCATCCATTAACTTATACGATCCGCAACGGGGTATAGATGTGGCTATAGAACAGGATCGTCTTGTAAAATTGTTTACAGTTGGCGTGGGCATTACAAAATCATTTGGGTCAAAAAGAAGCGCTGCAAGCGGAATGGCAACAGGAAAAAGACACGCCATCAATACAAAGGGAACAGGAGCAACTAATGGAAGAATAATCCCATCTGCACAAAATCATGCCATCAATACAAAAGGAATCGGCGGTAGCCGAATGATGAACAATGAAAGTTGCGGGCCGGTTACACAAAAAATAACAAACCCCGATGGAACGACAGAAGAAAAAACTTTTGCCTGTCCTGCCGATGCAGCAGCATATAATGAACGCATTAGCATGAATGTAACCGTACCCAAACAAACGCAGGGCGCTACATTTGGCGAAAAAGTAAGTGCAGGATTACATGCCGCAGGCGGTGCAGTGTCGCAGGGGGCTTCAAGGGCTGTTATCTCTGGTACTGTGAGCTGGAGTAGCGGTAATTCATCTGGTATTATAACCAACCAGGATGCTGTTAGTGCTGTTGGCAATCTTGCCGGCAGTACTGGTGGCGGGGCGGCGGCAGCTTCTTATGCCGCAACCGGAAGAATGGCGCCATCGTCAACAGCACCACAAGGTATTGCCGCTACTTTCTATACAAGAGAGGCTGGTAGTGGCATGGCAACAGGTAAACGTTCGGCAAGAGATCATAGCAGCGGCATGGCCACTGGTAAAAGACAGTATGCACCTGTATTTAATGAAGGAGATATAAACGAATGTACCGGCTGTGCCGCTACCGTAAAAATGATCGGACATGAATTAACACATACCGTACAACAAGCACAGGGAATAAAAAATCCATTGTATAATGGCAATGAAAACCAGGGAACAAACCCAATGTATGAAGGCAGGAGCGGCTTAAGTAAGGGCGGGGATAATGATTGCGGTGGTATTGAAGGGTTAGCTGTTTTTTTGATAGATATAAATAGCGGAGCGGTAGTGGCCACTACAAAAACTACAACCTGTGGCGATTTCTTTTTTGCCCGGGTACCCGCAGCCAGCTACATAGTAAAAGTAACCGGCGGTTTTAGCAAAACAAAAAACTATGATGTAACAATTAAAAGCGAAGCAAACTTAGATATGGCTGGGGACGTTACTACGTCTGATGATTACTGGACGATTGAACTAAATACAGGTAATAGCAGCATTCAAAAAGAAAAAGGCCTATCAAATAATAAAAACGAACTGATAGCAGGCGCTGGTGTAATTGCAGACAACGGCTGCGCACAATCTTACACTAAAAACTTGCCGGTGTTTATTGGAGATATTGATGACGATGGCATATCAGAAGTTTTAATTGGTAATAGTGAGGCATTTTCAGCAGAGGGGGGTATTGCTTCTGCAGCGCTTGCCAGACCTGGCAATCCTATTGGCGGCATCATAGTAAAAGGTGGCAAGAACCCGGGAGGACAAATGCGTGCAGTACAAACAAATGAACAGGGAGTATTTGAATTTACTAATATGGAAAAGGGAAACTACAGCATTACTACGGAAGCAAATTATTATGTAGATGACGAGACAATCATAGTAATTACAGATGAAGACTGTGACAGAGACGGAACTGCGGAACGCAAAGGATGGGATGGAACTGTAAAAGGTGGATCAAAAATAAATGCAGAGGAGGGTACTGGCCAGGCAAGCAATAAATCCAGCGTCCAGGATCATAATTCATCCCGTTCCAATAAATCAAGCAGCATCGCAGATAATAACACGGGTGATGATAGTACCGGGAAATCAATAGTTAATACTACGAAAAGTAATACCAAAGATTTCCTGGTATCTCTTGATGAACTGGATCAGTTGTTGGCAACCGATAAAACTTCATCAGCAAATGCAGTTAATAAGGCAAAAGAAAACAGCCGTCAGCTTAGAAATACAATTACTCAAAACGAAAGCAACGCTGATAACGCAGCCGCTGTTGTGGATACCAGCTTTTCCGTTTTGCTTGGTTCAATCAGCAGGCTGGGCCAGCAATACAGTTCTATTTCCAATACACTCAAAACAAAACATGATACCGCTAAAAATAGTGTTGGCAATATCAGGTGACGGCGGTATGCTGTTGTGAAAATAAGCCTGGGTCCCTACGGGGGTCTCTACAGCAGGGCAGTTGTGAGAAGAGTGATTCCGGCGAATCTTCAGCGCCAGGGTCTCAGAGACACCCGCAATGGCTTTTCATGAAGCCCCCGGCGTGACTTATCGTGAAGCGACTTAAGGACATAAAGCCCTGATCTTCAGAGTTTATTTTCTTTATGGCTTAGTGACTTTGTGGCAAAAACCGTAACAATTAAAAATAAAAAAGCGCTACCCGAAAGGATAGCGCTTATACTATTAAGAATGAAAATGTTTTAAGAAACGGCCTTCTTTTTTTTCTCGTCTGCAGCATTGCCGGCCGGAGTTTCATTCCTGAACACCACGGTATTATCAAATACATCCACCAGCACAGGCTTCGACTTATCTATATCACCCGCCAGTATTCTTTTGCTCAACTGGTTCACAATTTCCTTCTGGATCAGCCTTTTGAGGGGTCTTGCGCCAAACTGCGGATCGTAGCCGTTCTCGGCAAGGAAGTCGAGGGCGTAACCGGTGAATTCCAAAGTAATGCCACTTAATGATACCTGGTTTTTTAAATGATTGAGCTGTATGTTAATGATACCGCGTATCTCGCTCTTCATCAGCGGCTGGAACATAATGATATCGTCAATGCGGTTTAAAAACTCCGGACGGATGGTTTGCCGCAGGATATTCAATACTTCCCGTTTGGTATTTTCAACTACCTCTTCTTTATTTTTTTCCGTTACATTTTCAAAATTATCCTGTATCACCTGGCTTCCCATATTGCTCGTCATAATGATAATGGTATTCTTAAAGTTCACCACGCGGCCTTTATTGTCGGTTAAACGGCCATCATCCAATACCTGCAGCAGCACATTAAATACATCGGGATGCGCTTTTTCTATTTCATCCAGCAATACCACGCTGTAGGGCTTGCGTCTAACGGCTTCGGTTAGCTGCCCGCCTTCATCGTATCCCACATAGCCCGGAGGAGCGCCCACCAAACGGCTAACGGTATGCTTTTCCTGGTATTCGCTCATATCAATCCGCGTCATCATATTTTCATCATCAAACAGGTACTCCGCCAGCGCTTTCGCCAGCTCGGTTTTACCCACACCGGTGGTACCCAAAAAGATAAATGAGCCGATGGGTTTTCTGGGATCATGCAAACCCGCGCGGCTGCGGCGGATAGCGTCCGCTACAGCAGTTATCGCTTCCTCCTGCCCTATCACCCTTTTGTGCAGTTCATCTTCAAGGTTCAGCAGCTTTTCTCTTTCGCTCTGCAGCATTTTAGTTACCGGTATGCCTGTGGCCTTGGCCACCGATTCCGCAATATCCTCCGCATCTACTTCTTCCTTCAATAATCTTTTTTCCGGGGCTAATTCATTCAGCTCCCCGGTATACTGCTCTATCTTTTTTTCTTCCTCCTGTATTTTCCCGTAACGGATCTCCGCTACCCTTCCGTAATCGCCATTGCGCTCCGCTTTTTCAGCCTCTGTTTTTAATGCTTCAATACCTGCTTTGCCGGCCTGGATCTTTTCAACCAGCTCTTTTTCTTCCTGCCACTTGGCTTTCAGCGTATCCCTTTCCACACTGCGCAGCGAAATCTCTTTTGCCAGCTCCTTCAGCTTTTCTTCATCATTTTCCCTTTTAATCGCCTCTCTTTCAATTTCAAGCTGCCGGATCTGCCTTTCCAACTGATCCAGCTCTTCGGGCATAGAATTCATTTCTAAGCGCAGCTTGGCAGCGCTTTCATCAATAAGGTCAATGGCTTTATCGGGCAAAAAGCGGTCGGAAATATAACGGTTCGACAGTTCTACCGCGGCAATGATGGCTTCATCCTTAATACGTACATGATGGTGTGTTTCATAACGGTCTTTAATACCCCGTAAAATAGAAACCGCGTCTTCCACACTGGGTTCACTGATCAGCACCCGCTGAAACCTTCTTTCCAAGGCTTTATCTTTTTCAAAATATTTCTGGTATTCATTTAATGTAGTGGCGCCTATAGCTCTTAATTCGCCTCTTGCCAGGGCAGGCTTTAAAATATTAGCCGCATCCATCGCGCCCTCGCCGCCGCCAGCGCCAACCAGCGTGTGAATTTCATCTATAAAAAGAATGATCTGCCCGTCACTTTTGGTCACTTCATTGATCACGCCTTTCAGTCTTTCCTCAAATTCACCTTTGTATTTAGCGCCGGCGATCAGTTGTCCCATATCCAAGCCATAAATGATTTTACTTTTCAGGTTTTCAGGCACGTCGCCATTTACAATACGCATAGCCAAGCCTTCTGCTATAGCGGTTTTACCTACACCGGGCTCTCCTACCAGCATCGGATTGTTTTTGTTGCGCCGCGAAAGGATATGCAATGTTCTGCGAATTTCCTCATCACGACCTATTACAGGATCCAGCTTGCCCTGCCTTGCCAGCTCATTCAAATTCTTGGCGTACTTGTTCAGCACGTTAAACTGCGTTTCCTGCGTTTGAGAAGAAACAGTGGATCCTTTACGAAGATCTTTAATAGCCGCTGTTAAGCCCTTATCGGTTAATCCTGCGTCTTTCAGCAGCTTGGCGCTGTTATCATTGCCCTGCAAAATAGCCAGCAGCAAATGCTCTACGCTTACAAACTCATCATTAAAAGATTTAAGCAACGCGCCAGCCCGCAAAACCACATTATTGGCATCGCGACTGATAACCTGGGCCGGTTCGCCACCCTGTACTTTGGGTAGCTTATTAATGCTTTCGTCTAATTTGCTTTCCACAAAGCTTACATTCACATTATTCTTTTTCAGCAAAAATTCAATCGGCGAATCCTCATCGCTCAGCAATGATTTCAGCAAATGCTCGGTTTCAATATTGGCATTGTTATTATTGAAAGCGATCTGCTGCGATTTAGCCATCGCCTCTTGGGCTTTGATGGTGAAATTATTTAAGTTCATATTTTAAGTTTTCCTTTATTCGTTTTCAAATAACTTTAACCCTTATTGCACAAAACACAATCCAAAAACGAAACACAGTAATTATGTCATATAAAGCTACATCAACCTGCCTGTATTTCAGCTTATTAGCGGGTTTTCTGTTATTCTTGCAGCCGGTTGCGGGGCAATACAATTTTGCAGGTGTGGACGATATGCTGCAAAAAAATCAAAAAGCACTTGGCAAAGAGGTTGTTGCCTTAGTTTGGAAAGACGGAAAGATCGTTTATAAAAAAGAGATCGGTGAAGATTTCAATGGTAAAATACAGGTTCCCATAGGCGCCAGCGGGCAATGGCTCACTGCCGCGGTTGCCATGATGTATGTTGATGAAGGCAAGCTCACCTTAGACACCAAAGCCGGTAAGCTCATTCCCATTTTAGCTAAATATATGAAGGCTTATATTAACCTGAGGCACTGCCTTACCCATACTACGGGACTGGAGGCCGAAAAAGGCGGTATAGGCAAGCTGCTTCCCAAATCAAAGTTTGAATCGCTGGAGGAAGAGGTTAATTTTTTTGCAACGAAAAGAGAAATTGTAACCAACCCGCAAACAGAATTTTTTTACAGCAACGTAGGAATGAATATCGCAGGACGTATGCTGGAAGTAGTGAGCCGCAAAACCTTTGACCGGGTAGTGCAGGAAAAGCTGCTTCGCCCTTTGAAAATGAGAGCCACTACTTTTTTCAATTACGATAATCTGTACATTAATCCTTCCGCCGGCGCACAGTCTACCGCTAACGACTATATGAACTTCCTGGTTATGCTGTTGAACAAAGGCATGTTTGAAGGCAAACAGATCATGAGTGAAAAAGCCATCGAAGAAATGGAAAAAGCGCAGTTCACGGATTTGCCGGTGAAATATACGCCCAAAGGAACCGAAGGCTTGCATTACGGGTTCGGCGCATGGCTGATGGGAGAAGACGCGCAGGGAAAAGGCACCGTACTCAGCAGCCCCTCTTTCACCGGCACCTGGCCCTATATTGACCGCAAAAACAATTATGCCGCTATTTTACTGGTAAAGCCCCAGTCGGGCGAACAGGGAAAAGAAATGTACACGCAGTTTAAAGCCGCCGTAGATGAGGCTGTAGGGGGAAAGTAGAGGTTATTGGGTTGCAGGGGTACAGGTTGCAGGGTACAAGGGGTAAACAGGTGTAAGACCCCCGGTTTGAAATTTGAGATATAAGATATAAGATTTGAGATTGTACTTTCCTTCGGATTGGATGGGGCAATCAGCCGTTAGCTATCAGTAATTAACGACAGACTGAATGTTCGGATTTTTGATTTATAGTTTATGGTTGCATTACCCTCGGATTTCAAACTTTAGTATTCGGTTTTAGCATTTGAGTTTTATCCGCCCCGGCGGACAAGCTTGCCTGCCGCAGGCAGGTTTGGTTCTTGTGATTTGCTTTTTTGGTTCTTCATCAAACTTCTACTCCTGCTTAATAAACCCCCATGCTCCTTCCCGAACAGAAAGACCATATACAGCCCTATAGATATACCGCGCCACTTTTTCAATTCCCGGAACATTGATGAACTCCGCATCATCGGCGGGTGTATGGTACTGCGGATGTCCGCCTGTATGCAGCCCAATGCAGGAAATACCTTTGCGGTAAAAAGAAACATGGTCTGATCCGCCTACTCCACCGGCATGCACCACTACATTTAATCCCGAACCTTCGCCAAGGCCTTTCATAAAATCAACCCCTCCCGGAAAAGTTCCGGCGCCACCCATATACAGTTGGCTTTCGGTGTTCAGCCGCCCTACCATATCCATATTGAGCATTACTTTAATGGCAGATTGCGGTATCGGAAGATGATCGGTAAAATACTGCGACCCCAGCAACCCTTCTTCTTCCGCGGCGAAAGCCACCACAATTACGCTGCGCTTCAACTGTTCCTGGTTGCGTACCAAAGCCTTTGCTATTTCCAGCAGGGCGGCGGCACCAGAAGCATTGTCGTCTGCGCCGTTGTGCACAGCGGTGGTATCAGGCTGCAAGGAGCCGGTGCCAAAACCACCATAGCCCAAATGATCATAATGAGCGCCAAGAATGATGTATTCATTTTGCAGTTGCGGATCGCTTCCTCTGATTATCCCTGCTATATTTTTAGCAATTATTTTTTGCTCTATAATATTTACTGACGCCGATAAAGGAGCGGCAGACAAATAATAGTGCATATCACCAGCCGTTGTATCTGAAAATAACTTCTCCTTCATTTGCTGCCATGCCGTTCGGGTAAGCTGAATAACGGGAATGGCTAAAGGCTTGTCCCTGCGTGGACGCAATCTTACCAGCACATCTTTATTATCCACACTATCGGGTGAAATGAGTATTACACCTGCCGCTCCATTTTGCATGGCCCTTACCGATAACGTGTAATCCGTTAACCTGTCTGTTGCAGGAGCACCGGGCTTATTTCGCCACAGCACAACCCATGAAGATTTAATATGCTGTTGTGCATTAAAGGCAATTGCATTATCATCCGCAAACAATACGGGAGCCTCTAAGGTAGCTGAACCGGAAAAAGGGAAAATACTATACTGCTTATTCAACAAAAGATTTTCGCGCTGACCTCCACGGATAAAATTACTCCCTGCCGGGGCATCCAGCTTAACGGTAACATCAAAGGGCTGATCGTACTGCTCAAACAAAGGCGCCACGCCCGATTTTGAAAATGTGGTTTTAATGTATTGTCCCGCTATACTGTCTTCCTTCGTTCCCGGCCAACGGCCCTGCAATGCATCAGACGACAAATATTCAACATGCTTAAATATGTTTTTACCCTTAATGGAGGTCTGCGAATAAATAGCTGAATAAAAAAACAGGGAAACGAAGAGCAAAAAATATTTCATGCTTAAACAGGAATATGAAGGCAGTGATGGTGCCAGTGCAATTAAAAAAAAACATTAGTGATTATACAACTTGGCTGGTAGTATATGCCATTTCAAATCATAAATCTCAAATCTCTTACAACACCTGTATCCCTGCATTAATATAGGGCTGCAGGAGCGGGTTTTCGGGAGGCAGTTCCGTAGCCAGTATATCAATCTGGTGTAAACCGCAAACTCTTAAGGGTTGAACTGTATTTACTTTTTCGGAAATGGTAAGACAAACCGTTTTTTTTGCAGACTCAATCATTGCTTTTTTAATCTGCACCACTTCCCAGTCGCTGTCTGTAACCCCATGCTCAATATCAATAGAATTAACGCCTAACAGGCAGATATCTGCCTTGATCTGGCGGATAGTGGCAATGGCATCGCCACCCACCGTAATTTTTGAATTCTTGGAGAGTTTATCACCCACAACAATTACATCAATATTCGGATGATTGGAATATTCGAGTATGGCAGGTATGCTGCACGATACAAAAGTAGCCCTCAGCTGCATCGGTAATATTCTTGCCAGCTCTACAATAGTGGTTCCGCCGGTAGTTAATATAAACATGCCGTCCTGTATAAGACCCAGCGCTTTGGTAGCGATAATTTTTTTATGTGTATGTGAATATATCTTTTCGGAGGGATAGCCCACATGACTAAACGAGCAGGACAAAGCGCCTCCGTGTACTTTAATGATCTTGCCTTCATCAGATAATTCCTGGAGATCACGGCGGATCGTATCTTCCGATACCTTCATTTCTTCACTTAACCCCGAAGAAAGCACCTTGTTATGGATATTAACCTGGTGAAGGATAAAAGCCTGTCGTTCGCGTTTTAGCATTTTAAAATTTGTTTCTGCCCAAAAGTAATAGAAATAAACGCAAAAGAAGCGCAGGAAGTTAATTGCATTTTTACATCCTTTTGGTTATCTGCCCTACAACCAATATTTTTGCTCTTCTCAAATCTGAATAAAGGATGGCAAACCGTGTTATACAATTTCGGGAAGCGCTCCGGGAAGCGATGAACGAAGAAATGCGTCGTGATGAACGTGTGTTTTTAATGGGTGAAGAAGTGGCAGAATATAATGGGGCTTACAAAGTAAGCCAGGGTATGCTGGACGAATTTGGTCCTAAAAGAGTAATTGACACCCCTATTTCCGAACTGGGCTTTACCGGGGTGGCCGTAGGTGCTGCACAAAACGGTTTGCGCCCGATCGTGGAATATATGACCTGGAATTTTGCGGTACTGCCGCTCGACCAGATCTTGAATACAGCCTCCAAAATGCTGGCCATGAGTGGCGGACAGGTAGGCTGCCCTATTGTTTTTCGTGGACCCAATGGCTCCGCCGGTCAGTTAGGCGCTCAGCACTCCACTGCATTTGAAAGCCTGTATGCCAATATACCCGGTTTAAAAGTGATCTCCGTTTCCAATCCATACGATGCAAAAGGCTTATTAAAGAGCGCTATCAGGGACGATGACCCAATTATTTTTATGGAGAGTGAAGTAATGTATGGCGAAAAAGGGGAAGTACCTGAAGAAGAATACCTTATTCCTATTGGAAAGGCCGATATTAAACGCGCCGGAACAGATGTTACTATTGTTTCTTTTAATAAGATGATGAAAGTGGCGCTGGGCGCGGCGGAAGAGCTTGCAAAAGAAAATATCAGCGCGGAAGTGATTGACCTCCGCACCATCCGGCCGTTAGACTGGCACACTGTTTTTGAATCGGTTAAAAAAACCAACCGCCTGGTAATTGTGGAAGAACAATGGCCTTTTGCTTCCGTATCGTCCGAGCTGGCTTACCGCATACAAAAAGAAGCATTTGATTACTTAGATGCTCCTGTTCGCCGGATTACAAGCGCCGATGCGCCGATGCACTATGCGCCCAACCTGGTAGCGGCATACCTGCCTGATGTTCCCCGTACAGTAAAGCTGGTAAAAGAAGTAATGTACCTTCGCAAATAGTTTTTTCGGATTCCGAAATAATATTTTTCCCGGGGTTAAGCACTCCGGGATTTTTTTTGAATACTTTTGAAGACTTCCCAATGAAAAAAAGTATATACATATTATTCCTTTTCCATTCGCTTTTTTCGTTTGCGCAGCAAAAGTCTCCGCCTGCAGATGCAGATACCATCCCATTAATGACCGAAGTGGTAATTAAAGGATTTGAATCGGACCGCCGGCTGCTGGAAACCCCTGTATCGGCCGGAATAGTAAGCCGCAGCGATGTACAACGCTTCTCCCCTGCATCACTGTTACCTGCAATAAATATGGTTCCGGGCGTTAGAATGGAAGAACGTTCCCCCGGCAGCTACCGTTTAAGCGTCAGGGGCAGCCTGCTTCGCTCTCCTTTTGGTGTGCGTAACATAAAAGTGTACTGGAATGATATTCCATTTACCGATGCAGGCGGAAATACTTATTTCAACCTGGTAGATCAGCACAGCATTGGTCAGGTTGAAATTCTGAAAGGCCCCGGCGGAAGCCTTTATGGCGCCAATACCGGCGGGGTCATTATACTTCACCCCGATGAACCGCTTTTTTCACAGGAAAATATTTCCGCGGAGCACCATTTTCGCGCCCAGGTTAACGGTGGCTCCTACGGTCTGCTTGATGAAAATGTGCAATGGAAGTACCAGGATAAAAACATGAGCTCTTCCTTCACCCAAAGCCACCTGCAATCGGATGGCTACAGGGAAAATACCCGTGTGCGCAAGGATGTAATACAATGGAACGGAACGGCCCGCTTATCTGAAAAAGATAAGCTGGACTGGATATTCATGTACGCGGATATGTATTACCAAACGCCCGGCGGCCTGAATTTGCAGCAAATGCAGGAAAACCCACGCCAGGCAAGACCCGGCACACCCAGCGCACCCGGGGCGGTGGAACAAAAAGCAGCTATCTATAATAAAACGCCGTTTGCAGGTATCAGCAACCGGCACCTCTTCAATAAAAACTGGAGCAATATTACATCGGTAATGCTCGCTTATACCGATTTTAAAAATCCTTTTATTACCAATTTTGAAACCAGGAAAGAAACAAACCTCGGATTACGTACCAAGATGGTATACCATACCGCTGCAGGTAAGCACGATTTGAAATTAACTGCCGGGATGGAGTGGCTGTATAACTATTCTGCCATCAATAATTACGGAAACCGCCAGGGAAAAGCCGATACCGTTCAGTTCAAAGACAAAATTTGGGCAAGACAGCTTTCCCCCTTTATCCAGGGTGAATGGATGATGGGCAAAAAATTTCAATTACAGGCGGGCATAGGCTCCAACTTTTTCATTTACCGCTATCAGCGGCTTACAGATGCTGATGATTCGAAAAAGAAAAAAAAGCTGGATGAGCAGTTGCTGCCACGATTGGCGGGATTATACCGTATATCAGAAAATATATCCGTGTATGCTTCCGTAAGCAAAGGGTTTTCGCCGCCTTCCATATCCGAAGTAAGACCATCGGAGGGTAATTTCTATAGCAACCTGCAGCCCGAATATGGCTGGAACCGTGAGATAGGTATTCGCGGCAGGACTTTGTCCAACAGGCTGCAGTTTGACATTACCGCCTACCGGTTCAGGCTGCACGATGCTATCGTGAGAAGAATAAACAATGTAGACGCCGAATATTTTGTAAACGCCGGTGGAACCAATCAAAAAGGTATAGAAATCTTTGCTGAATACGCCCTGGTACGCAACAGCACTGCTTTTATCAAAAGCGCAAAACTAAGGGCAGGCCTTACGCTGAATGATTTTTCGTTTACAGATTACATGGTTGACGATAAGGATTATTCCGGTAATGACTTAACCGGGGTAGCAAAAACCATCTGGCTGGGAGGCCTTGATATAACTACCCGGGTGGGGTTATATCTTAACGCCTCACTCACTAATACCTCAAAGCTTCCATTAAATGATGCCAATGCGGTTTATGCCCCTTCTTACGATATTTTGCTGGGCAGGCTGGGGTGGAAAAAACATTTCAGGGTATTTTCCATTGAGCTTTTTACAGGAGTTGATAATGCGCTGAACCAATTGTACAGCCTCGGGAGCGATATTAATGCCTTCGGCAACAGGTATTATAATCCTGCGCCGGAACGAAATTACTACGGAGGATTGATTGTAACGCTTTAAAAATGCCGTTTAGCTCAATGAATACCGGTGTTTTCACCGGAGCGGCACTGAACCAAACGGCACATATTAGTATGCTTAAAACACAGAAGCTAAAGACGATACGCCAATTGCGAAAAGGTAGCACAAACCCATGCAAAACGCGGCTAACAAACCTAATTTGGCAACCAGTTTCCAGGTAGGTACTTCAACAGCATGATTGGCTTTAAATACTTGAGTTTTCATGGATGATTCATTTAGTTTTACAGGATAATGATTAATCTAACGCAAATGTAGCTGCTGATGGTATAATGTACAAGCCTTTTGAAGGAAATCATCCCATACATAACTGAATTTTAGCATTTGATAAGGAGGTGGCGGGGGAAATAGTGAATGGTGAGCAGTGAGAGGAGAAATGTGAGATGTGAATAGCGAATCTATCGTTTATCAAGGTGAGAAGAGAAACATGAGATGTGAGAAGTGAGTGGCTCCACCCTGCACCCTGAAAGCTGGGCCCTGTAACCTCTCATAATTCCTTATTTTTGAAAAAAATGATACGATTTTAACGCATTAAAACAGATTTCATATATATGTCGAACATCCTGATTATTGATGATGAAAAAGCGATACGCAAAACCCTGGGGGAAATCCTTTCTTACGAAGGATATAAGATAGATGAAGCGGGCGACGGCGAGGAAGGACTGAAGCGGTTCAGGGAAAAAAATTATGATGTGGTGCTTTGTGATATTAAAATGCCGAAGATAGACGGCATTGAGTTCTTAGATAAAGCCGGTGAAATAAACCCGGATGTGCCTATTATCATGATATCCGGGCACGGCACCATTGAAACAGCCGTAGAAGCCGTAAAAAAAGGAGCATATGATTATGTTTCAAAACCACCCGACCTGAACAGGCTGCTGATCACCATCCGGAACGCGATGGATAAAACAGACCTCGTTACCGAAACCAAGGTGCTTCGCCGGAAAGTAATTAAGGTAGAGGAAATGATTGGTGAATCGGCCCCTATTGTAAAAATTAAGGAAACAATAGACAAAGTAGCGCCAACAGAAGCAAGGGTAATGATCATGGGTGAAAATGGTGTGGGTAAAGAGCTGGTAGCGCGCTGGATACATGAAAAAAGCAGCCGTTGCAAACAACCGCTGGTTGAAGTGAACTGCGCCGCTATTCCCGACGAATTAATTGAAAGCGAGCTGTTCGGTCACGAAAAAGGTTCCTTTACTTCCGCCGTAAAGCAACGGATAGGTAAGTTTGAACAGGCGCATGGGGGAACTTTGTTTTTGGATGAAATTGGCGATATGAGCCTCAATGCCCAGGCTAAAGTACTAAGGGCTTTACAGGAAGGAAAAATAACCCGGGTAGGCGGAGATAAAGATATTACGGTAGATGTGCGGGTAATAGCCGCTACCAATAAAGACCTGCTGCGGGAAGTGGATGAAAAAAAATTCCGGCTCGACCTGTATCACCGGCTCAGCGTTATTATCATACATGTGCCTTCTTTAAACGAAAGAAAAGATGATATTCCCCTGCTGGTAGAGAAATTTCTTTCAGATATATGTGCCGATTACGGCATTGCCCAAAAAGCAATAGATGCCGATGCGTTAAAAGCCCTGCAGGAAAATAATTGGACGGGCAACATACGTGAATTAAGAAACGTGGTGGAAAGACTGGTTATTCTTTCCGGTAAAAATATTGCAATAGAGGATATACGCAACTATGTACTTCCCCGAAATTAAGCCCTATTTTGAAAACAGCATACTGTATATGTGGTTTAGGTTCCGATGAAAGGATATTCAGCAAACTGAACTGGGGCTGCACCACGGTGCATTATTTACACTGGCTGATGCCCCTGCATAATGAAAGTCTTTCGGCATACGCCCTGCGAATGAGTGAACGCATCACGGAAAAAAACGCCACATTAATTGGTGTTTCCTTTGGAGGGATGTTAAGCATAGAGATCGCGAAAGTGGCGGCGGTTCAGAAAGTGATACTCATTTCCAGCGTAAAAACGCATCATGAAATTCCGCGCTGGATGAAGGCCTCCGGCAAACTGAACCTGGATGCTATCCTGCCCAAGGGCCGCCTTCACGCTGTTCGCCCTTTAAAATTATTTGAGCCCGTTGAAAATTATTTTCTCGGCGCGGTAACCGAAGAAGAAAAAAAGCTGGCCCATGAATACAGGAAGCATATAGATCCCGTTTATCTTAAATGGGCCATTCACCAGGTATTAAACTGGAAAAACGAATGGATACCCGAAAACCTGTTTCATTTACATGGCACCAACGATAAAATATTTCCATGCACGCTGGTGCGTCCAACACATACCATAGCATCGGCCGGGCATTTTTTGGTATTCCAGCATCCCAGACAAGTATCTGATATTTTGAATGATATTATTTAATACTGCATCAAATAGCTATTAAACTTTATTTAACAAAAGAAGAATATTATCATTAGCCGTAACATTTTGATATAATCAACGACATATCGGCTTAATCAGCTATTTATACTATTTTTGGCAACTTCATAAAAACAGAGTTACATGAGTTTAGGCTGGACCCTTTTTATTTTAGCAACAATTGGTTCTCTTATTGGTTTATACGGCATGTTTAAAAAGGCGGGAATTGAGCCCTGGAAAGCACTGATCCCTTTTTACAACACCTGGTGCATGGTGGAAAAAATGCCTTTAAAAAGATATTGGTTCTTTTTGCAGTTCATACCCATTGTGGGACAGTTCATTACGATCTGGATATGTATCCGTTTTGTAGAACATTTCGGCCGTTTTTCGTTGCTGCATCACGCCGCAGCCGTGTTTCTTCCTTTCCTTTATTTTCCTTACCTCGGGTATTCTAAAAACGAAAGGTATGCGGGCAATGCCGTGGTAAAGAATTACAAAAAATCATCTGCTCGGGAATGGATAGACGCCGGCGTTTTTGCGGTAGTTGCCGCTACTATCATCCGCACTTTCATTTTTGAGGCTTATGTAATTCCTACCGGCAGCATGGAAAAAACATTGCTGGTAAACGATTTTTTGTTTGTAAGCAAGATGAGCTACGGCCCGCGCCTTCCCAATACGCCTTTAGCCATTCCTTTTGTGCATCATACCGCACCCATAACAGGTGGCAAATCTTATTTAGAATGGATTAAGCTTCCCTATAAACGTTTATGGACAACCCCGGTAAAACGCAATGATGTAGTAGTGTTTAATTACCCGGTTGGCGACACCGTAATAGGCGAATACCAGTCGAACCTCAATTATTATGATGTGCTGCGGGACCAGTACGGTGGCAACCGCGAAGCCCTGCTCCAAAGAGATGATATTATAGTACGTCCGGTAGACAAAAGAGAGAACTTTATTAAACGTTGTGTAGGCATGCCGGGAGATACCCTGCAATTAAAGGAAGGCATTTTGTATGTAAATGGCCAACCGGCGTACGTACCTGAGGCTTCCGCCACTTTTTATAATGTGCAAACCAGAGGACAATATTTTGATGAAGATGTTTTAAAGGAAGATTTTCATGTAGAAACCGATCCCGAAAGGCAGCAACTGCTCATTGGTAACAATATGAACTACATGATTGACCTGAGCGCTGAAGAGGCGGAACGCATGAAAAAGCTGCCCTATGTAGAAAGCGTAGTTAAGGATTTAAAACAATTTAATCCAGGCGTATTTCCCAATGATACGGCGCATTATAAATGGAGTGAAGATTTTTACGGACCCGTTTGGGTTCCCAGGAAAGGCGCTACCATTACGCTTACGGCCGAAAACATCGCTTTTTACAGCAGGGTCATTGCTGTTTACGAGCATAATACACTGGAAGAAAAAGACGGGCAATTTATCATCAATGGCATAACAACCAACCAGTATACTTTTAAAATGGATTATTACTGGATGATGGGCGATAACCGCCACAACTCCCAGGATTCCCGGTTTTGGGGTTATGTACCCGAAGACCATGTGGTAGGAAAAGCTTCGCTGATATGGTTTAGCTGGGATGGCGGCCCAAGATGGAATCGGTTGTTTAAAGCGATAAAATAGTGGTAAGTAGTAAGTGATAAGTCAGGTGTGAGGTATAGGGTAATAAGGTGTAAGGTATAGGGTGTCTGATTCATCTAACTAAAAAATCTTCAGGTGAAAAAAGAACAGCTCTCTTTTTCTTATGAAGTATTCGGTTCCGTTGCGTCATTACCCGAAGCCGACCGGCAATTGCTGAACAAGGCAAAGGAAGTAACACAACATGCCTATGCGCCTTATTCGGAGTTTTTCGTTGGCGCGGCCGCGCTGCTTCAAAACGGGAAAACCATTACGGGAACCAACCAGGAAAATGCGTCCTCACCCGTGGGATTATGCGCAGAAAGAGTATTGTTATCCGCCGCCGTTTCCTTATACCCCGGCACACCCATACAAACAATAGCCATCAGCTATTTCAATAAAAAAGGCAAAAGTGAATTTCCGGCGGCGCCCTGTGGCATTTGCAGGCAAAGCCTCCTGGAGTATGAGCTCCGCCAGCAGCAGCCTATCCGGTTGATTCTGGGCGGAATAGAAGGAAAAGTATTTGTGATCAGCGATGTAAAAACGCTTCTGCCCCTGTATTTCTCCGGAGCAGATATGGCATAGTATCACTCACTCCAAACATATACATTACCGGTAACGCTTTGTCATTTAGCTACAAATTAAGGTTGCTGTAGAATTTTAATGTCGTAAAGCATAGAAACATAAGAACACATCGTTTACCCTTTTTCTGCAATCACTTTCCGGATAAGCGAGATTTGCCCTAAATGATAATAGCTATGCTCAATAACGCCTTCAATATTCCGCAGGTAATTTCCGTATTTTTCATCTGCAAATGGTTCGTCAAGCCGGGAATCTGCCATTTGTTCAACCTGTGCAGCAAATTTTTCAGCATTGGATAAAAAATCAGCCACTAATGATTTCCATTCTCTTTCTGATTGTATAGGTGGCAGGTCAAAGCTGTATTGATCGCTAATTTCAAGCTTTCCTCCATTAAACACATGCAGAAGCCCGGCTAAATAATAGTTAATATGAAAAGTGAGCGCAGCAATCGTATTTAAAGTGCCGATTTTTTGTATGGCTTGTTCCCAGGTTATACTCAATAATTGTTCTTTATAATTCGTATTTGCGATCCAATGTCCGTTGATCAATACTTCCCGTAGCCTGTTTGCTATAAATATATTCCGGGTCATCT
>CALMQS010000068.1 GCA_937871285.1 uncultured Sphingobacteriales bacterium | reverse complement strand
TATAAACAGTGGGTTCAAATTCAAAGCCGTGATCTTTTTGTTTATTGAGGTTGATGAGTTGGAAAGAGGGCCCATATACAATTACATTTTCAATGGTTCGCCTGAAGTATACCGCTCTTGCATCTATTATGCCCGACAATAAAGTGGTTTGTATACCCGCTTCCGCTGTAGCGGAGGTTTCGGGCTCAAGATCAGCATTGGCGCCGAAGGGCCCGTAAAGCGATTGCAGCGAAGGCGTTTTAAATGCAGTAGCATAATTGGCGAAAATCTTTACCGCGTTATTGAAAGTATAGGAAGGATTGATGCTATAAGTGAAATTATCGCCATACGCGGAATGCTTATTGTACCGCCCGCCCAGCTCAAGGTTAAAACCGCCCAGGTCGCGCACAAAAAAAGACAGGTATGGGCTTGTTAACTCCGCCGTTGGATTTTTGGGGGTAGCGGTTTCATCATTCATTTTTTGTTTGTTGTAATGAATGCCTCCTAATAATTGTATATGCGGGCTAAAAGAATAATGGGCATACAGTTCCGCGCTGTTTTTACTTCCTTTATAAGGATACACCCCATATGTTTCCGTAAAGCTGCGGTTCACTTCATCGTAATTATAAAAAGCGGTTAAACCACCATTGACAAAGTTGTAATGTGCCTGGGCGCCGGTGGTAAGCAATTGCGCCTCATATTTGCTGTCGGCATCCGTGTAAGCCCCGCCATCATATCCTCCTTTAAAGTGCGTATACCGGAAATAGGGTTTAACGTGCAGGCCTTTTGCCACACGGGCATCAAAATTAGCGTGGAACGCGTTTTGCGTAAATCCGTCTTTATCAAATAGTTTACCCGCAGTGGTGTCGGCCGCTTCAGAAATGCCTCCCGTTTTATAATGGGTAAAACCAATGTTATAGGACGATCCTTCGGCGGTTCCGTTTATCCCCGCATCGGCTTTAAATGTTTTATAGGAACCTGCTGCCATGCCTCCGTAGGCTTCCACCGGGTTGTTGATTGTTTTTTTTGTAATGATATTAATAACACCCGCGATAGCGTCTGAACCATATAAAGTAGATTGCGCACCTTTAAGGATCTCAATACGCTCCACCTGCTCCAGAGGAAACATCCTGATATCAAATGCCCCGCCGGTACCGGAAGGATCGCTTATGGGAATACCATTTACAAGAATAACCGTGTAGTCTGTTCCTGCGCCCCGCAGGTAAATACTCTTATCCTTTCCCGGGTTGCTATAGGCGCCATTAACCAATATACCTGCCTGCTCGCTGAGCAACTGCGCCATGTCTTTTCCGTTGCTTCTTTCTATATCCTGCTTATTGATTACGGTTACCACTTTGCCTGTTTCACTTACTTTTTTGGAAAAGCGCGTAGCGGTGATCACTACTTCATTTAATGATGTAGCGCGGGTGCTGTCTTCCTGTGCCCATACTGCATGACTGCTCATTACAAGCATCATCATAAGCCCTAATTGTGTTTTGTTCATTTGCTGTTCCCTGCGGGAGTTTAATTAATTGAGCGAATAGGGACATGGTGAAAGGAAAAGAAACGGCTTAATGCATTAAGTCATTTTCATCTCCGGCTTTTCACCCGAAAGCCCTTTGATTAAGAAATGGATCTGGCAGGTCTTCTGGCTTGGTTTACTGTTGAACACCTTCCCGTGGCGCCTGGGGCGCCACAGTGGTATGAAGATTCAACAGGTGAATGGTGAATAGTGAATAGTGCGTGAGAAATACACACCGACTATTGCCTAATCCCAACTCACTAAACCTTACAGCTACGGGGATAGCGCCGGATTTACACCGGACTTCCCTTTTAATGGCGCCGCGGCGCCAACCAAATACAAGGCAAAGATGATTACGGAAAATGGAAAAACCAAAAAAGAAAATCCGAAGGAGATTTCCACCTATCGTTTGTAGCTACTCGCCTGATGGCATCTGACAGCTCAGCACTTACCTCAGCAGTAATTCACAGGGCTTTAAGCCTGTATGTTTTTTAAAAGCGGTAGAGAAGTGCGATATGGAGGAATAGCCGAGCATGAGTGACACCTCGGTTACGCTTAATCCCTTTTCATACAAAAGGTACTTAGCATGTTCCATACGCTGGCTTTGGTAAAAATCAAAAATAGTGGTGCCAAAGATCTCTTTAAACCCTTTTTTCAGGTAACATTCATTGATGGCCACTTTACGGCTCAGATCTTTAATGGTGATGGGCTCACCAATATGCGCCAACAACACTTCCCGCGCTTTCAGTATCTTGTCTCTGTCTGATTCATTGGCCAGGAACTTACAGCTAAAGGCTTCTTCTTCCTTATTTCCCAGCATGCACTCTAAGCTGTACAGCAGCAGCATCTGGGTTTGTGCGTTAATGTAAATATTTTCGAAGCTTTCGGTATATGTATTGTTTAACAGGCTTTCTAATATAACCCTCACACGGCTGCAGAGCGGAAGGATTTTCGTAAAAGAAGAAGGGTGCTTAAAGCAAAGCACTTCATTGGTGAAATCGAATGAGCGGGGATTTTTTACGAATTGCAGCAAATGTTCAGGCAAAAAGGTGAAATTCATTACATCAATGGTCTCTTCCTTTTCCGAGCAGGCTTTGGTGAGTCCGTTCCTGCAATTCAGGCATTCCTGTTCCTTACCCCTGCAATATACATTTCCACTCACACAGAACCGCAGTTCAAGATAGCTGGCAGCAGGTTCGTTTTTTTTATAGTGATACACCATCATGCCCATATCTTCTGCATTCCACTTGGGTATGCGGCTGTAACGTTTTATGGTGTATTGAACAGCCCCCGGGGTTTGACGCTCTTTTTCCTGCAAAATATTCAAATCATTGAGCATCACCGGATGCTTTTGTGCTAAATCCAATATATTAGGCGCCTGCAGCATAAGTTTGCAAATATACATTGTTTAGCCGTTAAAAAGGATATTAAAATTGCCTGCGCAGCCTAATTTTAGTACCTTTGCACGAATATTTTTTTTGATCAGCAAAAGTGATTCGGAAAGATTTATGAGCAATGAAACACAGGCTTTGGCCACTCCTTCTCCTATAACCGGCTATGGTGCAGACAGTATACAAATTCTTGAAGGTTTAGAAGCAGTTCGCAAACGTCCCGCTATGTATATCGGGGATATCAGCACCAAAGGTTTACACCATTTAGTATATGAGGTAGTAGATAATTCCATAGATGAAGCGTTGGCGGGGTATTGTAAAAACATTACCGTTACCATATATGAAGATAACTCCGTAAGTGTTGAAGACGATGGCAGGGGCATACCCACAGGTATGCATACCAAGGAAAAGCGCAGCGCACTCGAAGTGGTAATGACCGTATTGCATGCGGGGGGCAAATTTGATAAGAATACCTATAAGGTTTCAGGCGGATTGCATGGAGTGGGGGTAAGCTGCGTAAATGCACTGAGCGCTGTTATGCACGTTACGGTATCCCGTGAAGGAAAGATCTTTGAGCAGGAATATCATACAGGGATACCCCAATACCCTGTACGTGAAATAGGCACAACAGATAAAACCGGCACCCTGGTTCGGTTTTGGCCAGACCAGTCTATATTTATCGTATCCGTTTATAACAAGGATATCCTGGAAGGCCGTTTAAGGGAACTGGCTTTTCTTAACAAAGGGCTAACCATTATTTTAAATGACCTGCGGGAAAAGGATGATAATGGCATTACCTATAGCAAAAAATTCTATAGTGAAGGCGGCATAGCGGAATTTGTTGAAATGCTGGATAAAAATGGCAACCGCCAGCCGCTGCTGCCTAAAGTTATATACGGTGAAGCGCTTGAGCCGGTAACCAATGTGTCGGTAGAAGTAGCCATGGTGTACAATACCGGGTTTCACGAACATATTTTCAGTTATGTAAACAATATCAATACCATTGAAGGCGGTACGCACGTGGCGGGCTTTCGCCGTTCCATTACCCGTGTATTTAAAGCCTATGGAGAAAAGCAGGGCATGTTTGAAAAAGCCAAGGTTGAGATTGAGGGAGATGATTTCCGGGAAGGGCTGAGCGCTGTTATTTCCGTAAAAGTTCCCGAGCCGCAGTTTGAAGGACAAACCAAAACCAAGCTGGGTAACAACGAGGTAATGGGTGTGGTGGATACCACTTTAAGCAGGGTATTGGAAAGTTATTTAGAAGAGAATCCCAAAGATGCCAAAATCATTATTTCCAAAGTAATACTGGCAGCGCAGGCCCGTGCGGCTGCCAGAAAAGCAAGAGAGCTGGTTCAGCGCAAAAGTGTGTTAACAGGGGGTGGACTGCCGGGGAAATTGGCCGACTGCTCCGACCGTGACCCTGAAAAATGTGAGCTTTTCCTGGTAGAGGGTGATTCTGCAGGTGGAACAGCCAAGCAGGGCCGCGACAGGCGCTTTCAGGCCATACTGCCTTTAAGAGGAAAAATACTGAACGTGGAAAAGGCAATGGAGCACAAGATTTATGACAATGAGGAAATCCGCAATATGTTTACCGCCTTAGGCGTAAAAATAGGAACACCGGAAGATCCCAAAGCATTGGATATATCTAAGCTCCGCTACCACAAGCTGATTATTATGACTGATGCCGATGTAGACGGCAGCCACATTGCCACATTGATCCTTACGTTTATTTTCCGGTATATGAAAGAGCTGGTAGAGCAGGGCTATGTATATCTTGCCATGCCCCCGCTTTACTTGGTAAAAAAAGGGAAAGAATCGGAATACGCATGGACAGAGGAGCAACGTAAAGCATTGGTGGAAAAAATTGGCGGAGGAAAAGACGACAGCGTTAATGTACAGCGCTATAAAGGCTTGGGTGAAATGAACGCCGAACAGTTATGGCAAACCACTATGAACACCGAAACCCGCACATTAAAAAGGGTAACCATTGAGAGTGCGGCTGAGGCAGATCGTGTATTCAGCATGCTGATGGGTGATGAAGTGGCGCCAAGAAGAGAGTTCATTGAGTCTCATGCCAAATATGCAAATCTTGATATATAGATAACTTTAGCATTTATGGATGGTGAAATATTATTATCTTAGAACAATAATTACTTGTTCATCCATAGAATAAATCATTACTTTACTAACCATCAAATGTATTTTTATGTCAGACAATGCAACTTTAACCGCATATAATGTAAAAACAAAAGAGAAGAACGTTCCGATCATGGACGCAGTAATTACAAAAACCTCTAAAGGGGCTTACATGGCGCAAGGCCATGACGGCAAGGGTAATAAGCTTACCACTTTGCTGGGTGAAGCCAAGGCATTAGCTGCTATTAAAGCGGGCACAGCCAAACAGGGCTGGTAACGCTGGTGCCGGGTTAATTGCAATATATTGTTGTATAGTATATGTCCTCAGAGGTGAGAAGAGTTTGCCTCAAAAGGAATGGTGTAGAAGGTGTGCCACTAAGACTCAAGCCTGCAGGCAGGGACACAAAGTCCTGATCTTCTGGTTTTATTTTCTTTGCGCCTTCGCAGTAAAATATTGCCTTTTAGGCAGCCCCCTTTATCCCCTCACTTTTCACAGCCTAATACGGCATATTAGGATTACTAAGCATTAGCTTCAGCGGCAGTTTGCCTAAAGCAGCCCTCCTCCTTCAAAATGCAATGAAAACAGGATCATCCTGGAGTTCAGTTTGTCTATAACATTGGAGTATTTGAGCGAAGGGTCTTTGGAATGCACATTATTTAAGCCGTGGCTGATTTTGATTTCAGGAGATACAATAACATATTTATTAAAGAATTGAAAACCGATCCCGGCTTCCACGCCAAAGTCGGTTTTTTTCACCTTCAACAGGTTTTCCGAGTTGGAGGTGCCCGAGTTGGAAGCCAGGTCATAATCAAACTTTATTCCCGCAAGCGTATATACCCGGAAGTTTCCGATGCGGTCGCTTTTTAACCTCACCTGCAAAGGCCAGCTCATTACGATGGATTCTACTTTTTGTGTTTTTTGCAGGACACTCTCACCCAGGTCGGGGTATTGAAGATCATAACGGAACTTCTTTTCGCTGAAAATAAGGTTCAAAGGATAAAACCGCACATCCCAGCGCTTCGACAGCTGCAGGTTAGCCATGATCCCCAAATGGATCCGGCCGCTGTTCAATCCATTTACACCCTGTATGCTATCCTGGTTCAGGAAGGATGGGGCATGTGATATATGGTAATGCGAAGTATTGTAGCCAAGCACTATACCAAAATAATAAGGCTTTTCGTCGTGATTGGGAAGATTGATATTGCCACGAAGCTGTGCAAAAGAAGGCGTAACAAAACCAGATGCAATAATAACCGTTACTATTATTTTACACCGCAATAAATACTGCAAATACCCAGGCTTAATTTTTTGCATGATGTGTTTCGGAATCCAACGTTGTTTAAAATATCCACAAAAGCTTTTCCTTCCGGGAACCCCTGCACCGATTTATTCAGATACTGATAGGCCTTCCTGTTGTTTGAAACAATAGAAGCCATCTGCGGCGCTACGATCCCTACGTACCAATTGTAAAGTTGTGCTATGCCTGTTATTTTAGGTTTTGAAAATTCTAATATTACTAATTTACCACCCGGCTTCAATACTCTTTTTATTTCTTCCAGTCCCTGCTCCAGGTGCTCAAAATTCCGGACGCCAAAGGCCACTGTTACTGCATCAAACGAACCTTCAGGAAAGTTTATTGCTTCACTATCACCGCTTTGCAACTGAATATGCTGCTCCAGTCCTGATTTTAACACTTTCTCTTTTCCTATCTCCAGCATCTTCTCCGATATATCAATGCCAATGATGCTATCAGGCTTAAGCAATTCATATGCCATGATGGCAATATCACCCGTTCCGGTGGCAACATCTAATAAAACTTTAGGCTTTTCTTCTGCCAGTTGCTTTAAAGCTTTTTTACGCCAGCCAATATCTATACCTGCAGAAAGGAACCGGTTCATAAAATCGTAGCGAAACGCGATCCGGTTAAACATTTCAGCTACCTGCTGTTTTTTTGTTAACGCCGATTCTTTGTAGGGAACTACGCTATCATGGTCAAATTTTGTCATCCGGGGAGCAAAAGTAAAACAATAATCAGATGAATACGGATTTATGCAGTATGCAACGCTAATTAAACGCATTCTTAACGTGAATTTTGGATGTTAGGAAATGAAAACCAGTTTGTTATTCTTTCTGTTTCTGAATATTTACCACATAGCACAGAAATATAGGTACACCTTGTTTTTAATATAACCTTATGTTTTCCTATGATCCTATTGTGCCTATATGTTGAAGACCAGTATCAAAACAAAAATCAATGTCTTCTTCCGCTTACATATATATTATTCCTGATAAAAAACCGGTAGGGCAGCAACGCGTCTTCGCCCGCATAATCCACTCCAATGCGCGGGGTGGCGATGATATCTTTTTGCTGAAGCGTAAATCCGTCATCGGCAATGAAAATTGTGTTATCAATAAGATTTACACCGCTATGCCGGGTAAGGATGCCAAGAGCTTTGGATACATTACCCGGGCCGGAGGTTAGGGTGCGGTCCGGGTTTCGCTTTCCTGTTCTTTGCAGCATAATGTTTATGCCCTGCAATGGCTCTACCGCTCTTATTAATATGGCATGAGGAGTGTTTTTAACGTTTGTAACCACATTAAACAAATGGTGGATGCCATAGCATAAATACACATATCCCTTGCCCGCGTCATTAAACATTACCTCTGTACGTGCAGTTCGCCTGCCATTATAGGCATGCGAAGCGCGGTCTGTTATGCCATTGTAAGCCTCCGTTTCAACAATCCTCCCCGATGTTAATCCGCTTCCCCAATCCGTAACTAATACCTTGCCTAATAATTCCCTGGCAATTTTCACTACGTTGGGACGATTGTAAAAATTATAATCCAGTTTCTTCATCAGGGGAAATTAAGCAAAAGAATTTCATTAAGTTTGATCATTGAGCGTTGTAGCGGCAAGTTTACTAAAATCGTTTAAAATAATCCATTTGCTTAAAGAGATCATAATAGCTGTTCAGTCTTATTTTAAAGCACACCAGTTTATTCGCAAGCACAACCTGTGGAAATGGATTATAATACCGGGTTTAATTTATGCGGTATTGTTCGTGGTGGGCATGTATTTTTTTGGCAAAAGCGCCACGCATGTTATTGAGCTGCTGAGCATTAAAACCGGGTTAAAAGCATGGGTAGATAAAATGCAAAGCAGCCTGCTGGGCTTTTTCTTTGCATTGGGAGGGATAATGATATGGCTTATCCTCATCATGCTGTATTTCTCCTGGTTCAAATACATATGGCTGATTGCAGGCTCGCCTTTGTTTGGTTACCTGAGTGAAAAAACGGAATCCATTATTGAAGGAAAGGAATACCCTTTCAGTTTTCCGCAGTTGATGAAGGATATGGTGCGGGGTATAAAGCTGGCCATGCGCAACGTTTTGTGGCAAACCGTATATACTTTTACCCTGCTTATCATTTCTTTTGTGCCCATAGTGGGCTGGATAACCCCGTTAGTTGTTTTACTGATAGAGTGTTATTATTATGGATTTTCCATGCTGGACTACAGTTGTGAACGGCAAAAACTTTCTCCCGGACAAAGCATTGAGTTCATAGGCAAGCATAAAGGTCTTGCTATCGGCAACGGACTTATATTTTACCTGATGCATGGACTGATTGGCATTGGCTGGGTTCTGGCTCCTGCCTATGCCGTAATAGCGGCAACGCTCAGCCTCTATCATCCCAAAGAAGGGGAATAATACTTTTAGGATTTGAAGGTTCTTTCGCATTTCAAATCTTAAATTTCTAATTTCAAATCCAAAATAATGATTATATCCCCCACGAGTAATGGAACCGTTTATTTAATCCCTTCTGTAATTGATGAGCAGGGAATAGATGCTATACCCGCCTATATTGTTGATGCCGTAAAATGCTGCTCCGTTTTTTTTGTTGAGAATGAAAGAACCGCCCGCCGCTATTTAAAGCGCATCTGGAAAGAGATGGTGATTGACGATTACGAATGGCATACTATTCATAAAACAGAAAAAGCCGTACGGTCTGTTTTTACAGCGGCATTAAAGCATAACAAAACGGTAGGCATTATTAGCGAGGCAGGTTGTCCGGGCATTGCCGATCCCGGTCAAGTTTTAGTTGAAGCCGCCCAGGCTGCCGGCGCATGGGTGAAGCCGCTGGTAGGTCCTAATTCAATTATTCTGGCATTGATGGCCAGCGGTATGAACGGGCAACATTTCAGGTTCGCCGGTTATTTACCGGTAGACAATGCAGCGAGGGCAAAGGCGGTAAAGGCGATAGAAAACGAAGCGGTTACAAAACATTGCACACAAATATTTATTGAAACGCCATACCGGAACAATCAATTGCTCGACACCCTCCTTAAAACCTGCAATCCCTTTACCCGCTTATGTATAGCGGTATCCCTTACTGCTCCGGAAGAGTATATTAAAACGAGAACGATTGCCGAATGGAAAAAAGATAAGCCCGATCTTCATAAAAAGCCGGCAATCTTTATAGTGGGCGAAAGTTAAAACCGGCGTACAATTACCGTACAAGGTTGCCTGTTCTGGGATCTTTCATGGCCACAATACTATCTACTATGTACCGGCTGAATCCCCGCCAGGGAAGCGCTCCTTTATATTCCCTGTAGTACAGGTCGAATACCATTCCCGAATTGGACATCAATGTTCTGGCTACGTTTTCATTGGTTACTGAAAATTCAAAATCGTAAGACTGTATGGTATTGGGAGACAGGGAGCGGATACCTGTTTGAATGAGCTTTCCTTCGTAGGTCTTAAATACATATCCCTTTTTTACGCAATAGTTCAGCTCACCCGATTTCACTCCTTCTCCCAGAACAAAATAATAACGCACATAAATAAATATGGCCAACACAACTACTATCAGCAACAATGAAATACGAAGGAATTTTTTCATACATGGTGTTTGAAACAACAATTTAGTAAATGTAGCTGAATAATTACCTTCGCTTAACCTTTACCATAAAATAAACACATGAATATAGGAATCGTTTGCTACCCTACTTTTGGCGGAAGCGGTGTTTTGGCCACGGAACTGGGCATGGCGCTTGCTGATAAGGATCACAATGTACATTTTATAACCTACCGCCAGCCTGTACGCCTTACAGGCTTCAGGGCTAATATGTTCTATCATGAAGTAAGAGTTCCCACCTATCCTTTGTTTGATTATCCTCCCTATGAATCGGCATTGGCCAGCACTTTGGTTGACGTGGTAAAAAATAACAAGCTCGATCTTTTGCATGTGCATTATGCCATTCCGCATGCTTCTGCCGCCTATATGGCCAAACAGATACTTCAGAAGGAGAATAAATATGTGCCGGTAATTACCACGCTGCATGGTACGGATATTACCCTGGTAGGCCGCGATAAAACCTATGCGCCAGTAGTTGCCTTTTCCATCAACCAAAGCGATGCCATAACTGCCGTGTCGGAAAACCTGAAAGAAGAAACCTACCGCACGTTTAAGATTGAAAAGGATATAGAAGTGATTTACAATTTTGTGGATGTGCAGCGCTTCAGTAAAAAGCCTATTGACGCTTTCCGTAAGGTAATTGCGCCTAATAATGAGCGCATCGTATTACATGCTTCTAATTTCAGGAAAATAAAACGCATAGACGATGTTATTCACATCTTCAAAAAACTGAACGATGTTATACCGTCCAGGCTGTTACTGGTAGGCGATGGCCCGGAAAGGCCTATGGCCGAAGCGTTATGCAGGGAATTGAACTTGTGCGACGTAATACGCTTTGTAGGCAAACAACAGGATATGGAAGAGATATTTGCTATAGCCGACCTGTTTTTACTGCCGTCGGAATACGAAAGCTTTGGTCTGTCGGCGCTGGAAGCCATGGCCGGCGGGGCGCCTGTAGTGTCTACCAATGTAGGCGGTTTGCCCGAAATTATAACACCGGGAGAAAATGGTTTTATGGGGAATGTGGGAGATACGGATCAAATGGCCCGGTATGCTATAGATATTTTGAAAGATGAAAATACATTTAACAGGTTTAAAGCTAATGCAAAAAAACAGGCAGAGAACTTCGATATTACCCGTATTGTGCCACAATATGAACATTTGTATGAAAGATTGTATGAAGGGTTTTGTAAAGGAAAGCATAAAGAGAATGAAGTAATTGAAGCACAGAAGTGAAAAGGCAAAGCGATAAATATCAAAACGGAGACGTAAAGAAAAACCATGACCATTATTGATACCCATTGCCACCTGTATGCGGAGGAATTTGAAAATGATATAGAACAGGTAATTGCGAATGCGCAGCAGGAAAGTGTCCGGCAATTCTTTCTTCCCAATATTGATCGTTCTTCCATTGAAGCGATGCTGCAGTTAGAAGCAAAATACCCCGGTGTTTGTATCGCTATGATGGGGTTGCATCCGTGCTCCGTTAATGCGGATTATAAAGAAGCATTACAGGCAGTAGAAAGCTGGTTACAAAAAAGGAGCTTTGCGGCCGTTGGTGAAATAGGACTTGATTTTTACTGGGACCGGACTTTTGAAAGAGAGCAGTATGAAGCATTCCGGCGGCAAACAGCATTGGCGCTGCAATACGGGTTACCCATAGTAATACATACAAGAGATGCCATGCGGCAATGTATTGACGTGGTATCGGAATACAAAGGCAGCGCGCTGAAAGGGATTTTTCACTGCTTTGGCGGAAGCCGGGAAGAAGCGGAGCAGATCATTTCCCTTGGCTTTTACCTCGGCATCGGGGGCGTGCTTACCTATAAAAAATCGGGGCTGCCCGAAGTGCTAAAGCATATCAGTCTTGACCACATAGTGCTGGAAACCGATGCACCTTACCTGGCGCCCGTGCCCAAACGCGGCAAAAGAAATGAAAGCGGGTATTTAAAATACATTATAGCGGCATTGGCGGAAATCAAAAACACTTCTCCCGAAGAAATTGCGCGGATCACCACCGCAAATGCTACTTTCGTTTTTCAAAATAAGGGTTAAAATATGTCCGCTGCTTCTTCGCCCGGCGCAAAATTATTCATCATTTATACCGGGGGTACCATTGGGATGGCTTTTGACAATGCCACAGGCGCCTTGGTTCCTATGGGTTTTCGCGAAATAAAATACCATATACCGGAGATCGCCAAACTGGGGTATACCTTTGATATGCACGCTTTTCATCCGCCGATAGACTCTTCCAATATGTCGCCGGAGATTTGGATTGAGCTGGCGGATATTATTTATTCCCGTTACGCAGATTATGACGGCTTCATTATACTGCATGGCTCCGATACCATGGCTTTTACCGCTTCGGCATTGAGCTTTATGCTTGATAACTTAGGTAAGCCCGTAATTCTTACCGGCTCCCAGTTACCTATAGGCGAAATACGAACCGATGCCAGGGAAAATATTATTACTGCTATGGAAATTGCCGCGGCAAAAAAAGATGGTAAAGCGCTGGTGCCGGAAGTATGCATTTACTTCGACTATTATTTGTTCAGGGGAAACCGCACGAAAAAATATAATACAGAAAAATTTGAGGCGTTTAATTCGCTGAACTATCCCCCGTTGGCTGAAGCGGGGATAGATATAAAATATAATAACCACCTCATCCTGCAACACCCGCAGCAGCCCTTCCATATTAATACCCGGTTAAATGGCAATATAGCCGTGCTTAAAATGTTTCCCGGCATTACAACCGCTGTGGTACATGCTCTTTTGGAAACGCCCGGGTTAAAAGCAGTGATCCTGGAAGCTTTTGGTAATGGAAATACGATTACGGCGCCGTGGTTTATAGCTGAGCTGAAACGGGCCATTCATGAGGGTGTGATCGTGTTAGACAGAACGCAATGTGATGGCGGATCGGTGGAGTTGGGACGCTATGCAACCAGCGCGCATCTCCTGGAAGCAGGGGTTGTTAGCGGGCACGACATAACTTTTGAAGCGGCAGTTACCAAATTGATGGTATTACTGGGACAACAGGGGCTGACCGCAGAAAAAGTAAGGCAACTATTAGAAACTTCTTTAAAAGGGGAGCTTACGGAAAAATAAATGTATCCATGCTTGAGGCCAATGGCTAATAATGCTATTTTTGCAGTCCTTCAAAAAAAGGAGAGGTGTCCGAGTGGTTGAAGGAGCACGCCTGGAAAGTGTGTATACGGGAAACTGTATCGCGGGTTCGAATCCCGCCCTCTCCGCAAGCCAGTAAATGACCCCGCGCATCAGCGGGGCATTTTTGTTTTCACGAGCGTGCAAAGTCTGCTTTGCAAAGTGAGTGGAAACAAAAATGGAAGTGAGCGAAGCGAACGGTCATTTACCGGCTTAAGCCCGCCCGCCGCAGGCGTTGGGGATCACTGAAAGAAATCCCACCCTCTCCGCCTTCGTCCGCCGAAGCTTTGCAGCCTGCGGTAAAGCTACGGCTGCTGCAAAGCGTAGGCAGGTTTTTATATGTGACTTCATTCTCAGTCATTACCGAATACCCCCCTCAAAATAATCTTGGCTCCTCTCTTTGCAGGAGGTAATTTTGCGCAATATGGAAAGTAAAGCACAACAGCAGGAATTGGTTCAGGACACCGTTACGCCTGAGGAGCATTTTTCGCAGCTTGCAGAAACCTTAATTGGCTCGGAAATCGTTAAACTGGGTGGTGAAATACGGGAGAAAATAAAACAGGGAGAAAAAATATACAATTTTACGATTGGCGATTTTGATCCTGACATTTTTCCCATCCCAAAAGAGCTGGAGAATGAAATTATAGCCGCTTACCGTAAACATTATACCAATTACCCGGCGGCAGAAGGCAATGTTGACCTTCGGGAAGCTATTGCGGCTTTCCTGCAGCAGAAAGAAGGGTTGGTATACAATACCTCCGAAATATTGGTAGCATCCGGTGGACGGCCGCTGATCTACGCCTTTTTTAGAACGATCGCTGATAAAGACGATAAGATCATTTACGCCGTTCCTTCCTGGAACAACAATCATTATACGCATTTTGTTGAAGGCATTCATTGCGAAGTAGAAGCCGGCGCCGCAAATAATTTCATGCCAACGGCAGCAGATATCGCACCGCATATTAAAGATGCGGTAATATTAGCCCTTTGCTCGCCCCAAAATCCAACAGGCACTACTTTTACCAAGGAGGCGCTTGAGGCTATTTGCGATATGGTACTGGAAGAAAATAAAAGACGTGGGGCAGGAGAAAAAAAGCTATATGTGTTGTACGATCAAATGTACTGGCAGCTTACGTATGGCGATATCCGGCATTACGACCCGGTATCCCTCCGCCCGCAAATGAAAGCCTATACGGTTTACATTGATGCCATAAGCAAATGCTTTGCTGCCACAGGTGTAAGAGTAGGGTGGGCTATGGGGCCGGAGGCGATCATGAGCAAAATGAAAGCCATCCTTTCGCATGTAGGCGCCTGGGCGCCTATGGCGGAGCAAAAAGCGGTAGCCCGGTTCCTGCTGCAATACGATGAAGTTAATAATTACCTGCAGCACTTTAAAGCCGAAATATCACTCCGGCTGCAAAGCATATACGATGGCTTTATGCGGTTGAAAGCGGAAGGATTGCCGGTGGATGCCATTGCGCCCCAGGCGGCCATTTATCTTACCGTTAGGATAACAGCGAGAGGCATGAAAACAGCCTCGGAGCACCTGCTTGAGCAGCAAAAAGATGTTACCGGCTACCTGCTCAATGAAGCGGGTATTGCCCTCGTTCCGTTCTATGCATTCGGCGCGTCAAAAGATTCCAGTTGGTACCGGCTAAGCGTGGGAGCCTGTAAAAAAGAAGAAATTGATGCCATGCTTAACTCACTGGCTCTGGCATTGCGTAAACTGAAATAGTTTTATTACCATACCATCCTTTTCAAAAACCTGCAATAACTTTTATGAAAGTACTACTAACAATCGCCGCGTTTTGTTTACTAACCGGCTGCGAAACCGCGCAGCAGGTGTTAAGCGGAATGAATACCGGCTCAACCGGTTTAACTTCTGCCGAAATAGCGTCCGGCCTAAAAGAAGCCCTGCGCATCGGAACGCAAAACGGTACCGGAAAACTGGCAGCGGCCGATGGGTTTTTTAGCAATGCCGCCGTTAAGATACTGATGCCGGAAGAAGCTCAGAAAGTAGAAAGCACGTTAAGAAATATCGGGCTGGGCAGCCTCGTGGATAAAGCTGTGCTCTCGATGAACAGGGCCGCCGAGGATGCGGCCAAATCTGCTACACCTATTTTTGTTAATGCTATCAAAGAAATGACCATTACGGATGCCCTTGGCATACTAAAAGGCGGAGATTATGCAGCTACCGATTATTTCAGGGGTAAAACCACGCTTCCTTTGACCAATGCTTTTCGCCCTGTTATTGAAAAAGCATTAACGAAGGTAGACGCTACCAAATACTGGAATGATGTATTTACGGCATATAATAAATTTGCAGCTAACCCGGTAAATACCAACCTGGCTGCCTATGTTACTGAAAGATCGCTGGCAGGGATTTTTTATGAAGTAGGACAGGAGGAGCTGAAGATCAGGCAAGACCCTGCCGCAAGGGTAACCGACCTGCTCAAAAAAGTTTTTGGCAGCAATACCCGGCAATAAAACACAGCCAGGTCAATCTGCAGGGCTGGCACCTGCTTTTGTTTTCCATTTACGATTTTAGGAGAATGTTACCATAAGGGAAGCCGTTTGGGGGCACATTGTGATCGTATAGTCTTAATTTTGCTGTTATTTCAATGATCATGAGTACAACAGCCCTTTCTTCCCAACCCACGTTAACCGCAAAGGATTTTACTACCGACCAGGAAGTAAGATGGTGCCCGGGTTGTGGTGACTATTCCATATTAGCGCAGGTACAGAAAGTAATGCCCGGCATAGGCGTTCCCAGGGAAAATATAGTCATTATTTCAGGTATTGGTTGTTCATCGCGCTTTCCCTATTATATGAATACTTACGGAATGCATTCCATTCATGGAAGAGCTACTGCCATTGCATCCGGTTTAAAGGCTTCAAGGCCGGAGCTGAGTGTATGGATCGTTGCGGGTGACGGGGATGCCCTGAGTATTGGCGGCAATCATACCATTCATTTGTTACGCCGTAATTTTGACGTAAACATGTTATTGTTCAATAACCAGATATACGGGTTAACCAAAGGGCAATATTCGCCTACCTCCGAACAGCATAAAATTACCAAATCAACCCCCTTAGGCAGTATAGACCACCCCTTTAACCCGCTGGCGCTGGCCATGGGAGCAGACGCTACTTTTGTTGCCCGCAGTATGGATCGCGACCCAAAGCATTTGCAGGAGATGCTGGTACGCAGCCACGCCCATAAAGGCGCCTCCTTTTTAGAAATATACCAGAACTGCAACATTTTTAATGACGGCGCTTTTGAAATGTTCACGGATAAAAGTTCCAAACCCGAACAATCCATTTTTCTGGAACAGGGAAAGCCGCTGATATTTGGTGCCGCGAAGAACAAAGGCATAAAATTAGATGGCTTTAAGCCGGTTGCCGTTGAACTGGGTAATGGCTTAAATGAAGACGATCTTTGGATACACGATGAAAAGGATTTTTATAAAGCACAGGTTCTTGTAAGGATGTTTGATGACCCTTCCGCAGAAGGGCATTTGCCACGTCCTTTTGGTGTTTTTTATGAAACGGAAAGAGCCTGTTATGAAGATGTAATGGCAATGCAGATAGAAGAAGCGATAGCCGCTAAGGGCCGGGGCGATTTAGATAAGCTGTTAAGAGGAAGGGAGGTTTGGGAAATAGCATAGGGATTGCAGCGATAAAGTATCAGTCAGGTGTGAGCTATCGGCGGTTAACTCTTAGCGATTGGCTGAGTGCCTTTTTTTGCGCTGCTCATAGCTGATAGCCTTCTTCCGCGTTTTTGATTTGTGGTTTATCGTTTGTAGTTTATGATTGTATTTGGGATTTCGAATTTCCTGCTTCGGATTTAAGGTTCCTGCTGCTTTGTATCCTTCTATGCCAGTATTTCCTGCAGCACGAGAAGTGTTTTCATTGTTCCGAAATCCTGTATATGCAAAGCGTAAAATTGTAATATATACTCAAGCAGCTCCCGTCTAACAGTAAGGGGCAGGTTAATATTATGCAGTTCGTAGGGATGCATCACCTTTAGCAGTTGTGATATAACAGCACTGGCTTGTTCTTCTATGTAATAAGGGTGTACGGGAAGCGCTTTCACGAATTCTCCTTCACGGAGGTCTAATATTTTCTTTTGTGACGTGTATTCATCTCTTATACCAAAACCAAAAAACGAAGTGAGGTGCAGGGCAAAAAATAAAGGATAACCCGCGGTAACCCTGGTATCCGCCCTGTCTAATTGTATATACGCATCTTCAATAAAGTTATACAGATCGGGATTGTGTTCAGGTTGCCTGATCACTTTTTGCAGTAACTCTGTTATAAAAAGCGCTACGGCATTTTTGGGTATATTAAAAAAAACCTGCTGGTAAAGATAATGCCACCTTACTTCCTTTATTCTTTGCAGGTTCTTTAATTCATTATGGTACACCTCCATTTCGAGAATAGCGGAAGGCTGAAACAAATTGCTTTTTACGGAAGATTTTTTAGCACTGCGCAGGCCATTAACGATGTAGGACTGTAGTCCGAACAATTCGGTATACAACAGCGCTATCACCGAGGTTTCGCCATAGGAAACAGTACGCAGCACGATGCCCTTTGTGGTATGAACCATATAATTGAAGGGTAAAGCTAAGATATAAAGCTCCATTTTAAAAAAACAGCGATGCCCCCCAAAAAATAAGTTTCTTTGCATTTTCGTAAAATTCAACTGCAACATCATGTGGCAAAAGATCGGGAAGTTTGTATTGCGTTATCGCCTGGCACTTTTAGTTGTATTATTGGTTAGCACAGCCTTCATGCTGTATCATGCTTTGAAGGTAAGTATCAGTTACGAGTTTGTGAGAACCATCCCTGTGGATAACCCGCTGTATAAACAATACCTTGATTTTAAAGAACAGTTTGGTGATGATGGTAATATGCTGGTTATTGGCTGCAAAACGGATAGTCTGTTTGAAGAAAAGGTATTTAATGATTACGCCGGGTTGTGTAAAGCATTAAAAGCGATAGATAAAGTAGAAGGCGTACTAAGCGTGGCCGGGGCGGTTGATCTCGTTAAAAACAACAGTACCCAAAAGTTAGATGTAAAACCGGTGTTCCCTCAACAAACATTATCCCGGCACGACATTGACAGCGCTGTTGATATTTTTTATTCCCTCCCTTTTTATAAAGGGTTGCTGTACAATCCTGAAACGAAGGCCTACCTTATTGGCGTACGCATCAACAAAGAGGTACTGGGCTCCAAAGCAAGGGAAAAAGTAATTGCACAAATTGAGTCGCTTGCTTACGATTTTGGTGAAAAGCATAATATTGAAATACATATCAGCGGGCTACCGCTCATACGCACCAATATGGCCATTAAGGTAGAAAAGGAAATGCGCTGGTTCCTGATTGGCTCCGTTTTAATTTCTGCTGTAATCCTCATGCTGTTCTTCAGGTCGGTAAGCGCTACGGTACTGTCATTGGGAGTAGTAATAACAGGTGTAATATGGAGCATGGGCATCATGCACCTTTTTGGATATAACATCAGCTTGCTAACGGCATTAATACCTCCGCTGATCGTAGTCATTGGTATCCCCAATTGTATTTACTTTCTGAATAAATATCATACGGCATGGCTTAATACGGGCGAAAAGCAGAGTGCACTCGTGGAAATGGTAGGCCGCATGGGTATTGTAACCCTGTTTTGTAATATTTCAGCCGCTATCGGGTTTGCTGTATTTGCTTTAACCAAAAGCGCCATATTAAAGGAGTTTGGCATGGTAGCGGGCATTAGCATAATGGCTATCTTTTTTATTTCACTGGCTGCTATTCCCGCGGCGCTGAGCTATTTACCTGCCCCTAAAATCAAACATGTAAAATACCTCGAAACAAAGTGGCTGGATAACGTGCTTACCCTGGTGGAGAAATGGGTATTCAATCATACCAGGACGATTTATATGGTTACCGGTTTGATTATTATATTTTCCATTTCAGGTATGTTCCGGCTGGTATCGGTAGGGCATATGGTTGATGATATACCCCAAACCGATAAAATTTATACTGATCTGAAGTTTTTTGAAAAGCATTTTAAAGGCATTATGCCCTTAGAGATTATTGTAGATACAAAAAAGAAATACGGCTTTGTGGGTATGAAGGCGCTGGATATTTTTCAGAAAATAGATTCACTCTCACAGTACATTGCCGCCAGGCCCGAAATGGCCCGGCCTTTATCGCTTGTTGAAGCATTAAAATTTGCGAAGCAGGGGTTTTATGATGGAGATAGCGCCAACTATGCCCTGCCTAATGCTTTTGATGGGGCATTTGTGAATGACTACCTGAAAGTGAATAAAGGCAGCGACAGTGCCGGTAGTACAAATACATTTCAGCAGCTTATGAACGCTTTTATGGACAGTACCCGGCAAAAAACCCGTATTAGCGTTAACATGGCTGATGTGGGAAGCAAAAAGCTGCCGCCCATATTAGACGATATCAAAAAAAGATCGGATGTGCTTTTTGACTCAACAAAATACAATGTACAGTTTACCGGTACCAGCGTTACGTTCTTGGAAGGAAGCCGTTTCATTATAAGCGGGCTACAGGAAAGCATCATGTGGGCATTTTTACTGATAGCCCTCTGCATGCTCTATCTTTTTAAATCGGTAAGAATATTGATCTGCTCCCTGATCCCTAATATTGTTCCGCTCATGCTTACCGCCGGTATTATGGGATGGGCAGGCATTCCGCTTAAACCATCAACAGTTTTAATATTCGGCATTGCTTTGGGTATTGCTATAGATGTAACGATTCGTTTTTTAGTTAATTACCGTCAGGAATTACCGGCTAATAATAATATGGTTAAACCTACTATCCTGCAAACTATCCATCATACAGGCATCAGTATTATTTATACCTCCCTGGTATTAATTGCGGGATTCAGCATTTTTATTTTCAGCGGTTTCGGTGGCACCAAAGCGCTTGGGTGGCTTACGTCACTTACCCTTCTTTCCGCTACAATAACCAACCTGGTGTTATTACCGGTATTATTGGTTGTTTTACACCGGCCAAAGCAGGCGAGACCTATTTGAGTTTTTCGCAAGAACCTGTTAAGGGCTGCATAGCACGATACTGGAATTACCTATCTATAGAAAGCAATAAATGCAATTGCCATGATGTCATATCTTACAGGCATTGCTTACTATAAAATTATTAATTAGTTCACTATAAATTATAAAAAATAATAATATTTTAAATATTGAATATTTTGCCTCTTCCGGGGCTTTAAAAAAAGCAGCAAAACCTTATGGATTGTTGTCTGAAACTGTATACAGGGTTAAATCTGAGAGATTTAACAAAAAATTTATTTTCTCAATTCTCTGTATCTTTGCAGCTTCATTTAAAACAAAAAACATGAGAAAAATTTTATCACTGCTGGCTATGCTATTACTATGCTCGGTAATAGCCTGGTCTCAAACAAAAACCGTAACAGGACGCGTAACAGACGAAAGTGGTGGCCCGGTTCCCTTTGCTACAATAACGATAAAGGGGAGCACTACAGGAGTTGCTGCAGACCAGGATGGAAACTTTAGCATTGTGGTAGGTTCCAATGACGTGCTTACAGTAAGTGCCGCCGGCTTTGAAGAGCAGGAGGTACGGGTAGGTAATCAGAATGTTTTGGGCATCACCTTACAGCCCGCAGCCAACCTGCAGGAAGTGGTGGTTACGGCTGTGGGTATTAGCAGGGCAGAAAAAGCGCTCGGGTATTCGGTAACAAAAGTTAGTCCGGGTACGCTGGTTCAAAACTCTGAACCCGACATGCTAAAAGGGTTGCAGGGCAAAGTAGCGGGTGTTGATATCCGCCAGGGAGAGGGTACACCGGGTGCAGCCACACGTGTTAATATTCGTGGATACACTTCCTTCTTTGGAAGTAATGAACCCCTGATCATTGTGGATGGGGTGTCTTACGACAACTCTCAGCTTGTTACATCGCACCAGCTTGAAGGTGGCGGCGCCTACCAGAACGGGCTTTCTTCAATAGATCCTAATGATATTGCGTCTATTTCAGTCCTGAAGGGTTCTGCTGCTGCTGCACTCTATGGCTCCAGGGCCTCTAACGGTGTTTTGGTTATTAAAACAAAATCAGGCTCTGCCGGAAGATCAAAGAAAGGAACGGAAGTTACTTACAGCAGTTCTTTGTCGTTTGAAAACGTAGCCAATCTTCCTGAATATCAAAATAGTTATGGTGCTGGTTCTGCTTTTACGTATTCAGCAGCAAATGGATCCTGGGGACAAAAATTTGGCACAAGAGATTCTATCCCCACATGGCCGGATTATTTAAATGCTTTCCCCGATATGTTCGGAGCAAATGTGCCTTATAGGGCGTACCCCAATAACGTAAAAGACCTGTTTGAAACAGGGGTGGTTACCGAAAACTCAATATCTGTTAATGGCGGAGATGAAAGGTCGTCGCTCAGCGCTACCGCAACCACCTTACAGCATAGTGGTTATGTTCCCAGCTCTAATTTCAAAAGAAACAATATTGCGATAGGAGGGGTTACTAAATTAGAGAACGGACTTACCATTCGTGGAAACTTTAGTTATGGCAATACGGGACAAAAAGGCAGCATGTTTGGTGAAAACCAGATTGATGGAGTGTCTTCCTCTTTTGCACGTTCTTTATTTTTGGCAAGGAACTGGGATTTAAACCTGCCTTATGAAGATGCTAACGGATTACCGGTATCTACCAGTAAAGCGCAATATGATAATCCGAGATGGGCAAATGAGCACAATACCATCACTACCAAAACCGACAGGTATATAGCCGGCTTATCGCTTGATTATGATATAAACAGGTGGTTAAGCGCATCCTATCAGATAGGAACGAACACCTATAATGCCAACCGGCTTGAAATTACGGATATAGGCTCCCGCGCCGCGGAAGGAATAGGGAACATTGTTGAGGGAAATTACCGTATCCAGTCTATAGAGTCCAATTTTTTAATAAATATCACTCCCAGATTAAAAAATGAGGATTTTTCGATCAAAGCAATTATTGGACATAACGTAAACCAAAGAACATACAGAGAATCAGAAGTAAACGGAAAAGGGATAATTGCTCCTGGTAT
The DNA here is from genome assembly GCA_937871285.1 of uncultured Sphingobacteriales bacterium. Taxonomy (GTDB): domain Bacteria; phylum Bacteroidota; class Bacteroidia; order Chitinophagales; family Chitinophagaceae; genus Agriterribacter. The sequence continues at coordinate 87,637 of CALMQS010000068.1, read as the reverse complement.
ATATACCTTAGCAAATACCAAAGACAAGACCATTAACGCCACTAATTCTTCTATCAGGCGGTTGTGGGGAACCTTTGCGGATCTAACTTTAGGATACAGGAACTATCTTTACCTGAACCTTACCGGAAGAAATGACTGGTCGTCAACACTTCCAAAGGAGAACAGGAGCTATTTTTACCCTTCTGCATCTGCTTCCTTCGTTTTCTCAGACGCATTGAATATCCAGGGTGATGTATTCTCCTACGGAAAGATTCGCGCAGCCTGGGCTAAAGTGGGCAGAGATGCCGACCCCTATTACCTGCAGGATACATATGTAGTGGGAGATCCATTTCTGGGACAGGCACTGGCCTCCGCTTCAGTTTCAGCAGCTAATGCCACGCTTAAGCCTGAATTTACTACAGAATATGAGTTTGGAGCAAATCTTGAGTTCTTTAAAAGAAGATTTGGTTTTGATGTAACCTATTTTGATAAGAGATCAACCAATCAAATTGCGCCTATAGATGTGCCTGCTTCAACGGGGTATGAAACAGCTTACGCTAATTTTGGATCTATTAGCAATAAGGGCTGGGAAATAGAAGTGCACGGCACGCCTGTAAGTACAAGGAACTTTAACTGGGAGATCAGGGGAACTTTTACCAAAATAAAATCAACGGTAGAGAGCTTGTCTGAAGGACTTTTAAGGTTAAGCCGCGGTGGCGTTTTCACTGATATCGGGCCCTATTTTGAGCCGGGATTACCCTATGGCTATATCAGGGGATCAATCAGCGCTAGAGATGATAATGGCAATTTGCTGATTGACCCGAGCACCGGAATGGTACTTAATGCTAAAGAACCGGCAATGATCGGCAATCCCAATCCTGACTTTAAAGCCGGGTTAATTAATACCATAACGTATAAAGGGTTCTTTTTGAATGCTGTCTTTGATATGACCAAGGGCGGCGATTTGTATTCAATTACTTTAAACTCAATGCTGGGACGCGGGGTATTAAAAGATACAGAAGAAAGGGAAACCTCGTGGATCATTCCCGGGGTATATGGCGATGCAGATGACCTGGTTCCTTTACTGGATGATAAAGGCCAGCCCATTAGGAACGCTACCCGTTTGAGCACTAATGATTTATTTTTCTCGGGTGGAGGTACTGCAGGTACTTTTGCCATCAACGGGCAGGATGAATGGTCTATATATGATGCCACTGTTTATCATTTCCGGGAGCTTACATTTGGATATAATTTGCCTAAAAGCCTTTTTGCCAAATTTCCCATCGGCAGCGCTACGTTAAGTGTTTCAGGAAGAAACCTGTGGCATTATGCTCCCAACGTTCCACGGTCTTCAAACTTTGATCCTGAAGTAAGTACCTATTCAAATTCAATTCAGGGATTTGAATTTTCAGCGGCACCTACAACCAGGAGAATGGGAGTTAACCTGAAAATTACTTTCTAATCTGTATGAACTAAAATATTTAGAAACATGAAATACTTAAAATATATATTACCTGGTATCCTCCTGTTTTCCCTGTCTTGCACAAAAGGATATCTTGATGTGAATACGGATCCTAACAATCCCACAGAAATGGCTGAGGCTAAATTGTTGCCAAATGCCCAAAAGGCGCTTGCCGATAATCTGGGTTTTGGCGTTGATGGCGCAGGTGGATTTAGCTATATGCTTTCGGTTTATACGCATCAGATCACTATGCGGGAATATCCGGATAAGTACGGAACTGAAGGGGTGAACCTGAATACAGCATGGAATAATATTTACACCGATGCGATCCGCAATTGCGAAGAGATCATTAAAAGTGCTGAAGAGTCGGAAAATACAATCTACAGCGGTATTGCAAAAATCATGAATGCTTATGCATATAGTCAGCTTGTAGATGTTTTTGGCGATATTCCTTTTTCCGAATCCAACGACTACCAGGGGGGTGCGGGTTTTGGTGCGCCGGCGTTTGACCAGGGAAAAGATATTTACCCGCAGTTGTTTACATTAATAGATGAAGGTATTGCCGACTTAAACAATACCACAGCGGAAAATCCTAATAAACCCGGAAGTGATGACCTGATTTATGGTGGAAATGTAAATGCCTGGATAAATGCAGCAAATACGATCAAATTAAAGTTGTATAACCAGGTTAGGCTGGTTCAGGATGTTTCCGGCCCGGTAAATGAATTGCTATCCGGCGGCAAGCTGATCGGCTCCACTGCCACCTCCTTTGTTTTCCCTTATGGTACCGCCGCTTCACCGAACGAGAGAAGCCCGTTTTTTGCTGATTATTATGCAACACAACGGTCTATTAACATAAGCCCCTGGTTTTATGAGATCATGAAGGGATACAATATGAAAGATATTAACGGAATGACAAAAGACTTTAACGTATTCTCCGGAATTGAAGATCCCCGGGTTCCCTATTACTTTTTTAACCAGTTACAGCCCGACGAGGGTAATATAGAAGGTAATCAAATAGAATACCGCGACGGTGGCTTTTCCAGCATTGTTTTTGGTTCCACTGGTCCTAACAGGGATAAGTCGCACGATAAATCTACCACGGTGATGGGTATTTACCCTGCCGGCGGACGTTATGATGACGGAGAGGGTAGCGGAGGAAGTGGTGTAACAGCGGGTAGCGGTACCGGGGCAGCGCCTTTCAGAATGCTTACTTATGCAGACCGGTTATTTATTGAGGCTGAACTGATACAGGCTGGTGTAGTAACAGGTGGACCCGCAGCCGCAAAAGATAAGTTAAAAGCCGCATTAAATGCCGCAATAGCACAGGTAGATTACGTAGTGACCAAAGCGGGAACGGTTAATCAAACCGTACCAAAGCTTGCAGGAACAGATGAAGCCAGTGATTTTATTGATGCAGTGGTTGCTTTATTTGAAAGCAGCAGTGCAGATAAGCAAATGGAAATCATTTTAACCCAGAAATGGATATCCAACTTTGGCGGTAATTCAGTGGATTGCTACAATGATTACAGGAGAACAAAGTATCCGGTAATTTTTGATCCCAATAATCCTGAAATGGCGCCCGATCGCTTTTTTCAGCCCCCGCTCACGGGAAATATTGAATTAGACCAGGCGCCGCTCATACCTGTAATTACCAGCAGATCGTACCCGGTAACTTTGCCCTGGAGCCAGCGCGAACTGGAGTTAAACAAAAATGCTCCGGCGCAAAAAACGCCTGCAAGCTTTAAAGTGTTCTGGATGAATTAAAAAAATCAGGAATACCTATTTTAAATATTAAAGAATATATAAGATGAAAAATATAAATGCAATATTAATTGTTCTTGCGCTGCCGCTCCTGCTGCTTACCAGTTGTAAAAAGGAGTACGGTCCGGATAAAATACCGAATTTTCCGGTAATGGACATTGCCCCGGTTCCCAAGTTCGCACTTGATCCGGCCGGAGACCTTGTTATTCAGCAACCCGAGGATTTTAAAAGTAAATTTACGCTGGATTTGTATTTTCCGGATGATCAAAAAACCGTTCCGCAATCAGCCGATGTGAGCATAGTAATGAATAATAACTATAAAGATATCAGGAAGTTTAAAACGGGGGTTACTACTTTCCCTGCAACTTTTGATATTACCGGTGCGGATCTGGCTAACTTGTTCAATATAGCCATAGAAGAGATCGTTCCGGGCTATAAGTTCGAGATAAGGGCAGATTTTACATTGAAAGACGGAACAGTAATACCGGGATTTGTTGCCTTACCAGACAAGAGCAGTCCTGCAAAAAGCAGCTCTCCCATTACCGCATCTTCTGATGTTAATAACTGGCCCGATTCAAAAACAAATATTATTTACAATGCTGTTTGTCCGTTAGAGATTGAAAATTTTGTAGGCAGCTTCACGGCTAATGATCCTTATTTCTGGGAAGATTCTTATCCTGTAACGATAACACTGGAAGAACCCAATGTATTGAAAGTTACAGGGCTGAATCAAACGCCGTCAGAGTCTATGAAAATTAAAATTGATTTTAAATCGTTCATAGCTACTGTAGATAAACAGATAATAGATCCTGCACCCTGGTTCTTTTCCTATACTAACCTTGCTGTACAGGGAACCGGTACAGTAGATGCATGTAACAACGTAATAAATTTAACCCTTACCTGGACAGTTGACCAGGGAAGCTTTGGAAGCGGCGACTTTATAATTAAATTATAGGTAACTGGTTATATTATACTTTTAATATTTAAGGGGCTGATTTATCAGCCCCTTAAATATTTGTACAACTTATTTACAATTTTTCGCAGACCCTGGTAAAGGAACAATAAATTTCCCTACACCACCACCAGCTCATAAAACCTGTTGGGATGAAGGTATTGGTTAGCCAGTTCCTGTATCTCCTTAGCGGTAACATTTTTTATATCGGCAACAGCGGTATAAAAGTAATCTTCACCCAGCTCATTCAATATAATGTTCTTCCACCTGCCTATAATATGAAAGGGTCCGTCAAGATCGCCCAGTATGGTTCCGATAAGATAATTCTTTACCAGCAGCAACTCTTCCTCCGGTACCGCTTTTTCACGCAATGCCTGCATCTCTTTATATACTTCCGCAATGGTGGCTTCGCAAACTTCTTTGCCGGCCTCGGTACTGATCATCCATGCCGTTTGCTGCACATGGTTTTGCATATAGCTGTGTATACCATAAGTATATCCTTTATCTTCTCTTATATTGCTCATAAGCCTTGAACCGAAATAACCGCCAAACAGCGTATTCAGTACCTGCGCTTTGGTAAAATGCGGGTGATGCCTGCCGGGAAAATGACTGGCTATACGAATGGCGCCCTGGATACCTTCCTTATCATTAATGATCCTGTATTTTTTTTCTGCGGCCGCTTCTACGGGATGCGTGATATGCGGTAACTGCGCTTTGTTTAACGGTAAGCTTCCGAAATTTTCATTCAATAGCAGTTCAATATTATTTGGCAGCCTGCCTGCGATAAATATAGTGCAGTTCCCGTTTACATAATACTGATCAAAAAACCGGCGGAGTTGCTCAGGCTGCAATGCGTCATAAGCTATGGAAGAGCTGTACTTGCCATAGGGGTGATTGATGCCGAACAAATATTCATCAATTAACCGGTTAGACACAAAATCGCATTTCTTAAGGTTCACCTCAAGCTTTTGTTTCATATTTTGCCTGTAAATATCCAGTTCCGCTTCCGGCATAGCAGACTCGGTGATCAGCTCCTGTATAACGGGCAACAGCTCATGCAGGTGCTTGGTTAAGCTGTGTAAGCTAAGCATAGCCGTTTCATTATAACAGGCACGGTTAAGGTAGGAACCGTAATACTCAAAATGTTCGTTAATGTTGAACGCGTTTTTCCGGGAAGTGCCGTTTTTGAGCATGTGATTGGTAGTTGAAGCCACCATATTCTGATGTTCATACCAGTTACCCGCGTTAAAAACCAGTTCCAATTGCACTACTTCCTCAACGCCCGCATCAATGGCATATACGGCAACCCCGTTGCTTAAAATAAACTTCCGGAAGGGCTTTAGTTCAAGTGTATAATTTATGGCATCCTTAATTCCGGGAGCAAATTGCCTGTTCACCATGGTCAATACATTCTGTTTTTTAATGATTACCAAAATAATACATGGTAATGCTGTTATTGGCGTCAAAAATAATTTCGGCTTCCTGCCGCAGTTCCTCAGCGCTAACCAACTGGTACCGCTCTAGTTCTTCATTGATCATATTGGTATTGCCCAATAAGGTATAAAAAGAAAGGCTGCCTGCCCTGTTCATCAAACTCATATCTTCAAAAATAATCAGGCTTTCCGTTTTGTTTTTTACTTTCCGTAATTCTTTTTCTTCCACAGAAGTACCTTTTATTTTTTGGAGCTCAGCCTCTACCGCCGCTTCGGCATCTTCCATTTTCACGCCCTTCACCAGCTTGCCCTCAATGGCTGCCAGTCCGGCATCTATGCTTCCGAAGTGGTAGCAGCCAATATTACTGAAGAGCTGTTTTTCTTTTACCAGCGATTGAAACAGCCGCGAGGAGCCACCGCCGCTCAATACTTCAGTAAGCAGATCGGTTGCGTAATACCGGCGGTCTGTGCGTGAGCAAATATGCCAGCATTTATAAAATGCGTCTGCGGGCACATTGGCGTGAACTTCTAGTTTGCGGGGAGCAGTTTGTACGGGCTCCAGGGGAAGATGACGAATGTATTTCTCTCCCGACGGAATATCGCCAAACCATTTTTCGGCAAGCTGCCTTACCTGTGCTGTGGTAACATGCCCGGCTACTGTAAGTATGGCATTTGACGGCCGGTAGTGCTTAAAGAAAAAACGTTTAACATCTTCCAGCGTTGCGTTTTCAATATGGCTAAGCTCCGCTCCGATTGTCATCCACCGGTAAGGATGCGTTGTATAGGCAAGGCTGCGCATTTTGTGCCATACATCGCCATAAGGCTTATTCAGGTAATGTTCTTTAAACTCTTCGCTTACTACTTTGCGTTGTGTTTCTAAACTTTTTTCGCCAAAAGCGAGGCTCAGCATCCTGTCGCTTTCTAACCAGAAGGCGGTTTCAATATTTTCTGCGGGCAACTGGCAGTAGTAATTGGTAAGGTCATTGGTGGTATAGGCGTTATTCTCTCCGCCCGCACGCTGCAGCGGTTCGTCGTACGATGGTATATTAACAGAGCCGCCAAACATCAGGTGCTCAAATAAATGTGCGAATCCTGTTTTTGAAGGATCCTCATCCCTTGCCCCAACATCATACATTACATTTACAACTGCCATAGGCGTAGCATGATCTTCATGCACCACAACCCTTAATCCGTTTTGCAGAACAAACTGTTCAAATGGTATCATAGTTAAAAATTCCTGTAGCTTAGAAAGGATTGCAAAATTAGGAGGAATATATGGAAAACCGTTTTAAATCAGAGAATACTGGCAGGTTTTAGCGTAAGCACAATAAGGCTGTCGTTACGGTTTACAATAATCTTTATTCGTTGGCCGGGTACCTGCAGCAGGTTTTTATACGTTTGAATATTATTCGAAATGTTATTACCTACGCTTACTACAATATCGCCGGTTTTAAACCCTGCATCCTCACCGGGCGAGCCGGCTATTACATCCTCCACCTGTATCCTGCCTTCAACAACGTAGATGCCTAAACCCGTGTATGCGTAATCGAAAGGAGAGCGGTAATGTGAATTGGGTACGAGATGTATTTCGCGTTTGGCATAATTAAGCGTTACATTAAAGCGCCGCAGCAAATCATTACCTACCAGTCCTGCCAGGTAAGGATAAGCTGTAATGTTATAGATATCTTCAAAAATATAGGTAGGCACATTACGAAAACGGTAGGGACCTATCCGCACTTCCTTTACCGTGGTTAAGCGCATTTCCATTTTGCCGCCCAGCCCCTCTGCCTGCGTAAGCACAGGCTTCTTCTTTGGATTAAGCACAGCACTGTCTCTGCTAAAGCTATCGGAAAGCAGGAAGCATAACCCCGCCCCGGAATCAAAATAGAATCGTGAATTAAGCCGCCTGTCATCCCTGAAATCTGCATGCATGATAGGGATGGAAGTGAGTAATGGTTTTAACATATAACCGCCGCGTTTATATTTAAAATCGCCCTGTGAATACACCGACAGCAGCAGGTTGTCATAATCAAAATGAACAATAAACCGGCTAAAAAAGCTAAAGCCTATTATACCATCTATTTTAACGCCGTATACGCTGGAAAGAATTTCATAATCATTCACGTGAAAATTAAGACTGTCTAACGAAAGCCCGGGTAAATGAAGCGTGGCGTTGTATAAAAAATTCACTTTGCGTATACCCGCTATGCCGCGGATGGTTCTTTCAGATGGCTGTGTGGGTATAGACAATTCATTTACAGTAGCGGAATCAAGTGAAATGCCGCCGCTTCCTGTATCTAATATAAAATTCAACGTATCGGGGTAATGATTCACCCGGGCCTGAATGATGACCACGCCACCGCTGAACTGCTGAAATTTAAATTGCGTGATCAGCTTTGCAGGTTCGCCGGAAACGATCCTGTGGCTGGCCATGATTGCAGCCGGAGGCATTATTGTAGCTATAAATGCAAAACAGGCAAATATTATTTTCATATGTAGTTCATAAATTTAATTCTTTTTGTATAGAAAATCCGCCCGCTCATCATTCATAATCTTATTACTTTTGCAGATACAGCATAGTATATCTGTTAAAACGATACATTATGGTGCTACGCTCATTTTTTATGTGAAGAAGCCTTAACTATGATGAATGTTGGAGATGTTTTACAAAAAGCGATGGGATTCGGGTTCCTTACCGTGGAGGAAGGGATATTTTTGTATGAGAACGCTGCGTTAACAGAGCTGATGTACGCAGCCGATGAGATGCGAAAGCAGCATGTTCCCCATGGGAAAGTTACCTGGCAGATAGACCGGAATGTGAATACCACTAACGTTTGTATCGCCAATTGTAAATTTTGTAATTTTTACCGTATCCCGGGTCATGCGGACGCATATATAACGGATATGCCTGCCTACCGCAAAAAGATAAAAGAAACCATAAAATACGGGGGCGATCAACTGCTGCTGCAGGGCGGGCATCATCCGCAATTAGGGCTTGATTTTTATACCGGCACTTTTCGTGCAATAAAAGCGGAATTCCCCGATATCAAACTGCATGCGCTCGGTCCTCCCGAAGTAGCACATATCTGCAAGCTTGAAAAAATGAGCCATCACGATGTGCTGAAAGCATTAAAGGAATCGGGACTTGATTCTTTACCGGGCGCCGGTGCAGAAATATTAACAGACAGGGTGAGAAGGCTGATCAGCAAAGGGAAATGCGGTGCGCAGGAATGGCTCGATATCATGCATGAAGCACATAAGCTGCATATTACTACCAGCGCCACTATGATGTTCGGGCATGTAGAAACCCTGCAGGAAAGATTTGAGCACCTGGTAAAGATCCGTGAAGTGCAAAGCAGGAAACCGGAAGATGCGAAAGGGTTTCTGGCATTCATTCCGTGGACTTTCCAGGATGTGGATACTTTGCTTACCCGCATACGTGGTGTGCATAATCTTACCACTGCTGAAGAATATATTCGCATGATCGCGCTTTCCCGCATTATGCTTCCCAATATAAAAAATATACAGGCTTCATGGCTTACGGTAGGTAAAAAAACAGCGCAAATTTGTTTACATGCAGGCGCCAATGATTTTGGCAGCATTATGATAGAAGAAAATGTGGTAAGCGCTGCGGGTGCGCCTCACCGGTTTACCTACAAATCCATCCAGGATGCCATACGGGAAGGAGGCTTCGAACCCCAATTGCGGAACCAGCAATATGAATGGCGCGAGATACCTGAATTAATAGAGGAGCAGTTGATTGATTATTAGTGCTGTGTCAAACGTGAAACGTGAGAAAAAGCTCTTGTATATTCAGCGTTTTTACAGACCCCACGGATTAATAATCTTCAGTCTGACAATATTTTAATCCCATTCGTTACGCAGTTCATTTAACTGATTGTCAATATCGGTCAGGGACTGCTTAGTCATCGCCCCTTTATATTTGGCAGTCCAGTTGACTGTAGTTGTGGATTGCGTTTTATCTTTTCGCATGCGGATAAGTTGCAGCAGTTCTAAATCCTGCAGCAATTTTATAGCTTTATTATTAAGAATATCTATAGTTACTGTTTGCATACCATATTTACTTTAGATTATCAGGCTCATTTTTCGTCCCGAAGCTATCATACTTATTCAGTTTGTATAAAAACTATTGATAAATCAAAATTATACTAATCCTCATTCACTTACCACCAGCCGGAATCCATTGCCGTGTATATTCACTATTTCAAGATTGGGATCTTCCCTAAGATATTTTCTGAGCTTGGCAATATACACATCCATGCTTCTTCCGTTAAAGTAGGTATCGCTGCCCCATATGCGCTTTAATGCAATTTCCCTGGGCAGCAAGTCGTTTTTATATTCTGCCAGCATTTTCAGCAATTCATTTTCTTTGGGCGATAAGGTTTGTGTTTTTCCTGCAATAATGAGCTCGCGTAATTTAGGATTGAAATGATAGTTACCCAGATCAAACTCTATGTTGGCGGCATCCTTATTCAGATCGTCATTGCGTTTAAGTATAGCTTTAATTTTCAGCAGCAGTACTTCACTGTCAAAAGGCTTGGTTATATAGTCGTCGGCGCCTAATTTATAACCCTGGATGATATCTTCCTTCATCGTTTTCGCGGAAAGAAAAAACAGGGGAATATCCGGGTTAATATCCCTGATCTCCTCGGCCAGCTTAAAGCCATCCATGTTAGGCATCATTACATCCAGCAGACAAAGCTCAAACTTTTCGCGCTGAAAAGCAGCTAAGCCCAGGCGCCCGTCTCTTTCTAAGGTTACATCATAATCATTGAGCTCAAGATAATTCTTCAATACCAGCCCCAGGTTCTGATCGTCTTCGCATAACAATATTTTGTGCTTTTGTGCTTCCATAATTCAAACATTTAGTGACAAATAAATATAATTAGTTTCCGCTTTATAATAAAACGCGAATAAACTTTTGTTAAAGCTATTAAATATACGAATCTTTAAATTTGCAGTTAAATATACCAATCATGCGGTTAACACCGGAAAACAAGTTTAAAAAGCTGATCGTAATAGGCGACAGGCTTTTAATAAAACCCCTGCAATCTAATCAAAAAACCGCCAGTGGCTTGTATCTTCCGCCCGGCGTGCAGGAAAAGGAAAGGGTACAGCAGGGATATGTAATTAAGCACGGCCCGGGTTATGCTATTCCGATGCCCGTTGAAAATGAACCCTGGAAAACCGAAGAAGAGCAGGTAAAATATATTCCGCTCCAGGCAAGGGAAGGCGATTTGGCCATTTTTTTACTGAGCGGGGCAACAGAAGTAATGTATGAAGATGAAAAGTATTTCATCGTTCCGCAAAGCGCTATATTAATGCTGGAAAGAGAAGAGGATATATAAGAATAAGTTTATCCGGTTGCGTTAATCCTTTAACTTTCCCTAAAATTATTGAACATGGCTGATAAAAATGCATTTATACAATCCGTTAATGCCGGTTATACATTCAGGGGCGAAAGCTTTGCATTAGGCGCCGCTACGCTTAACGGTGAAGTGCTGAGCGAAGCCCTTGTTCATTTGCCGCTAAAAACAATGAACCGGCACGGGTTAATAGCAGGGGCTACAGGAACAGGAAAAACCAAAACCCTGCAGGTAATTGCCGAAGGGTTAAGCAACGCCAGTGTGCCGGTATTGCTGATGGACATCAAGGGCGATTTAAGCGGACTGGCAGAAGCCGGTGCATTTAACGATAAAATTAAAGAGCGGTATGGTAAAATGGCGCTGGAATATGTTCCCGCATCTTTTCCGGTTGAACTGATGAGCCTTAGCGGGGAGAAAGGTGTTCGGTTGCGGGCTACCGTTAGTGAGTTTGGCCCTGTGTTAATTTCAAAGATCCTCGGATTAAACGATACGCAACAGGGACTGGTGGCACTGATCTTTAAATATTGCGATGACCAGAAGATACCCCTGCTTGATCTGAAGGATTTTATTAAAATGCTTCAGTATATCAGCAATGAAGGAAAGCCTGATATTGAAAAACAATATGGTAAAATATCTACCACAAGCACAGGCACTATATTGCGGAAGATCATAGAGCTGCAGCAGCAGGGCGCTGATGTGTTTTTCGGAGAGCCTTCTTTTGAAGTGGATGACTTAATGCGTATCAGCGATGACGGAAGAGGGATCATTAATATACTTAGAGTAACAGACATGCAGAACCGCCCCAAGCTGTTCTCTACTTTTATGCTGCAGCTCCTTGCCGAACTGTATGCGGTTTTACCTGAGGCCGGCGACTTAGATAAGCCTAAGCTGGTATTATTTATTGATGAAGCCCACTTAGTATTCCAGGAGGCAACGAGCGCTTTGCTTCAGCAGATAGAAACCATCATTAAGCTGATACGCTCCAAAGGAGTGGGTATTTTCTTTTGTACGCAAAACCCACAGGATGTGCCCGCATCTGTTTTAAGCCAGTTAGGCTTAAAAGTGCAGCATGCATTGCGGGCATTTACTGCCGCCGACCGCAAAACCATTAAGCAGGCCGCGGAAAACTATCCCGAGACCAATTATTATAAGGTAAATGATCTGATAACAGAACTGGGCATTGGCGAGGCTTTGGTAACCATGCTCAATGAAAAGGGAATACCCACCCCCCTGGTCCATACTTTACTTATCTCGCCACAGTCGAGAATGGATGTATTAACCGATGCAGAGATCAATACCTTAACGGCGCAATCCAAACTGGTAAAAAAATATGAACAACCCATTGACCGTGAAAGTGCTTATGAAATATTATCTGCTAAATTAGACGAAGCGGAAAAAAAATCAGCCGAAAAAACCATACAAAAACCTGCTTCAAAGCCCGAACCTTCTGTTATTGAAAAAGTTTTAGATAATCCTGTATCGAGGCAGGTGCAAAGAACCGCTGCTACTATTATTACCAGAAGCTTATTGGGAGCGCTTGGATTAGGAGGAAGGAGCAGTTCAAAAAAGAAAACAAGCTGGTTCTGAACGCTTTAAGAAATCTTTATTAAAAAAAGGAAAAAGATATTCCATTTTTGGTGAAAACCTTACAGGTAATTGGTAGAAAAAATTAAGTGCATACCACTAAAAGGGTATTGTTTGAACAACTATCCTCATTATCTTTGACTCGGTTTTTCATAGGATATTGGATTTTAAAAACGGGCTGGATTTCTATCCTGGCCCTTTTTTTTTATACTTACTTTTCCGCCATACCCCGCTTCGCTCATCTCTATGTAGTTTTCAGCCAGTAAATGCTCAATTACCTTCCATATTGTTTGTGCATCCGTTATCCGGAGCCGCCGCATCAGTTCGTTGATACTTAAAGGCCCCTGCATAAGCGCGCTTGTGATATCCGCCTGCAATAGCGAAAAAGCATCGTTAGAAAGCCTTGCCTTCTTCTTTTGGATACAATTATCACAAATTCCGCATGGCTTCGCGGAATGATCATTAAAATAATTGGCTATAATTTGCGCATGGCAACGCTGTATATCTTTAGCGTAGCCGATAATGGCGTCTGTTTGCTGCATTAAAACAGCCTTTCTTTTTTGATAATTGGCCGTGTTAATCGTAAGGTTGTCGGTTATTACCCTGTTACTCCGGAACCGGATCTGAGGAGCATCTTTCCGGGGTTGGTATTGAATGAGTCCCCTGGACTGAAGCTGCAACAGGATGTTTTTTATCTCACTGCTGTCTTTTTTCAAGCCTTTCGCTATTTGTTTTTCGCTCACCGGCACAGCAATATCAAAAATACCTCCATAGGAACGAAGCAGATACTTAATGCAGGGCGTTAGCGCAGGGTAATCTTTTTCTGCCTGCTGAAGGGTTTCTTTTCCACAGCAAAAAACCACTGTTGAAGGAATAAAAAGCTGCTCGTTGTATTCAATGATGCTTTCCTGCTCCAACGCTTTGATGGCATAAGTAGCAGACAGTACATTTAGCTTAAAAAGCGTTGTAAACGCTTCCATATCAAAATCAAAAAAAATATCCCTGCCCGAACCTGCCGGTAACTGGAGATAGTTTACCAGACACTGGTAAACATGTTTAATGTCTTCAAAAGAAGGGAAGCGGATATCAGGCTGTTTTTGCAGATCCTCGATGTCCTGGTTAGTGTATAATAATACAGCGTACGATTTTTGTCCGTCCCTGCCTGCCCGCCCGGCCTCCTGGTAATAACTTTCTATGCAATCGGGGATATCTGCATGCACCACTGTTCTTACATCGGGTTTGTCTATGCCCATTCCAAAGGCATTGGTGCATACCATAATGCGGGTTTTGTTCTTCAGCCAGTTTTCCTGTTTTTCATTCCTGTCATCGTGCGATAAGCCGGCGTGGTAATAATCGGCGCTAATATGGTGCAGTTGCAGCAATTCGGCTATTGTTTTGGTGCGTTTGCGGCTCCGGCAATATACAATTCCGCTGCCCGGTACCTTTTGAATGACCTGGAGCAGCTTATTCATTTTTACGTCTGTGTTAAATACGCTGTAGGAAAGATTAGGTCTTTCATAGGATTGCTGAAATATTTGCTTTTCCTTAAACAGCAGCTTATCGCAAATATCTTCCTGCACGGTTTTGGTTGCCGACGCTGTAAGTGCCAGCACGGGCACGCCGGGTTTTTCTTCACGTATGGCCGCAATAGTGAGGTAAGCAGGACGAAAATCGTAACCCCATTGCGAAATACAATGGGCTTCATCTACCGCAATGAGGTTAATGGGCAAAGCGGGTAAATAATCTTTAAAGAAATCCGTCTCCAGGCGTTCGGGCGATACATACAGGAATTTATAATTGCCGTATAATGCGTTGTCTAAGGTTTTCTTCACCTGGGCAAACGGCATTCCCGAATGAATACTAAGCGCCAGTATCCCTTTTTCCTTCAGGTTTTGTACCTGGTCTTTCATTAATGCGATCAATGGCGTTATAACCAGGCAAATGCCTTTTGAAGCTAAGGCCGGTACCTGGAAGCAAATGGATTTACCCCCGCCGGTGGGCATAATGGCTAAGGTATCCCTGCCGTTTAATACAGATTGTATGATGCTTTCCTGCATCGGGCGGAACGCAGTATAACCCCAGTTGGATTGTAGTATAGAATGTATATCTGCCAAAAATGAATTGTAAAGGGCAAATATCAGTAAAAGCACCAAGAAGCCAAATGGCAAGAAACAAATAAAAGTTTATCTGTCATTAGCAGCAGCCTGCCCGCAGTGGAAGAAAGGGTTCATTTGTATCTACCACGACGGACAGGTTTGGCTTTTGTGATTTGGTTCCTGGTGTTTTTGCGGGTTACAGGTTGCAGGTTTCAGGGAATATCCGTTGCGGCAATTAGCAATCAGGTATCGGTCAGGGGAGTTATTACTAACGATAGAATGAGTACTCCTTTTTTCTACTGCCCAAAGCGCATAGTTCAAAGCTAATCGCTGAAAGCCAGCCTCCTCCCGATTTCGGGTTTTCGACTTCGGGTTTCTTAACTTAGCGTACTATCCGCTGCATCCCCTTATTCCCACGAATGCAGCGCCAGTATGGGCAAGCTGCTGTGGTAGGCCAGCTTTTTAGTATTGCTGCTTTTGAACAGGCCCGACAGGAAGGTATGCTTACGCGGAACGGTAATAATAACATCCGCGCTATACTCTTCTGCGAACTTATCTACTGCCGCTGTAAAATTTTCTTCCAGTACAAAAAAGAAATGCGGGTTATAATCTTTCAGCAGGGGTTCCAGCTTTCTTTTTTCTTCCAGCTCTGCTTCGGGTACGGCTGTGTGGGTTGCGGTTACATGCACTACATACAGCTCCGGCTGAAGCAGATCCAAAACTTTCTTTAGGGGCCGTAAAGGGGTGGTAGATTCCACATTTTTCAGGTCGGAAGTAAAGATAACGCGATCTATTTTTTTGTAAGACGCGTTGCCGGGTACAATAAAAACCGGGCAAATATCCTTGCTGATCACATTCAGCGTATTGCTGCCGATAATCAATTGTTCTATTTTGCTGCTACCGGTAATGCCCATTACAATAAGGTCGGCCTCATTTTGTTTCACATATTTTTCGAGGCAGGGTGCCAGGCGGCCTTCTTCCGCTACCACATCAACCGGAACTTTTGAAATGGCTTCCATTTCCCTTTTGAGGTTATTTAAAGCCATAATAGCCACATTCTTCCTGGCATCCGGATCAATCAGCAAAGGGGTGCCATCAGAGCCCGCAATAATCGTTTCATACACATAATATAGGGTAACAGTGCTGTCGGGCAGGTCTGCTGCCAACTGAACAGCGTATTTCGCCGCGTTTACTGAAGGTTCTGAAAAATCTACCGGGGCAATGATCTTTTTCATGAATATGTAGTTTAATGAACAAATGTAATTTTGAAGATACGAAATACCCGCTTGCAGCCGCTGATTTATGTGAGGAGATGAAGTGATTGTTATCAGGTGGTAATATCAACCGGGCATCATAACCGGATGCTGTATACTGTTATTGCCTGCTTAGCCATTGCAACAGCTCAACCGACTGCAACCGCCGGCAAATATAAAAGAAGCTGTTGCTGGTTGCTTCGCTGTAATGCTTTTTGAGCAGGGCTGTCTTACACGGCATATCTAACCGCGAGTAAGTGATCGCCCAGAGCATGGTAGTGTTTTGCATATAGGAGATATTGTCGTAAAATTCCTTAGTTAAGCTTTCGAAATCGGGCAGATCCATATTGTACTGCCGGTATGATAAAGGGTCAATGGGAACAGGATAAAAACGTTTGGTAAGCTGCAGTTGCGGCGGACTCACCACATAATCCCTGTGCCTGTCTAAAGGATCGAACCGCAGTTCCCATTCAATCGTTTCCGGGTCTTGGTCCTGCTGTGGATTCAGCACCTCACTCAGCTCGTTTTCTATAATGGTATTGGCCTGCAGTTCTTCGTTATAGTGCCTTATCGCTTCCCTGTCTTTTTTATTCAGGTATTCAAAATCATCTGCAAGAGTTTGTTCATCTACTATAAAGTCCGGGTCTTCATCCAGCAGCCAGCCTGCCATTTCCGCCCGGCGATCCCTGTAAGCGTTGTTCAGGTAATTGGCTTTTGCCCACTGGCTAATCACTTTCGATGCAACGGGATAGCGCAGCACCCTGTTCAGCAGCATATACGATTTTTCTATATTGCTGCAGAGCCACTGTTCTTCTCCGGCACCCAATGCCGCGTTGATCAACACGCTGTTACATAATACTTTGATGGTTTCCGCCTGCGTGCGGTTAACGGGCAGCTCAATATCAAAGGTTCGCTGAAACAGCCAGCAAATTTTCTTATTTACCTCCACCGGAAAGGGATGTAACTCTGCCTTTGAGCGCCCATAATAATCTTTCACCGCTTTTACCTTAGAGCCATACTGCTTGATAACCGATACCAGCAACAACCTGTTCACACGCGCTTTACTGTACCACAGGCTGCAGGCCAAATCTACAAGCGATACCAGCACTTTCGGATTATACGAGTAATACGGCAGCACATGCCGCACTTTAAGAAAATCTTTATAGGTAGTAATCAGATCATCGGGCGGATAAGTACGCTCTATGGCGGCGATGGCTTTGGATATTTCGGTGGGGGTGGGCATGGGGCTGATTAATGAATGAAAAAGATATTATATTGTATTATATTGTTTTACTGCTACATAAATGAGTATAGATAAAATTATTGCCAGTAAGACCACTTGGATTGTTCTGTTTGTTTTGACTTCCTTCTTCAACAAATCATTTTGCTCTGCCAATAGTTTTGTCTTGCTTTCTAGGAGTTCAACATTTCGTTTTACCTCGTTGTCCTGATTACTCAAATGGCTTGAAGTTTCCTCACGGAATGAGCTAATTACCTGTTTTACTTCTTTGTGATTACTGTCAATGGTATTTTGAATTGTTCCAAGCATCTGAACAACACCTGTCAAAGTGCGAGTAAGTGAAGCCAGAGTAATATTGATTCCATTAATAGCTCCGAAAATTTCAGAGAGAGTCTTTTGTAGCTTGTCGAAATACTTGTCAAGATCAACACTCTCAAGTCTCTCTACTTGCCGTTTCAATTCGTCAATTTTCCTTTGCAGTTCCTGTGATTTGCTGTCAATTTTCTTAAGCTCTTCGGATAAATCCTTCCTTAATTGCTCAATGAAAGTATTCTGTAAGTCGTGAAACAATTTATTGAGGTCAGTATTTGCAAGCCTTAAGATTTCCCTTTGCAGTTCATTCGCCCTTGTTGAAAGTTCCTTTAGCTTCTCAGTAAACAAAGTATTGTTGCCGTCTAAGTATGTTTTAGTTGAAAGACCTAAACTTTCGGTTACTTGCTTAGAGATTTCTACCACTTTATTAAATGCCACTTCAAATTCTTTAGGCAAATCATCAACCCCCTTTTTTGCTTCTTCTATTTGCTTTCTGATTTCTTCAAGTCGTCCAACTTCTGACTTCAACTTTTCAAGTTCCCCAAGACTTTTGTCCAATAGCTCTGATTGTCGGTCAATTAAACTCATGCGATTTCCAATTTTTTGATAGTGTTTTTTGTATACTCGCTATTCACCAATAACATTATATGGTGCATAGCTGAATCCAAATATGATTTGTACTCTGTATTATTTGTAGCGCGTAAAATTAATATTTCAAAATCCTGCAAGTTTCTTTTCAAACTATCATAATCACTGGTTTCTTTATAGAATGCACAAAAACCTTCTATTAAGTAATCTTCTGCTTCGCTGTAATAGAACTTATTGTTTAATCCAAACGTTGCAAAGGCATATAGAATTTTAAGTGTGTATTCATGTTCATAATCTTGTTTTGCAAGAGTTCGCCAAATCCTTTTGCAGGAGCCTCTCATCATCTTGCATTCTGCAATAAATCGGCTTTGATCAACTAGTAATTTGGCATACTTAATAAAATCCTCCCAACTTGAAGTTCGCCCTTTATCAGTATCATCTGTAAGCGAATAAGGCTCATTGTTAATCCTAAACCCGGGTCTTGAGTATTTAGCATTGAAATAGTAATACATTTCTTCCTTAAAAAAGTAGTTATACCAGAAACTTCTAAAAGATGTTTCGTTTATTATTCCTGCAGCTTTCTTTTGAGAGTTAGTTATAAAAGAAAACAATTCATCAATTCCTTCTTTTCTCTTACGAACAATGTCTTCATATGTAAATTCCAAAACTTTTCGAATACATTTTTTAATGGTTTCAAATGTATCCAAATCGGCAGTCTCATTTATTAGTTCTTCTATTTTTTTTAATGTTTCAGTCCGGGAAAGATACTTTAGCATGTGCTCTTCTGTTTTTTCAATAAAGTATGCCTTTTCTCTTTTGAGAATATTAAAGGTAAAGAGTCCCAAGTTGTAATCAACTGTATAATTATCTATAAAGCCCACTGAATAAAACCTATACAGCATTCTGGAGACATCCGACATTTTAATATCAGAATAATACAATTCTTTATACAGCTTTCGATTCTTAGCGAATACTGGTGTGTCAAAAATATTCACATCCCATATTTCTTCAACTCTTAGAATGAAATCTTCAAAATTGTATGACGCATTTGATACGCTGGTTAAAAAGTCCTCAGTTGAATTATAATTACTAAAAAGTGCTAACGGACCAAGGTTTATGTCCCTGGCTATCCTTGCTTCTATGTTACATTGCTCAAAATTTGTTGGCACCTTAAATTCAAACTGTTCTCTATCGGATTTATTATAGAATTCAATTAGCGATAATCCTTTGTTCAAGCCCTCAATGATATTTTCAGTAAGAAATTCAAAAAGTGTAGCATATCCTTGATTAGACTCTCGCCACTCATTTATAATAAAAGATAGCACATGTTTTGCTTTTTCAGAATCAGGACTTTGATTAGCAGGCAATCCATTTATAGTAAAGAAAGGTGGATTTACAGTAGTTCTAATCTTTCCTATAGCTGCGCCTGTTGAACTGTTGACGAGCATATTCCCTTGATACGGACCTTCTATTGTAAGATTTAGATTAATTGCATCATCATTTTCAAAATTGTATTTTTCAACAATTAGTTTCAATTGAGATGTATTGATGCCTTGATTGTAATTAAACAATCTATGTAATTGACAAATTTCAGTATCAATTCCTTTAAAGTTATTGTTGTGAAAATAATCGTGGATTGATTTATCCAAGTTAAATTCACTGATTTCCTTTTTTTCAATTCGAACTCCTATTTTATTAAATTCATTCAACAAGCTTTGCTCTGTTTGATAATATTTTTTTTGTATGCGGTTTAGAAAATCACTATATGCCTCAATTATTTCCCTTGCTTTTTTTCGAATATTTCGCGTTGGAAATAGTTTTGGATTGTGGCTGATAAAAAAATCTTGGCGTGTCGTGTAATATTTTTTGCTATCGAGAAAGATGGTACATATAGATTTAGCTTTATCTCTGCCGGCTCTCCCCGCTTCTTGAATATAGCTTTCAGGAGAAGATGAAAAGTTTATGTGGTTGACTGACCTAATGTTTTCTTTGTCTATCCCCATGCCAAAGGCCTTTGTACAAACCATTGTATTGACTTTCCCTTCAAGAAAGTTTAAAAAGTAATTTTGAATTTTTTCAACAACAGCTTTAGGTATTCTGTCATCACCTCCCATAAAATAACCCTTATATCCATCTGGAACAATAAGGTTTTCAAATACCTCTCTACCATTAGGATGGCTATTTGCTTCTTGGGTAATTCCTAAGCTTCCTGTTATATGCGGACAAAAAATGATTGTTACGAGATTATAAAACGTACCATAGGAATGAGATTTTGTAATCCTTTTAAAAAAAAATTCTATTCCCTTTTCTGTAGACGTATCAATTTCAAAGTCAGTAAAATGCTGTTCAAGACCTAAGTGTACAACCTCTTCATTTATTGATTTCAAATGCTCTATTAAATTTTCATAAAGGTTGTTCAATAATTCTTGTTTCGATGCTCCTATTAGGTTCTTGAGGTCTTGCGATTCTACAGGATAAGTTGTTGGTTGCTTTTCATTTTCAATAATATTAAAAAAGAGTTCTGGTCTGATTGTATTATCTATAGAAATAATCGCATCATTAGCTTCTTCTTGCCGAATTTTCAATTCTCTTTCTATATCTGCTAACACATCAAATGAGGCAGTGGCTGTTAGACCAATGAGAGAAACGGATTTGCCGTTTCTTGTCTTTGCAAATTTTTGGGCATTCTTGCCAAGCATCAAGTATGTTGAACGGAAGTCATGGCCCCATTCAGAAACGCAATGAACTTCATCAATTACGCAGTAAGAAAAAGCAAGTCCAAACTCCGATGTATCAATAGATTGAATGATGTTTCTGAAATCTTGCATTACAAATCTTTCAGGAGAAATAAATAAAAACATAGTCTCTCCATATCTGAAATTTACCAACTTTTTGACCTTATCCTCTCTCCTCAGATTTGAGTTAATAAAATCACAACAGTCAATCCAGTTTTGCTTAAGAACCCTTACCTGATCTTCCATCAAAGACTTAATCGGGTCAACTACTAAGCAAAGCCCTGGCTGCAAAAATGCAGGTAGTTGAAAGGTCAATGATTTTCCACCTCCAGTTGGCAACAGACCAATCACTGGCTTTTGCTCTAAGGCTCTCGAAATGATAGGTAGTTGTCCTTCTCTAAAACTTACCTTTCTGAAAATGTTTTGAATAAAAAAATTGATGTTACTTCCATACTTTTTAACTGGTTCGTATGAGCCATCAGCCTTTTTCCTGACTAACTGTTTGTAATGAAGTAGGTCCGCGCAATAAGTCCTTCTTGATCTTCCAAACGAAGTATCATAGTAATGTGCGGAACGGATTTTAATAGTTTTCTCCTTATGTTGGTGAAAATCTGTTTCATTATAAATGTTTGAGCGCCTTAAAATAGAATGGTCAACAACAATGTCAAAGTAATTTTGGGAAAAGAATTTTTCATTCTGGATGTTAGCATTGAAATGAAGTTTTCTGTCAATCACCCATTTTTCGGTTTCATAGATCGTTAGTTCAATTTCTGGTAAAGGCAATTTGTCCTTTTCATCTAGCAAAGCATTCAGGTTTTCAAATAACTCTTGCAATGATTTTATTGCTGCTGCTCCGCAAGGAAAATCTCTTTCAACTACTGCAAGTTTTATTTTCTCCTTTTTGAAAAATTCAGGATGAACCAAAAGAAATTCAAGAATTGCTTTTTGAATTCTCGCAACAGCGAACGGAATAAAAATCAAAGAATATTCTGTAAGACATTTTGAAATGTCTCTTTCAAAATTATTCTTGAAATGCTGGTAAACTTCTCTTCCAATCAACACTTCAAAATCTGAATTACGCTGTGTAATTGTATCAACCGTAAAGCGTATTGTTTCAAAGTTCTCTTTTTCCGCAATTGCATCCCTATATCCATCGTAGTATCTTCCCTCAGATATAAAATGATTATTGTGCCCATCAATTTCAAATATCCGGCCAATTCTCTCATAACATTTGTTAGCTTCAACCCAATGCAAATAAGGACTGGTAAAACAAAAGTCAACAGTTCTGCCGCCAACTAACCTTTCATTTATTGTTGAGAAATCTCGTTGTGATTCAAGAATCTGCTTTAAAAAGGGATGTTTTTCGATAAATTCCCATTCTAAATTGCTTCCGGGATTTCCACCATAATTTGCACGGTTAATTTCCAGCTTCGGTTCTATAATGTGAAGCAACTCAAAAACGGTTTTGTAATTGATTGGGATTATAGATTCAGGAAAATTAATCACAGATTCATCTGTGTTGAAGTCAATTAATCCTATCTCAGCAAAAATATTCTCTAGTACAATTGGAGATCTAGTTGGGAGACCTCTTGTTATTATGTTGTTGAGCGTAACTAAAACAGGATGAAGTCCTTTGAAGTTAGGATTATGGTGGTAAGGAAATTCAACCTCGAAAGCACTAACATGCTGGAGAAGTCCGTTTATTTGATCAAATTTGATTTTATCCTGAGGTAAATGCTTGTTTAAAGAACTTTTGAAGGTCGTAATGACTTTAGCAATAGTGTCGGCTATATATCCTGCTTTAAACTGCATTGCTTTTAAGCTTTTAACAAAAGAGATAAGGAGACACGCTACTATCAGGTAAAAGCAAGTCAAGTGTAAATTCGGGTATACGACTTACTGAAGCGTTAAACTGTCTGCCCTTTATCTCTAATAATTTGAATATTTTGATTCGATAGGGTTGTTGGCGATCTGTTCATTGGCTTACGCTATTTGTAAGACTTGGTATTCTTGCAAATAGTAAGCAATTACTGTTTAAAGATATAAAAATTGCGAGCATATCTACTTCTAATCTTTGGAGAGCAACAATATAACCCCGGTTTCAAAGTTGTCAAATTTGACCACTTTAAAATGAACGGTGGACTGCCGGGTTTTGTGCTGAAGCTTTTGAATTATTACTACTACAAACCAATGCTTGCAGCTTTTCTTCAAGCATCAGGCCCGCATTTTCCGGCTCTTAATAATTTGAGGCGCCGGATATTGTATTGTAGCCCGAAGGGCTTGAATGTGATTAGCCCCCAACAAAGTTGGGGGTGACAGTAGCGGGTTAAAACAACCCCGCTTGCGGGGTTGAATGTTGGAAGGTTAATGTAAATTACAGCTTCATATTACAACGTACTATAACTATAACCAATGAATTAAACACCATGAGCTATCGTCAGATTTTTTACCAGATTGTTTTTGGCACAAAGCACCGCAAAATGACTATTGCTGAACAAAATTGCGAACAGCTTTACAAATATATTTGGGGAATTATACGGAATAAGAAATGTAAACTTTACCGTATTAATGGAGCAGAAGATCACATTCATATTTTTTCAGACCTCCATCCCTCAACATCACTTGCTGATTATATTAAGGATATAAAAATAGCAAGCAATGGCTGGATGAAGGATAGTGGTTTGTTTCCGGGTTTTGAGGGATGGCAGGAAAGCTATGGTGCTTTTACCTACTCCATAAAAGAAAAAGATGCTGTTATCAATTATATTAAAAACCAAAAGGAGCATCACAAAAAAGAAACATTCCATGATGAATTCAGGAGGTTGCTGATAGAAAACGGTGTTGAATTTAATGAGAAATACCTGCTTTAAACTGTTCCATTCAACCCTTTCAGGGTTGTGGCATTTTCTCCGCCTTTTACCCCGGGTTACACCCGGGGCTATTCAAATGTAAGCCCTTCGGGCTTGCTCCGGCAACCTCAGAATATTCATTAGTCCATTTTTTAGCCGGGAAATATGTTAAGCAATAATGATTCTATATATTCAGATGCGAATTGCTAATACTATAAAAAGCACTATGAAAAAACATCCATCATTAAAGTACAGGACATTGATATTGCCGTGATCACTTCAGGAGAAGATGATTGTATTTGTTTAACCGATATTGCCAAAACCAGAGAGGGTGAGTCCCAGGCAGCGGATATTATTAAAAACTGGATACGTGGCAGATCCACGCTTGAATTTTTGGGCACATGGGAGCAATTATATAACCCCGGTTTTAAAGTGGTCAAATTTGACCACTTTAAAATGAACGGTGGACTGCCGGGTTTTGTGCTGAAGCTTTTGAATTATTACTACTACAAACCAATGCTTGCAGCTTTTCTTCCGGCATTACAACCCTGTAACTAATTTGTATATTAAATACAAACGCTGTGTATGAAAACGAAGCAGGCCGCCAGGCAGGAACCTTCTGTTTTTGCCCTGATTGTGGATAAGCTCCGCTATATGGATGAAGTAGAATTGAAGTTGGCTTATATAAAACTGTTCAGAAAGGAATTGGAAGAAGAGTGGAAATCCGTAACTGCTGAGGCTGATTTTAGTACGGTTACAGATAAGGAAATCGTAGCTGCTATTCAACGTGAACATTACGGAACCGAATGACAGCGTGTAGATGCTGTCTAAAATTATTTAGAAGCATGTTTATTTTAAGCAGTAGCCCCTCATATCGGGGGACACCGATAACACCGGCGACTTTCCGCATCTTCTGTGTCCCACCAGCCCCTATGTCCCACGAACCTGTTATTTAGCTTAAAAGTCAGTGCCTTTCATCGGCCGGTATCTGCTATTCTTCCTTTTTCTCACCTAACAATGCCAGAAAATGTTTTATCCTTGCAACCGTTTCTTCCTTGCCCAACAGCTCAGCAATATGAAACACACCCGGTCCAAATTTGCCGCCTACCAGCATAATACGCAGCGGCAGCAGCAGTTCGCCGGGTTTGATCTGATGCGCTGCCGCCATTTCTTTAAAGCCGGTTTCTAAGTCATGCGCATTCCAGTTGCTGTTTAATTCAAAGCTGCGGATCAGTTCAGCGAAGAACACCTGTTTGGCTTCATTCCATTTTGGTTTTACGGCGTCTACATCATATTTTTCGGGCGCCTTAAAAAAGAAACCAGCCTGCTCCACAAAATCGGTTAATAAAACGCAGCGTTCTTTCACCAATTCCAATACCTGTATAAATTGCGCCTGGTTTGTTATGGCTATGCCCTTATTTTCCAATAGCTCCTTCACCTGTAACTCGTAACCTGTAACCTGTAACTTCTTTATCCATTCATGATTGAACCATTTCGCTTTTTCATAATCGAATTTCGCGCCGCCGCTGTGTACTCTTTCTATAGAAAATTTTTCAACCAGTTCCGCTTTGGTAAATATTTCCTGCTCCGTGCCATCGTTCCAGCCCAATACAGCCAGCAGGTTAATGAACGCTTCGGGCAAAAATCCTTTTTCCTTAAACCCTTCCGTAAGCTCATTGGTTTTGGGGTCGTTCCAGGTCATGGCAAAAACCGGGAAGCCATATTTAGCGCCATCCCTTTTACTGAGCTTTCCGTGTGGCCCCAGTATTAACGGCAGGTGCGCCCATTGCGGCATAGCATCCGGGCCAAATAAATATTTCCATAGCAAAATATGCACGGGAGCGCTGGGCAGCCATTCTTCTCCCCTGAAAACATGGCTGATCTGCATCAGGTAATCGTCCACCACCACCGCCAGGTGATAGGTGGGCATGCCATCTGCTTTTAGCAATACCTTATCATCCACCACCGAAGTATTAAAACTTACTTCACCACGGATCATGTCGGTAAAGCTCACCGTTTCATTTTCCGGCATTTTAATGCGTATCACATGCCTGGTATTTTCATCTAATAATTTTTTTACTTCGCCTTCCGGCAGGGTAAGGGAGTTGCGCATGGCAGGCCGTACGGTATGATCGTATTGCGGGGAAGGATTCTGATCCGTTTTAAAATCCATCCGCATTTTTTCCAGCGCTTCAGGCGTGTCAAATGCGTAGTAGGCATATCCGTTCTTTACTAACTGTTCGGCATACTGCCTGTATTGGGTTTTTCTTTCACTTTGCCGGTAAGGCCCGTAATCCCCGCCATGGATGGGGCTTTCATCAGGCTCCAGCCCTGTCCATTTCAAACAATTGAAAATATATTCCTCCGCTCCGGGCACATAGCGGCTCTGGTCGGTATCTTCAATACGCAGTATAAAATCTCCCTGGTGCTGCTTTGCAAACAGGTAGTTATACAAAACAGTTCTTACACCGCCCAGGTGCAGTCCCCCGGTAGGACTTGGCGCAAATCGTACCCGTACTTTTTTTGTTGCTGGCATAAACGCAAAAGTAAGACGGATAAATCAATCTTGCTGGAATACAATTACCTTAGCCTTCTTTTGAGTGCTATAGAAAAAGCAATGGATAAATCAATGATGTAAGACTGTGGCAAAATGGATAGTAAACGGATTAATTCTATAAAAATCAGCTGATGTTTTATTTAATTAAACCACAGTGGTGGTTGAAAAAGCTGTACCCGGCATGTGTATGGGAAATGCCGCCCAATAAAAATGAAAAGGTAATATACCTCACTTTTGATGACGGTCCCCATCCGCAGGCCACCCCTTTTGTATTGGATGAATTAAAGAAGCACAATGCAAAAGCCACTTTTTTTTGCATTGGCAAAAATGTGGCAGAGCATACTGATATATACCGACGGATTTTAAATGAAGGACACAGCACCGGAAACCATACATTTAATCATAAGAACGGATGGAAAACGAATGACCTGGCTTATCTGAAAGATATTACCGCCGCAAGGGAATATATTGATTCTTCTTTATTCAGACCACCCTATGGAAAAATATCCAAATGGCAGATCAAACATGTGAGGAATGCTTTTCAAATGCAGGTAATTATGTGGTCGGTACTGAGCGCGGATTTTGATACGCAGGTTACACCCGAAACCTGTTTAAAAAATGTAATATTGGGCGCTAAGCCGGGCAGCATTGTTGTTTTTCACGACAGTGAAAAAGCATGGACAAACTTAGCCTATGCATTACCGAAAGTATTAATACATTTTGCAGAACAAGGATACAGGTTTGAGAAAATTAATTTGTAAAAACCTTGTTTTCAGAAGAAAGACAGATCAGAAAAAAACATATTATTAAATTGGGCCTGGGTGGAAACCCTGGCCCGTTTTTAATCCGTACCCTATGAAAACTAGGACTAAATTACAATGTTTTTTGATTTTTGCAAGATTTTTCATGTTTAAAATGAGGCCTGTCAAGCCTTTACGCCGTATTTTTACGGTAATGCACGTAATTTCACATGGCTCTTTTACCTGATTTGATTTTCTTTCCCGGTATTAGTCTTTTTTTGCATTCAAAGTAAAACCGAAAGTAGTACCTACATCCGGTTTGCTCCGGATATGGATACTTTGTCCGTGCGCTTCAATAATATGTTTGCAAATAGCCAGTCCCAGCCCGCTTCCTCCTTCCTTTCTGCTTCTGGCCGCATCTGTCCGGTAAAATCTTTCAGCTATACGCGGAATATGTTCTTCGCTGATGCCAATACCGTCATCACTAACCTCTACCAGCACGTGCTTTTCATCTGTTATATAGGCGCTGGCCGTTACATTACCGCTTGATTTGCCATATTTGATAGCATTGTCTGTAAGATTAATAAACACCTGTCTTATCTTTTCTTTATCGGCAAAAACGGTGATGGGTGTTTCGCAGCCTTTCTTTATGGCCAGTTTAACATCCCTTTTAGCAGCCAGTAATGAAAGTGAATCAAACACCTCACGTATCAGATCCTGCACTACAAAATTCTCTTTATACAATATTTGCTCACCACTCTCTAATTTCGTAATGGCGTCCAGGTCGCTCAGCAGGTTTACTAACCGGGTAGTATTCTTGGATGCGTTGCTAAGAAATTTTGTGCTTACCTCCGGGTTTTCAATAGCGCCGGCCAATAAGGTTTCTATATATCCCTGTATGGCAAAAATGGGCGTTTTTAACTCATGCGAAAAATTTTGCAAAAACTCCTTACGGAAAGCTTCATTTGCTTTTAATACCTCTATTTCCTTTTTCTTTTGTTCGGCCCATTTTTCTACATCCGCGCTTACTTCATCTATGCTTTTTTGGGGAAGGAGGCTTTTGTAATAGAACTCCTCTCTTTTACTGGCTTTTGTTTGATAAATGAATTTATATATGAGTTTTATTTTCCGGTAAATGAACCGCTGAAGCGTATATAATATGAGCGCATAGCTTCCGCTCATAATGATGGCAAAAGCCAGTAAAAACACCCACCATAAGGGCTTCAGGAAAAATATGCCGGCGGCAACCGGAAGTGCGATAAAGAAAGCCGTAAAACCCGCCAACTGGCGGGGAGATATATTTTTTGTAGTGAGCATACTGTATAATTATTATGGTATCAGATGGCAGCATTCCCCCGTTTTATTCCGGAGGTGCTGCTTAATATACCTTATTATGTGCAGCCGGCAAAAAATAATATACGGTTCCGGGGCGGGGGTGGGTTGGCAGTTTATACCTTTTTTAAATTACAATCTTATACCCTACTCCTTTTACGGTAGTAATGCAATCTATGCCCAGTTTCTGGCGTATCTTCCTGATGTGCACATCAATTGTTCTGTCGCCTACAATTACTTCCGTTCCCCATATCTGGCTTAAGATTTCATTGCGGAGGAATACCCTTCCCGGTTTGGTAGCCAGCAGGTGAAGCAGCTCGAATTCTTTTTTGGCTAATGTTACCTCCCTTTCATCAACAAGAACAATGAATTTTACGGGATCAATAGTAATATTTCCCACCTGCAAAATTTTATCATTTTCAGGTTTCTGAACCCTTCTGAACAGGGCGTTTACCTTGGAAACCAATACTTTAGGACTTACCGGTTTGCTTATATAATCGTCTGCGCCATACTCCAGCCCCCTGATATGCGATAGTTCATCATTTAAAGCCGTAAGAAATATAATAAGGGTATCATGGAAGGCGGGTAATGACCGCAGTGTTTTACAAACCTCCATGCCGTTCTTATTGGGCATCATAACATCCAGCACAATCAAATCGGGTTTAAAAAGCTTTGCTTTGTGAAGGGACTCCTCTCCGTCCTTTGCCGTAATGGTTTCATATCCTTCCTTTCCCAGGTTGTAGCTGATAATTTCCAGTATATCCGGTTCATCATCAGCAATCAGTATTTTCTTCCCTTTCTGATCCATTAACAATATGTTTACGCAAAAATAATCCCGGCGGGTATACCCACCTAAAAGCCCGGATTATGAAATTGTTAATCCATTTCCGGGGTTTGGCACTAAATTCTCTTGGTTAACGTTAGGTGGTAGAGGTACTGGTGGCCTTAAATAAGTGCTTTTTGTTCGGAACCAGGGCAACAAGCCTCCTTCAGCTATTATCCTTAATTTTGTAGCAGTTCAATATTATATGTATAAGACGATATCTATACTCCTATTACTATTTCTCTTTTCTGAAGCTGCAAACGCCCATATTGATACTTTAAAAAAGAAAGTTGATATAGCCCGGGTTCGTTATCATGAAAATATTGAGAAAGAGCAACAGCTTGCCCTCCGTTTTAACGGCGGAAACGGTGAATGGGTTAATGCTTCAGCCAATAAGGCTATTAATACATTAGTTACCAATGCATTAATAAAAGAGGTAAATATTTTGAAAGATTCCATAGAATCAGGTACCCGGCTCGATCACAGGCTAAAAGTTAAATACCTGAGCGGACTGGAAAATCTTCTCCGGGGATTCAATGCCGGCTGGCGTACCAAAACCTTTAATGCCGTACTTGCACAGGAGCTACTGGAAAACTATAAAGCCCTGATGGCGGCGGATATCAAAAACCAGGATATCCGCTCTATTGTTGAAAACGCCTCTTACGAAGTAGGCAACATCAATATTAATGGCAGCGGAAGCGCGATGTATGAGAACCAGGGATTTGAGGCGTCGCGGGTCATTTTGTTCAGGAAGTTCTGTCAGAAAAATCCTGATAAAACGCTGGCCATGCTGGAGCAGTACTATAGCGTTCCTTTTGCAGACAGTCTTGTAAGGGTGGCAGCGTACCGGAATCCCAACCAGCTGTACGATTACGCCGCAGCCACGCGTACCCAGGCAGGCCGCCTGATCAGGAGAAATAACGATTCGCTTGTTAAGGCGATAGTGGCTATTGCCAGCAGTAAAAGCGGGCAGCAATATTATCCCTTTCTTGACGAAATTGTGCACGGGCGCCTAACCATGCCCGATATATTTAATGCCATGGATGATAACCTGCTGTATTACCGGTTGCTGGTGAAAACACAGATTGGTTATGCGGAAAGGCTCATCAAAAAAGATACTCCGCTGGCTTACGATAAATTATTGTTTAAACTGCAGGATAGGGCTAAAAATGTATTTATAGACCAGGTGAACGCCCTGCACGACCTGCCTGATAATGCAAGATTTAAAATTACTGACCCGCTCACCCCACAGGAGTTGTATTACCTGATTGTGCTGGGAGAAGATGTGATGTATACTTCCAGCTATAAAGGAATATTTAACCGCATGATGCAACGCATGGCTGTTCCTTCTGGTGATAGCTTACTGATGAGCGTTAGGTTCGACCGCTTTAAGAAGTTCATCAGGCTGGCCGCCGGTTATAATAAGTTAGATGAATTTCTGCAAACCATGCCCGACAGTAATTCGCAGCGTTTAATGATGGCTTTTGTAAGAGGACTCGAAAAAAGCGGCACCCTTGAAGACGCGGTGGATGTGGCCGATTCGTACGGGAGCATAAAAAACCCGCTGGTAAAAAAGCTGATAGACCAGGAAATTGAAAAGAACCTGCTGCAGGCCAGGGATAAACACGAAAAAAGGGCTATCGCTATCTATGATATTTTACAAATTATTTTCCAGTCATCGGAGGACAGCAGCATAGATGTTTCCGCAAAGCTGAACATACCGCCTGTATACCGGGTGAATTATAAAGATCTTTTGGATGACAGCGGCCGGATCGTACAACAGGTTTTCTTTTACGGAGACCAGGACGGTAAAGAATCCTACGCCAATTTTATGACGATGTTTACGGGCGCCGAATGGAAAGTAAAGCGCAATGCCGAATGGGTGGAAATAAAATCAACCAAAGGAAAACCGGTTTTCATTTATGCGAATCTCCCGTTAGATTATGAAAAGGGATTAGACTCCATTGCCCAAACGCGTTTGCGGCAGTACCTGGAAAAAAACAATCTTGAACCCGGAATAACCATACACCGCGGACACAGTTACTGGGTAGGATCTACGATCCGTAACCTCCCCCCTTCCTCTAAAATAGTTATATTAGGCTCCTGTGGCGGGTTTCATAACTTAGACGATGTGCTGAAAACATGTCCCGACGCGCATATTATTTCTTCAAAGGAAGTAGGCACAAGAATTATTAATGAACCCATTCTTAAAGCCATCAACGACGACCTGAAAGAAGGAAAAGATATTGAATGGCTGCCTATATGGAAAGACCTGGCCGCCCAGTTCCCAACAGGCGATGCCAAAGAGCGATTCGATAATTATATACCGCCTTATAAAAACCTGGGCGCTTTATTTATTAAAGCATATACCCGGCAAATGGGAAGTATAGAGTGAAGGGGAGAGGATGCAAAAGAACAAGAAACAAATGTAATTTCTAATTTCAAATCCGAAGCAGGAATTTCGAAATCCGAAGGGAATCCAAAGCACCAAAAAGCAAATCACAAGAACCAAATAAAATTCAAATATTAAATCCGAAGCCGGAAAACCTGAAACATGCAACTTGAAAACATGTAACCTGCATACATCTCAAATCTAAGATCTCAAATTTCAAATTCTTAAGCCTGAACCTGATAGTTCTTCAAATTCCCGCATACGGGTTATGCTTTTTTTCAAACCCAATGGTAGTATGTTCTCCATGACCGGGATATACAATGGTTTCATCGGGCAAAACAAAAAGCTTGGTGCGTATGCTGTTGAGCAGGGTATCCTGGTTTCCGCCCGGCAAATCTGTTCGCCCAACACTCATCCTGAACAATACATCACCGCCAATAACAAACTGTTGCTGCTTACAATAAAAAGCAATGCTGCCCGGTGAATGCCCGGGCGTAAACAAAACTTCAAGCATATCGGCGCCCAACGCTACGGTATCATTTTCCCGTAAGTATATTACGTCACCTTTATAATTATCAAAAGGCAGGTTCCACATTAATCCGGAGGCAGGGGCATAGTCTAATACCGGCTTTTCTTTTTCATGAAGGTGAAGTTTTAATCCGTACTTTTCTGCAACCCATTTGTTGCCGAAAACATGATCAAGATGACAGTGGGTGTTTAACAGTAACTTAGGCGTTAAAGCTTTATGCGCTATGAATGATGACAGTTCTTCCCGTTCTTCGTCATAATAACATCCGGGGTCAATAATCATACATTCTTTCTGTTCATTGTAAAGCAGGTAGGTATTCTCCTGCACCGGGCTAAATATGAAAACTTTAACAGCGAGCATAATGTTTTTTTGTACCTTAAAAACGCTAATTTTAATATAAGAATGTACGAAATTATGGGAATCTTACGGAACAGGCTACGGTATTACATTGGATGTTTAATATGGATTACGCTTTCATTCATGATGCGGCAGAAGGCATTCGCCCAGGTAAATGCGGTGGAATTTGGAAAAAACAGGGTGCAATACGAAAAAATGAAATGGCGGTATTATCAAACCAGGAACTTTAATGTATATTTTAGTCAGAACGGGTTGGCACTTGGAAAATATGCGGCACAATTAGCAGAAAAAGAACTGCCGGGGCTCGAGGATTTTGTGGAGTATGGTTCCCAGCGCCGTATTAATATTGTTGCATATAATAATTTTAACGACCTGCAGCAATCTAATATCGGGTTGGGTATTGACTGGCAGAATACAGGCGGCGTTACCAAGTTTGTAAATAATAAAATGATCGTTTATTTTAATGGCGATCACGAAAGCTTAAAAAACCAGATCAGGCAGGGAATAGCTAAGGTTTTGCTTGAAAACTTATTGTTTGGCGACGACCTCGGTGAGTTTGCCAGTAACCAGGCCCTGCTTGACTTACCTAAATGGCTAACCGAAGGATACATCATGTACGCCGCCGAAAACTGGAACCCCGGTCTGGACGACCAGTTAAAATCTGCCCTGCTTTCGGGTAATTACAGAACCTTTTACCAGTTTGCATTTGATAAGCCAGAACTTGCCGGGCATGCTTTCTGGCGCTTTATAGCGGATAATTACCGGAAAGACAATGTTACTTATTTTCTTTACCTGGCAAGAATATATAAAAGCCTGAACTCGGCCAGCTTAAAAGTAACCAAGAAAAAATTTAAGGAAGTATTGAACGAGTTCATGGAAAAAGAGTCCGACAAATACTATAAAGATCTGAGAGGAAGGCGTAACGCTCCCAAAGGAAGCGTTGTGGCTATAGAAGAAGTGAACAGGAACCTGGATTATTACCGGTTCCAGGCTAATCCCAACCCGCGCAACAGCACTTATGCCGTGGTACGGTTTAAAAAAGGAATCTATCGCATTGAACTGGAAGATTTTGGATTTAAAAGAAAGATTTTACTGAAGTCG
Source organism: uncultured Sphingobacteriales bacterium (assembly GCA_937871285.1). Taxonomy (GTDB): domain Bacteria; phylum Bacteroidota; class Bacteroidia; order Chitinophagales; family Chitinophagaceae; genus Agriterribacter. The sequence goes on along the minus strand of CALMQS010000068.1, from coordinate 54,172 downwards.
GGCGTGCTCGATAATCAAAATGAGATCAATCCCAACTATCCCCAACTGGCCTGGGACCCCAAAGGTTCGAAGCTGGTAGTAGTATACAGTGAAAGGAATAAGCTTAGAATGTTTGTTTTTGACCTTACAACCCGGCTCAAAACATTTAAGCAGGAGCTACCTCAGGAATTTGACCAGGTGATTGATGTAAAATATATGCTGGATCAGAATACCCTTTTATTCAGCGCCGTAAAAAATGGTTACTCCGATATTTTCGTATATAAAATTAACGAACAAACACTGGAACAGATTACGAATGATGTGTATGACGACCTTGATCCTTCTTTTGTAGCTTTTCCCAACAGAACAGGTATCATTTTTTCGTCCAACCGCCCGTCGGGCAATGCCGTTAACAGCGATACGGCTTTGCCATCCAACAATCCGTACAATATTTTTTTAGTTGATAACTGGAACAGAACTGAATTCAGGCAAATTTCACAGCTCACCCATGTAAAATACGGCAACGCACGTTACCCGATGCAGTATAATACCAACCATTTTACATTTGTAAATGATGAAATGGGAATTGCCAACCGGTATGCGGGATTCTTTACTACCCGCAAGGCCGGAGTGGATACCATATACAGGATCGGAGATGAGCTGTTACGCAATCCCGAAAATGCTGAATTAGACTCTACACTTCAGGTGTGGAACAAAAACGAGCCCGATTCAATAGGCTATATGGCAGTTACCACCGATTCGGCTTATGCCTTTCCGATCACCAATTACCAAAGCGGCTTACAGGAAACAAGAATAGCGGGTGATGGCGGACAGGTATCTGAAGTACGGCAGGAAGGTGATCTGAAATTATTATACAAGCTCAAAGTAAATGATGATGCGCTCAAAAGAAGAAACATCAATGTGCGGCCTACGGAATATATGAAAAAAGTGATGGAGCAGGATAAGATAGTGAAAGGTGCGGCTACCATTTACCAGCCGGTAACGGTTGATACCACCCAAAGACAGGGGAATGTTTTTCAAAGCGAATTTGAAAGTGATGAGCCGGATAGTACCATTCAGGGAAGAGTATTTGATGCCAATGACCAGCCGGTGGAAGAAACAACGCTTTCTCAGGCTAAATTATACGATTACAGGCTGAAGTTTGCAACGGAATATTCTGTTTCGGGCTTCAATAATTCCGTATTAATGACCCGCTGGCAGCCTTATGGCGGTGGCGGCGGGCCTATATATCTTACGAATGGCAACTCAAATTTAAACGGTATTGTAAGGATTGGGGTCTCCGATCTTTTTGAAGACATCAAATTTATTGGTGGCTTCCGGCTGGGGCTGAACCTTGATGATAAAGATGTGCTGTTCAGCTTTTATAATATGCGCAGGCGGTTAGACTGGGGTCTTACGTACTATCGTTCTACTGTAACCGATTACCCGTTTTATAAGCAGGATGACTTCCCCCTGAGCGCTTTGCCGAATAAATTATTTTCCAGTATCTACCAGGTTAATGTTTCTTACCCATGGGATAAAGTAAGAAGCCTGCGTGCGCATGTTGCGCTGCGGACAGACAGGGTAGCTATCAAAACCTTTGTTAATTATCCCCCGGCCCTGGCCATTGGCGATACGGTTAAAAATTCGCTGCTTACTCATTTTGAATATGTGCATGACAACAGCATTAACCCGGCATTGAATATCTGGAACGGGCTGCGGTATAAAATATATACCGACATTAATACCGATCTTACCAAAAACAAGCAGGGCAAGTTTACTTTTAATGTAGGCACCGATATCCGGTATTACTATCCTATTTACCGCAATTTTATATGGGCGGGAAGAGGCGCCGTGGATATTTCATGGGGCAGCCAGAAGATATTATATTACCTGGGTGGCACGGATAGCTGGATCGCTCCCAAGTTCAATGATGCCAACAAGCCCGCATCCAATCAAACCTATGCATACCAGTCGTTAGCGGTAAATCTCCGAGGATACAGGCAAAATGCGGCCAATGGCAATAACGCGGTTGTGATCAACAGCGAATTTCGCCTGCCGGTGTTTACTACTTTGCTGAGCCGGCCTATAAACAATGCTTTTTTACGAAACTTCCAGTTGGTGCAGTTCATTGACCTGGGTACTGCCTGGGACGGTGCTTATAACAAAATGACCCGTCCCTACATATCCTATGTGAATAATGATAGAACGGTACAGGTCACTTTTAAAGGTGATGGTGTAGGCCCCTTTGTTGGGGGCTATGGTTTCGGCTTGAGAAGTACTTTGCTGGGCTATTTTCTCCGCGTGGATGCCGGCTGGCCCATGAGCGGGTTCTTTAATGGCAGGCCGGTATGGTACTTTTCTCTGGGGCTGGATTTTTAAAAAGCTAAACCAATAAGGTCTTTTAGACCTTATTGGTTTAGCTGCCCATACCAGTTTATTTTTCGCGAATAGTACATGGCTGCAGCCAGTAATATAAATAAGCCTATGCTCCCAAAAAGCAAAGCGCCATCCCGGAGTTGCAGCAATACAAAAATAAAGGTATAAAGTACGGTAAGCAAAGCGCCAAACAGCGCCGCAATTTTCCATTGATGAAATATGCTTTTCGTATAAAGTGTAATGAGCGCAACTGTTGCCGAAGCCGCTATGCTATACGCGATATTAAATGCGGTGTATTCGGAAATAGAAAGCAGCAAAGTATAGAAAATACTTAATGCCAGTCCTACCAGCACATACTGTATGGGATGCACGGTTCGTTTTTGCAACACTTCAAGAAAGAAATACAGGCCAAAGGTGAGCGCAATAAAAAGGATGGCGTATTTAACGGAACGCATTGTTTTTGCATAAGAGTCAACCGGCTGTAAAAGGGTAATGCCAAACTTAGAATCCGCTACATTGTAATTGCCATCTTTCCAGCTTTGTGGGTAGCTCCTGTTCAAATGCTGCACCTTCCATCCGGCGCTAAAACCGTTGTCGTTAATTTCCGGGGTATGTACAGGCAAAAAACTGCCATCAAAAGAAGGATTGGTCCATGCAGAAGTAATATTAACATTTGTGGTTTTGCCCACAGGTGTGAAAGACAAATTTTCGGAACCCCGTAAATGCAATTGCAGCTTAAAAGTATTTGATCTTGTAAGATCATCATAACCTATTGCAACAGGCGTGTGCAACCCGTTTTTAATGATACGGTCATCCGGCATGCCCGCGTTAAAAACAGCGCTGGTCTCATTCCATAAAAGGCTGAGCTGATCTTCAATACCTCTGAAATCAGTTAACCCTATGCAAACAAAGGCTTCATGCAACTGTAAATCTTCTTCTGGTATATTCAATAGTTGAGTTGACACGGGGCTAAAATGGCCTTCTACCTGCATATCTGTTCTGTATACAACGATATCGTATATGCTCCGGTGTCTTATTTGTGGTTGCAGTTCCCCGTTTATTTTTAGCAGATCCGGTAAAAAGTAAGCATACTTTTTATAAACGGTTGTTTTTCCATCGTCTGTTTTAACGCTTTCCCTGTAAGGTATTACCAGTAAAGGGCCGGTAAAGGTTTGATTAGTAGCCCACCTGGAACTTACTTCCTTAGCAACGGCCTGCTGCCGGTCCGCTCTTTCGCTTACCAGGTTCATGATGAATATTGCCGGTATAAGCATAAACAGGATGAGGAAGGCTACAATAATGCCTTTAATGGTAAGCCGCTGGGCCGACAAAAAATGGAGTGCGCTTGTTGTGTCCATATTTTAATTTTTAAAAGTACTTTGAAATTCAAAGTATATGGTGAAAAAAAATTTACTTCATTAGCCTGATCATCTCCCCGAGTGCATCTAAGTGTTGTTTAAATGCTTGTTCCCCGGCTTTGGTAACCGCATAGGTAGTATTGGTTTTACGCCCGATAAATCCTTTTTGCACTTTAATGAATCCATTATCCTCCAGCGTTTTTAAATGTGATGCGAGGTTGCCATCGGTAACAGCTATGATTTCTTTTAACTGGTTAAAGCTTACCTCCTCATTTACCATAAGTGAGCTCATAATACCCAACCGTATACGGCTGTCAAATATTTTATTTAAATTTCCTATCGGATTTTTCATGCCATTTTTTTACAAACAGGAAGCAGAACAAAGCAAGCTCTGCATCTTTTATCTTTTTTTATCATATTTCCACCACATCAATGAACCATATAGAATATGCAATGCACCAAATCCGAGGGTCCAGAAAAATAAGCCAAGCGCGGGGAACCAGCAACCAATCAATCCTAATACAATTTGCCCATATCCCAAATACCGCACTTCACCCAAAGTATACTTACCGGCATTTACCAGGGCTATGCCATAAAACAAAAGGCATCCCGGGGCGATCATCTCAAAATACCCCAATTCCGTCATGCGCAGTAAAAATACGCCTCCGGCAAATAAAGGGATGCAAAAATTCAGTATCAATCTTTTGGAGGTAGTGCCCCAGATCGGCGTGTTGCTTTTTTTACTTTTTATGTAAGTAAACAAGAAGGCCGTTAAGATGGCCGAACCTAATGTTAGCAAAGCAATGGCAGGGAGTTTATATTTCATGATATTACCGAGCGTAAGGCTACCATAATCATAGCTTTCTTTATATACGGGGTTGTTGCCTGAAATAACCTGGTAAGCAAACCAGGCCCCGGTGAGCGCACAAATACCTGCAGCCACGCCGCTTAATCCGCTCAGGCTGATAAAACGGCTGCTGCGTTCCATCATTTGTTTAATATCTTTTAATGCGTCTAATGCCGGATGTTCTTGCTCCATAAAAGTGCTTTGAATTTCAAAGTAAATATTAAAAACTGATATCTGCAAACTTTTTTATACTTATTTGATTTGGGGAACAGAGCATGGGTACCAGGCAACGTTTGCAACGCAATAGCGCTCCTGTTTTAAAAATGCTGAATGCTTATTCGTTTATATAATACGCTTTTAGAAAAAGAAGCTTCTTAACACAATCCCAATATTATAAAACTATTGTACGTTATACCTTGCAGTGTGTTTACTTTTGCGTGTATGGGCTGGAAAAGGCTGATTATTAGTAGCATAGTATTCTCAACTGTTTTTTCATTCAGTGCTGCGGCACAGGTTAAAAAGCTATCGGGGCATATCCAGGATGCGCATAGTGAAGAGCGGATACCTTTTGCATCGCTCGAATTCAAAAACACTACCATCGGCGCCCTGAGCGACTCCGCCGGCAACTTTTCCTTTACCCTCTCCCATTGGCCTTCCGATACCCTTATGGTTACTTTTGTTGGCTTTGAAGATTATGCTTTACCTATAGATACCACGCTGGAAGAAATACAGGTGATCATTGAAATGGAAAGAGGAAAGAGCAATGCAGAAGTGATCATAAAAAGCAAGATCGGCAAAGGAATGATCATGTGGCGTAAAATAGTGCAGCATAAACCGTTTAACGACCGGTCGCGGTTTGATAATTTCTCTTATGAGCTATATAATAAACTGGAAGCCGACCTGAACGATGCCGCCAATAACAAGCTGATCAGGTTCCCGTTACTGAAGCCATTTAAATCGGTTATTTATAAAAACATTGACTCCACAAGCGAAAGCAAGCCCATACTGCCGCTCTATTTAACTGAATCGCTGTCGGATTATTATTATCAAAGAAAGCCGCAAAGAACAAGGGAGGTATTTAAAGCGGTTAAAACGATGGGATTTAATAACCCGAGCATTAGTAAAATGCTTGGCGGTATGTACCAGAACGTAAATGTATATAAAAACTTTATACCGGTTTTTGATAAGGACTTTGTCAGCCCCATCAGCGATTATGGTTCCGCTTACTATCGTTATACCGTTCCGGATACGCAATATATAGGGGGAAGGCGCTTTTTCCATTTTGTGTTTATGCCAAAGCATAAAGGTGAGAATACCTTTATCGGTGACGCGTGGATTGCCGACTCATCGTATGCCGTAATGAAAATGAATCTCCGCGTTTCGGAGCTGGCCAATCTGAATTTTGTTGAAAAGCTTGATCTTGTTCAGGAATACCAGCTCATCAACGATTCCGTGTGGTTCCTGGCGAAAGATAAATTTATAGCAGATTTTATTTTCTTAGATAAGAACCGCCTGAATTTTATCGGACGAAAAACCAGCACCTACCGGAATATTGTCATCAATGATACATCCGTTGCTGCAGAGCTGGAGAAAAATAAGCTGCGGGAGGAAGTAGTAATATCCGATTCTGCATCCAAACATTCTGATGCATACTGGCATGATGCCCGGCACGAAGCACTAACCAAAACGGAAAAGGGTATTTATAAGATGATTGATACCCTTATGGAAATGCCCAGCTTCCAGCGGTTTACCGACCTGGTATACTTTATTGGCACGGGGTATAAAAATGTAGGCAATTACGAAATTGGTCCCTGGTATAACTGGATAACCGCCAACGCGTATGAAGGACTGAGGCTGCGTTTTGACCTGGGAACCAATACCGGGTTTAATAAAAAGATATACCTCACCGGTTACCTGGCTTATGGCTTTTCCGATCAAAAATGGAAAGGAAGGTTACAGGGTTTATACCTGTTCAATAAATCGCCCCGCTCCACATTAATGGGCTCCTTTATTAACGATATTGATAACGGGCAGGTGTATTATGACGAGGTGGGAAGTGATAATTTATTTGCGATCGCCTTACGAAAGCCCAATGTGCCGCTCAGGTATATAAAAATAGAGCAGGAAAAGCTGGAATATTTTAAGGAATGGAACAGTGGTTTTTCGGTTACGCTTAATGGTTTGCGCAGGCGGTCTACTCCTTTGTCGAATCTTCCTGTAAAAGATAGTTTTCCTGTTACCAACGGGGGTGAGGCGTTGAACAGCTTTGAAATGGGAATAAAACTCCGGTTCGCTTATCTTGAAAAATTCCTCGATGGCAATTTTTACCGGATCAGCATTGGCAGTGATTATCCTATTGTGGAAGCGCATTACTCTAAAGGAATATCCGGCGTATTCGGGAGCAGCTATAATTATCATAAGGTTGGCGGCAGCGTATCGGATTATAAAAAGATAGCGCCGTACGGCAGTATTTATTATAACGCTTATGCCGGCAAAGTATTTGGTACGCTGCCTTATACCCTGCTTGAAATTCCGCCGGGAAATAATTTATGGTATTATAACAAATATGCTTTTAACATGATGAGCCGTTACGAATATCTGACAGACTGGTATGCGGGCATTAATGTAGAGCACAATATTGGAAATGGATTGTTTCGTTTTATCCCTTTAACCCGGATGCTGAAATTCAGACAGTTTTGGGGCGCTAAAGTGTTTTGGGGCGATTTAAGCCAATCCAACAAAAATTATAATTTTGGCAACAACGGCAATGAGTTTAAAAGTCTTAACGGAAAGCCCTATATGGAAATAGGAACAGGAGTGGATAATATTTTTAAGGTATTCCGGCTCGATTTTATCTGGAAAGTATTGCCGCGGCCTTTGCCCGAAAAAACCTTTGAACGTTTTGGCATATTTGGGAGTTTCCGGGTGGTGTTTTAGAAAGTTTATGGTTTGTGGTTTATAGTTTGTAACATGAGTAGATTTGAGATTGATCCGGGTTGCAGGTTACAGGTTCCAGGGTCCGTTTCAATGTTGGGTTTATGATTTGTGGTTTATAGTATCAGTTACAGCCTTGTTCAATAGTTGAAATGGAAGGACCTATGCCTGGTGTTATTATTAAGCACCGTCCCTCGCCGCTCGGGGAGAGGGAAAGAGGGTGAGGGTGAGGCATATCTTTGATCTTTAATAAATCCTTTATGGAAATAACATTGCAGCAGGCCCAGCAACAGGTAGACGACTGGATAAAAACAACGGGGGTACGCTATTTTGGCGAGCTCACCAACCTGGGAATCTTAATGGAAGAGGTAGGAGAACTATCAAGATTGATGGTGCGCTCATATGGAGAACAGTCGTTTAAAGATAGCGATAAAGGAAAGGACCTGGGTGATGAAATGGCCGATGTATTATGGGTTTTGCTCTGCCTGGCCAACCAAACAGGGGTGAACTTAACCGCAGCCCTGCAAAAGAATTTCGAAAAGAAAACGCTTCGCGATGCGCAAAGGCATAAACAAAATGATAAGCTGAACACCCGGTAGCAATGGGCACCCCATTTATCCCATACAGCGCTTTTTTCTGTAACTTACGCATACGCAGCATATATACCGGGTATCTTGTCATTTGGGTATAATGCTTTATCATTGTTTGCCTGATTCAGGAGATTGCTTTTATGGATAGCCGTAGTGATATTACAAATGTACCTGTGCAGTTAATGCACCAGATTGCTGCCGGCAATGAGCAGTCATTTAAAAAACTGTACGACTGCTTCTATAAGAAACTGTATCACTTTGCTTTTGCTATTGTAAAAACCAAAGAAGCTGCGGAAGAAGTTGTAGAAGACGTATTTATAAAAATATGGAAGACCCGGAAAAATTTTACTGATATACGTAATATTAAAGTGTATTTATATACGGCTACAAAAAACACGTCGCTCAATTTCCTCGCTAAAAAGGCCAAAGAAAACATTACACAGCCTTTTGATCATATTGATATTGAAGTAGCGGAAATCAACTCTCCTGAAACATTGATGATCACTGCTGAGCTATATAAAAAGATCCAGCGTGCCGTGGAAGCGCTTCCTCCCCGTTGTAAAATAATTTTTAAGCTGGTAAGAGAAGATAAGCTGAAATACAGGGAAGTGGCCGATATCCTTAATATTTCTATCAATACAATTGATGCGCAGATGGCAATTGCCGTTAAAAAAATAATGACCCGGCTTCGCTCAGATATTGATTTCCCCATTGCTTCCTCCGGGGGATTGAAATCTAAAGAATAATCCCGCAGGGATAGGCCGCCATTTTGCTTCCCGGAAAATTTATTTTGTTCCTTTAGTAGATGTACTTCATTTAACTGTCTTTTTTATTAACCACAGCTATTATTTCATGCAACAAAACGATCGCTTATACTTATTGATAGCACGTAAACTGGCAGGAGAGGCAACAAACGATGAGCTGCGTGAACTTCATGAGTTTTTGGGAGAACATTTTAATGACGTATATATATACGAGATGCTTGCTGCATACTGGGAACAGGGGTCCGCTGAGTTTCCAATAAGTGATAAACATTCGCAGGAAATGTTTAAACGTATTCTATATTCCTCCGCTCATCCGGGCGAAAGTACAGAGAAGCAGGAAGTAGTACAGGAAGCATACCACTATGCCGAAACTCCGCGCAAACAATGGAAACGATGGATATACGCCGCTGCCGCGGTGCTTATTATTGGCGGGCTAACATGGATCTATGCTTTTTATCTGAAAGAAGAGATAAAAACCAGCACGCATGATGCCATGATGAGCGAAGTAGTGGCTAAAAAAGGCAGCAGAAAAACCATGATCCTGCCGGACGGAACCAAAGTATGGCTGAATGCGGATAGCAGGCTTACTTACAAAAGCAGCTTTAAAAGCAGCAGTCGTGAAGTGCTGCTGGAAGGGGAAGCCTTTTTTGACGTAGTAAAAGACAGCAGCCGGCCGTTTATAGTACATACTTCCGGAATTGATGTTAAGGTGCTGGGCACTGCTTTCAATGTAAAATCGTACCCTGCAGATGCTATAATTGAAGCTACCCTGATCAGGGGTATGATTGAAGTAATGCGTAAAAATGATCCTTCTCCCGGCATCATTCTTCATCCCAACGAAAAGCTGGTGTTCAGCAAAGAAGTAAAAAATACACTGCCGCAGCCGGGCACTGCCAATAGCAGGGATAAAAAGAAAGCTTATACAGCGGAGCGTGATATTGCTGTAGCCGCATTGCCCCAAAACAAGGCCGATAGCCTGATAGCTGAAACTTCGTGGATCTATAACAAGCTCATTTTTGAGGGCGACACTTTCAGGCAACTGGCCGATAAAATGGAAAGATGGTACGATGTAAAGATCAATATCCGGGATGAAAATTTACTCCATTACCGGTTTAAGGGCATTTTTGAGCACGAAACCATACAACAGGCCTTGCTGGCGCTGCAACTCACCAATAGTTTTCAATTTAAAATCAATCACAATGAAATAGAAATATACAGGAACTGATCTTTTTTAAAAACAAAGAACGGGAAATGCGCTAACATTCCCCGCCCGGGTAATACAGAAACGCTTATACGCACTGGCATGTGGTAAGGTTTCTTATTTATTAACCTTAAAGCATAAATGTATGAAAAAAAACAAACTGCTGCGAAGCCGTGCAACGGTTACCTCTTTTATTAAATTCCTGATCGTTATGAAGCTGTCTTTTTTGCTGATCATACTGAGCTTTAGCCACATACAGGCTAAAGTGTACAGCCAGGGGAACATTACGCTTAACCTTCAAAAAACAGCGATCAGCAAAGCCATTCACAAAATTGAAAAAGAAGGACAGTTCAGGTTCTTATACAATTATGACCTGGCAGACCTGAAGAAAAAAATTGACATCCGGGTTGTGAATGCCTCCCTTGCGGAAACACTGGGCGTTTTATTTTCAAATACCGATCTTACGTACAGGCTATTGGATAATAATCTTGTAGTGGTACTGGCGGGTAACAGGCCAAACCAGCCCATACGTATTACCGGAAAAGTAACCGGGGGCAGCGGAGAAGCGTTGGCGGGTGTTACCGTTCAGGTAAAAAATACCACAACGGGAACCGCTACCGATAATAACGGTACATATGCTGTTACGGCTGAAGAAAATGCGGTGCTGGTGTTTTCCTATATCGGGCATAATGACCTGGAAGTTGAAATAAAAGGCAGGAATGTGGTTGATGTGCAGTTAACGCCTTCAGACAAGCAATTAGACCAGATTATAGTGGTGGGATATGGAAGCCAGACCAAAAAAAATATAACGGGAGCGGTTTCTACCGTATCTGCCAAAGACATAGCCGACCGCCCTGTAATAAATGCCGCCCAGGCCATCCAGGGAAAGGCAGCGGGGGTGCAGGTAGTGCAGCCTTCGGGCAAACCCGGTGCGGGCATGACGGTTCGCATACGCGGCGCCAATTCGATCAGTGCCGGCAATGATCCTTTATATGTAGTAGATGGGGTACCCACTACCGACATCAGCTCCATTAACCCAACGGATATTGAAACCATGTCTATCCTCAAAGACGCTTCTTCGGCAGCAATCTATGGTGCAAGAGCAGCTAACGGGGTGGTATTGATTACTACTAAAAAGGGAAGCGGCAAAAAAATGAAGCTGGGACTAAATACGTATGTAGGCTTTTCCAAACCCACCAATACATTAGATGTATTAAACGGAAAGCAATACCAGGCGCTGATCAATGAAGCCTATGACGACAATATCATTACAGATGAGGTGGTAGCCGCCAATAATGTGAATTGGCCCGATGAGGTTTTTCGTACGGGTGTGGAACAAAATTACCAGTTGTCGCTTTCGGGTGGTACCGATAAGTTAAAGCAATATTTCTCGCTGGGTTATATGGATCAAACGGGGATGATCAAACCCGCCTATTTTAAACGGTTCACCGGAAGAGCCAATTTAACCCACAAAACAACTTCGTGGTTAACACTTTCCACCAACCTGAGTTTTTCCAACGCGGTAAGCAGGGATGTAACCGATAATGCCAGTTCCTCGAGAGGCGGTGTGGTATTATCTGCGCTTACAACGCCATTCACCGTTCCCAAATATGCGCCCGACGGCACGATCGGTATTAATCCGAACTCGGGTTGGGAAAACCCGCTGGGCGCCATTGAGGGATCAAAGTCGCGGAACAGAGACAACCGGTTCCTGGGAAACTTCAGCGCGGAAGTGAGGCTGATGCCCGGGCTAACGTTCAAATCATTGCTTGGGCTGGATTATACAGATGGATATAGCTATAATATCCTCGATCCTTTTTTAACGATCTATGGCCGCCAGCAGGAAGGTACAGCCGGGCGTACCAAATCGAAGGAAACGGTTTGGCTTACGGAACAAACGCTTACCTATACCAAACGGCTGGGGCTGCATAACTTTTCGGCAATGGCCGGCTTTACCACCCAAACCTCCCGCTATGACCCTGCCAGCATCAATACAGGCAAGTTCGGCCGCGATACCGCCGCCAAAGGCATTGATTACATCCTGGAACATGCACGCAACAAGCCCGATACATCGGGGTATGCAACGGAATGGGGATTGGTGTCGGGTATTGCGCGTATAACTTATGAATACGATAACCGTTATCTTTTTACAGGTAATCTCCGTGCAGATGCTTCTTCCAAATTTCCTGAAAATAACAGAACAGGCATATTTCCCTCATTCTCGGCAGGATGGCGCATATCTTCGGAACGCTTTTTTGAGAACGTAAACAATATACAGGAGCTAAAATTGCGAGCAGGATGGGGTATGAATGGCAACCAGGAAGGTATTGGCAATTATGATTACATGAAACGGTATTATAAGAACCCGGTTACCGGCGACCTTACGCTGGTAAACTTTGCTAACCCAAGCCTAACCTGGGAAAAAACAACTTCTGTAAACATAGGGCTGGATATAACATTCTTGGATTCCCGTATAGCGGTTACTGCAGACTGGTACCGGAAGAAAACAAAAGATGTGCTGGTGCGGATGCCTATCCCCAATACTTCAGGGCTGGATTATATTTCACTGAACGTGGGCGATATGGAGAACAGGGGATTTGAATTTAATATCTCCACCCAAAATATAAAAGGTAAAAGCTGGAACTGGAATACGGATTTTAATATGGGTTTCAACCGCAATAAGGTGCTGAATCTGGGCGATGATCCGAATGTGCAGATCCCTTCGGGCGATATTTACCAGCGGGGTAATGCTTCCTTAGTGAAAGCGGGTTATCCGCTGGGATCTTTTTATGGATATGTAGCAACCGGCATTGATCCGCAAACCGGTAATGTACAGTATGAAGACAGGGATAAGAACGGAGAGATCAACCCCGGCGACCGTACTTTTATCGGAAACGCGCAGCCCGACTTTATTTATGGTATGACCAATACGGTGAGTTTTAAAAATATTGATCTGTCTGTTTTCTTCCAGGGTTCACAGGGCAACAGCCTGTTTAACGGGGCAAGGATAGAAACAGAGGGTATGTATGATTCGCGTAATCAAACAACAGTAACATTAAACAGGTGGCAGAACCCGGGCAATATCACGGATGTGCCCAGGGCTATCCGCAACGATGTGGCCAACACTTATATCTCAAGCCGTTTCTTAGAAGATGGTTCTTACCTGCGTTTGAAAGCCATTACACTGTCCTACCGGTTCAACAGTGATTTTCTCAGGCGAATGTCCATCAGCAATGCTTCGTTGTATGTAACGGGTCAGAATGTTTTAACCTTTACCCAGTACACCGGCTTCGATCCGGAAGTAAGCACGTATGGAAATGACGGCAACAGCAATGTAAAGAATATTGCGCAGGGCATTGATTATGGCGCCTATCCGCAGTCTAAGGCATTTATTATAGGTCTGAACGTAACATTCTAACAGCATGATCCTATTCTTTAATAATAATTGTTTGCAGCAATTATTTAAAAAAATAACGATGAAAAAGAAATTAATAAATTGTAGCTGCCTGCTGGTGATAACGGCTTTGTTCATTACCGGTTGCAGTAAAGTGCTTGACAAAAAACCCATCGGCGAAATTGACGCTTCAACCATTGATGATCCCAATGCAGGAGGAAGCATTACCGCAACGGAAGCTGAACAGCTATTAAGTGGAGCGTATAACGATATGTATTGGGATGGTGAAGAATACTGGGCTTTTGACCGCACCACCAACGGCGATGCCATGGCTGATAATGCCTACGCAGGCAGTGATAACCCGGCCAACCATGCCATAGACCTGTTTACTACTAATTCTTTAAATGGAAATGTAGAAAGGAACTGGAGCCGGTTATATACTTCCATTGGTAAGCTGAATGAAACCATTGATAAAGTATCCAGGGCTACCGATGCGGCTTTAACCCCCGAAAGAAGGAACCAGATACTGGGAGAAGCGAGGGCTTTAAGGGCCATTAATTATTTTGACCTGGTACGTTTGTGGGGAGATGTGCCGCTGATATTGCAGCCTATTGTAACCACCAATACCAAAACCATCTTTGAATCGGTTGCCATACCCCGGTCGCCTATGGCCGTTGTGTACGACAGCATTATCGTTGACCTGGAATTTGCGCTTGCCAGCGTGCGCCCTACCAGCCAAACGCCGCTTAAACAAATTATAGGCAAGGGAATGGTGAATACCCTGCTGGCTAAAGTATATGCCACTGTTGAGCCGCACGACTGGGATAAAGTGAACCAGTATTGTGATGCTGTTATTGCAGACGGCTATGCTTTACTCCCTGATTACGATTATTTATTTGACGGGCAGCATAAAAATTCAGCGGAGTCTATTTGGGAAATCACCTATGAAGGGTGGGGAAGCGGAACCTACGGGCTATGGATAAAAGACATGTATATCGGTGGCGGCTGGCCGAAGTTCAACACGCCTTCACACGACCTGGTGAGGGCTTTTGAAGCAGAAGGTGATGATGTACGCTTCAGCAGTTCAATACAATGGGTGGATTATTCGGGACAATGGGTTGACCCGTATTGGCCGATGAATAACCTCCCCCTGATCAATAAAGTACGCGGCGGAGATGTAAGTAATTTTATTATTTACCGTTTTGCCGATATACTTTTGCTAAAAGCAGAGGCATTAACCGAGCTTAACCAGTTGGATGATGCTTCCGGTGCACCGTTTTATTTGAATAAGATCAGGAACAGGGTAGGGTTAGCCAGCACAACTGCTGCCACGCAGGCCGATCTCAGGCTGGCTATTGAAAAGGAAAGACAATTAGAGCTGGCATTTGAAGGCTACCGCTGGTTTGACCTGCAAAGAACCGGCCGAACGCTTGCGGTAATGCAAAATGCAAAAAAAGCAAACAACGAACCGCTCAATTACCCGATACAGGAATTCCGGTTGTTGTTTCCTGTGCCCCAGAATGAAATAGACCGTAACCCCAGGCTTACGCAAAACCCGGGCTATTAACCTGCCAGGTCTGCAAGGTCCCATGCCTGGCAGACCTGACAGGTTTTATTGTTGATTATTAAAGATATGCATATATGCCGAAGCACTTTCTGTCAGCCCTGCTGTTATTGATAACAGCAGCAGGCTGCAAAACAAATCCCGGTGAACGTAACGGAGATGCAGACACCTTAAAAGCTGAAGCCGCCGTTTGGCTTACCGACCCCGATGCCGGTGTGTTGTTTAAAGAACAGCCGGCGGCCTTGTTATTTGCAGATAACATACCGGATGTAAACGCGGTTATTGATGTGGATGATTCAAAAACCTTTCAAACCATTGACGGCTTCGGTTATACTTTAACGGGAGGAAGCGCCATGCATCTCCATAATATGGATGCTGCAGGCCGTGCCACCTTATTAAAGGAACTATTTGCAACAGATGGTAATAATATTGGTGTTAGCTACCTGCGCGTAAGCATCGGCGCTTCCGATTTGGATGACCGGGTGTTTTCCTATGATGATCTGCCTGCTGGACAAACAGATGAGCAAATGGAAAAATTCAGCATTGCGCCCGACCAGGTGCATCTCATCCCGGTATTAAAAGAAATACTGGCCATCAATCCTGCTATTAAAATACTGGGCTCCCCATGGTCGCCCCCCACGTGGATGAAAACCAATAATAATACAGTTGGGGGGAGCCTGAAACCGGCGTATTATAATGCCTACGCGAAATATTTTGTGAAATATATTGAGGCAATGAAGGCCGAGGGTATAGCCATTGATGCTGTTACAGTGCAGAATGAGCCGTTGCACCCGGGTAATAACCCCAGCCTGCTGATGCAGGCAGAAGAGCAGGCCGCTTTCATAAAGCAAAGCCTCGGTCCTGCATTTAAAGCGGCTGGTATTAACACTAAAATTATCGTGTACGACCACAATGCCGACCGGCCCGATTACCCGGCTACGATTTATAAGGATGCCGATGCCGCGCAATATGTGGATGGCGCCGCCTTTCATTTGTACGGTGGCAATATTGATACTTTAGCGCAGCTGCATAACGCGTACCCGGATAAGCATCTTTACTTTACGGAGCAGTGGATAGGCGCACCGGGCAATATAAAAGGCGATCTCAACTGGCACATTAAAAATGTAATTATCGGCGCTATGCGCAACTGGTGCCGCGTGGCCTTAGAATGGAACCTGGCTGCCAATACTAACCTTGAACCCCATACGCCCGGTGGCTGCACCCAATGTTTGGGCGCACTTACCATAGAAGGAAATATGGTTACACGAAATCCTGCTTATTATATTATTGCCCATGCGTCAAAATTCGTTCGGCCGGGTGCTGTTCGCATCGCGTCTGGCCAGCTTAGTGCATTACCCAATGTGGCTTTTAAAAATACAGATGGAAAAACAGTGCTGATCGTTTTAAATGAAACAGACCAGCCCCGGTCATTTACTATAAAATATAATAACAAACAGGCTTCTGCTATGCTAAACGGCGGTGCGGTGGCAACGTATGTTTGGTAGTATTTATTAAAAGGTTCGTAATAAAAAAGGCTGTCCAAAAAGTTAGACAGCCTTTTTTATTAATTGACTAAATATAAAATTAAAAGTTCGGACCACCGGTATCCCACCATAAACGGGTAGCGATATCATCTTTAGCTCCCGGTCCCATTTTTGTTACAGCGTCTGCTACAGCAGCGGCATTACCGGTTCTTTCACCATTAACAAATGGCATTCTTTTGATCCACTGATTGGCAGGAATAATACCCCAGTCATCATTGCTGTCGTTCTTGGCAACATGTGGTATTTTAGGATACCCTGTTCTCCTGAAATCTACCCATGCTTCCAGCGTTTGAGTAAAGGCAGCAAGATATTTTTGCGTAAGGATCTTTTCCAGCTTCAACTCATTGTTATCGGCATTGTTCCAGGCTACCGTAATGGTGGAGACAGCCGTAAAGCTATTGCGGGAATCAATCGGATCCACATAATTAATTGGCTTGCCTGTACTGTTTGCCAGGTAAGCATCTACACCACTGGCACCCCAGTCAGCAAAGGATTGCTTTATGCCATTTTCGTAATTTTCCTTGGGGTCGCCGGCGCCGGACCAGCCTCTTAAACCGGCTTCTGCCTTAAGAAACAGCACTTCTGCAGCCGTAATGTCTCTTCTGGTTTGAACCTTGTTAAAATCATCAGACACTTTGGAGAAAGGAACATGGTCCGCTTTTGCGTTAATGTAAGCGCCATTGCGGACCCCTTTATAAGGCACCAACGGATGGTCGGCAACCAAAGAAAGGTCGGTTACAGGTGCATAGTATTTTGATATTCTGCCATCGCCTAAACCAACCATAAACGATTCCATCACTCCGCCCATACGGGTATCATCCCACTGATAGCAGATCTGGGCTACCGGCATAATGTTCCCCAAAAGTGAGTTTGTAAAATTGTCTCCATTACTCTCTATTAAACCGGCAGGGTCGCTCAAAGCCTTTTCTCCTTCTGTTTTTGCCATGTCAGGACTTACTTTTGATATGCGAATGGCCAGCCTTAACCTAAGCGAATTAACCACCTTCATCCATTTGGAGAGGCTTCCTGCATACAAAGTAGGATCAAATTTTTTAAAACCCGGGTAATCGCGGTTAGCTGCAAAATCGGCTTGTATAGTATCCAGTTGCTTAAAGAATAAAGGATACAGGTCTGATTCTTTATCGTAAAGAATAGAAGCCTCGGTACTGCCATAATTAGTATAAATGACCGGGCCGTGAATGGCTGTCAGCTTCGATATCCCTATAATACGGATGAGTTTAGCCCAGGTTGCAAAAAGCGGCAGGTTATTATCTTCTGCCAGTTGAGTAACCTGTTTTGCAGGCGACATGATGCTGCCATATATGCGGCCCCAATAGGAGTTCCATCGGATATAATAGGTAGTATTATTTACATTGCCCACAAAATCCGTGGGGGTGCCCATGAACCCCATCCAATTGTCATAACACAGGTCTTCTTCAATCTGGTGACCGTTCAGGTTGAAGATCATCCCCGAAAAAGGAGACCCTACCAGGTTAAAATCCTGTTTCAGCAACTCATCTGATATTTGGTTCGGGTTCTGATTGATGCTTTCAAAACTTTTAGTGCAAGAACTGAATATAATCAGGTATGCTACTCCAATAACTAAATATTTCATATTGATTAGTTTAACCATTTTAGAATGTAAATTTCACATTAAAGCCAAGCTGTCTCGTTGCGGGCAAACTAAATACATCATTTGATTGCATAGAGTTGTTTGTGCTCATGGCCTGCTCAGGATCATACGGAGCCTTTTTGTAGAAGAAAAACAAATTTCTTCCGATCAAGGAAATGGAAGCGTCTTTGAAAACAGGATTGGCGTTTTTAGACCGGAAGGTATAGCCCAATACCAATTGACCTAAGCGCACATTCGTTCTTGAATATATGTAAGGCTCCATAATTTTATTTCTGTCGCCAATGGCCGAATAATATGTTGCCGGGTCAAGTTTTGTTACTGCGGTGGATCCCATAACAGCCTGGATGGGTACATATCCCAGATCTCTTGCCTCGGCGCTTCTTTCGCTTACGCCGTAAGAATCGAGAAATGCTTCTGTTTTAGAAAAAGCGACCCCGCCAAATTTTCCATTGATCAATATGCCGGCAAAGAAATTATGGAATGTAAAATTGTTGTTCCACCCCAGCAGGAAATCAGGGTTTACATTACCCACTTTTTCCTGTTTAGCGGCTTTTGTTGGAACAGGGGCTGCGTCCTCCTTATCGGTCAGTATAATCTGACCTTTATCATCTCTTGCAAATTTATAAATGTATACATCGTTGAATGAACCACCGGCTTTGATAATAGATGCAAAACCTTCATCATCGCCACCTACCTGGTAATCGGGATTAGAAGCAATCAGCTCAACGATTTTATTCTTATTTTGTGAGCTGTTAACAGAAGTGCTCCAACTGAAATTGGCTCCGCGAACGGGTTCAGCGTTCACCGAAAGCTCAAATCCATTGTTGACGATCTTTCCCGCATTGATATAATAGATTGTGTACCCTGAGCCTGAAGGCGCTGCTAAAGTAAGAAACTGGTTGGTGCTTACATCCTTATAAAGCGTAAAATCCAATCCGAGCCTGTTATTCAGGAAGCGTATTTCGGTACCATATTCGCTGCCTACAATTTTTTCAGGTTTCAGGTTAGTAAAAGGTACCTGCGTATTCCTGTTGATACTTCCAACGCCGGTTGACAGGTTGCCTGTTCCGCCAATTGAATTCCAGGGATTTACCACGTTGAAAGGTACTTCATTTGCTGTCTGGCTAAGGGAAGCCCGTAATTTAAAGAACGAAATTGCTTTAGGCAGATTAACCATCTGGCTGATTATAGCGCTTGCTCCTATAGAAGGATACAGGTAGGACTCATTACCGGTAAGCGCCAGCGTAGAAGCCCAGTCATTACGAGCGGCAAGGTCAAGAAATACAAAGTCTTTAAATCCTATGGTTGCGTTTGCGAATGCGCCCTGTTTGGTTGTCTTGTTAATCGTTTTATTAAACATTACGTTATTGGGAATATTGGCAAACGTAAAAAAGTTAGGATATTGTAATGGGTTTGTACCATTACCCACATTCATACCATCATTGAATGTATTCTTCTGGTAAGCCAGTCCGGCTAATGCGGCAAGGCTAAAGTTGCCGAAATTTTTATTATAGGTCAGGATACCATCGGTATAAATAGACTGGTCTGTATATTTGGTATAAGACCAGGTGCCATTGGGACTCACACTTACCGAGTTGCCGGCTGCAGCATAGCGATAGTCTCTTTGAATAGCATTGTAGTCAATATTTCCCCTGACTTCAAACTTAAGATCGTCAGCGAGTTGATAGGATAGTTTCACGCTTGCAATAACGCGTTTGGAAGTCGCAACTTTGGGGTCATTATTAAGCTCCCAAAAGGGGTTGTTTTGTTTTTCTTCGGTAGAATACCAGTTCATTTTATACAGGTTTCTGGTACTGTCAAATACCTGGTAGTTGTTTTTGTAGTAGTTGAAATCCCTGTCTCTTCCAAATAAGAACAGACCGGTAAGCGGGTTGTTATAATAACCTGCACCCGGCCGGTTTTTTGATTTTTCTGAGGAGAGCATTACATTTGAACTTATGACCATTTTGTCGTTCAGTAATTTTGTGCTTTGATTAAACGCAAAATTATTCTTCATATAAGTATTTGTTGGCATTACACCGGTTGCTGCGGTATTGGCATATGAAAAATACACTGTTGTTTTATCAGTGCCTCCGTGTATAGCTACCGAATTGGTGTAGGTACCGCCCACCCGGAAGAAATCATCTATATAATCCTTTTGATAATTGTCTGATGTAATATTTTGAACCGGCGATTTTGACATATTGATCAGATCTGTATTCACAAATCCGGGTTCGGTAGCAGTTTTCATTTTTGGATACACCCAACTGTAGTCTCCGCCTGTTGACCCGTAACGATACTGAAAGTTGGGAAGGTTTGCTACTTTATCGAAAATAGTGCTGGAGTTAAAGTCTATCGAAACCTTTCCTGACCTTCCTTTTTTTGTGGTAATCAGGATCACGCCATTGGCACCCTGGCTGCCATAGAGGATAGAAGCATTAGCGCCACGCAGTATACTGACACTTTCAATGTCTGCAGGATTGATAGTAGAAAGACCATCACCACCATCAGTGCCGCCGTAAGATCCGGGCTGACCAGTCTTATTATTGACCATTGGGATACCGTCAATTACATAAAGCGCTTCGCTAAAGCCGAGTAGGGATTTGTTTCCTCTTAGCACGGCTTTGGTAGAACCACCGGGTCCTGAAGCATTGATCTTGATATCAAGACCCGCTGCTTTGCCGCTAAGGGCGTCCACAAAGTTTGTGTTGGCTGCCTTTCGCAATTCATCACCATTAACGGTTTGGGCCGCATAGGTCAGTGCTTTTTTCTCCCGCCTGATGCCCAATGCTGTTACTACTACTTCTTCCAATCCGCCAACAGATTGCTTTAGTCTGATATTTACAACAGCGCCATTGCCTGCTGATTGCTCAACTGTTTCATAGCCCACCGAGCTAAATACCAAAATAGCATTGGATCTGGTAACCGTAATGGAAAAATTTCCTTCTTCATTGGTTAGCACAACCTGGTTGGTTCCTTTTTCAGCCACGGTTACATTAGCAACAGGAGCGCCAACATCATCGGTAACTTTCCCGGTAACTACCCGGCTTTGTGAAAATAATTGAGGTGAAATAAAACAAATGAATAAAAGTGTAAAAAAACTTCTTTTGATAGCCTGGCAAGAGCTTCTGAGTATGGCCATTTGCCATCCCAATAAACAGGATACTCCCATAAAACAGTAGTTTTAGTAATAAAATAATAGTGTGTTGTAGATCATATAAAGTTATTGGAAATATTTAGTGATCCATAAAATAATGTTAAATAATTTGAAAAAAATCTGTTAATGCTTTAACACATATTATATTTTAAATCAAACCTTAGATCAATAATGTCAAAAAACGAGAAGATAATTCAGTAAGAATACATAGCTTTGAATTAGTTGCATAACTAACTATATGTCCGGCAACCAATTTAAAAGAGGCGAATTATACAGTTTTATAACAGGCGTGGCTTCCACGGCTATTGCAAGGCGGCTGCAAAAAAATTTTAAACAGCACGGCATAGATATTACTATTGAGCAATGGAGCGTTCTATATCATTTATGGAAGCAGGACGGGCTCAGCCAGCAGGAATTATGCAGCGCCACGTTCAGGGATAAGCCCAGCATTACACGGCTGGTAGATAATCTGGAAAAACAGCAATTGGTAAAACGGGTGGCTTCGCTGGAAGACCGGCGCATCAATCGTATCTATTTAAGTGAAACCGCTGCCGTACTCAGGGATCAAACGATGGATATGGCCAATCAAACGCTTAATGAAGCGCTCATTGCTGTATCTGCCGAAGAGATAGAAATATGCAAGTCTGTTTTACAAAGAGTGTACGATAATCTGAAATAAGAAAATATTCATTATTGCTTAACATAAAAAATTTAACGTATGAGCACTGTAGCACCAGCCCCTGCTGTATTCAAAGGTGGTGAATGGATCATCAGGGAAAGCCAGCCGGGAGACATTTTTACACCTGAAGATTTCAGCGAGGAACAAAAGATGATCATGGAAATGTGCACCTCTTTTGTTTCCACCGAAGTGCTTCCCATTATTGAGCGTATTGATGAACTGGAACCGGGCTTAATGCCTTCCCTGTTAGACAAAGCAGGGGAACAGGGCTTGCTGGGTGTGTCCATACCCGAGGAGTACGGTGGATTAGGGAAAGATTTTGTTACCTCCACCCTGGTAAATGAGGGGCTGGGCAGCGGCTTTTCATTTTCTGTGGCCATAGCCGCGCATACGGGTATCGGCACTTTACCTATACTATATTTTGGAACACCCGCGCAAAAAGAAAAATACATCCCTAAGCTAACAAGCGGCGAATGGAAGGGATCTTACGGACTAACGGAACCTAATAGCGGCAGCGACGCGCTTAGCGCCAAAACTTCGGCCAAATTGAGCAGTGATGGTAAATATTATTTACTAAACGGGCAAAAATGCTGGATCACCAACGGCGGCTTTGCCGATGTGTATACCGTATTCGCTAAAGTGGATGGCGATAACCTGCCTGCCCTGCCTACCGGACAGGCAGGCGGCAAGGCAGGATTTACGGCGTTTATAGTAAACCGTGATACCGAAGGATTTACACAGGGACCTGAGGAGCATAAAATGGGCATCAAAGGTTCTTCCACTGTTCAGCTTTATTTCCAGGATGCAAAAGTGCCGGCAGAAAATGTACTGGGCGAAATTGGCAAAGGGCATATCATTGCTTTTAATATCCTGAATATCGGCCGCTTAAAATTATGCGCCGCAGCGCTGGGTGGAGCAAAGGGAGCCGCAACTACCGCCATACAATATGCTAATACCCGCGAACAATTTAAGCAGCCTATAGCGCAGTTTGGCGCTATGAAGCACAAGATGGCGGAAATGGCTATACGCATATGGGTAGCCGAAAGCGCATTGTACAGAACGGCAAAATGGATTGACGACAAAGAACAGGAATTAGTGCA
Organism: uncultured Sphingobacteriales bacterium; assembly: GCA_937871285.1. GTDB lineage: Bacteria > Bacteroidota > Bacteroidia > Chitinophagales > Chitinophagaceae > Agriterribacter. The sequence goes on along the minus strand of CALMQS010000068.1, from coordinate 31,049 downwards.
GGAAGGAAAACCTTTCAGCGAAGCCCTGCTGGCAGGCGCGGAAGAATATGCCATAGAATGCGCGATGCTTAAGGTGTTTGGCAGTGAAGCGCTGGATTTTGTAGTGGATGAAGGCGTTCAGATACACGGCGGTAACGGGTTCAGCGCTGAATATATTATATCAAGGGCTTACCGCGACAGCCGCATCAACCGCATTTTTGAAGGAACAAATGAAATAAACCGTTTACTCACGGTAGATATGGTATTGAAGCGGGCAATGAAGGGAAGGCTGGATCTGATGGGCCCCGCTACAGCGGTACAAAAAGAGCTGATGAGCATTCCTGATTTTGGCAGTAGTGATGATGGCGATTTTGCAAAAGAGCTGAAGCTGATTGCCAGTATGAAAAAAGCGATTTTGATGGTAGCCGGCGCTGCCGTGCAAAAGCTGATGATGAAAATTGAAAGCGAACAGGAGATCCTGATGAACATTGCTGATATGGCGATTAACGTTTTTCATGCCGAGAGCGCATTGTTAAGAGCCGTCAAAATAGCGGGTAAGCAGGGTGAGCCGGCTGCTGCACTATACATGGATATCGCTAAAACATACCTGTACGATACTGCCGACAGGGTAAACAAAAGCGGTCGCGATGCCATAAACGCATTTGCCGAAGGAGATGAGCAGCGCATGATGCTGCTGGGCGTAAAACGCTTTACCAAAGCGGAACCTTTTAACAGCAAAGATGCCAGGAGACGTATAGCGGATAAGCTGATTGCAGATAATAAATACGCTTTGTCCTGAGCAATTAACCAATAAATATTGCAGTGGAGAAGAGAATGCGCTTTTGCAATCTCTATGCTTCTATTCTATTACTTAAGGGTGTACCTGTCATTTTCAGACAGCTTTTGTTGCAACCCATTGTTTGCTCAGGGCATTCCTGGTGCATATTCGTATATTCTGCTTATTTTCAGCTTTAGGAAATTGACCATTGCACCTAAATCAGGATATTTATGATAAACGCGGAAAAGGCAATCCGTAAAAAAAAAGCAATCCACATTTTATTACCAGTTATCGTACTGGCAACTGTAATATTATTATGGGCTCTTGCCTCTTATATTGATCTCTTTCCGGCATATGCAATGCCATCGCCCGCAGCCGTAATAAAAAGCTTTAAGGAAGAGTTCCTGGCCGGGCGTTTAATAAATGATATCATTGCTTCCCTGTGGCGGGTGGCAATTGGTTTTGTACTATCGGCAGCATTGGGTCTCCCATTGGGGTTATGGCTGGGTCAACATTTGTATGCCAGGAAGGCTTTTGTACCCATGCTGAATTTCTTCCGTTTCTTATCTCCCCTGGCATGGATACCCTTTGCCATACTCTGGTTCCATATTGGCGATAAACCGGCAGTATTCCTGATATTTATGGCCACGTTTTTCCCGTTGGCACTGGCTACCATGTCTGCCGTAGCCACTATACCAAGTATTTATTTCAGGGTAGCGAAAGATTATAATTATACCGGCCGTAATTTGCTCACAAAAGTTATCTTTCCTTCTGTTCTGCCACAGGTAATAACCGCACTGCGCGTGAGCTACGGAATTTCGTGGATAGTAATTGTAGCAGCGGAAATGGTAGGCTGCCAGGATGGCCTGGGCTATGGTATCTGGGAAGCCAGGAACGGATTACGGCTTGACTCGGCGGTATGTTATATGATAGTGATTGGCGTACTGGGCATGGGTATAGACAGGTTGCTGTACCAATTAACTAAACTTCCAAACGTAAGATGGGGATATGAGCGGTAAAAACAATGTAAGCCTGGTATTACAAAACGTGTCGCACAGATATGGCGCTACCGGGGTATTGAACCAACTGAGCTTACAGGTGAATGCCGGTGAGGTGGTTATGCTGGTGGGTCCTTCCGGTTGTGGCAAAACAACAATATTGAACCTGCTCTCCGGTTATATACAACCTGTTTCCGGCACGGTGCACAGAACAGGTATTATACGAACGGTATACCAGCAAGACGGGCTTTTTCCCTGGCTCACCGTGGAGGAAAATATAGAGATGGGTTTACAAACGATTGATGATATTTCACAGCGCAAAAAGGAAAAGAAAGAACTGGTGGAATTGATTCACCTGGAGGGTTTTGAAGGTCATTACCCGCATGAACTATCGGGAGGAATGCGCCAGCGCGTGGAACTGGCGAGAGCCCTGGCCGGTCAGTCGGATATTTTATTAATGGATGAACCTTTTTCTGCCCTGGATTATCAAACAAGGCTGCGGATGCGCTCGGAGCTGGTAAGAATTTTAAAGCAGCGCCCGCGTACCGTTGTTTTTGTAACCCACGACATTGAAGAAGCCGCACAATTGGCAGACAGAGTTCTGGTATTGTCCAGCCGCCCGGCAACCATTTGCAGGGAATTGCTGATCCATACAGCACGCCCGAGAGCCCTTACGGACAACTCAGTTATTGAAGCCATGAAGGAAATATTACACATATTGGGGCTGTAGCAATACAACACGCCTGCTTTGCATTGTGAACGGCGTTGCTGAATAGAAAATAAAAACTGCTGTAAGGTACCCATCCCGGTACAGAGCATCAAATTGCCATTGGCCACAAAAATAATTAAACTAAATTTGAGTTCACAGAAAACCGGATGGCGAATAAATTTACTTTTAGCAAATTGATACTGGGTGTAGTGGTTGTTTTAACAACCCTGGCCTTGCTGCGTTATAAACCCTGGAAAAAAAACGGCGCAGCTTCTGCAAGAGATGTTATACATGAAGGAATTAACAAAAAAGCTACCCGCGAGCTAACAGTGGGTTACCTGCCGGTTACCTGTCATCTTACCTGCCCGGTTACAGATTTTGCTTCTAAAACCACGCAAACCAACACCAATTTTAATTCAAGAGTTTTTTCTGATTTTCCCACAGTAGTAAGCGCGCTGGAAGCCAAACAGGTACAGGCTACTTTTATGATCGTTCCGCTGGCCATGAAACTTAGGGAGCAGGGTGTGCCGGTGAAGATTTGCTACCTCGGACATAGAGATGGCACAGAGCTGATTGTAGCGAAAAACAGCAAAGCAAGAAGCCTGAAAGATTTGAGAGGAAAGAAAATGGCAATACCAAGCCTCTACAGTAACCAGCATTTTGTAATACACAAGCTGATGGAGGATTTTGGTATGCAGCCCAACGATATTGAATTTATAATATTGCCGCCGCCCGATATGCCTACTTCACTTGCTTCGGGTGCCATTGACGCCTTTATTGTAGGCGAGCCGTTTTGTGCCAAAGCCGAATTAGATGGAATAGGAAGGGTTTTATACTATGCCCGCGACATTTGGCCCAACTTCATTTCCTGTGCGCTGGTAGTGCACGAAGACCTGATACGGCAAAACCCGGGTGTGGTAGAAGATCTGGTAAGAGGTATAGCGGAATCGGGCGCATGGGCCGAAACACACCGGGCAGAAGCCGCCAAACTTGCGTCTCCCTATTTCAGGCAGGATGAAAAGGTATTGAACTATGTATTAACCTCCGACCCCAGGCGGGTAAGCTACCTGGAACTTACGCCTACAGATGAAGACCTGCAGCAAATACAGGACCAGGGAATAAAGTTAAAGCTGCTCACAAAAAACATCCCGATGGATGAGCTGATAGATCGCAAATTTGTACCGCGGGTAATAACGCCTGCCCCCATTGACGAAGCATGGATACCCGACCCTTCAAAGCATTAAACGGTACTGCATCATTTGCTGCTTATAATTTTCCTGCTTTAATACCATCCACCACCGCAGGGTCAAGCAGGGTGGAAGTATCGCCTACTTTATCCAGCTCACCTTCTGCTATTTTCCGTAAAATACGCCGCATGATCTTGCCGCTGCGCGTTTTGGGCAGGCCGGTTACAAATTGTATTTTATCGGGTTTGGCAATAGGGCCAATAAGCCGCGAAACGGTTTGAATGATATCCTGCCGGGTTCTTTCCTCGTCTCCGTGAAAACCGGTTACGATTACGTAGGCGTAAATGCCGAGCCCTTTGATGGGATGCGGGTAACCCACCACCGCGCTTTCTACCACACTGGCATGCATATTAATAGCGTTTTCCACTTCAGCGGTTCCAATACGGTGGCCGCTAACATTCAGTACATCATCTACCCTGCCGGTTATACGATAATTGCCTTCTTCATCTTTTAAGGCGCCATCACCGGTGAAATATAAGTTGGGATAAGCCGCAAAATAGGTGGTGCGGCAGCGTTCATGGTCGCCATAGGTTGTTCTCAGCATTCCCGGCCAGGGGGCTTTCATGCATAAATTGCCTTTATAAAAACCTTCTTCATCTTTTTGGGTTACTTCTTTTCCATTCTCATCAACCAGCACTGGCTGTACACCCGGCAATGGCAGCGTAGCCCAGGAAGGCCGGGCGGGCGTTACTCCGGCGAGATTGGAAATTAATATGCCGCCATTTTCGGTTTGCCACCAGGTATCTACAATAGGGCAGCGTTTTTTTCCTACATGCTCATTATACCAGTTCCAGGCCTCTTCATTAATGGGTTCGCCAACCGACCCCAGTACTTTTAATGAAGAAAGGTCTTTGTCTTTTAACGGGTCTAGCCCAAAGCCCATTAAACTGCGGATAGCCGTAGGCGCAGTATATAAAATATCTACCTTGTATTTATCAACAATATCCCAAAACCTGCCGGCATCGGGCCAGGTGGGGATACCTTCAAACATCAAACTGGTGGCGCCGGCGCTTAACGGCCCGTAAAGAATATAGCTATGCCCGGTAATCCAGCCGATATCCGCTGTACAAAAATGCACCTGTCCGGGCTGGTACTGGAAAGTATTTACAAAAGTGTAGTTGGTCCATACCATATAACCGGCGGTAGTATGCACCACGCCTTTGGGCTTGCCGGTGCTGCCGGAGGTATACAAAATAAACAGGGGATCTTCGGCATCCATCACTTCCGCATCGCCAAAACTTTCTACAGGCAGGGTATCTGTTACTTTCAGCATTTCATCTTCCCACCACACATCGCGGCCTTTTATCATGCTAACGGGGATCCTGGTACGGGTATATACAATTACTTTTTTTACGAGGTTATTTCCTACCAGCGCGTCATCAATCACGCTTTTTAAAGGTATATCTTTTCCGCCCCGGTAAGCGCCATCGCAGGTAACGATACATTCCGATCTGGTATCCTCCAGCCTGTCGGCAATGCTGCGGGCAGAAAAGCCGCCGAAGATCACGCTATGGATAGCGCCGATCCTTGCGCAGGCCAATACCGCGTAAGCCAGCTCGGGTATCATGCCCATATAAATACAAACCCGGTCGCCTTTTTTTATGCCATTGTTTTTGAGCACCTGGGCAAACTGGCATACCCTTTTGTGGAGCCTTTCATATGTAACCACCCTGGTTCTTTCTTCCGGATCGTTAGATTCCCAGATAATGGCGGGCTTGTCGCCGAGGGTTTCCAGGTGGCGGTCTAAACAATTTTCAGTGATATTTAATTTACCACCTGCAAACCATTCTATTTTGGGATCTTTAAAATTCCAGTTCAGTACTTTATCCCACTTTTTTCTCCATGTAAAATTTTCAGCAATTCCCGTCCAAAAGGATTCGGGATCTTCAACACTTTTTTTGTAAGCTGCCCTGTAAGCTTCAATGCTTTTTAACTGATAGGGGTAAGACATATAGCGATGCAATTTTAGTTCATATTCGGAAGGGCTAAATTAACCACATTCAGTTGAATATACATGACCTGCAATAAATTTTCTCTTTCACTACCGTTCTCCGGAGTTATAGCAGCAGGTTTCCCCATACAATCAGCACATTATAGGGCATCCGTTACCGGTAGTGCCGTTGCAACTAACAATGGTTATTAAAAGGCATATGCTCAATTTTCCTTTTGCCCGCAACTTCAGGTTTAGTATATTCATCCCCTAATTTGCCTGCGTATAATGTCAACATCCCCCAAAGGTATCTGGAAAGTTATCGGCGCTTCTTCGGTTGGAACGCTCATTGAATGGTACGATTTTTATATTTTTGGCAGCCTGGCTACGGTAATTGCCACGCAGTTTTTTCCTCAAACCAATCCAACGGCCGCGTTACTATCTACCCTGGCTACTTTTGCGGCGGGCTTTATTGTACGGCCTTTCGGCGCTTTGGTATTTGGGCGGCTGGGCGACCTGGTTGGGCGCAAATACACCTTTCTGCTTACGCTTATCATTATGGGCGGCTCTACTTTTGCCATAGGGCTGGTACCCTCTTATGAAAGCATTGGCTTTGCAGCTCCGGTTATTGTGCTGTTGCTCCGCCTGCTGCAGGGGCTGGCCTTAGGCGGCGAATATGGCGGCGCGGCTACTTACGTTGCCGAACATGCGCCGCCCGGTAAACGGGGCTATTATACATCATGGATACAAACCACGGCTACATTAGGGCTCTTTGTTTCGCTGGGTGTAATACTGCTGGTGCGGCACGGGTTAGACAGTGATATCAATGTTTCTATTCAAAAATTTAATGACTGGGGCTGGCGTATACCATTTTTGGTTTCCATTGTTCTCGTGGGGGTTTCTATTTATATCCGTTTAAAGATGAATGAATCGCCCCTGTTCTCCCGGCTCAAATCGGAAGGGAAGGTGTCGGTTAACCCGCTTAAGGAAAGTTTTGGACACAAAACCAATCTTAAAATGGTTTTACTGGCTTTGTTTGGCGCCACCATGGGACAGGGTGTGGTGTGGTATACCGGCCAGTTTTACGCGCAAAGCTTTATTGAAACCGTTTGTAAAGTAGATTTTGAGCAATCACGAACGATGCTGATATGGGCTATCCTTTTCGCTACTCCGTTTTTTGTGGTGTTTGGATCATGGAGCGATAAGGTGGGAAGAAAATGGATCATGATGGCGGGTATGTTCCTGGCCATTATCTTTTACAGGCCCATTTACCAGCAATTCCTTGATCTTTCCGATATTACCACGTATCAAACGCAAACGCCTGTAAGCGTAAGCGAACCTGTTATTCATACGGATGAGATCAACGAACAAACCATCACTACTACCAGCATGGTAAAAACCTTTGCCGATGGTTTCGCCTATACGCAAAAAAGCAGGGATACGGTTTTTGTGGGGGCATCAAAACCCGTGGCGGATGCTGCGCCTGTTTATACAGAGAAGAAACTGTCAACAACGGTTTACTGGAAATTTGTGTTCCTCATATTTGTGCAGGTCATTTTTGTTACGATGGTATACGGACCCATAGCCGCCTTTTTAGTGGAGATGTTTCCCACGCGTATCCGCTATACCTCCATGTCGCTGCCTTATCATATCGGTAATGGCGTGTTTGGCGGGCTAACACCTTTCATTGCTTTATTATTAACTACAATAAACACGGGAGATAAGCTGGTAGGATTGATGTATCCCATCATCATTTCTTTTGTGTGCCTTATTATCGGGATGGTGTATATCAGTAATAAAGCGGATCCTGATGTAAGTGACTAAACAAACAAAACCATTATATATAAAATACCTTCACAGCTTAAGCAACTAACATGATGATGAACCGGTTACGGAAATGGATGGGGCTTATATGGATGCTGATGGCTCCGTTGTCTATGTTTTATCTTATTAAAACGGCCCTGCATCAAATTGCACTGCATCCTGTAACAGATACTAAAGTACAATGGGGCGTATTTGTTATTGTATTTATACCTATTGCTATCGGTTTATGCATATTTGGGTGGTATGCCTGGAAAGAAGAGTATAAAAGACAAATGTAAAAAGGAGTGCTTATTTTTGTTGCATGTCAATCCGGGTAAAAAATCTGCATAAAGTTTACGGTGAGCAAAAGGCGGTGAACGATATCTCGTTTTCTGTAAACAAGGGAGAGATCGTTGGTTTTTTAGGACCCAATGGTGCGGGTAAATCTACCACCATGAAGATGCTGACCGGCTATCTTAAGCCAACCTCCGGTGAAGCTATAGTTTGCGATCTCAACGTTGCCAGCTATCCTTTAGCAATAAAAAAGAAGATCGGGTACCTGCCCGAATCCAATCCCTTATATTATGATATGTATATAAGAGAATACCTCGGATTCATTGCCGGGGTGCACGGGCTTACTAATAAAAGAGCGGCCATTAATCATGCCATTGAAATGGTAGGATTAGGCCCCGAGCAGCAAAAAAAAGTAGGGCAGCTTTCAAAAGGGTATAAGCAAAGGGTAGGATTAGCCGCTGCCCTGATCTATGATCCTGAAGTGCTTATCCTCGATGAGCCTACCACCGGCCTCGACCCGAACCAGATTGTGGAAATAAGAGAAGTAATAAGGCAGCAGGGTGAAAATAAAACCGTTCTTTTTTCTTCACATATATTACAGGAAGTAGAAGCCGTATGCAGCAGGGTTATCATTATCAATAAAGGAGAGCTGGTGGCAGACGATACGGTGGCCGGCCTGCAGGCCGGCAAAGGAAACATGCAGCGCATACGGGTTGAGTTTGCCCATAATGTACCACCCGGGATATTTATTCCCACCTTTGAGCCGGCACAGGTGCAAATGCTGTCGGATACAAAATACCAGTTCTCGGCAAACAATCCTGAACTCCTTCGCAGGCAATTAAGGGAATTGGCCCTGCAGCACGACCTCGATATCATTGCTATGCAAAGCGAAAGCCAAAGCTTAGAAACGGTATTTAAGGAATTAACAGGCAAAAATGAACAATAACCGCACTTTGTTTTGCAACCAAAATTGAAAACCGTTTCTTTGCAAAAAAACAACTACACGTAAATCATTTTCTATGTCTTTCATATCAGATATTCATGCCCGACAAATTTTAGATAGCCGCGGAAATCCTACTGTTGAAGTAGATGTAATTACTGAAAATGGTTTGGTAGGAAGGGCTGCCGTTCCTTCAGGCGCTTCCACGGGCAAACATGAAGCCGTAGAGCTGAGAGATGGCGATAAAAGCATATACCAGGGCAAAGGGGTTTTGAAAGCGGTAAAAAATGTAAATGATATTATAGCGGATCAGTTAATTGGCGTTGATGTAACCAAACAAGCGCATATTGACAACCTTTTAATAAAAATTGACGGTACGGACAATAAAGCGAGATTAGGCGCTAACGCTACCCTTGCCGTTTCAATGGCTATTGCCAAAGCAGCAGCGCAGGAATGTAATTTACCTTTATACCGCTATTTGGGAGGTGTAAATGCTACGGTACTGCCCATGCCTTTAATGAATATTCTGAATGGCGGTGTGCACGCCGATAATAAAATAGACTTCCAGGAATTTATGATCGTTCCGGTAGGAGCGCCTTCCTTTAGTGAGGGATTACGCTGGGGAGTGGAAGTGTTTCACAACCTTAAATCGGTACTGAAGAAAAAAGGATACAGCACCAATGTGGGAGATGAAGGCGGTTTTGCACCCGATATTCAAAGTAATGATGAAGCTATTGAAACCGTATTGCAGGCCATTGAGGCTTCCGGTTATAAGGCAGGCGATCAGATAGCCATTGCTATGGATGCGGCCAGTACCGAAATGTTTGACGAAGGCAGCCAGTCCTATAAATTTTACAAAAGCAGCGGCAAAACCATCAGCAGCGATGAAATGGTAGCCTACTGGAGCAATTGGGTTAGCAAATATCCTATTGTATCTATTGAAGATGGCATGGCGGAAGATGACTGGGATGGATGGAAAAAGCTAACAAACGAAATTGGCAGCAAATGCCAGTTGGTGGGTGATGACTTGTTTGTAACCAATGTTAAGCGCTTGCAGGAAGGTATTGATAAGGGTATTGCCAACAGCATATTGATTAAAGTTAACCAGATAGGTACGATCACGGAAACGATAAATGCCGTGCAACTGGCCCAGGCAAGCGGGTATACTACTATCATGAGCCACAGGAGCGGTGAAACGGAAGATACCACCATTGCCGACCTGGCTGTTGCTTTAAATTGCGGTCAGATTAAAACCGGCAGCGCTTCCAGAACCGACCGGCTGGCTAAATACAACCAACTGATCCGGATTGAAGAGGCTCTGGGAGAGAATGCAGTTTATCCAAACGGAAAGATTATTTTTGGAAAATAAGGTTGGTATGCCCGACACCTCATACCTGACACCTGATATCGCTTACAGATCATGAAGTACATCAAGCACATACCCGCGTGGTTAAAAAACAAGTACGGACTTACCCTGCTGGTATTTACGGTATGGCTGGTTTTCTTCGATCATAATGACCTGTTTGTGCAGATGGAAAGAACAGGCGAACTGAAACAGTTGGAAAAGGGAAAGGCTTATTATACGGAGCAGATTGAAGCCATGCGAAAGGAGCTTTCTGAGCTGGATAATGACCCCGCCTCTTTAGAAAAAGCGGCAAGAGAAAAATATTTGATGAAAAGAGATAATGAAGACGTATTTATTATAGACGAAAAATAATTTTACTAAACTTTTGTGCTTTTTCACAATATCTCTTCCCCCGCCCCGTTTAATAAGAAGCAACTTTATTCCCACCCGTTGACAAACACCCAGAGAACACCATTAATCCGTATTGATATCTGAATATCCTAAGAACCGTATAATTGAGATTATTGTGAATTCAAAAATGAATGGCGCATGGATATTTATACACCTGAAAACATGATACGATTCCTTTACAAAGAAACCTCAGCCGAAGAAACTGCTGCTATACAGCTTGCTTTGGAGACAGACTGGACCTTACGTGAGAAGTTCGAGGTGCTTAAAAGGGCTATAGAAGGGCTCAATACGATCCACCAGTCTCCACGTCCTTCTGTAATACAGTCACTGCTCCGCTATGCCGGCATTAGTAAAGAAGTTGAACAACATTAATTTGTTTTTCAGCCACTTAGCTTATTTTTGGGTTATCAGGAAAATTTCCAATGACACAAAAAGAAAGGTATGCCTATACGCTGAACTGGTTCCGCCAGCATGCACCCAATGCAGAAACAGAATTGATATATGATAATCCTTACCAGCTTTTGGTAGCGGTAATCTTATCTGCCCAATGTACCGACAAAAGAGTTAACCTTACCACCCCTGCCCTCTTCGAAAAATACCCCGGTCCCGGGCAGCTTGCAAAAGCAGGTTTTGATGAACTTTTTCCTTACATTAAAAGTATTTCTTATCCCAACAATAAAACCAGGCACCTCATTGGCATGGCCAATATGCTAATGGAAAAATTTGCCGGCGAAGTGCCATTAACCGTTGAGGAACTCATACAATTACCCGGTGTTGGAAGAAAAACGGCCAATGTAATTACTTCTGTTATAGATCAGCAGCCCAATATGGCTGTTGATACGCATGTTTTCAGGGTTGCCGCACGGATCGGGTTAACCCATAATGCAAAAACACCCCTGGCTGCAGAAAGGCAGCTCATCAAAAATATTCCAACCGAAATGATCCATAAAGCGCACCACTGGTTAATACTGCATGGCCGGTATATTTGTGTTGCCCGCAATCCGAAATGCGATATATGCGGACTGCGGCCGGTTTGTAAGTATTATCAGAAGCATATAGCGCCAAAGACCAGTATCTAAAAAGTGCGCTAAGAGACAAATAACAAGAACCAAACCTGTAGGCCGGCTTGGCAGGTTTGAAGTTTCCTCATTTTCACATTCCCCAACTCATTTCCCTCCCAGCACTTCCTCCAGCTTATTGTGCAGGTCCTGCCCCCTTAAATTTTTGCCAATGATCTTACCTGTGGGGTCGAGCAGCAGGTTTTGAGGTATAGACTGGATGCCATATAATTGGGCCGCGGCATTATTCCAGAACTGCAGGTCGCTTACGTGCGTCCAGGTAAGGTTATCATCATGAATGGCTTTCAGCCAGGCAGCTTTAGCCCCCGGCTTGTCGAGCGAAACGCCTAATACAAAAAAACCTTTATTCTTATAAGCATTAAAGGCGTTTACCACGTTAGGGTTTTCCATCCGGCAGGGACCGCACCAGCTTGCCCAGAAATCAACCAGCAGGTATTTTCCCCTCAGGGAGGAAAGGCTTACCGGGTTGCCCAGGGTGTCGTTCTGTGTAAAGTCGGTTGCCATTTGCCCGATGCTGGTTCTTTTGGCCATATCCAGCCTTTCTTTAAACTGTATTGCGGAAGGATATGCTTTTACTGCCGCGGAAAGTTGGTTAAATAAGGGTTCAATCTCACTAAAATTGATATCATTGCCGGCATATTGCTGCAACAGGAGCAGCGATACCGGCGATGCCGGGTGTGTACTGATAAATGACTGAAAATCATTTTTAATACCCTTTTCGAGGATGGCCGCCTGGTCTTCAATCTGTTTCATCCGGGTGGCATTGCCATCATTACGGTATTGGTTATAAGCAGCAGACAAGGCCTGCATCGTGTCGTTAAACGGCCGGGTCAGCAACTCCAGTTTTTTATAGTCTGTATGCGCAGCAGATCCTTTTACCCGGATATTGGAAAAAGAATCTACGCTTGTTACCTTAAGCCTGCCGGAGGATAAAAAAAGCGTTGCCAGATTCTTTTCTATATTTACGGTTGCCGCTTCACCGGTTATCCCTTGTTTGTATTTTACGCTTAAGCGTGATAACACAGGCTCACTGATATTGCCTGTGAACCGGTACCTGTTTTTTTCTACCTGTGCGCTATCGGCAATCCTGTTATTATCCGCCACGTAATACAGGTATACCCACGCAGCGGTATTCTTCATCTTTTTAAGCTTTCCTGATAAGGTAAACCTGCTGCCCGTATTGGTTTGGGCCGCAATAAAAAAAGGCGCCAGGATGAATAGAAAAAGTATAATTGGTTTCATGAAAAAAGTAAGAAGTTTATTGTTTGTGGTTTACTGTTTATAGTTGCATTTGGCTTCGGAGTTAAAATTTATTTGGTGCTAAATGCTTCTCCTTGTACCCTGCAACTTGCAACAATCTTACCGTTCTGCTTCATTTTAAAATTTTCAAATTAGCACATGCTTCCTACTTCAGCTTTACCTGCAGCAGCTCATCTAATTGATCGTGATTTAATTTTTTGGCAATGATGTTTTTATCCTTATCTAACAGGTATAATACCGGTGTTTGGTACACATCATACAATTGTTTATACCCTGGTTTATTTGCCGCGTATTCCGCTTCTTTTACGGCGGGCAACTGGTATACGTGCGTCCAGCCTCTGAGCTGGTGTTCCCTAATGAATTTCAGCCAGGCTTCCTTTCCGCCGTCTGTCATTACCCCGTACATTTGAACACCCTGCTTTTTCCATTTATGTTGAAAGAGCGAATCTAACTGCGGCACTTCCGTCTGGCAATGCCCGCAGGTAGGATCCCAGAAGCAAATAACAATATACGGCGCCTTAATACCATACAACGGTGCAGCTTTACCGGAGCTGTCTACCATATTCATATCAGCAGCTTTTTCACCAATAAGGTTAGCCATTACACTATACGCACGGTCAAAAACTGCTTTTCTATACTTGTCGTTAAGCCAGTAGTCTGCTTTGCCCGGGGCATAGTACCTTTCAAAAAGATTAACGAATACTGCATCCTGTCCCATGTAGGTAGGATTGATATATTTTTCTGTAAGGGCAGACAGTATAAATTTGAACATCTCTTTATTGCTAATGGAAGCGTCTAAGATTTTGTTGGCTGCTTTGCTGAGCGTATCCGGCTGCTGCAGCAGCACATTGCTGAAATATCGTTGCAACTTAGGCTCAAAAACCGGCGTGCGTACCAGGCGTTCATCAGCAAACGACACGCCATCCCAGTAATGCTGTTTGTAGTACTGATAGGCAAAAGCCGAATCGTATTTACCACCGGGATGCTGAGCCGCATCGGGTACTTTAGGTTCCTGCAAAATATGAAAAATAGCAGTGAGCAAATGCGCGGGGTGCGCTTGTATGAATTGTTCACGGTATTGCTGCATCTCCGCATTCAGTGCAGTAATTGCCGACCTTGTTTTAACGGAATCGGAACCGGCAGGATCTTCCTTTAACTGCTTTTGCAATAAAGCAATGGCTTTGCCTTTTTCCTGCGCTATTTTCTGATACGACTGGAATAACTGGTTGTCGGATGAATTGGTAAACTGCATTTTTCCAATAATGTCGGTCGTATCTGCCGTTACCGAAAAATGTTGTTGTTTATCTACCAGTATTTCAAACCAGCCATTTTTTTGGGGATAGATGACCATATAGACGCCGCCGAACAGCTTTTCTTTTCCCGAAAAAACAACTTCACTATTGCTGTTGATGGCAACGGAATCAATAATATATTGCTTACTTCCAAAGTGGTGCCCGAGATAGAGATAACCATTGGTAAATGGTTTAAGGGTTACCTTTATCTGGTAGCCGTTTTGGGTAAAGCCGCGCATTGCGGCCAAAAGAAATATACAAGCTAAAAAAAAGGTCTTCATGCTTTTGTGGCTGTAAGTCCCGCAAATTTATTTAAAAAGGATGTTGATACTGAGTAATTAACGTACTATTATGTTTTTTGTTGGGCAATGAAAGCCGGAAATATTTGTTTTATTCTCTGAAACCTGTATTTGGCAAAAAAGCAGTGAAAGGCATATGCTGAAACAAATTATACAGTGTTGACAAAGGATCATAAAGAAAACGGTAAAAGAGTATAGAATAAGTTTTGACTGCTCTGTAAGCATAATAATGATATTTTAAATATACTTGTAAATAGTTCTGATCTCCTTAAACCCCGAACGCTGTTATGAAATATGTAAAGCCAATTGCCTGTTTTATTTTTATGCTGGCCGTAGTATCCGCTTATGCGCAGCATATTGATCTTTCTAAAGCTGTTATATGGGTGAGCAGTGATAAAAAAATACCGCTCGATAAGCCCGTTCAGGTATTGCGGGAAGAAATTGAAAAAAGAACGCAGTTATTGCTTCCTGTTGTGACAAAGCAGCCGGATGAAGGACAGCCGGTTATTTACGTTCTTACCGATGACCGTGACGCTAAGCTGCCAAAAACAGTAAGGGCTGTGCTGGGAACCATAGCGGCACCGGGCAATGAAGGCTTTCGGCTGGCAGTAATGAAGGAACAAAATGCAGTAATCATAACGGCTAAGGACGCCCGAAGTGTGTTGTACGGCGTGGGACGATTGTTGAGAAAAGCCGATATGCGCCCCGGAACGTTGCTGATACCGGAAAACCTTGTGCTGTCAACCGCTCCCAGGTATCCCATCCGCGGCCACCAGTTGGGCTACCGGCCCAAAACCAATTCGTATGATGCTTTTTCTGTAAAGCAATTCGATCAGTATATCCGCGACCTGGTCCTGTTTGGCGCCAACAGCATTGAAATTATGCCACCCCGCACAGATGATGATGACAGCAGTGTGCATATGCAGCTTCCATCGGCAAAAATGATGGTAGAGCAATCAAAGATTGCCCGGTCGTACAACTTAGATGTGTGGATGTGGTATCCCAATATGGGGCCTGATTATACCAATCGCGATTCCCTCAAAAAAGAAATGCAGGAGCGGATAGAAGTGTTTGCCGCATTGCCGAAATTAGATCACGTATTTGTTCCTGGCGGTGATCCGGGCGACCTGGAGCCGGAGGTGCTTTTTAACTGGCTGGGGAAGGTAGCCGTGGCGTTACAGCAGTTTCATCCCAATGCTAAAATATGGGTTTCGCCGCAGGTATTTCGCCCCAGCCAAAAATGGTTCGATGACTTTTTCAGGCATGTAAACAGCGGCTACCCCTGGCTGGGAGGCGTTGTTTTCGGACCCTGGGTTAAAATACCGCTTCCTGAGCTCAGGCAACTGGTCAATGACAACATTCCCATCAGGCGATATCCCGATATCACCCATAGCCTGAGCTGCCAGTACCCGGTACTCGACTGGGACGTAGCCTATGCGATGACGTTAGGGAGAGAATGTGTGAACCCCCGGCCGGAAGACGAAAAGCATATTCATAACCTGCTTGCATCCTATGCTTCAGGCAGCATCAGCTATTCGGAAGGAACGAATGATGATGTGAATAAATTTATATGGAGCGACCAGGACTGGGATCCGCAAAAGCCGGTAATAGAAACATTGCGCGATTACAGCCGTTTGTTTATGGATGCTGATATTACGGAAGCGGCGGCACAGGGTATTATGAATCTTGAGACAAACCTGAGAGGCGCATTGCTTACCAATGAAAAAGTAGAGCAAACCCTGCGGCAATGGCAGCAAATAGAAAGCAAGGCCACACCGGAACTGGTAAAGAACTTCCGGTTCCAGATGTGCCTGTTAAGAGCATATTATGATGCTTATATACAACGCCGTTTAATATATGAAAAGGCATTGGAGGAACAGGCAAAGGAAACCCTGGAAAGCGCAACTGCCGAAACCTCATCGTTAGCTATTTTGCAGGCCAGGATGATACTGGAAAAGGCCGTGGAAGAGCCTGTGGCAAAGGCATGGAAAGAAAGATGTATGGTACTTGCCGATTCATTGTTCAGTAGTATTGGTGCGCAGCTTACCATTGAAAAGCACGGCGCAATGCCCGGCAGGGGAAATTTTATAGACAATATAGATATACCCCTCAACGATGCACCCTGGCTGCTGGATCAGCTTGCCGTACTGGAGAAGATAGAAGATGATACGGAGCGGCTGAACAAGATAAGCGAAATGCTGCGCCGGACCGACCCCGGACCCGGCGGATTTTATGATCATTTTGGATCGGTGCAAAGCAAATACAGGATAGTGGCAGATAAGACCCGGGAACAAGACCCCGGCAGCCTGCAATCGCCGAGAATAAGTTTTGGCGTAGGAATTATAGGAGAAGAATGGGTGCATGAAGTACGGTCGCAGGGCTTTTCGGGGCAAACCACACCAGGGGCATGGATGAGCCAGATCAATACTTTATACGATACGCCGCTGAAGATCAGGTATGATAACTTAGATACAACAGCCGCTTATAAAATGCGCATGACCTATACCGGTAGGTTCCGGTCGAAGCAAAAGCTGGTAGCTAACGGCAATATCGTTATTCATGATTTTATACAAACGGGTGAAAAGCCTGTATACGAATTTGATATTCCAAAAGCAGTTACAGCCGGCGGGCAGGTAACCTTTACCTGGACATGCGGCGAGGGACAGCGGGGATCGCAGGTAACGGAGGTTTGGCTGATGAGGAAATAGCCCGGGCTTCGCAAAGGGCGACAATAATTCTGCGTTGAAAAAATACCAAAACACATGGCACAATAGAAATATAGGAACACAATAGAGAGAAAAATCACATGCTAAAGAGTAATAGAAGATTAAACCTATGTGCGCCTATCTGGCTATGTGTTTAAATATAGCCACGCAGTGAATTACTTTATCATTTAGCAGTAACCCAATCCATAATTAAATTGGCTCTTGCGCCGGTTTCGCCGGTACTGGGGCATTTGCCTTCACCTCTCAGCTCCTTTACAATCGTTTCCAGCAGGGGTTGCTGCACATGGGGCGGATAAGGAACATCATATTCCACTGCTCCTTCCGGCGTTTCTACCACTATTTTACTGCTTTCAAAAAACGAAAAGCTGATCTTTCCTTTTGAGCCAATGAGCTGCGACTGATCAATACGTTGTTCTTTGTTAACCGTATAACACCAGCTACCGGTTCCTAATATCCCTGATTCAAATTCAAAATTGGCCATTACTATATCATCGGCTTTGTATAAGCCGGCCTGGTTGCGCGCTATACCTTTTGCATATTTCACTGGGCCAAACGCATATTCCAGGAAATCGAACTGGTGCGAAGCGAGGTCGTGAAAATGGCCGCCGCCGGAGGTATCCGGGAAAACACGCCAGCGGGGCTGTGCATTTTCTCCCACTTCCTCACTGTAAGGCTGCCAGTGCAATGCAATAATAATGCACCGGATATCACCTATCACTTTTGCGTCAATCAGCTCTTTTAACTGCACAAAATAGGGTAGGGTACGCCGGTAGTAAGCAACATAAAGCGGTACGCCTGTTTCGCGGCTCACCTGGTTCATGGCTTCACATTCGGCGAAGTTCCGCGCCATAGGCTTTTCAACATATACCGGCTTACCCGCCCGCATAGCTTTTGCAGCATATTCAGGATGCACATCGGGCGGAGTGGCAATATATACGGCATTCACATCAGGGTCGTTAATCAGGTCATCTACGTTATCGTACCATTTGGCTACACCATGCCGTTGTGCGTAATCCTCAGCCTTTTCTATTTTCCGCGCCATTACGGCTACTAATTTTGAATGTGGTACTTTATTGATGGCCGGCGCGCCGCTCTTTTTTTCGGTTACATTTCCGCAACCTATCATCCCCCATTGTATTTCCTGCATATGTATGTGTTAGAGATATAAAATAAAGTGAAAAGGGAAAGAACCATACCGTTTCCTCCCTGTAACCTGCAACCTGTAACCTGTTTTTCTTCCATCTTACACTACAGGTACTTCTTCCTGTGCCGGGGTATTACCCTCTGTTACGTCGCCAACCGCTTTTTTTATCGCGCTTATATCGGCATTGAGCTTTTGACTGAACAACGCAATGTCGGTACTGTGCACCACAATGTTTACGCCTTCCTTTACCCATTTTGCCTGGCGTTCGGGCTCAAGGGAAAAATGAATAGCGATAGACAGTCCTTTGCTTCTTGTGGTATGAATGATATGTTTAACTGCTTTTTCAAATTCAGGATGATCGTATTGCTCGGGTATGCCGAGGCTGATAGACAGGTCGTGCGGCCCGATAAATACGCCATCTAATCCGGGCACGCTTAATAAATCATCCAGCTTATTCATTGCCGGCACGCTTTCAATATTAGCGATGCATATATTTCCCTTATTGTAATTGTCTAAATAAGCTTTCATTTCAGCAGATAATACCTGCTCTCCTTTTAATACCTTTTGTAATACTTCTCCCTTCAGCGGGCGAAGCTTTGTGGCTCCCGCTAATTCCCTGATCTGTTCTACCGATTCCAAGTAAGGAGCAATAACGCCTTTGGCGCCGCCATCAATACACTGGCAGGCTAAGTAGGGATCGGGAGAGGGAATGCGTACGATGGGCGTTATGCCGTATGCCTGTATGATCTGGCACATCTTTGCCATGTCGGCGCGGTTCAGCGCGGTATGCTCCGTATCTATAAAGGCGAAATCAAGCCCCGCCTTTTTAAAAACCAGCGGCCAGCCCGGCGCTGTTGAAGTGAAACAGGTGCCGTAAACATTTTGCCCGTTTTTTAATTTTTCTAACATACCCATATGCGTATCTTATTTCGTTATTTTTTGAGGATCAACCACAACATACTTAATAGACTTTTCCTTATTGTTTTTGTGAAAAGAATAGGTCATATGCAATAACCCGTCCTCTGCCTGTATAAGTGACGGATAAGAATACCTGCCATTTTCTTTTGGATGATCCTCGATTTTCGTTTTCCATTTCCAGGTTTCGCCTTCATCGCTTGATATATAAAGACTGAGTATATATCTGCCATCATCAACATCATTTCCCAAAAAGGCCCATTTACCATCTGCCAGCACACAAATTTCCACGCTGGCGGTATTGGGTATTTCCGTTTTTATACTTGGCGTCCAGCTTTCGCCTTCATCAGCCGACCGGCTGGTATGTACGCGCGTGGGTGAATCACCACTGTCACGCATAAACGCTACAATAGTACCGTCTTTTTTTTGTGCCAGCGCGGGTTGAATAGGTCCCCTGCCTACGATGGGCAGACCGGGGCGCCAGGTTTCACCATCATCATCGGAAATGGCTGCCAGCGACATATTAAATCCGTCTGAATACAATGGAAGCAATATCCTTCCATTGCCGGTAATCAATGGTTTAATGCGGGTCATCCATCCTATGCTGCGTTTGCGGGGATCTTTGCTCGCCTCAATGATCATGTCATCATATTTGGGCGCATATTCGGCCCAGCCATGCCGTAAACGAGGCATTTGTTTGAATTTAGCTTCCGTTTCTTTGGCAAAAGCATCGCCGGGTTTAAGTAAAATATTATCCTGCCAGCTCCATACCGGCGCCCCGGGCTTAAGGTAATCGGCAGATGTTTTATACCGCAGTATCGAATACTCCCAGCGGTTGGCCTGCACGGCAATCCATACTAAAAACAATGTACCTTTTTTGTTTAAAAACAATACGGGATTGCAATCCGGAAGCCCGGGCGTATCGGCGAGTAAAAAAGGATCGCTCCATTTCTTTTGTCCTTTCTTCAGCCGTGCGCCCATGATCTTTACATCATCCGCGCTTCTTTCGCCGCTTCCGTAAAACCATGCGGTAAGAAAATCGCCATTGGACAATGCTACCAGTGTGCTGCCATGAACATGTTTTTCCTGCAGAGGAAAGATGAGCGCCGCTTCCATTACCGGCGACTGCGAAAAAACAAAACGGACAAAAAGGGTCAGGACGAAAAGAGAAACCGTTTTTTTCATAGCTGGAGTTTATTTTTCAGCAGGGTGATCTCTTCCTGCATGTTTTCCATTTTACGCAGCAGGTGCGCAATCGCGTCAATACCTTCCATATTTATACCCAGCTCATAATGCAGCCGTATGAATTTTTCCAGCCCGCGCAACTGCTCGTTGTGTATGAACTGTTTTTCCTCAACAGAGATGATTTCTATGAGACCATACTCACTCAGCGATTGTATAAAGGTGAGCTCTATATGGTAATGTGCGCAACATGCTTCAGGAGTGATCAGTTCTTCCGTATTGGGCATCGTTGATGAATTTAATTAATTAAGATTGAGACAGTTCCCTGAACAGGGCTTTTTGTTTTTCCGTAAGGTTAACGGGCAGTTTGATAAGCCATGTTATTATGAGATCGCCGTATATGCCTTCTTTCTTGTATACCGGGAAGCCTTTTCCTTTTAACCTTGTTTTGGCGCCATTTTGTGTTTCAGGGGGCACTTTCACTTTTACTTTGCCATCAAGGGTATCTATTGTTTTTTCGCCACCCAGCACAGCGGTATACAGATCAAGCTCCACGGTGGTGTACAGGTCATCGCCAAGCCTTTTAAAAACAGGGTCTTCCGCTATAGTGAGTGTTATGTACAGATCGCCGGCCGGTCCCCCGTTTACGCCGGCACCTCCATGCCCCTTCAGCTTAATGGTTTGTCCGTTGGCAATGCCGGCAGGGATGGTAATGCGGATATTTTTTTCGTTGATCGTAAAAATGCGCTGGTGCGTTGTATAGGCTTCTCTTAAACTGATTTGCAGCTCAGCGTTATAATCCTGTCCTCTGAATTTTACCTGGCTCTGGCCGCCGCGGGAACTTCCTCCAAACATGGAAGTAAAAAAATCGGAAAAATCACCTGATGAAAAATCATCGCCAAATGCTTCACTCCCTCCATAGGTACTGTAGGCGGTACCTCCTGCGGTTTGTTGCGACTGTTTGGCTTTTTCATAAGCTTCTGCGTGCTGCCAGTTTTGACCGTACTGATCGTATTTTTTTCTTTTTTCAGGATCGCTCAGCACTTCATTGGCTTCATTGATCTGTTGAAATTTTTTATTCGCATCCTTATCGTTAGGATTAAGATCAGGGTGATATTGACGCGCTAATTTCCGGTATGCTTTTTTTATTTGTTCTGTGCTGGCGGTTTTATCCAGTCCCAGTATCTTATAATAGTCTATGAATTCCATAAAACGAACGTATATATGTTTACTAACCGGAGATAAATGTACTAAAAGAATAGATTTCCGGGGGAAAGAGGTATCACGTGTAAAGCAAAAACACGGTGTAAACGGGTGGGTTTGTATTACCAGTGGAGACAATGAGCTATGAACTATGGGCAGTACAAAGAAGAAGTATTCATCCTATCATTAGTAGTTATCGCTTCATCGCTGACACCTAACACCTGATCGCCACACGCTCATGTCACTTTCTTCACAAACAATCTTCCCGAATTAATACCGAGCACCACATCGCTGAGCCCCATTGCCAGCGCGCCGAACATAGGATTAAGCAAACCTACTGCTGCTACCGGTATGGCCACCACGTTATAGCAAAATGCCCAGAACAAATTTTGCCTTATAGTAATGAAAGTATGCTTACCTAAGCCCAATGATAAGGGCAGGTTCTTCAATCCCTGATTCATGAGTACCACATCGGCTGTTTGAATGGCAATTTGCGATGCATCGCTTAACGAAATGCCGATGGTTGCTTTTGCAAGTGCCGGCGCATCATTAATACCATCGCCCACCATGGCGGTAGGCGCCCGCCGGGAAAGTGATTCCACTATCGCTAATTTTTGTTCGGGTGTTTGTTCTGCCATTACTTTATCAATACCAAGCTCCCGGGCCAGTTGCTCGCATTTAACTTTACTGTCGCCGCTTAAAAGATAAGTGGTGATTCCTTTTTTGTGCAGGTAGGTTACAACACTTCTGGCTTCCGGACGTATATCATCTTTTACATCTATCCATCCGATCAACGCATTATTTTTTATGATGTATACGTTATGTGTATTGTTAGTAGTAAGTGCTGCGGCCATTTTGTAAGAACCGGCCCAATATTCATCGCCCTCTTTGCTGGTTGCTTTTATTCCCATACCTTTTATTTCTTCTATTTTAGCCCATCGTATCTCATTTTTGATTTTCCAGGCGGTGGCAATGCTTTTTGCAATAGGGTGATTGGAATATTTTTCGAGTGAGTATGTAATTCTTTTTAGTTCTTCTTCAGAGATGGTATTATTTGTTGTTTGGAACCGATCAATTGTTAATTCACCTGTAGTGAGCGTTCCGGTTTTATCAAATACCACCTGCCGGATATCTTTAAAAAGTTCAAGACTTTTAGCATTCCGGAAAAGTACCCCATTACGTGCGGCGCGACCCAATCCTACGGCAATAGCGGCGGGGGTTGCCAGCCCTAATGCGCAGGGACATGAGATAACCAGCACAGCAATGCTGCGCATTAAGGAAGCTGTGAAATCCTGCAGCACAAAATAGTTGATAATAAAAGTAAGCAGTGCAATCCCAATTACTGCAGGTACAAATATGGCGCTGATCCTGTCTGCCATTTGTTGTACCGGAGGTTTTTCACCCTGTGCCTGTTTTACCAGGTTTACAATGTTAGCGAGTGCTGAATCATCGGCCGCTGCGGTAACCTGGGCTTTCACTGTGCCGTCTGCCAGTATGCTGCCTCCGATAAGCAAATCCTTTGCATGTTTCTCAAGTGGCAGGCTTTCGCCGGTGATAATGGATTCATTTACGCTGGCATTGCCCCACAGGATTTTGCAGTCGGCCGGCACCAGTTCGCCGCTTTTGATCAGTATCAGGTCGCCGGAGCGAAGATCTTTATTGTCAACAGGCATAATCACTTCCTGGTGATGCTCATCAAACGCGATCATGTTAGCCACCGTTTTTTGCGATTTTGCCAAACTCTGCAATGCTTTTTGCGTAGATTGAATGGATGCGCTTTCTAAATAATTGCCAAAAAATACAAGTGTAATGATAGTGGCGGCAGTTTCATAAAAAAGATAATCTTCTCCCAGATTCATGAATGTTCCTGTAAGGCTGTAAGCAAAAGCCGCCGTGGCGCCCAGGGCAATTAATACGTTCATATTAGGGATGCCATTGCGCAGGCTTTTAACAGCGCTTTTACCAAAATAAGACATCCCGATAATATATACGGGAAGGCAAAGCGCAAACTGCAGCCAGGGATTCATCAGCCAGTGCCAGCCTATCCAATCGTGTATCATGTGCAACAGCAACACTATTGTAAAAGGCAAACAAATGAGGGTATACTTTAAATGAATATTCATTTTTTGTACAGGAAGACCTGCTTTATCTGCTTCTAATGTGCCGGTTACCTTATAACCCAGGGCGTCAATGCCTTTCTGTATCTGTTGCGCCGAACTGTTGCCGTTTACATCAAATGCCACATCACCATCAACAAAATTTACCCTGATGTTCTGAACGCCTTCTTTTTCCAGATACCTGCGAATAGTGAGCGCGCAATTGGAGCAGTCCATGCCTTCAACTTTCCATCTTATCTTTTCCATGCTGCAAAATTACCAACCAGTATAATGATGAATAACTACAATTGCAAATATCTTTGCAACGCCGTATCAGTAAAGCCTCAAAACGGCCATTATCTTTGCAACAATGAGGCAAGGGGAGGTTTCAGGTTACAAGTTTCAGGTTGAGCCTTCGCTCCTGCAACCTGCGACCTGCAACCCTGTTTCAGATATCGTTTATGGAGATAACAGTTACATTAGAAAATATACAGCCATGCGCCCACTGCTTCTGGGAGCGGGTGCAGGAGCATGACAGGGTATTTGCCTTTCATGGTGAAATGGGAGCGGGGAAAACTACTTTTATTGCCGCATTATGTGCCGCTAAAGGCGTAGAAGGGCATGTAAGCAGCCCTACTTTTTCGCTGATCAATGAATATACCTATAAGGAAGACGGCATGCCCAAACGCATCTTCCATATTGATCTGTACCGGCTAAAAGATGAAGAAGAAGCGATAAATGCCGGCATAGAAGATTGTTTGTTTTCGGGTGATATCTGTTTTGTGGAGTGGCCGGAGAAAATACCTTCTCTTTTACCCGAAAACAGGGTTGATGTTTACCTGCATCCTGTAAATACCACTACCCGTTTGCTGAAAGTTGATTTTCACAGGTAAATATTTAGTAAATTGTCGCTCAAACCTATCCAGCTTATGCCGGCAGAAAAGCCATTTGTAGGTACCTCGTTTAATTACGAAACTTTAGAAGAAACATTAGATATTAAGCCGCGTGAAGCGCAGTTGCTGATCGGGATTCCAAAGGAAAATTCTTTCCAGGAGAACAGGATCGCATTAACGCCTGATGCTATCAGCGTACTTACGAACAACGGTCACCGGGTGGTGGTAGAGCATCGTGCGGGTGAAGGCGCACATTTTTCTGAAAAGGATTACAGCGATGCGGGTGCTAAAATTGCATACGACAAGCGGGAGGTGTTTCAATGCGACCTGATCATGAAGTCGGCGCCGGTGAATGAAGAAGAAGTAGATCTGCTGAAGCATAATCAAACGATCATATCCCCTATCCACCTGCCTGTAATGAAAACGGAAATATTACAGCGTATGATGGAAAAGCGGATCACCGCCTTATCGTTTGAGAATTTTAAAGACGATTCCGGGCATAATCCTATTGTACGAAGCATGAGTGAAATTGCCGGCAGCGCTGTAATGCTGCTGGCGGGTAATTATTTAAGCAATGCCAACAATGGCAAAGGAATGCTGCTGGGTGGCATTTCGGGCATTCCTCCTACCAAGGTGGTTATTATAGGCGCCGGTATTGTGGGAGAGTATGCTGCAAGAACTGCCCTGGCTATGGGTAGCAGCGTAAAAGTGTTTGATAATAATATTTATAAGCTCAAGCGCATGCAGGGCAATATAGGGGTAAGAATGTGGACCTCCGTTATAGAGCCCAAAATTTTAGCCAAGCAGCTAAAAACATGCGATGTGGCGGTAGGCGCCTTATCTTCTTTTGGCGGGCGTACCCCTATTGTAGCTACGGAAGAAATGGTATCTATTATGCGGCCGGGCAGCGTGATCATGGATGTATGTATTGACCGCGGCGGCTGCTTTGAAACTTCCGAGATCACTTCACATGAAAGTCCGGTATTTATTAAGCACGGTGTTATTCATTATTGTGTACCCAATATCCCTTCGGGTTTTGCCCGTACCGCATCGCAGGCCATCAGCAATGTGCTGATGCCATTATTGCTTGAAATAGGCGATGAGGGCGGACTGGAGAAATTAGTATGGCATAAGTTCAATATCCGCAGCGGCATCTACCTGTTTAAAGGCGCGCTAACCAATATCTACCTCAGCCAGCGCTTCAATTTAAAATACACCGATCTGAATTTACTGATAGCCAGCAGGAGATAAAGAGAAGAAGTGGTAAGTGATAAGTAGTAAGTGGTAAGTGCGGGGTTTTAACCCCTTTAGTTTCAGTTACCCGCCAGCGCTTTTTTAGCCACTTTGCCCACTGTAAGTCCCTGTACAACAATGGAGAATACGACCACGAAATAAGTGATCTCCAGTAATAAGTTTTTGTGTTCCCCGTTATCCACCGACAGAACAAGCGCTATGGATACGCCGCCACGCAGCCCGCCCCATACCATTACAGTGAGGGCGCCCTTAAGAAACTTGTTCTTAAATGGTACTATAGTGTAAGGGATCCAAATGGAAAGCAGCCGGGCCAGCAGAACAATAATGATAGCAATAACGCCAAGTGCGAGGTGGCTAACCAGATCGGGAATCAATAATAATTCAAACCCGATAAAGAGGAATAATATAGCGTTCAGTATCTCATCTATCAGCTCCCAGAACTTATTCAGGTAATCTTTCGTTTCTGACGACATGGCTGCTTTCTTTCCGTAATTCCCGATAATAAGTCCTGCGGCAACCATGGTAAGCGGTCCTGAAATATGGAGGGCATGTGCAATAAGGTATCCACCCATTACTACCGAAAGCGTCATTAGTACCGACACTTTATAGTCGTCTATCCTTTTCATGGCGCCCGAGGTTCCAAAGCCAAGCAGTGCGCCTAATAGCAATCCACCCAGCGCCTCTTTTGCCAGCAGCCAGGAAATGGAACCAATAGAAATATCTATAGCATCGGTTTTGGTAAGCTGCAAAATAACAGCAAACAATACAACGGCTACCCCGTCATTAAAAAGCGATTCACCCGCAATCTTCGTTTCCAGGGTTTTAGGAACCTTTGCCTGCTTAAGAATACCCAGCACCGCGATAGGATCGGTAGGCGATATTAAAGCCCCAAACAATAAGCAATAAATGAAAGGAACATTTTCATGAAAAAGCGGTGCTATATTATATAAGAGGAAGGCTACCACAAAAGTGGAAATGATAACACTTACCGTGGAAAAAATGAATATGGGCCATCGCTGCTCCCGGAGATCGGCAAAGTTTACGTGAATAGCCCCGGCAAAAAGCAGGAAATTAAGCATGGCGCCCATAAGCACTTCTGTAAAATCAAACTCAGATATAAGATTAAAAAAACTAAGTGTGGTATTAGGAAAAACATTGGCGCCTACTATCCTGATCAGGAGGGAAACGAAAATGGCGATGAGCATAATGCCAATGGTGGAAGGCAGTTTTAATATCCTCAGGTTCAGGTAAGCAAAAAATGAAGCTAATACAATTAAAATAGAAAACGAGTAGTAAAGTTCCAACCGGTATTGATTTAAAAGTTAGGCAAATTTAAAAAAAATCACATTTCAATACTGCCGGAATGTACAGGGGAGATATTTCAAATCAGACAAAACTTTTCTCGCGGCGATAGCGGTGAAGCAGCGGCGCGGCGATGTATCCCTTATTGTTTTCTTTGCGTTCGTTGCGTAAAACCTTTATTTGTAATTATTAATATTCAATTGTTCACTGCAGAAAGTATACTCCATTTCATCATTGCTGCTTACAATAATGAGCCGGTTTTTACAATATGTTGTTATCAGCTGCTGGTAAAGCGCAACGCCTTCTGCATCTAAGTTGGTGCAGGGCTCATCTAACAGTAAAACAGGCGCATCCGAAAAAACAGCTTGAGCCAGCTTTACCCTTTGCTTCATACCACTGCTAAAATACCGGATTTGCTTATGGGTGGCTTTTTCCAAACCAATTAAACTAATGATATCCGGGATGGCCGGCGATGCCAGCAGCCGCTTGAACTGCTGATGGAAATGCAGGAACTCCAGCAGGGTCATCTCCTCTATAAGCTCTATGTAAGGCGCAGCGAAAGAGAAGTGCAGGTAAATATTATCGGCATCAATGGGGTTGCCACTATGCTGTTCATTACTTTTTGCATGGTATTCCATCTTCCCTTCGCTGGGAGAGAGCGCACCTGCTATTACCTGCAGGAGCGTGGATTTGCCCGACCCGTTTGGTCCGGTAACAGCGTAAGCCATGCCCGCGAAGAATTGAAAATTAAGATGCCGGAATATCCAGTCCCTGTTAAATCTTTTGCCTGTATTAGTCAACGATATCGTCATCCACGCTGTTTTTAGTGTAGCGTTTAATGATGCCCCTTCCGCTTTCGCGGATAAAAGTTACGATCTCATCTCTTTCATCCGTGGCCTGAAACTCTTCTTCCAGGATTTCTACTGCCTGAGAGGTATTTAAGCCTTTATTATAAATCGTTCTGTAAATATCTAATATATGATTGATCTTATCTATAGTAAAGCCTCTGCGTTTAAGCCCGATAGAATTTACGCCGGCATAGCTAAGGGGCTGACGACCCGCTTTAATATAGGGCGGCACATCCTTGCCTACCAGTGATCCGCCGCCTATATAGGAATGAGCGCCGATTTTTACGAACTGGTGCACGGCGCACATGCCGCCGAGTATAGACCAGTCGCCCATTACCACATGCCCCGCCATTTGCGTATTATTGGTTATAATACAGTTATTGCCCACAGAACAGTCGTGGGCTATATGGCTGTAAGCCTGTATCAGGCAGTTATCGCCCACTGTAGTTTTACCTCTTTCCTTGGTACCGCGGTTAATGGTAACAAATTCGCGGATGGTAGTATTGTCGCCCACTTCAACAATAGAATATTCTCCTTCAAATTTCAGATCCTGAGGGATAGCGGAAATAACCGCTCCGGGAAAGATGCGGCAGTTTTTGCCAATTCTTGCACCTTCCATAATGGTTACATTGCTGCCAATCCAGGTACCTTCTCCAACTTCTACATTATGGTGAATTACCGTAAAGGGGTCAACTTTTACATTCGTGGCCAGTTTGGCGTTGGGATGAATATATGTGTGGGGATGAATCATTGATGATTATTTCTTATTTGGTGTTCTCTGAGGCAGCATTTCATATATATACAAAAAACGTCAGGTAGTTTTCCTGACGAAAGCAAAAGTAAGGAAAAGATAATATTCATCATTAACGCTTCACTAATTGTGCCATTAAGGTGGCCTCGGTAGCAATTTTATTTCCGATGTAAACGGTTCCCTGCATTTCGCACATTCCCCTGCGGATAGGGGCGTTAAGCTCCATTTTGAGGATCATCGTATCCCCCGGAACTACTTTGAGACGAAAGCGGGCATTATCCATTTTAACAAAATAAGTATCATATTCTCCGGGAGGCAATGCATTAATAGCCAGGATACCGCCGGTTTGCGCCAGAGCTTCTATCTGCAGCACACCGGGCATTATGGGGTTACCCGGAAAATGCCCTACAAAAAAGGGCTCGTTGAATGTCACATTTTTTATTCCCACGATTCTGGTATCGGTCAGTTCAATGATCTTGTCTACTAATAAGAAAGGGTAACGGTGCGGGAGTGTTTTTTCAATTTGCTGAGTGGTATATACGGGGGTTTGGTTGGGATCATATATAGGCACATCCAGCATTTGCTTGTTTATTTTGATGTGCTGCTTTATTTTTTTGGCAAAATTTACGTTAGACGAATGTCCCGGACGGTTGGCAATAATATGCGCTTTTATAGGTGTGCCTATAAGCGCCAGGTCGCCAATGATATCCAGCAGTTTATGGCGTGCGGGTTCATTGGGAAAACGGAGCTCAAGGTTATTGAGGTATCCGCCGCTTTTTACCTCCATTTTCTTTCTGCCAAAAGCCTTGCCCAGGCGTTCCATTTCTGCTTCACTTACCGGCCTGTCTACGATCACGATCGCGTTGTTAATATCGCCGCCTTTTATGAGGTTATTATCCAGCAACATTTCCAGTTCATGCAGGAAGCTGAAAGTGCGGCAGGGAGCAATTTCTGTTTTAAAGTCTTTAAGGTGCTTCAGACCGGCATGCTGCGTTCCCAAAACGGAACTGTTAAAATCAATAAGGGTTGTAATTTGATATCCGATAGCCGGCATCGCTACCATTTCTACCCGTTTCTCCTCATCATAATAGGTAATATTGCTGTCAATGGTATACCACAATTTGGTAGCTTCCTGCTCCAGTATTCCTGCTTCTTCAATAATTTCAACAAAGGGGGCCGAGCTTCCGTCTATGATCGGTATTTCCGGTCCGTTGAGTTCCACAAGACAATTATCTATGCCCATGCCTACCAGGGCTGCCAGTATATGCTCTACCGTGCTTACTTTAATACCTTTGTCTTCCAGCGTTGTTCCGCGTGAAGTATCAGTAACCAGGTCGCAATCCGCTTTAATAATGGGCTGTCCGGCCAGGTCAATACGTTGAAACTGGATTCCAAAGCCCGCATTGGCGGGGTTTAATATCATATCAACTTTAATGCCTGTGTGTAAACCTGTTCCCGAAATACTGACTGCCGATTTAAGTGTATGCTGTTTATCTGGATTAAAGTTCGCGTTCATTATTCGCTTTTTGTTACCGGGCAAAGATAGGGATGAACGGCGTATAGTAAGTTATCTGTCATGTGTATATGGGAAGATATTATACTTTTTCCGCAATTAGTTGTTTTACGAGCGACTCCAGTTCCTGGATCCTTTTCTCAAAATCCGGTAGTTTACGGGATATGGCCTGGCTGCGCAATGTGCTGGTATAATCATATGCCGGCGACCCGGTTACCGCCGCTTTAGGTTGCTTTATAGATTTGCTTACCCCGCTTTGAGCGTTTATGCGGGCGCCATCCGCAATAGTAATATGGCCTACGATACCTGCCTGCCCGCCTATCATAACATTGTTACCTATCTTGGTGCTGCCGCTTACGCCCGCCTGTGCCGCGATTACCGTATTGTGTCCTACTTCTACGTTATGCGCAACCTGTATGAGATTGTCTAACTTGGCGCCCGACCTTACTATGGTTGAACCTATGGTTGCGCGGTCTATAGTGGCATTGGCGCCAATTTCAACGTTGTCTTCTATTACCACGTTTCCAATTTGCGGTACTTTGGTAAAGCTCCCGTCTGCCTGGGGGGCAAAGCCAAAGCCATCGCCCCCTATAACCGCACCGGCATGAACGGTAACATGCTTTCCTACCCGGCAGTGATGATATATGCTCACCGAAGAATGAATAACGGAATGATCGCCAATGCTAACCTTATCACCAACAAAGCTGTGGGGATAAAGCTTAACACCGTTCCCAATTTCCGCATTTTCGCCTATATAGGCAAAAGCGCCAACAAAAACATCTGTTCCCAATTTGGCGGAAGCAGCAATATAAGAAGGCTGTTGAATACCCGTTAACTGCTGCGACATCATTTCCTGGT
>CALMQS010000067.1 GCA_937871285.1 uncultured Sphingobacteriales bacterium | reverse complement strand
TATTGTACAGGAATATTGATTTCACAGGCATTGGAAAACACGATATGGATTTTTTTGTGTACCATGAGTTTCCTGTGTTTGTTATAGGTCAACACAAAGGCACAATAGAAACATAGGAACACAATAGTAAGAACTATGTGCACTTATGCATATGATAGATATTCAGAAACAGAACCAATAACAAACTGGTTTTCATTCCCGGGCATCCAAAATTCACGTTATATTATTAAGATTTCCGTTGAGAGAATTTAAGCTACTTGACCGTGAATTCAATTCGCAATTCGCGAATTATTGATTATACGCCTCATGTCTTAGTTGCCTGTCAGGCTTCCTGTTTCCACAGTGCTCACATCTGCCAGGTTCAGTGCTGCCGCGGTTCTTTTCCCCGACTGCCGGATCAGCATTTCATTATCTGTTAGCGATTGCCCGTATGAAGGGATCATCTTTTGTATTTTGCTTTGCCACTCCGCTGTTTTCATTTTATCAGCGAAGCAGCGGTGCAAAAGATCAATCATAATAGCTACCGCCGTGGAAGCGCCGGGTGATGCACCTAATAATGCGGCTATACTGCCATCTGCAGCATTTACCACTTCCGTTCCAAACTCCAGCACACCGCCTTCCTCTTCATCTTTTTTAATTACCTGCACTCTTTGGCCTGCAACCTCCAAATCCCAGTCTTCGGCTACAGCATTGGGAAAATATTCTCGCAGGGCTTCTATCCTGTCTTCGCCCGATTGGCTTACCTGGTCAATAAGATATTTGGTTAGCGGCAGGTTATGGATACCCGCCATTACCATGGGCTTGATATTACTCAGCTTAATGGAAGCGGGAAGATCCCATAAGGACCCGTTTTTGAGAAATTTGGTAGAAAACCCGGCATACGGTCCAAAAAGCAATGACCTCTTTCCGTCAATCACCCTTGTGTCTAAATGAGGCACACTCATAGGAGGAGAGCCTACCGCAGCTTTGCCGTATACCTTGGCATTATGCCGCTCAATAATGGCAGGATTATTACAAATGAGCCACTGTCCGCTTACCGGGAATCCGCCATAGCCCCTGCTTTCGGGAATACCTGATTTTTCGAGCAGGGGTAAGGAGCCGCCACCTGCACCTATGAAAACAAAAGGTGTGGTAATCGTTCTTTTTTTATCGGTAGTAAGATTTTTGATTTTAATGTGCCACAACCCGGAGGCATCCTGGCTCAGGTCGTTTACTTCATGGGCCAGGTGCAGTTTTACGCTTGGGAAGTCAAATAAATACCGGAACAGTTTGCGGGTAAGTGCGCCAAAATTAACATCGGTACCGGCATTCATCCGGGTAGCCGCCACTTTTGCCGAAGGGTCGCGTCCTTCCATTACCAACGGCATCAGCTTTGTTAACCGTGCATGATCCTCCGAATAGAGCATGCCTTTAAACAGGTCATATTGCGTAAGCGCTTCAAAACGCTTTTTGAGATAGGCAACATTTTCTTCGCCCTGCACAAAACTAACATGAGGTACGGAACGGATAAAGTCTTCCGGATTGCGGATGTACCCCTGTTCAATCAAATAGGCCCAGAACTCGCGGCTTTGCACAAACTGCCCGGCAATGTTGATGGCTTTGCTGCAGTCAATACTGCCATCTTCCTTTTGCGGCGTATAGTTCAATTCACAAAACGCCGAATGCCCGGTGCCTGCATTATTCCATGCGTCAGAGCTTTCAGCAGCTACTGTATCTAACCGCTCTATTACGTGGATAACCAGGTCAGGTTGCAATTCTTTTAACATTACACCCAATGTAGCGCTCATTATACCCGCTCCTACCAAAACTACATCGGGGTTACCGCCTGCATGTGATTTACGCATATATACTACTGTTTAAAATAACAGACGAAGCAATTGTTGACCTTACCGCCTGATGATGAAATCACCTTTCGCGGCGCCTGAAGGAAATGCAAATTTACAACAGAAAGACTAAGTTTTTTCTTAACCGGCATTTTGTAAAATTTTGTTAACGTGCTTAAGCGTCCCTTTTATTCTACAATTCCCCACCAATTTTCAGGCAGGAAAATGATCTGTGCCCTTTCTTTTGCAGCATTATTAAATCCCCCATAAATCATTAGCAAACAGTATGCTATATATATACACCAGGTTATTAATCTATAAATGGCCTGTTTCTTGCAAAACAATAGATATTAAATCATCAAAAAATATGGATATGAAACCAACAACAGAAATATTTGAAATTATGGCAGAGGGTAAACCTTATATCGTAAAAGCAACGCCCTACCTCAACGGCAGGGAAAAATTACGTTTTCGCGTGAGCATGAATGATAGTGCTATCTGTATTTTTGGATGGGATGAATCCCTGGATCGTTTTGCAATCATGAAAGATGCGCGTGATCCGGCAGTTCACCCGGCGGCGGAAATGATTATTGCCAGGAAGCTGGAAAACATATCTGCCAGGAAACAGGCTGCGTAAATTTTTGAATTATTATAATTTGGTATGCCTGCCTATGAAACGCACTGGTAATGTGCGTGGCTTTTGCTGCGCACATTTTTTATTGCTATTTCTCTACAAAGTTTTCCGGCTTTCATCCTTTTCTTAACTTGCACCCATGCAGGATTATTTAAAGGGTTTGAATGAGCGGCAGAAAGAAGCCGTATTACATATAGATGGTCCGTTAATGATCATCGCCGGGGCTGGCAGCGGCAAAACCAAAGTGCTTACCACGCGCATAGCTCACCTTATGGCCAATGGCGTGGATGCCTTTAACATACTGGCGCTCACCTTTACCAATAAGGCGGCCAAAGAAATGAAGGAAAGAATAGAGCATATTCTCGGCAACAATGAAGCCCGTAACTTATATATCGGAACTTTTCACAGTGTGTTTGCCCGTATCCTTCGCGGTGAAGCGCACCGCCTGGGTTATCCCAACCATTTCACCATTTACGATACGGATGATGCGAAAAGCGTAATAAAGGCCGTTGTAAATGAAATGAATTTAGACGATAAGCATTATAAGCCTGCTACGGTGTATAACCGCATTTCCAGCGCAAAAAATGCACTGGTAAATGCCGAAGAATATGCCAATGATTATGGTATTCAACAGGAAGATCTGCGCAGCAACCGCCCGGCCATCGCAAAAATTTTTGATGCCTACACCAAACGCTGTTTCAGGAACGGCGCTATGGATTTTGACGACCTGCTGATAAAGATGTATGAGCTGCTTAAGCACTTCCCGGAGGCATTAAGCAAATATCAGCGTAAGTTCAAATACATTTTAATTGATGAATACCAGGATACCAATCCCGCGCAATACGAGATCATAAAACTGCTCGGTGCTATGCATGAAAATGTTTGCGTAGTGGGCGACGACGCCCAGAGTATTTACAGCTTTCGTGGCGCTACCATAGAAAATATACTGCAATTCCAGAAGGATTATGATGATGTGAAAGTGGTAAAGCTGGAACAGAATTACCGCAGCACACAAAACATTTTAAATGTAGCCAACGAAATTATAAGCAATAATAAAGGACAAATTGAGAAAACACTGTTTACCGAAAATGTAACCGGTGAAAAGATAAGGCTGGTGCGCACCATGTCGGATAACGATGAAGGGAAATTTGTGGCAGATACTATACAGGAACAAAAGCTGCGTAACCATTTTCAGAATAAGGATTTTGCCATCCTGTACCGTACCAATGCGCAAAGCCGTGCTTTTGAAGAAGCCCTGCGGCGCATGGGCATTGCCTATACCATTTACGGAGGCATAAGCTTTTACCAGCGAAAAGAGATCAAGGATTATGTGTCTTATTTGCGCGTGCTGGTAAATCCAACAGATGAAGAGGCCTTAAAGCGCATCATCAATTACCCCGCAAGGGGAATTGGTAAAACCTCGGTAGACAGGGCTATACTGGCGGCCAATGAAAATAATATTTCTTTCTGGCAGGTATTGGAACGTGCCCGTGAATTTGGCTATAAAGGTGCAACCCTGGAATCTATTGAGCAGTTTGTACTCATGATCAGAAGCTTTTCGAGCATGCTGCAGCATAAAAACGCATACGATGTGGCTGTGCATGTGGGAAAGCAAACCAATTTTGTAAAGGAACTGTTTAATGATAAGAGCACGGAAGGTGTGGCCCGGTACGAGAACATACAGGAATTGCTGAACTCTATTAAAGAGTGGGTGGAGAGCCCTTTAGAAACCCCGGAAGAAAGCATTACGGAAACAGGAGAAGAGCCGGCAGCGGAGGAAATGGCTGAGGGACTATTCAATAAGGATAGCGAAACGGTGGAAGCGGGCGTACCCGCCGATCCTGCTAATGAGGTTCCGGAGGCAGAAGATAAAACCCTCGGTACTTACCTGCAGCAAATTACCTTATTAACCGATGCCGATAACAAAAATACCGATGCCGATACGGTAAAGCTCATGACCATACACGCGGCAAAAGGCTTGGAGTTCAGTTGTGTGTTTGCTGCCGGGCTGGAAGAAACCTTATTCCCCAATGCCATGAGCATTAATACCCGTGAAGAGCTGGAGGAAGAAAGACGTTTGTTTTACGTGGTGGTTACCAGGGCCAAACAAAAGCTATGGATCACCCACGCCAACTCGCGTTACCGGTTCGGGAGCCTTATACAAAATGAGCCCAGCCGTTTTATCAGTGAAATACCTGAAGAGTTCTTGGACAGAAGTTATGCCGGCAGCGGCGCCCGGAGCGGATTAGGCGGGTCAGCCTTTGAGCGGATGCGGGGCAGCGCTTTTGGCACAGCATCCCGGTCAACTGCATGGCAGGCCGAAAAGCAATATGGCGCGCCTCCCGGTAAAAAGAAGGAAGCTACCCCTGCCTATATGGGTCCTATACCTCAAAACAAAGTAAAAGTGCATGAGCCTTCACCCGATTTCGCGGCAAGCGATACTTCAGACCTGCAGGCAGGGCAAAGAATAGAACATCAGAAATTTGGTTTTGGAGAAGTAATTAAAGTGGAAGGCAGTGCGCAAAACCCTGTTGCCTTAGTAAAGTTTGAGCATAACGGCGAAAAAAAGATCATGTTGAATTACGCAAAGCTTCGCATCATCAGTTGATCATTTTATATGCACCCCCAGTACCTCATCATAGGCCAGGGTATAGCAGGTACATTACTTAGTTATGCATTATGGAAGCAG
Source organism: uncultured Sphingobacteriales bacterium (assembly GCA_937871285.1). Classification (GTDB taxonomy): domain Bacteria; phylum Bacteroidota; class Bacteroidia; order Chitinophagales; family Chitinophagaceae; genus Agriterribacter. The sequence goes on along the minus strand of CALMQS010000067.1, from coordinate 15,312 downwards.
GGCAGATCTTTCATTGTAATAGATGAGCCGCATGCTCTGCCCAAAGCAAGTTTAGTGGCCGGGGCCGTTATTAACCCTGTAAATGTAAACAGGTGGACAATGGTGGCAAGCCATCAGTATTATATCTCCGCTGCCTTGAAAACCTACAGCAGCATGGAAGAAACACTCGGCATGGCTTTAATGGAAGCCATGCCTATGCTCGTTTTTCATAAAGATGAAACGAAGCGGCGGTTATATAATGAGCAGCAATTGCTGCTGCCTGCATATATACAGCAGCCCGCCGGTGCAGACGTTACGTTAGCCCAACATTTCTTCAGTAACAAATACGGTATGGGAAAAGTGAACCGGGTATGGAAAATACATGCCGCACAATTATTATCCGCCTGGTCTCATTTTCTAAAAAGCAAAGGGTTGCTCATCCAGGAGCATTTTAATATAGCGGAATGCCGGCTAAGTGCGCAAGGCATACAATATAAAGCGATCGGCGCCGAAAAAATAATTTTTTGCGAAGGAGCGGCAGCTATAAACAATCCTTTTTTTACTACCCTGCCTTTTACCAAAAACCGCGGAGAAGCCTTGCTGCTGTCTGTTCCGGGTTTGCCTGCAACATATATTTATCATTACGGTATCCGCCTGGTGCCTGCCGGGGAAGGCTTGTTCTGGTGCGGCAGCAATTACAGGTGGCAGTTCAACAACCTGCTGCCCGATGAAAACTGGCGTATGCAAACGGAAGCAACCCTCCGGCAATGGCTTAGCCTTCCTTTTGAAGTAGTGGATCATGTGGTGGCGGAGCGCCCTACCACTGAAGGACAACAATTTCTAACAGGCACACATCCCGCCATACCATCCGTAGCCATTTTTAACGGGCTGGGTACAAAAGGATTTTCCTGCGGACCCGCATTAGCCCAAACATTATGCAAACAGCTTACTGATCCGGACCATGCTGCCGCATCAACGGCTATACCATTGTCGCGCTGGATAAAATGATACACGCATAACACATTTATCACGCCATTTGGCGGAACTCACTTTGCAGCTTATTCTAAATAACTATAGATTAAATCTATATGATTATAGATAATCATGATTAACGTCTATAGATAATAGCCCTACATTTGCATCACTAACGATAAGCCGCTGCGATTAATTTTCCTGCCATAGAAAAGTTCAACTCCGTTGTTTATGCATTGTAAAAAACAAATTTCAATATGAGCAGTCGTGTATTATCCATTGGAAGCATTCTTCCCGAATTTAAGAAACAAGCCGTAGTATCAACCGAAAAAGGAAAGGAATTTATTGACCTTACTCATGACTACGCGTCAGCTAAAGATCAATGGACCGTATTATTCTGGTGGCCGAAAGATTTTACCTTTGTATGTCCTACAGAGATAGCAGAATTCAATAAAAAACATAGTGAATTTACCGACAGGGATGCCGTGCTGATCGGCGCTTCCACAGATTCTGAATTTGTGCATTTAGCCTGGAGAAAGGATCACGCAGATCTTCGTGAACTGAAGTTCCCGATGCTGGCCGATACCTCCAAATCGCTTGCCGAAGCGCTGGGCATTTTAACCGATGATGAAAAAGTAGCTTACCGCGCCACTTTTATTATAGATCCCCAGGGTATTATCCGCTGGGTGAGCGTAAATGACCTGAACGTTGGACGTAATGTGCAGGAAGTAATCCGTGTGCTGGATGCATTGCAAACAGATGAGCTGTGCCCCTGCAACTGGAAGAAAGGAGAAGAGACGTTAACCACGCAATTGCATTTGAACTAGTGGGTGGTGAATAGTGAATAGAGGAGAGGTGCATCCCAAATTTTCGCAGGCAGACATCGCTATCTGGTGGTACGTGAGACACGTACCACGGCGATCGCCCCGGCACGTGTCTCACGTACCGGAAAATATGCAAACCGAAAATTTGGGATACACCCATGAATGGTGAGTAACCGGGCAATTCGCCTGCTGTATTTATCTGCTAATAAAAAAATATTATGTCTGAAATAGTAGCCCTACAAAATGAAACATTGAATAACCTGTTGCATGACCTGCAGATCCCGGACTATGAGCCATCGGCCAGTCTTGAATTGCTGGACAATGCCGCATCCCGTTATATCAAAGATCTGAAGATCAACGTAAGCAATGCGCTGAACAACACGCAATATTTGAGCAAAAAAGAAGCATTATTACTGGCGCTGGCCGTTGCGATCAATGAAAAATATAGTCCACTGAAAGAAAGTTTTACCGCACAGGCGAGAGAAGAAGGAGCAACGGAAGCGGAGCTGGCAGAAATAGCCGCCGTTACTTCGCTGATGAATACCAATAATGTGTTTTACCGGTTCCGGCATTTTATGCAGAAAGATTTTTATAACAATCAGCCTGCGGGAATAAAAATGAGCGTAATGATGAATCCCGTGCTGGGTAAGGAGTTTTTTGAGCTGGTAAGTCTCGTTATTTCTGCCATCAATGGTTGCGAAATGTGCGTATCCTCGCATGAGCAATCTGTTTTGCAGCATGGCAGCAGCGAAGCAAAGGTTTATGAAGCCGTAAAAGCAGGCGCCGTCATCAAAGGACTAATCACCGTACTTGCATAACGTTTATAACGCAGAGAAACATCGCACCATACAAAGGAGTTAATAGTAAAAACTCCTGGTGCTGCTTCATTTTGCCGCAGCTATACAGGTTTAACCTGCACATCTGCGGCAATTCTTTTTTTCCTTAAAGATATTTATCGCCCTTAGCGATTTTTATCTGCGAAACATATTCTTTAATTTCCTGCTCTTTACTGCGCTCGCAGATCAGGAGCACATCGCCGGTATCAATTACAATATAATTTTCCAGTCCCTGCATTACCACCAGCTTTTCATTTTTTACATTCACTATGTTTTTTGATGCGTCAAACAGCATAACATTGGATGCCGAAACAGCATTGGCATTTTCATCCCTTTTCATGTTTTCGTATGCAGAATTCCAGGTTCCCAGGTCGCTCCATCCAAAGCTGGAAGGTATCAGGTATACGTTATCCGCTTTCTCCATGATGCCGTAATCAATGGAAATATTGGTACACTGCGGGTAGATCCGCGCTATCGCTTCTTTTTCGGAAGGGGTATTCAGCGCGGTTTCCTCTGAGGTAAACAGCTCATGAATTTCGGGAAGGTACTTTTCAAATGCCTGTACAATATTCTTTATCTTCCATACAAATATCCCCGCATTCCACAAAAATTCACCGCTGGCCAAAAATGTTTTTGCTATTTCGAGGCTGGGTTTTTCCGTAAAGGTTTTTACTTTATATACATTGTCACTTACCTCATACTGCTCAAATTGTATATAACCGTACCCTGTATTGGGATGGGTAGGCTTAATGCCTAAAGTAAGAAGCGCATTATTTTGCCGTACGAAATTCAATGCCTCGTAACATACTTTTTTAAACGCGATATGCTCCGTTACCAAATGATCCGACGGAGCGCAGATCAAACAACCGTTAGGGTTAATGCTTTTCAGCTTATATGCAATATACGCAATGCAGGGAGCCGTATTTTTGCGTGAAGGCTCCCCTAATATATTTTCATGCAGTACGGCGGGCAGTTGCGCTTTTACAATAGGTATATATTCTTCGGAAGTGATGATGAATATGTTTTCTTTGGGAATAAAATCAACAAAACGGTCAAAGGTTTCCTGTATAAGCGTTTTGCCGGTATTCAGAATATCAAGGAACTGTTTTGGGAAAGCCGTTCTGCTCATCGGCCAAAAACGGCTTCCGATCCCGCCGGCCATAATAGCAACGTAATGATTTTTATTCATGCTTAATCCTGCAATATTAAAATCGTAAAAAAATCCTTTTTATCCGGAACCCTTAAATGATCCCTTCGCGTACCAGGTCATGCAAATGTAGCACTCCTGCATAAAGTCCGTTGCGGGTTACCAGCAACTGGCTGACATTGTTTTTTCGCATCATATCCAAAGCCGAAACCGCCAGCGCTTCTTCTTCAATACACTTAGGGTTTTTACTCATGATATCTTCCGCGGTAATGCGCGATAAATTCTCTTCCTTCTGAAGCATGCGCCGCAGATCACCATCCGTAACAATTCCCGCAATTACACCCTCTTTTATTACCGCCGTAGCGCCCATCCGGTTTTGAGTGATCGCCACAATTACCTCTTTTAAATTGCTGTGCTTTTCTACCTGCGGCCGCGCATCTTTCATGAACAGGTCGCCTACTCTTAAATACAGGCGCTTACCCAGCATACCCCCGGGGTGAAATTTAGCAAAATCGGCGCTTGTAAAGCCCTTGTATTCCATTAAGCAAACAGCCAGCGCATCACCCATTGCCAACTGGGCTGTTGTGCTGGTAGTAGGCGCCAGGTTATTCGGACAGGCCTCCTGGTTAACCGTGGTATTTAAAATATAATCGGCGCTTGCAGATAAAGAAGAATCAAGGTTTCCTGTCATGGCAATAACAGGGTTACCAAAATTTTTTATCAGGGGCAACAGCAATTTGATCTCGGGGCTTTCGCCGCTCTTGCTTATAATTAATACAATATCGTTTTGCTGCACCATGCCCAGGTCGCCATGGATAGCATCTGCCGCATGCAGAAAAGAAGACAGGGTTCCTGTAGAATTGAAGGTAGCCACTATTTTTTGAGCTATAAGCGCGCTTTTACCAATACCGCTGATCACTACCTTGCCTGTGCAGCCGGCTATTATTTTTACTATTTCCTCAAACTGTGCATCAATGAACCCGGCCAATTGTTTAACGGCTTCCGATTCCAGTAAAATTGTTTGTCTGGCAATTGCCTGAATATCAGTTGATCTCATTTGTAGTTTCCGCAAACCTAATTTAAAAATACTGGTTAACAAAACAAGGGGTTGCAATGGCACTTTTTTACAAAAGGGGGCCCTATATTTTTTTATATGCCGTATATTTCATAACTTATGAAATTTAATTAAATACATTCTTAACCCCTCACATAAGTGTATATTAACTTTCGTGATAGCGGTTAATATAGTAACTTCGTTCACTTTTTTAAAACACATGAGAAAGAATCATGTAAGGTGAGAAGGAAAACAGACAGACATGCCAACAGCAACAAAAAAACCAGCTTCAAAAGCAGCATCTCCATCCCGGAACAACAAAGGAAACAGTAAACCCAAAGCAGCAACAAAAAGTATAGACCTTAAAGCCAGTCTCCAGGAACATTTTGGTTTTAATGCGTTTAAAGGCAACCAGGAGGCCATCATTGAAAACCTGCTTGCGGGCAATGATACTTTTGTAATTAAACCAACCGGTGGCGGAAAAAGCCTGTGCTACCAGCTTCCTGCTATCATCAGCCCGGGTTGTGCCATCATCGTTTCACCGCTTATCGCATTAATGAAGAACCAGGTAGACCTTGTGCGGGGCTACAGCAGCAAAGATAATGTGGCGCATTTTTTAAATTCCACGCTAAATAAAAGGGAAATAAAAGAAGTGCATGACGACCTGCTGAACGGTCATACCAAATTATTATACGTGGCGCCGGAAACGCTTACCAAGCAGGAAAACCTTGATTTTTTCCGCGACCTGGAAGTGTCTTTTTTTGCCGTGGATGAAGCCCATTGTATTTCCGAATGGGGACACGATTTCAGACCAGAATACCGGAGGCTGCGCGACATGATGACGGAGATCAACCCTAATATACCCGTTATTGCGCTTACGGCAACGGCAACGCCTAAAGTACAAAGCGATATCGTTAAGAACCTCCACCTTAAGGATCCTAAAATATTTATTTCTTCTTTCAACAGGTCAAACCTGTATTACGAAATACAACCCAAGATCGGCAAGGATCAAACCATCAAGAATATTGTACGGTTCATTGTAAATATGAAAGGCAAAAGCGGCATTATTTACACGCTTAACCGTAAAACAACAGAAGAGCTTGCAGGCATACTGGTAGCCAACGGTATTAAGGCCGTAGCCTACCACGCGGGCTTCGACAGTAAGCTGCGGGCAGGAAGGCAGGATCTTTTTATGAATGAAGATGTGCAGGTAATAGTGGCTACCATTGCTTTTGGGATGGGTATTGATAAACCCGACATCCGGTTTGTAATTCATTATAATATCCCCAAGTCTATTGAAAATTATTACCAGGAAACCGGTCGTGCCGGCCGTGACGGGTTAGAAGGGAAATGCATATTATACTATTCGCATAAAGATGTGGCCAAATTAGAGCACCTCATGCGCGACAAGCCTTTGAGTGAAAGAGAGGTAGGCGCACAGTTGATTAATGAAACGGTGGCGTTTGCCGAAACGGGGGTTTGCCGCCGCAAAGTGCTGATGAGCTATTTTGGGGAAGATTACGGCGATAAAAACTGCGGAAGCTGCGATAACTGCCTGCATCCGAAAGAAAGAGTGGAAGCCAAAGATGATGCGGTGAAGGTTATGAAAGTAGTTAAAAAATTAGATGAGCGTTTTGCTACTGATTATGTAGTGAATATTCTTATCGGAAGGCTTACGCCACAGATCAATATGTATCGCCACGGAGCCATCAGCGAATTTGCTTCAGGAAACGACCAGCCTGTTCATTACTGGAACTCACTGATGCGGCAAATGCTGCTGGAAGGCTTGCTGGAAAAGGACATTGAAGAATATGGCGTACTGAAGCTGAGTGCAAAAGGTGAGAAGTTCCTTAAAAAGCCCGCTTCCTTTAAAATTGTGCTGAACAATTTATTTGAGGAAGCAGACGATGACGACGATGACGGAGCGGAAGCCGCACCCGCCGGCAGTACAGACGATAAGTTATTTGAGATGCTGAAGGAAATGCGGCAAAAGGAAGCAAAGAAAAAGGGACTGCCGCCTTTTGTAATTTTTCTTGAAACCTCATTGCAGGATATGGCAACGCTGTACCCTACTACTATAACCGAGCTGGAAAAATGCCAGGGGGTAAGCAAGGGAAAAGCGCTGCGGTACGGCAAACCGTTCGTAGAGCTGATTGCCCGGTACGTGGAAGAAAACAATATTGAGCGTCCGGATGATTTTGTGATGAAGAGCGTGGTGAACAAGAGCGGTTTGAAAGTTTATATTATACAGCAAACCGATAAAAAAATTCCGTTAGAAGCCATTGCCAAAAACAAAGACCTGCGTTTAGATGCACTGCTGGAAGAAATGGAAACCATTGCCGCCAGCGGCACGAAGCTCAACTTAGATTATGCTATTGGTGAAATGGTAGACGAGTACGACCAGGAAGATATCTTAGAATATTTTAAAAGCTGCGAAACCTCCTCTTTACAGGTAGCACAGCAGGAGCTGAGCGAGGGGAACTTTACCTGGGAACAGTTAAAAATCATGCGCATCAAGTTTTTGAATCAATACGGAATGTAGGAGAGGTGCCGGGTATAGGGTGTAAGGTATAAGGCCTTACAGCCTACGCCTTATACCTTCCTTCCGTTCAGAAATACAGAAAACCATAACTTTTAGGGTTTATTTTTCGCTGTTAAACCGGAAAGCCCTATTTTTGCTGCCCCTTTTGAAAGAAAGGAGCAATGATGGTGCGGTAGCTCAGTCGGTCGTAGTTTTTCGAAGCGACGGCAGGAGTTTCAGAAAAACAAGATCCCGATGAACGATAGTGATATCGGGATAGAGCAAGATAAATGATGGTGCGGTAGCTCAGTCGGTAGAGCAAAGGACTGAAAATCCTTGTGTCGCCGGTTCGATCCCGGCCCACACCACGGTGAAGCAGAAAAGCCCCAACGGTTTCGTTGGGGCTTTTGTTTTTGCTGATGGGATTTTCGCTTCACTGTGTCCCGAAGCGATGGGGGAGGAACGAACGACATCTGCTTCGGGGCTTTTCTTTAACTTTCTATCCAAACATCCGGCTATGACAATGCCACTTCCTTATTGTGTTTATATTCTTTCTAGTGAAAAAAAGTTTAATCTCAGATTTCAAAATACTCCTCCAAAAGGTGTCGTCTTTAAAACACCGCTACCGCATTCGCCTGTAAAAACAAAAATTCCAAATAGAAATGCTATAGTCGGAGTTCCTCCGAAGTTTCGGAGCCGACCCACACCACCTGACAAATAGCCTCAAATGCAATGTAGTAAAGTGTTTGAGGTTTTTTATTTCCCCTAAATGGTACAGGATAGGGTACAGTTTTTAATAAAATGTTCGTTACGTAACGACAATACCACATCACTCAACATCAAAAGGTGACGAATAGTGTTGATACGAATCAACTACCGAAAAACTTTCATTTAGTCAAAGCTTTATTGTGGAGCTGCAGGGAGTCGAACTCTGGTTTATTGTATTCCGATGTACATGGTTCGAATCCGCTCGGGACCTCCGGTAGTTAGATATGCAAAAGCTTACCGCTTCAATCCTTTGCCCATTTTACCAATTCATCAATTTTTGCTTGATCAACTCCCTGTGCTTTTGCAATTTCAGCGATAAGGTAAAAGATTGCGTTCATTGACCTATACCTTTTGGCTGCTTTTGTTGCGCTGGTAATAATTGCATACAAGATTATTAGATTGATCCCCAAGACAACAACTATTGCAACTGTACTGTCTTCCATGTGAGTAAGTTTTTAAGGTTGAAAGAGGAAAACGTAAGCTACTTAAAAAGCTAAATAACGCCAACTTACAATAGCGGCTTCCTTTTCTGCGTCAAAAAACTTCTTCCCTCCTCCGATAGCTTACTGTCAAAAGAAGATATCCGGTATTCGCTATACTGTGTTTCTGCCTTTAGCTTGTAGGTGCGGTAAACCGTATCTATATCATGGTTGAAATCTCCCGGACGCCCGTAATGGGCTTTACCTGATCCCGTAGTGCTATGGTGAATTTATATAGAGGCATTGCAGGTGTAAAAATAAGGAGCTAAATTAGTGGAAGTACTTTTCAGTTTAGTTTATTTGCTTGGTGCGTTTGCATCGGGCTTTTTTATTCGGCTTATGTATAAAACTTTCATAGTTTAAAATAAAATTATATACTTTAGATAATCAACACCCTACCAGGTATCCTTAAACTTTTAAAAGTCTTGCCGCAAATCCGAACGCGAAACGTATGGTGTATTAAGTAGAGGCGGGAAAAAATAATGATAGCATTCCTGTATGAGGTTGCCTTTACGGACGATACAAAATGGAAGTTGGGAGATTAAACTAAAAGTATTGAAACATGGAATTATCTACTATTATATATTATTTGATTGGGCTACTGATTGGGTTGCTGATCTTTTACAACATCGTAAAAGCTGCCGTAAGAAATGGAATTAGGGAAGCCAGGAAAGACGTAGAATCGCCGATAATTCCTAAAGGCAGCATCCCGGATACAAAGCCCAATGAAAGACAATTAGAGTTACAGGAACGATATAACAGAGGTGAGATAACGTTTGATGAATACCGGGCGGGGTGGGATAGCCTTACCGGCAATATATCCCGGAATGATCAACCCTAATCTGACGTAAGTATCTTTTAAACTTAGCACGGGGTACGACTGTATGTAAATTCCATTAAGCAAAATCAAGCAGAACATTACCATCAATCCCCAATAGCTTGTGAGCCGCCTTTAGAAAAGCAACATCGGGCTTTCTTTTTTTACTCATTATCTGCGACAACTTAGGTTCCCCAACCCCTATTAGCCTGCCCAATTCTTTCTGCTTTAGTTTACGCTTATACATTTTAAGCTCAATAAAATTTCATGCTTAATTATTTAAATACCGAACGAAGTTTACTAATTTATTTAGTATATTTGTTAATGTTTTTTATTGCCGATCTGCATACCCATTCGCATTACGCGGGGGCTACGAGTAAATTTCTTTGTTTAGAAACAATGTACCAGTGGGCATTGATAAAAGGCATTGATGTAGTGGGTACGGGCGACTTTACGCATCCCGCATGGATAAAAGAGCTGGAAGAGAAGCTGCAGCCTGCCGGTAACGGCTTTTTTACATTAAAGCAACTGCCGGAGCTAACTGTGCTGCCTGGCGCAAGGCCACAAGGCAGGACCGTTAATTTCTGCCTGTCAACAGAAGTGAACTGCGAATATGTGGTAAACGGCAGGCAGTATAAGAACCATCATTTAATTTACGCGCCGGATTTTGAAACCGCACACCGCATCAACAAAGCACTTGCCCCCTATGGCGATCTTTCATCCGATGGCAGGCCAACCCTTTTATTACCGGCACATGAACTATTGAAAATTGTACTGGATATTTCTCTCCGGGCTTTTTTTGTGCCGGCGCATATATGGACGCCCTGGTTCTCAACGCTGGGTTCAAAGAACGGGCATGATTCGCTGAAGGATTGCTTTAAAGATGTTACGCACGAGCTGTTTGCTGTGGAAACAAGCCTGTCGGCAGATCCGCTCATGTGCCGGCGGTACACAGAATTAGACGGGTTAACCCTGCTCTCCAACTCCGATGCCCACTCTGCCCATAAGCTGGGTCGCGAAGTAAATTTGCTGGATACAGCGTTAAGCTATGACGCGATGTTCACCGCCATTAAAACAAAGCAGGGCTTTACAGGAACCTGGGAATATTATCCGCAGCGTGGCAAATACTTCAACGATGGTCACCGCAAGTGCAATATATCATTTGGTACGGAAGAAACACCCCCCGCTATTTGCCCCGTGTGCCAAAAGCCGTTAACTATTGGCGTTGCACACCGTGTGGAACAGTTGGCCAACCGGGACGAACAGGAAGCGGCCCGCCAGGTTCAACCTTTTAAATATGTATTGCCATTGCCCGAAATATTATCTGAGATTACCGGTGTTGGCGAAAGCAGCTTAAAAGTAACCGCCATGTATGCAAAAGCAATAGCGCATTTTGGAAGCGAGTTCAATATTTTACACCAGGCGCCGGTAGAAGATATTCACCGTTACCATCCTAAGCTATCTGTTGCCATTGACCGCCTCCGTCAAAACAAAAAGCATTTCACTGCAGGTTACGATGGCGCTCATGGCCGCGTTTGGTTTTTTGAGAAAGCGGAATTAAATACAAAACCCGAACAGATGCTATTGTTTTAATTCGCTTAACGCTGCTGTTCCCTACTGTTATTTGGGCCGGTAACGTGCCAGCAGCAATCCGGAAGGGTAAGCTTACTATAAAAATTAAATGCTTCCTCCGTATTACGGGAAAAAATAAGATAGGTGCTAACGCTTGCCATGAGTATAATTTTTTATGATTGGTGATAATGACAACAGGGATCTTTTTCTACAACATAAAGATATAAAGCGCTGCCGGCTTCAGGAATGGGCAATAACGACTTTTACAGGGTGCTTATCGCGACAGACCAGCCATACGGGAGATAAAAAGCTGCAAAACCATTGTAAAATAAAAACCGCGACTGTTATGAGCCGCGGTTTTATATATCATCTAATGTTTTTAATAGCGTTCGCCGGTATGCCGTTATTTACGGCTGTTCAGTTTTGCTAATAATCTTAATATTTCAAGATAGAGCCATACAATGGTAACCAGCAGGCCAAAAGCGCCGTACCATTCCATATATTTGGGTGCACCTGCATCAGAACCGCGTTCGATCATATCAAAATCGAGTATCAGGTTAAGCGCGGCAATAGCCACTACAAACAGGGAGAAAATAATTCCAAACGTGCTGCCCTGGTGAATGAAAGGAATATCAATGCTGAAAAAACGGAGCACGATAGAAATAAGGTAAAATATGGCGATACCCGCAGTAGCGGTTATGATAACCGATTTAAACGTTTCCGTTGCGCGAATGATGCGCATATTATATAATACAAACATGGCAATGGCTACTCCAAATGTTAATCCTACTGCCTGTGTAATAATATAGGGTGCGGTTGCTTCAAATGCATGATTATAGTAGGCTGATATAGCGCCTACAAACAAGCCTTCCAATAAAGCATAGGCAGGAGCCAGAAAAGGCGCCCATGTTTTTTTAAAGACGATTACCAGCGCTACAACCAGTCCGCCAATAGCACCCCCCCACATATAAGAGGTTACATCTACGCCTTTGCCAAAGCTGTACCAGCTAAAAAAGGCGGTAGCCATAACCATTAAAAAAAGGAAACCGAATTTATTTAAGGTTCCCCTTACCGTCATTACATTTTCGCTATCCAGCGTTAGTGTTGATTTAAACATCTTTTCGCTGAGGGTGGGATTACCGGATTTAAATAATTCCATAATAAATAATGTGTTTAGGTTTGAGGGTAAAGATAATTCTTTTTTGTGTTCCTATCTTTGCGGCATGTTAAAATCAACTTTATTAGAAGCGGCCGCGGCGGCAGGCACCATTATGCGGGAATCGTTTAACGGCGCGTTTAAAATTTCCAACAAAGCGGGGATCAATAATTTAGTAACCGAAATAGATCATGCATCGGAAAAAGCCATTATCGGGATCATTAAAAAAAACTACCCCAGCCATTTTATCCTGAGTGAAGAAGTGGGTGAAATTGTAATGGATTCTGATTATAAATGGATCATTGACCCCATAGACGGAACGGTAAATTACGCTAACGGCATTCCTATTTGCTGTGTAAGCATAGCGGTTGAACACCAGGGAAAAATAATACTTGGAGCGGTATTCAATCCCTTTTTCACTGAGCTTTTTGTAGCCGAAAAAGGCAAAGGCGCCACCTTAAATGATAAGCCTATACAGGTAAGCGCCAAACCGGATATGGGCAGCTCCTGCTTGGTTACCGGTTTCCCCTACAGCCTTTTGGATGAGCCAAACGGACCGTTGGATGTTTTTGATACGCTGATCAGAAAAGGTATACCGGTAAGGCGCTTAGGCTCTGCCGCTATTGACCTGTGCTGGGTTGCTGCAGGAAGGTTCGATGGCTTTTATGAGCATAAATTAGAAGCATGGGACAGCGCCGCGGGCTTTTTAATGGTGGAAGAGGCAGGCGGAAAAGTAACCGATTTTAGCGGTAACTATTATTCGCCCTACCAGCCGCAGATACTGGCTACCAACGGAAAAATACACGATGAACTGCTGGACTGCATAAACGGAGGAAAATAATATAAAACGGGTTGAATACACCAATTATTAATTGGGCTTTCAGTAAAACTATACGAATTCGTGCATGCTGTACAACAAAAGCCCGTACTCCTTAGTAAGTATGCCACGAATGCACGAATATTTAATGCATTTTATTCGTGGTTGGTTTAAGTTGTATTTTTAAATCAGCTCGCTTGCGGGCTGCTGGAATTAGAGACGCATAAATCCAAATAGCGGATAGTCATTAACTTTTCATCTTTAACTTTTTTTCATGTCATCACGTACAGAAATAGCATCACTTGGCGAATTCGGATTGATTGACCATCTTACCCGTAACAATGAAACACATCACGCTTCTACCATATTAAGTGTAGGCGACGATGCGGCGGTACTGGATCATTTTGGTAAACAGATCGTGGTAACCACCGACCTGTTAATTGAAGGTGTTCACTTTGATATGGTATACACACCCCTCACGCACTTAGGTTATAAGAGTGTGATCGCAAACCTGAGCGATATATACGCCATGAATGCCACTCCCGCGCAAATAACCCTGAGCATTGGTATCAGCAACCGCTTTAGTGTGGAAGCCTTAGAAGAATTTTACGAAGGGGTATACGCTGCATGTGAAAAGTATAATGTAGACCTTGTAGGCGGCGACACCACCACTTCCAATAAAGGGTTTATTATTAGTATTACAGCCATTGGCGAGGTGGCGCCCGACCGTTTTGTAAAGCGCGATGGTGCTAAAAAGGGCGACCTGGTTTGCGTAAGCGGCGACCTGGGAGCAGCTTACTTAGGCTTATTGCTAATGGAAAGAGAGAAAAAGATCTTCTTAGAAAGTCCTTCTGTGCAGCCCGACCTGGAAAGCCAGGACTATATTTTGCGCCGCCTGTTAAAACCTGAGGCAAGAAAAGACATTATTGCCTTTTTTGAAGAAAACGGCCTATTTCCTACCAGCATGATGGACATCAGCGATGGGTTGAGCAGTGAGCTGCTGCATATTTGCAAACAAAGCAACGTGGGTTGTGTGCTGCATGAAGATAAAATACCCATTGCCGAAGAAGCCCGGCAGTTCGCGTTTAAGCTTGACCTCGATCCTACAGCCTGCGCGTTAAGCGGTGGTGAAGATTATGAATTGCTTTTTACCATTAAGCAGGAAGATTATGATAAAATAGTATTGAATGAGCAGATCAGCGTAATTGGCTATATTACAGAAGCAGCCGAAGGCCAGCACATCATTACCCGTTCGGGCAATAAACACGCATTAACCGCCCAGGGCTGGAATGCGTTTAAGTAGGAACGGGTTCAGGTAGTAAACTACAAATCTCCCCCGTGGTTATTGTAAAGGATAACAGGGAAAGATAGTTGACGGACTAAACATGGTTAGCAGCTACACGATAAAATGCACAATCCCGGATGCACCTCTTGCCCAACTAAATTATTGCTCTATATATAATATTTATATCTTTGCGCCGAAGTCAGACCGCGTCTGACTTTTTTAAATTATATCAGCGTGTCGCAACTTGATAAAATTGATAAGCGCCAACTTCCGCTGCATATTGCCATTATTATGGACGGTAACGGAAGATGGGCGCAGGAAAAAGGGGAAGACCGGCTTTTTGGGCATTACCAGGGGGTTGAAAGTGTGCGTAATATTGTAGAGGGCTGCGCCGAGCTGGGCATTGCCTACCTTACTTTATACGCCTTCAGTACTGAAAACTGGGACCGTCCGGAGCCTGAAGTAACAGGGCTCATGGAATTGCTGGCGGAAACCATCCGGCGGGAAGTTTCAACTTTAAATAAAAACAATATTAAGCTGCACCTGATCGGTAATATTGAAATGCTCCCTGAATATGCGCGGAAAGGCCTGGAAGAAGCGATTGACCTTACCAAAAATAACACCGGGTTAACACTGATCATTGCCTTAAGCTATAGTTCCCGCTGGGAGCTGGTACAGGCGGTAAAAGCAATTGCCGGAGATGTGCAGGCCGGTAAAATATCGCCGGACCAGATTGATCAGAATACCCTTCGCCATTACCTTGCCACCAGCGCGTTCCCCGACCCTGAGCTGATGATCAGAACCAGCGGTGAATACCGGATAAGCAATTTTTTATTATACCAACTGGCATACGCAGAACTGTATTTTACAGATACGCGGTGGCCCGATTTTGGGAAGGAACATTTATATGAAGCCATCCTGAACTTTCAACAAAGACAAAGACGGTTTGGTAAAACCGGCGGGCAGATTCAACGGGAATCCGCTACAGATACGCATTAGATAAAATAAAACCATTATTCTTTTAACAAACCATTTCAATTAATCCCGTTAATTTGCCGGGCGAAACTTATAAAACGGATGCAAAG
>CALMQS010000066.1 GCA_937871285.1 uncultured Sphingobacteriales bacterium | reverse complement strand
GTCTCCGCCGCCCACACGAAGCAAAGCGGTGCGACAATTTTAAATGCACCCGCCTTGAAAGCGGGTAAAAGATAGGATACTTATCGTTTATCAGGGTGTACTTTCATTTTCCTGAGCACATTGTTGATATCTATAGTTATGGTATAGATCAGCTCAAATTGATCTGTTATTGTTTTAAAGCCTGATAATGTTTTCCTTACATTGCTGTTTCCTGCTCCTTCGGTTAACTCCGAAATTCTTTGTGCTAAAAGCCCCTGTATAATATCGCGGATCCGCGAAAACCCCTTTCCGGTGGCATCCGCTATCCCGCTTCCATTGTGCTGAGACAGGGCAATACCCAACTGCATTTGTAATGCTATGCTGTTGGCTACAGGTTTAAAGGCATCCGAATGGTACCGCAGCGCCAGGGAGCGGGAATAGGTTCCCAGGGTAGCAATATGTGAGCTAAGCATATGATTACTAACCACCAGGTGGTGAAGCAATTCGGGCTGACTGATTTTATTCCTGGGCTCCGACAACAAGCGCTGAAAGGCATCCGAAAGATTGGCCAAAGCAACATACGTGTCTTTTCTTGCCATTTTGTATACTACAATCTCCGGCGCTACATCGTAAAACGCCTGCGCTACTGCACTAAAATACTGCAGGTTGGCTTCCATGAGCTTATGAATATATTCGTGTACCTGTTCCTGCTCCCATTTTGGCAAAAAGAAAAAGGCGGCGGTAAAGGAAATAACAGATCCTATAGCGGTGTCTATTACACGGTCCGTGGCGAGGCTTTTAAAATCGGCAGGATGCATGAAATGGAAAGAAAATAACACATATATCGTAATAGCTGCCACGCTAATGGAATACTGGATCTGTAAAAAACTATACCCGATAACCATGGAAAGCACCATAAAACCAAATAATATGGTGTTATTGTGTACGAAATACAATAATATAAAGCCAAGTGCTGCGCCTGCTACGGTTCCGGACAGGCGTTCGATATTTCTTTTTTTGCTTATGCTGTATGCGGGCTTCAAAATGGTAACGATAGTTAAAAGTATCCAGTAGCTGTGTCCAAAGGGGAGGAACTGCCCGATCGTATAACCTGCCAGCATACAAATGCTTATCCGCAGTGAATGGCGGAATATATTAGACTGGAGTGAAAAGTTTTCAGCAAGTAATTTTACATCAAAGTCCTGCCGGGAAACAAATTGCTTCACATCTATTTCCTGCTTTACAGCATTGCCTGCCTCGCTGCTGTAAGCCGTGTAGGTATGCAGCCGCTTAATGCGTTCGCTAATGTCTTTAATTGAATTAAGGATGTGCCTCAGGCTAATAAAGCCCTCAAGCGTATCCGGGTTCAAATGGCTGTTCCTGTAGGCAACAAACTCCTGCTCTGTTTCATTAATGAACGCATCTAACCTTTCCTCATTCCGCGAGGGGAAACCGCTTTGTATAACCAGTCCTATTTTTTCCAGTTCGTTGGCTACTTCCAGAATAAGTTGCCGGAAAGGCTCCATGATCTTTCCGTCTTTAAAATAATGATGGAGGGCCTTATAATTTTGTTGTGATGTCATTACCTGCTCAAACAGGTCAACCGAATCAATGAACATCATCATTAAGGTTCGTCCTCTGGCTGTAGACTCCCGCGTAAACCCCCTTGCTTTGAACAATAATTCCCGCAATTGCTCCTGCTGGTTGTGTATGCTTATTTGCAGGGGAAGCAATTCTTTGTATACATCATCATCGTTCGCATCGGCTTTATATAATTTTGATTTTGTTTTAAGATAAGAGGCGGTAAGAAAAATGCATTCCCCGAGCGCCTGCTGAATAAGCCGGTAGGGCCGCAACGAATACAATAAAAGGCTCAGGAGCATATACCATACCCCTCCCCCCAAAATAAAAAGTGCATCGCTGATCACCCGCTCCTGTATATGATGCACGTCAATGTTAAGCACCATTACAATAATGGCAATAAGCCCTATAGAATTGGCGCGGTTACCATAGATGCCAATAAAGGAGAGAAAGAAGCTTAAAGCCGTAAGCTCTATAGCCAGCAGCCAGGGGTAATTACGTATATAGCCTATGATGATGGCTATGGTAAAATTCAGGACATTACTTACCAGCATGCCATTCCTTCGGTGATGGATGGGGCCGGGAGAATCGGTAAGGCTAACCATCAGCGCGCCCAAAGGCAGGGCAATGCCAACAGACAACCAGTTGAAATGATATAACACCAGGGCAGGCAATATGGCTCCTACGGTAATGCGAAGCCCTTTGGTAAGGTATTGCCCGGTTATAAATTTCTTAAACTCGTTAACGTAATTAAAATCCGAAATGGTGCGCAGCATTGTGCTGCAAAATTAGTGGTTAATAAAAATACGGAAGCAGCCGAAGCTAATAAGCGGATTATGCCCGGATTAATTGACGGATATTTAAGGATTTTATTTTTGCGGGTTGGTTACTTTGCGGTAGGGCACCTATACGAAGTAAGCGTAAACGCTAATCCAACTTCTGCTATAACATATGCGTCTGTTTGGTTACGGAACCCGCGCTGGCGGCCTTTTGTGCCTATTCTTACGCCATCTCCCGTTTCATAAGAACGGTCCTGCAGTGCATACCAGGGGGTAGATGAGCCATCGGGCAGCGTGCTGGCAAATGCATCGGGAGCATAATAAGCGCTTACATCATCAAGATAGTCGGTAGTGGTAAACCGGTAGGCTACCTCAAAAGAAAAGTTGATATTAGGGTTAATATTGTATTTAATGCCCATACCCAACGGAAGGCAGAAAGCCACAGCGCTGTAAGGCTTACGCCCGGGATATAAGGATGAACCCTGCCCTTCTGTACCCAGCGGCCGGAGAAAATATTTTTTCCCCTGTAAGTACGCGTAGGGATCATAGTTAAATGCGCCAATACCTAAAGTAACATAAGGCGTAAAACCAAATTCCGGCTCTCCCGGTACAAAACGCATAAAATTAAAATCACCCTGCAGGGTGGCTTCCCAAATATTACTGTTAAAGCTGAGGTTCCTTCTTTTTTGAAAATCGTTCTTACTGTAAACGTCTGAATAGCCTAATTGCGCATAATGCACGCCAAGGCGGAGTGCGATATATTCTCCAAACTGTTTACGAAAAAAAACACCGAGCGCCGGCTTGGGGCGGTTAATGGCTGCATTGGTATTAATGTCGCCAAAATAATGTGCTGCGCCTACTGTTATACCAAATTCGCCCTCCTGCACCACGCCATCTACCTGTGCAATGGAAGATGAAATAAAGGCTAAAAACAAAATTGATACGAATATCTTCTTCATTAAAAATGCATTTGTTTTACAAAACCTCTCCAAAAACATGGAAACACCCTAAGCAGGCCCTAACGTGGCATTGTACCGCACAATTACCTGATGCAAAATACAAGATTAGTAGCGAATGTCAATGATATAATAACCGATTTTAATGAAATCTTAATAGATATGTGGTTCATCGGGCCTCAAAGCCAAATAAAATACAAATTTCAAATCCGAAAGATAAAAATCCGAAATTCGAAGGGAAATACCTTAAGATCTATTCATTATGCCCACTATCAAAACCCAGCGCAACAGCACAAAGAAAGAAGTCATTATCGGTAAGGCCGCCAGGCTTTTCAGGGAAAAAAGCTTTTCCGGAACCTCCATGAGAGACCTGGCAGAAGCGGTAGGCGTAGAAGCAGCCAGCCTGTATAACCATATTCAATCCAAGGCGGAGATCCTGCAGGTTATTTGCTTCAGGGTTGCTAATATTTTTATGGAACATCTTGAAAAAATAGAAGTCAGTACGCAACCTGCTATTGATAAGATCAAAGCCATCCTGCGGTTCCATATTCAGCACATGGTTAACAACTATGAAGATGTGCATGTGGCCGACAGGGAGTGGCGGCATCTTTCAGAACCTTATTTGTCTAATTATAAAGTACAACGGAAAAATTACCGCCAGCGGTTAGCCGCCATTATAGAAAACGGGATACGAAAAAAAGAACTTAAAGCCATTGATGCCCCCACTGCAGTGCTGATTATGCTGCATGCCATAAGCGGTATCGAATCCTGGCATCGTTCCAAACAAAAGATCTCGGCCGAACAATTGGAAAAGAATATGGTCATTATACTGGTTGAAGGACTGGAAATATAAGGTTGCGGCCCTGCTGCGGGGTATGGATATGCCTTTTGGCCGGAAGACGAGGAAGTGAGGCAGGGTTATATTTTAACCTGCCGCCGGCACTCCAAAACAAATACGATAATAATTGATTTTGATATTGGCTGATGTTGTAACTTCGGTGGCATATATTAAAGCATCACCTTACTCCCGCTGTACAACCTCTTTCTATGAATTTACGCACTTACCTGTGGCGAAGCACATTTTGATTATTATAACCGTTATACATTCATCAGACAAAAACAAAAAAAATGGCTATCAGAGAATCTGTAAAGATGCTTCCCAGCGAAATTTGGAAGGACCTCCCTGAGCATGAAACCAAAGGCGCTGTATGGTACAAGTATGCCATCTCCAATCATGGCAGGTTAGTTAAGTACAATAAGCGGATATCGGATGGCTTTGTATTGCGGCTGAGCAGGCAGGCCAATTACCCGATATGGCGAAAAAAGCTAAACGGTGAATACTATACCGCTTTGATCCACCGGCTGGTAGCAAAACATTTTTTGCCCAAGCCCAAAGCGAAGCAGAATTTTATTATTCATCTTGATCACAATTATGAGAATAATAAATACAGCAACCTTAAATGGGCAACCCAGGATGAGGTATCGGCGCACAACAAAAAGAACCCAAGGGTAAAAGCTGCTTTAAAAAGGCGGAAAGAGAATCCCACCAAAAAAGGACCGAAGCTTGACATCAGGAAAGTAAAAGGAATAAAGAAGCTGCTGAAAGAAAAAAAGACGCTCCGGGAAATCGCGGATAAATACGGGGTATCTGATATGCAGGTACACCGTATTAAAACCAAAGAGAACTGGGCGCATGTAAAAATATAAATTCACTTTACCGTTCCCTTGCCCAGGATTACACTAAATGGAGTGCCCTCTTTGTAAACAGCAGGAACGTTATTGGCCTGCCCTTTCAGCCGGAATCGTTCGGATTGCAGCCTGATGCTGCTTCCATCGGTAGCCTGCACCCGTTGAATAACAAAGCCGATAAGCGCTTTTCTTCTGCCCTGGGCCGGTGTTACGTCCACAATTTTGCCGTAAACAGGCGCTCCTTTTTTTATAATTACCCTGCCTCCTGCCTCCACATCTTCGTTGCAGTGAAGGCGAACGATAGCGCCGTCTTTATGTTTTTCTTCCGAGCTCAGATCCTGGTCTAAAATTACGCTTATCTTTTTTCCGGCAGGAACGCTTATCGGCCGGGTTAAAGCATTGGCTGGAGTGGGTGGCAGAGACTCCTCTGTAACTTCCTCTTCCGGAGCAGCCTCGTTTTTATCCGGAGTTTGACTTTCTTTATCCTTTACTTTTTCAACCGGCAGCGGTTTTGTTTTTTTCTTGCCGGAGTCTTCCTTTGCCCGCACGGGTTCCGGCGCCGACATGTAAGGCAGGCTGTTTTTTGCTAACTGCTCTTCAATAATACCCGTGTTTTTGGGTATTTGCGCCGGTGCTTCGTTTAACGGAAGGGCTACATGATATTCCTTGCTGACGACACTGCCGGCGCTTTGTCCTATGCGCTTTTCCTTATCCCTGTTGCTGTAATAATTGGCGGTAAGCAATGCTGCACACAGTATAACGACCCCAATAAGCAATACGATGGATTTATTTGTATTCCACCGGTTGAGATACGCAGCTATGTTCTCGAACTTAAATGCCCTGATGGGTGGAAGCTTTACTGCTCCCGGCGTTGCTGACAATGCCCGAATGGCGGCCGGCAGTGATAACCAGCGTTGACTTATACTGAGCGGCATGCCCTTATAGTTGGTTGCCGGCTGTGGTTTTTCCTGCACATCCCGCTTCAGCATTTCCGCCAGTTCCGCTTCATTGAGTAAAGCAGATGGAATACTTTTAAGAAGCGCTGCTTTGAAAGCGCTCACCGAGGGAAAACGCTTTGCTGATTTTTTTTCCAAAGCCTTAAATATTACCTGCTGTAGTGCGGGGGTGGTTTTGCTGATAAGTTCAGGATCAGGCGGAGGCTTTTCTTCCAGCTTTGCTTTCATCAGATGGTAATCCGTATCGCCGTTGAACGGGGGATGCCCGCAGAGCAATTCATATAAAATATTTCCCGTTGCATAGATGTCCGATAGCTCATCGCCCTCCTTTCCCTGTATTTGTTCGGGCGCCATATATTCCAGGGTGCCCACCGATTTCCCCTGCTGGGTTAGCCGCTGCGAATTGCGTATGCGGGCTATGCCAAAATCCATGATCTTCACTTCTCCTTCTTCCGAAATTATTATGTTGGCAGGTTTGAGATCGCGGTGTATAATACCTTTGCGATGCGCATGTTCTAACCCGTTAAGTAACTGGCTTACCATACTGCATGCCATAAGGGAGCTCATAGCGCCTTTTTTGTGCAGCCATTCTTCCAGTGTATTGCCTTTCACATATTCCATCACCATCCAGTAGGTATCCCCGCGGGGAATAAAAGCATAGAGGTGCGTTATATTGGGGTGGTTTAATTTAGCCAGCGCCAGCGCCTCCTGCTGAAAGCGGGCCTGCATCTGTTCGGTAGACGTGTTTACCGGCTTATTCAATATCTTAATGGCTGCATAACGTTCCAGCATCACATCTTTTGCAAGGTATACGGTACCCATACCGCCTTCTCCTATTTTATCCAATATTTCATACGCTTCATTACTGGGCTGCTTCATAACATAATATTTTGTTCTTTGGTGACTCCATTGCTGATCACTTCCTGCCCGGCGTTTATTTCGATCAGCAATGCTGAAAAATTATCGCGTGCAACACGCTCAAAACAAAGGGCTTTAATACATTCCATGGCAAACTCCGGCCGGCGCATGGAAAAGAGCAATGCCAGCTCGGCATCGGATAACATATCATAAATACCATCGGAACATAAAAAATAATAGTCACCCGGATGCACAGGCAGCGGCCCGCCTATCTGCGGGCTAACCTGGTCTGCCGTACCCAGCGCCTGCATCAGCACATGTTTCATATCATGATTGCGGGCTTCTTCCGGTTTTACTTTCCCTTCCCTTATCATCTGGGTTACCAGGGTTTGATCTGTAGTGCATTGCACCAGTTCATTGTTTGAAAAAAAGTACAGGCGGCTGTCTCCCACATGGGCAAAGCTGAGGGTATTACCGCTGATGAAGACCGCTGTTGAGGTAGTGCCCATACCGCTGCAGGCCGGATCGTTAGCGGAAGTGGTGCGAATGTTGTGATGCATTACCTGCACCAGTGCCTTTAGCATTTTTTTAGCCTCATGCCGGTTGTATTCCCGCTCCATGTATGCTCTTGCCGATTCACAGGCTATCCTGCTGGCCACTTCTCCCGCATTATGTCCGCCCATACCATCGGCCACCATAGCAAACCAGGCATCCTGGTTTTGGCCAGGGCAGAAATAAAGAATACGGTCTTCATTGGAACTACGGGCCGGGCCGGTTTCCGATAAGCAATAAATATTACATGAAATTGCTGTTGTACTATTTACGAAAGCACGGTCTGTTTTTTTTTGCCAGGGAAATCGCATAAAAATATTTTACCATGAACGTGTCATAACGGCTGCCTGCCGCGGCTCCCCGTACGGGGGAGCCGGCGGTTTGAGGCAGTGCCCGTCAAAAAAAGCAGGTGATCATATACCGAAGGGCATCCTGTTATCGAATCACTTCCTGCCTGCCCATCAGTTCAATGGCATATTTAATGGGTATAGAATAAGACATGGTTGAGTTACCCGCAGAATAAATGCCTATTACACGTCCCTGCTCATCAAACATTGGTCCGCCACTGTTACCGGGGCCGGTGGAATTAATGGTAAGCTGGTAATAATCGCCCATAACGCTCAGGTATTCATCTATTTTATTACCGCTGCTGCTACCCTTTACCAAGCGCCCGATATTACCGGTGCTTACCGTTGGCACCGGTACTTTTACAATATTGGGGTTACGGTTAAAAGCATCCTGCGAGCGGTTGGCAACAAACTGGTCGGGCGACATACCGGGATATCCCATCACCACTACAGGGCTGCCAGGTTCTATTTCATTATAATTGTCGAACATTTCTACCTGCGTAAGTGTTTCAGGTAGTTCAATTTTTATCATCGCCACATCATGAACGTTGGAAATACGCACAACTTTTGCCGGGGTGCGTAATGAATTGTTGGCAAAAGTAACATCCAGGTAGGCAGAGCGGCCGTCAATCATTTTAACGCCTGCCTGGATCAGTTGCCGGTTATAGTTCATGGCTTCCGCAGGCACCCAATTACTTACCTGTTCCTGGCTAATGCTCACTTTTTCATTAACAGCAAGCTCTCCCTTCTCATTCATTCCAATGAGCAGTCCGGGGAAAGCATCGGGAGAAAACTGGTAGGAGGTGAGCCAGGGTGTTGCTACATGGCGGTTGGTCATAATAAAGCCGCGTTCATCTACTACAAAGCCGGTTCCTGTGCCAAAACCTCCTATGGGCCGCAGGTCTGCACCCTGTGGTGATGCACTTTGTGTAGAGAGCCAGGGCTCTGTGGCACCCGTATTATTGGTAACATAAGCTGCCATGTACATGGTGCCCTGCTGCGTTTTCTGTGGCAGGTACACATGGTAGAGCTGCTCCCCGGTATTGGTTAATTCCAGTTTCCAGCCCAGTTCTATGGATACCACTTTAGTTTCATTGGCTTTATTGATCTGGGCGGCAGAAAGCGATCGTGCACTTCCTGAAGAATCTGTATTTGCGCCAGCGATATGGATTACCTGGGATGCGGAACGATTGGAGTATACCAGCCAGCCAGCCGTTCCCATAAGGATCAGCAACGCTGCAATGGCAACAAGAACACCCTTGCGACTCTTCTTCTCGGATTGCGCTATCATGTGCAGCATCGTTTGCTTGCCAATGGTTTCCTTAGGCAATGCGGTGTTAGCAGCCGCAGGAGCAGCCTGATGCAGCTTCGTTTCCTTAGATGAACCATCCACCGCGTCTACCACACGGGTTTTTTTGATATGGGAAACGGGTTTAGGATCCAAATTGAATGCTAAAAGGGGACCTTCTTTGCCCAGCCGGATCGTATCACCGGCTATGAGCGCAGTTGTTCCTGTAATAACCTGCCCGTTTACATAAGTGCCGTTCTTACTTTGCAGATCGGTTATTTCATAGGTATCCGGAACCTGCGGGTTTACCCGGATATGACAATGCTGCCGGCTGATGATATCATTTGCCGGATCGAAGGCGATAAGATTGGCATCGCCCCTGCCGATAGTGATGTTCAGGGTGGGCGTTACTGTAAACTTTTCAGTTTGTCCTTTGTTTTGCCCATCCATATACCGGATGAGAACAGTTGTGGGATTTTGAGTGCTCATACATTTTTTTTGACGGTTGTAAGAAATGATTCAGTGCGTTATTGCAGGCAGGCCGGGGTGAAAGTCATAAGCTGCGTCTTTTCATTCTACCGGAATGCAGGCGCTTTAGCTTATATCGCAGTACAACTCAAAAAGTAATCAGGAAAAAGAATCTTTTTTTTAAGGTTGAAGCAGAAATGGCTGCAACTTTTATAGGAAAGCATTATTTCGCGTTTACCTGGCCTCCGGTAGGCGGGCGGGAAATTATTGGTCTATGGGTAGGAATATATAAATGTGAGAGATACGGGGGAACTCCTGTATTTATTCGGCTGCCGCAAAGCTTTTATTATTAATGAACGTGGAATCGGTAAGTGTTCGTAAAAAAGCCAGCAGGTCCAGCTTTTCGTAATCGCTGATCGCTATCTTATCTTTTACCAGCGGGTCGGTGGTAGGGCTGCTCACCACGCCAAAGCGGTAATGATCTATAACGGCTCCTATGGAATAAAAGCGTCCATCGTGCCCGTAAGGAAAAGTGGCATATACATTCCTGAGGCTGGGCACTTTAAACTTGAGCGAATCGGCAGGGTTGCCGGTAACATGCATGCGGCCAACGTCTTTTAATATATCGTTTACCGGCAGGCCTGTATTCCTGAACGAATGATCGGTAAATAAGGGTTCTGTATGACAGGCAGCACATTTTGCCTGAAAAACCTGGTAGCCTGCCGCTTCGGCTTCCGTAAAAGAAGCTGTGCCCCTTTTTACTTTATCGTATTTGGAATCGGCCGAAACTAACATAGCAACGAACTGTGTTAACGCTTTAAGCATTCTTTGCGAATTGATCTCTTCATCGCCAAAAACCGTTTTGAACATCTGCCGGTAAGCGGCGTCATCCTTTAGTTTGGCAATGACGTTATCTATGGTTTCTGCCATTTCATTTTCGGCAACAATAGGCGCCAGCGGCTGCACTTCAATATGATTGATGCCCCCGTCCCAGTGCATTTCCTTCATCCAGGCCACATTAAATAAGCCCGGGGCGTTGCGGGTGGTAAACTGGTTGTTGAAACCATGACTAAATGGATGATCAAAAGTGGCAAACGCGGCGAACTGCTGGTGGCAGGAAGCACAGGGGAAATTGCCATCCTGCGAAAGACGGCCATCGTAAAACAGCTTCTTTCCCAATTCAAAGCCCTGCTGGCTGAGCGTATTATTTTCAAACTTATATACCGGGTCGGGAAATCCCGGTGGTATTATGAATTGCAACGGTACTAACGGAGCCGCAACACTACCCTGTTTTTTACAGGCTTCCAGGAATAATAAGCAGCCAAGCAGCAACCCTATAAGCGATATGACGGCGCGATGCATCATTCTTCTGTTATTGATGCTATGCTGAACATGGTGGCATAATTGTCTGCATATAAGCCGGCTAATGAACCGGGGCTATGCACGAATGCGTTATCGGCTATGGATAAAGCATGCACGGCATTGAACCATTTGCTTATATCGGCCTTAATAACAACAGTGGTTGTGCGGCTATCCTTTAACGTTATTTGCCGGCCTTCCGGAGCGGGGAGCACAATGGAGCGTATGGCTTTGTGCTCTCCGCTGAAGCCCCCAATATGATAGGTAAAATTGCCGTCCGGAACGGTAGAAAAAGAAGAAGCCCCTTCAAGCTTGGCCATAATGTAGCCGCTGTTCCAGGTCCAGAACATGCCTTTGGCCGGGTCAAGATCGCCGCTCTGGGCGCCGCTTACATTATCAATGCTGTCTACTCCTAACTGAAAAGAAAGACCATTAAAGGTGTTTTGATCAGTGGAAACGGTGAAGGAAAGGGTATTGCCAATGGCTGCATCTGCAAGCCGGTATTTAACTTCATTGGTCACGGGTAAAACGGTATGGTTATTTTGCAGCGACAAGGCGCTTATATAAAACCGGAAGGCGGTAACCGTATAATCTTCTCCGAAAGCGTTGGTATAGGGTTGATTGAAGATCAAAGGCTGCCCCTGCACAACAGGCTGGAATACGATGTGTACGGTATAGGATTTACCTGTACTGTCATCATCTTTTAATTCTTTCTGGCAACTGCACAGCAGGAATAAAAACACAACTGCAATATAACCGGCGCCTGCTTTCATAATGGTATCTTAAAGATAAGGCTAAAAAAGGGAGAAAGGAAATAGCTGCATCCCTTATGTCCAATGACCGCCTTTTCATTTAACCGGTGTCTTCAAAAAGCTAAGTATATGTATTGATAATTCTGCCCGGCAGTTGCGTTAGTACCGCTCATGTAGACTGTTCCGAATTGCTTCAATAAAGCTTTTCTCTATCCCGAAGGGATACAAGGTTTATGTTACCACAATCATTATCTCACTCCTCCGGTCTCACCTTACGCCTTCCTTCCTTTATCTGCCCCTTTATTTTCTTTTCCTCCATCCGCTTTTGCTTAGCGGCTTTGGTAGGTTTGCTGGCTATTCTTTTTCGGGGCTTTATTAAGGATTGATTAATGAGGTCGTTCATCTTTTTTACCACCAATTGCTTATTGTCTAATTGGGTACGCGCCGCCTGTGACTTCACCAGCAATAACCCATCAGCGTTGATCTTATTGCGGAGCTTTTGCTTTACCAATTGTTTTTGCTCCTCATCCAGCAGGGCCGACCGGTCAATATCAAAATAGCCTTCCACCATGGTCTCCACCTTGTTAACATTTTGACCGCCTTTACCGCCGCTCCTGGCAGTTTTAAATATAATTTCCTTCCGTATGTCTACTTTGCTCATACTACTGTAATTATATTATGTCATATCTCATTGTTGGAAGTGAAAGGTGAAACGTGAGCACAATTTCACGTCTAACCTCTGTCATCTTACGATTAACATACCCCTACGTTATGTGTATCTTTCCGGTTGCTTATTATTGTTTCAATACGGATGGGATTGTGCAGGAAAATTAGTTTTTTTCCGCCAATTTATTTTCACATTAACTTGCAGTGCAGTAAAAGCGGGCATTTATGCGGGCAGTAATACAACGTGTTTCGGAAGCTTCCGTTACGGTAGAAGGTAAAATAAGCGGCATTATTAAAAACGGGTTGCTGGTATTACTGGGCATAACGGATACCGACAGCGCCGGAGATATAGAATGGGTAAGCGCCAAAATGGTGCATATGCGTATTTTTAATGATGCACAGGGTGTGATGAATGTAAGTATCAAAGAAACGGGGGGCGATATTTTATTAGTGAGCCAGTTTACTTTACACGCATCCACCAAAAAGGGTAACCGGCCTTCGTACAGCAGGGCCGGCAAAAGTGATATGGCTATTCCCCTGTATGAAAAAATGATCGTTCAATTAGAAAATGATCTCGGGAAAAAAATACAAACCGGTATTTTTGGTGCCGATATGAAAGTGGCGTTGATCAATGACGGGCCAGTAACGATTGTGATAGATTCTAAAAACAGAGAATGAGCTTATCTGTGATTTTTGGCAAAGGCTTTGCAACTTGAGGCGTATCATTGCGTTAGTAACCAGGCAGTTTACGCTTTTATCGTATAAATCCGCATTATAAATGATATTACAAACCGCAGAAGATATTCAACGGTTAAATGAAAGAATACAGGAAGCCGGCTCCTTTGTTGACCGTTTGGAAAGCGAGATAGCCACCATAATCGTTGGTCAGCAGTATATGATTAACCGCCTGCTGATTGGTTTGCTCAGCAACGGGCATGTGCTGCTGGAAGGTGTGCCCGGGCTGGCTAAAACACTTTCTATTAAATCGCTGGCGCAATCTGTTAACGCCAAATTCAGCCGCATACAGTTTACGCCCGACCTGCTGCCGGCAGATGTGATTGGAACAATGATCTATCACCAGCAAAAGCATGAATTTGTGGTGCGCAGGGGGCCCATCTTCGCCAATTTCATTTTGGCCGATGAAATTAACCGCGCCCCCGCTAAAGTGCAGAGCGCCCTGTTAGAAGCCATGCAGGAAAGGCAGGTAACCATTGGCGAAACCACATATAAGCTGGATGAGCCATTTTTGGTGCTGGCTACACAAAATCCTATTGACCAGGAAGGCACTTACCCGTTGCCCGAGGCGCAGGTTGACCGCTTTATGCTGAAAGTGCTGATTGATTATCCCAGCCGGGAAGAAGAGCTGCTTATTGTTCGCCAGAATTTGAACCGGGTTAAAATTCCTCCTATAAAACAGGTAGTGAGCACATTAGAAGTATTGCAGGCGAGAGACCTGGTAAGGGAGGTATATATGGATGAAAAGATAGAGAACTATATATTAGATATTGTTTTTGCAACCCGTAATCCATCACAATACCGGTTAGATAAACTCAAACCGCTCATCGCTTACGGGGGATCGCCCCGGGCTTCCATTAACCTGGCCCTGGCGGCTAAGGCACATGCGTTTTTGAACAAGCGGGGTTATGTTATACCTGAAGATGTAAGGAGCATTGCCAAAGATGTGATCCGTCATCGTATAGGATTAACCTATGAAGCGGAAGCGGAAAGTATTAATGCCGAAATTGTGGTAGAAGAAATATTAAGAGCGGTGAATGTGCCGTGAGAATTTGAAAATGAGGGAATTTGAAAATGGGAGAAGCGAAACCCATGAGGTTTACGGGCTGGCAATTGCAGGGTAGGGAAACCTCATCGGTTTAGAGCAAGGGAGATGTGATGAAAGCGGTCGGTACCCGACAAAGGAGGGACAGACCGCTGATGAAATACAAAGTATCAAAAACCAAATTACAAGAACCAAATAAGATACAAATTTCAAATTCGAAGAAGAGAGAAAAGTGAGAAATGAAACAAGAGTACGTAGCTTATCATTAGCAATTACTCAACTGAAAGCTGACGGCTCATTGCTGACAGCTAATAGCAATATGAAAGCAAAAAAACGCGTTAGCGCTAAAAGTGCTGATAACACTTTAAGCGTAGCCGACATATTAAAAAAGGTAAAAGAGCTGGAGATCAGGAGCAAAAAGCTCACTACCAATTTCTTTACCGGTGAATACCACACGGCGTTCAAAGGCCGGGGCATGGTGTTTAAGGAAGTGAGGGAATACGCGGCAGGAGATGATGTGCGGTTTATAGACTGGAATGTATCTGCCCGTATGGGCGCCCCGTTCAGCAAGCTGTTTGAAGAGGAAAGAGAGCTTACCATGATGCTGCTGGTAGACATTAGCGCCAGCTCCCTGTTTGGAACCGTGCAGCAGCGCAAAAAAGACCTGATCACCGAGGTGTGCGCCGTGCTGGCTTTTTCTGCCGTAAATAATAATGATAAGGTAGGTGTTATTTTTTTTAGCGATAAAATTGAATTTTACATTCCGCCTAAAAAGGGTAAGGAGCATGCGTTGTATGTGGTGAGGGAATTATTAACCGTACAGCCTAAAAGCAAAGGAACCAACCTGAATGAAGCGGTACGGTTCTTTAATACCGCCGTTAAGCAAAAAAGCATTGCCTTTATTTTAAGCGATTTCATGGTAGAACAGTACGATGATCCCCTGAGGGTTGCCGGCAACCGCCACGATGTTATTGGTATTAAAGTGTACGATAAAATGGATATGGACTTGCCTGAAATAGGTATGACGCAGGTGCAGGACGCAGAAACGGGCCGCACGCAATGGATTGATACCAACGACAAAATGGTACAGTATAATTATCACGAACAGTTTATGCGGAATGAAGAAGCCTGCAGGCTTTCTTTTCTAAAATCGGGCGCCGACCTGCTTTACCTGCGAACGGATGAAGATTACGTAAAAGTGTTACAGCGGTTTTTTTCAAAGAGAAAAAAAGCAGCAAAATAAATTACTCCCTGGTAGCCTGCGATGAAGAAATGTAAATATATAAAAGGGCGCATTCGTTTAATAGGCCCCGTTGGGTGCATTTTTAATTCCGGATCGCCAGGGCGGTTACCGGTATACTTGTTTACGCTGCTGGCTCATTGCCTCTTTTTTACCGCTGTGGCTTCTGCCCAGTCTTCTTCTGCAACCATAAAAGCTTCCGTGAACCGCGATCATGTGCTGATCGGTGAGCCCGTTGAATTGCATATTGAGGTAAAAACCAGCCCCGGCCGCCCCGTAACAAAATGGTTTAACCTGCCCGACAGCTTTAATCATCTTGAAGTGCTGAGCAGGTCGCCAATGGATTCTGCAATGGAAGCCTCCGTTACCACCTATCGCCAGTCTTTTACCATTACGGGTTTTGATTCGGGCATTTGGGTGATACCCGCTGTAAAGGTTACCATCAATAAACAAACAATACGTGCAGATTCCCTGCCTGTAACGATTGTTCCCGTTCAATTAAAAGACAGCACCTACCATGATATCAGGGAGATCATTGATGTGCCGGATGAAAAAACGCCCTGGTGGTATTGGGTGGCGGGCATATTATCATTAGCCGTGCTGGGCATTTTAGTATGGCTATGGCTGAAATCAAGAACGGCTAAGCCAATAGCTTCCGGTGTGCATAGCAGCACCCTTTCACCGTTGGAAGAAGCAATAAACAGCCTCCGTGCGCTGGAGGCTGAACAGTTGACAAATAATGAGGAATGGAAAAAGCATTACAGTATATTAACAGGCATATTTAAAGTATATATAGAAAGAAGATTCAGCATCCCGGCTTTACAAAAAACAACAGATGAATTGTTGTTGTTGCTTAATGGTATGCTGGATAAGCAAATGGTGAGTAAAACCGCTGAAGCATTGCGCATATCCGATGCCGTTAAGTTTGCCAGGTATCAGCCCGGGAAAGAGCTGGCTTCCGCTTCGTTGCATACTATCGAAAAAGTGATACGGGCGCTGGATCATTTAAAACAATAAAAGTGCTCAGAGATTATTTTGAACATATTGAATTTGCGAATCCCGGGGTATTGTTCCTGTTGCTGATCATTCCGGTATTGGCCGGATGGTATATCAGTTATGCCAGCAGGATGCGTGGCACCATGATGGTTTCTTCGCTTAAAAGTTTCCGGAATACACATTCGCTCAAAAACAAGCTCAGGTATATTCCTTTTGTAATGCGGCTGCTGGCCCTAACCTGCATTATATTGGCGCTTGCAAGGCCGCAAACCCATAATGATGAAAAGCATGTGGAGGGCGAAGGAATAGATATTGTATTGTGCTTAGACGTGAGCGGCAGCATGCTGGCCCAGGATTTTCATCCCAACCGGCTGGAAGCAGCCAAAAAAGTAGCCGGAGATTTTGTGCGCAACCGGCCGGCAGACAGGATAGGGTTGGTGGTATTTGCAGGGGAGAGCTTTACGCAATGCCCGGTTACGGGTGATCACGCCGTATTGGAATCGCAGATATACCAGGTAGATGGAGGATTTTTAGTGGATGGAACAGCAATAGGCTCAGGGTTAGCCACGAGTGTTGACCGCTTACGCAGCAGTGAAGCCAAAAGCAAAGTGGTAATATTGCTTACCGACGGTGAAAACAACGGTGGGTTGATTGACCCCAGGACGGCCAAGGAAATAGCCAAATCCCTGGGAATAAAGGTATATACCATTGGCATAGGCTCGGATGGTTATGCCAGCACCCCGGTGCAGGGCCCCGGCGGACAAATCATTATGCAGCAGGAAAAGGTAAATATTGATGAGCCCCTGCTGGAAGAAATTGCAGCGGAAACAGGCGGTAAATATTTCCGTGCTAAGGCTAACCAGGGGCTTGAGGCCATTTACCAGGAAATAGATCAGCTTGAAAAAACAAAACTTAATATCACTACTACCCGGTTATATACGGAACGGTTTCATCCAATGGCATTGCTGGCGATAGGTTTTATTTTTGTAGAACTGCTCCTTCGGTTAACGGTATTCAGGCAGTTCCCTTAGCGCTTTATCTTTTGCCATACATCCACAACTCCAGCGCTTCTTTATAATTTCTGCCTATGGGTACCTGGTGATTTTTTAAAATAATCTTATTTCTTTCCACGCGAATGATCCTGTTCCTGGCAACGATAAACGATTTATGCACCCGCATAAAAAGCTTTTCCGGAAAAATAGCATGCATGGATTTAATGGATCCCTTAATTACAATTTAGCGTGCTGAAGAAATTATAAGAGATCGTTTCCCAAAAGAAATTCCTTCTCATAGGGCCGAGCACATAGCCGTATAAAAAAATATCAAACAATCCCTGTACCAGCAGGTACCCGGCTATGGAAAGCACTACGAAAAAAAAATATTCCAGGTATTTGCCCGTGAGCAGGTACCGGGGAAGCAGGTAATGCAGGTTAATATATGCGATGGCGATAAGCAACAGCAGCCGCACAGATACGCAGGTAACAAAGGAGGGAAGTCCCGCCTTTACGATCACGTATTTTTTTTTAAATAAAAAAAGCGGTGATCATGATCCAGTATGCGGCATGAACGAGGGCGTACCTTACCGGTACAGAACGCCCGGATAAAGGAAGACGGATGGTTCTATGGAGGTATTAACCATACAGGCAAATAATGTAAACTGAGCTGTACCAAAAAAAGAAATAGACAAACAGCGCAAATAAACGATAAGCGGTATTAAGTTAGGCAATATCCGGCATACAGCTTCACCACTCCCAACCACATGCACCATTTTTGCAGTTTCCTGTAAAGTCAAGCATATACAAAGACATCACAGTTCCCGCTAATACCGGCTCATGTTTTTTTGAAATCGGGTTCGGGTAGTGGCAGGGCCCGCCCGCCCGGATCGGTACGCCTGCCTGAACTGCCGAACGGCAGGCAGGGACGGGGGCAGGCAGTCAAAAGATTGAAGGATTAAAAAAGCACCTTCAAGATAAGAAGTTTTTTGATAATGCCAAATATGCTATAGTACGGAGCAGTAATAAGTAATACGATCAATAACTGTTTTTTGTTTTGTCTCCACACACCGAAATGCTTATTCTTTCAATATTGAAATCCTGTTGAAGGCTATACGCTTTATACTTCTATTTATTACCCGGAAGAAATACCCGCATCTTTAGCCTCTAAATTTGTATGAGCCGAATAATTGTTCTATTTGGCTCATTTTTTAACTATTTCTGAGCCGAATACATGGTATAATCGGCTCATGGCAATATATAACCGGTAACAAAAGGACTGGACAGATCGTCCTCTGCCTTGCCGAATGGGTAAGACCAAAGTGCATTACGAGGCACTTCCGTAGCCTTCGGCTGTTTCCCGCTTCGCGGATCTTCATACACCGAAATACTTACTCTTATAATGTGTCAAAAAAACAAAATTCACCAATACCTCATTCCTGCCGATGCATTTAACCGGAAAGCGTTGAAATATATTCGTCCAAAATATGACTTTTTACAAAAAATTGGCTCCATATAATTTAATATATTTGTCCAAAATAGCATAAAAATGCTAATTTTGGATGGAAATAAATATTCATGAAGATCACCGGGCGTATTGCGGAGCAGAAAATACTGGCGGGCAGGCTGGCAAGCCCTGAACCCGAACTGATCGCCATCTACGGCCGCCGCCGGGTAGGCAAAACATATCTCGTACGTACTTTCTGTAAAGATGAGATGGTATTCGAATTTACCGGCATTCACGGGGCTACAATGAAAACGCAGCTTGAAAATTTCAGCCGGGCCCTCCAACTGGCTGCCAAAAGCGCAGTGGCCCTGGCTATCCCTGCCAACTGGCTACAGGCATTTACGATGCTGGACACCTATCTTGATACACTTCCTTCCGGCAAACCTGCCGTTATTTTCTTTGATGAGTTTCCCTGGACTGACACCCGTAAGTCTGGTTTTCTACAAGCCTTTGACCACTGGTGGAACGCTTCCGCTTCCAAAAAATCCCATTTAAAAGTAATTATCTGCGGATCGGCTGCTTCCTGGATGATAGACAGGATCATTAACAACCGGGGCGGTCTCCATAACCGGGTCACCCAAACGATCCGATTGCTTCCATTTACGCTGGGAGAAACACAGGCATACCTGAAAAGTAAGGGTGTTATACTCGACCAGTACAACCAGCTGCAATTGTATATGGCTATGGGCGGCATACCACACTACCTGCGAAACGTTAACCCCGGAGAAAGCGCTGCCCAGGTAATAGACCGGCTTTGCTTTACCAAAGACGGCCCTTTAAAAATTGAATTCAGCAATCTCTATAAATCGCTGTTTGCCCATTCGGAAAACCATGAACGGGTGATCCGCGCACTGGCTGCCAAAGGGAAAGGCCTCTCGCGTAATGAAATTATCAACGAATGCGGCTTTACTTCCGGAGGCACCACTTCACGGATCCTGCAGGAGCTGGAAGAATCGGGTTTTATTACGCCTTACATTCCTTTTCAAAAGAACACCAATGAAGGTATTTATAAGCTGTCGGACGAATACTCGCTGTTTTACCTCAAGTTCATTGAGCATGCAAAGGACACCGCGGGCGGCGCCTGGCTCCGGCAATACGGAACGCCTGCCTATATTAGCTGGAGCGGCTTTGCTTTTGAATCCATTTGCCAGAAACATGTATTACAGATCAGGCGCAGGCTCGGAATAGAAGGTGTATTGATGAATGCCGCCACCTGGAGACATGCACCCGGAAAAGGGGCTCAAGGGGCACAGATTGACCTGCTGCTGGACCGGCAGGATCGCTGTATCAATATTTGTGAAATGAAATTTTCCGGCAGCGAGTTCGTGATAGATAAAAAATATGCTGCCGAACTGGATACGAAAGTGAATGTTTTCCGCGCTGAAACCGGTACAAAAAAAACGCTGTTCCCTACTATGATCACCACTTATGGTACCCGGAAAAATGAATACTATCTGGGACGCATACAGGCGGAAGTGTTAATGGAAGACTTATTTGCATAGTGTACAGGAAATTTTTCCCTGATGAACCTGGTAAAAAATTTTTTGTTGTTGAAAATATATTTTGTTGCTCACTGGTGTTTGGTCGGCCGGATATGCAGATGATAGTAGAACTGCCCTGGGAAACAGATCAGCTGAAACAATGAACAAGCAAAATTTACGTAGGTTTGCGCTCTAATTATGTCAGCAGTATCACCGGCCAAAAAAATTTTCGACTTCGGCTTGCTCAGGCGGGTATTTAGATATGCAGCGCCCTATAAAAAGCAATTCTTCATTTCTATAACACTGGCTATTGTACTGGCTGTGATGTCGCCCGTACGTCCGTGGCTCATCCAGGTAACGGTAGACAAATACATCAGGGGCGGATTGGTAAATACGGTAATTGTTATTACCATTATACAAATTGGCTTGCTTTTGGCTGAAACCGCTTTACGTTTTTATTTTTCTTTTCTTACTTCATGGCTTGGGCAAACGGTTGTAAAGGATCTTCGCATTACCGTATATAAAAAAGTGATCCATCTTAACCTGTCGCAGTTCGACAGAACACCCATTGGAACACTAACCACGCGTACCATCAATGATATAGAAGCAGTTAACGATATTTTTTCAGAAGGATTGATCTCTATTATTGCCGATCTGCTTTCCATTATTGCCATACTGGCAGTTATGTTTTTTACCGACTGGAAACTCACCCTGGTGTGTATGGCCATACTGCCCGTTTTAATTGTTGTAACCTGGTGGTTTAAAGAAAGCGTGAATGTATCTTTTCAAAAAGTAAGGAACGCGGTTGCCCAGCTCAACGCCTTTGCGCAGGAGCATATCACGGGCATGGCGGTGCTGCAGGCCTTTGCAGCGGAAGACAGGGAGTTTGCCAAATTTAAAAAGATCAACAGGGAGCACCGCAATGCCAATATCAGGGCCATTTTTGCGTATTCTGTTTTCTTTCCTTTTGTGGAAATTATAATGGCGGTATCTATGGGCTTAATGATATGGTGGAGCGCCCGCGATGCCATACAGGGTGATGCTACGCTGGGTATAATGATCGCCTTTATGCTTTACCTGAACTTATTATTTCGCCCCTTGCGGATGATAGCCGATAAATTTAATGTATTGCAAATGGGCATGGTGGCCAGTGAAAGAATATTTAAAGTATTGGATAACCCGGATTTTATTGTGAGGGAAGGGAATTATGCGCCTTTGACCGTTAAGGGAAAAGTAGAATTTAAAGGAGTATGGTTTGCTTATAATAAAGACAACTATGTTTTAAAAGATATTTCATTTGCCATTCAGCCGGGCGAAACCCTTGCCATTGTAGGGCATACCGGGAGTGGAAAAACATCTGTTATCAGTTTAATTAACCGGCTTTACCAAATTCAGAAGGGCGCCATATTGATTGATGATGTTAACATAGATCAATATAAGCTGGATGCGCTGCGCAGTAAAACAGGTGTGGTACTGCAGGATGTTTTTTTATTTTCCGGCTCCATACACGACAATGTAACGCTCCGCAATGATGCTATCGGCCGGGAGGAGGTAATACAGGCGGCGAAGCTGATCGGGATGCATGATTTTATTATGCAATTGCCGGGCGGCTACGATTACAATGTAATGGAGAGAGGGAGCACCCTATCATTGGGCCAGCGCCAACTCCTGTCTTTTATCCGCGCACTGCTGTATAATCCGTCTATTCTTATCCTGGATGAAGCTACATCATCGGTAGATACGGAAAGCGAGCAACTGATACAACACGCTATTGATACCTTAATTGAAGGGCGCACTTCTATTGTTATTGCCCACCGGCTTTCTACCATCCGGAAAGCAGATAAAATAATTGTATTGGATAAAGGAGAGATCAAAGAAGCAGGAACACATACTGAATTACTGGAGCTGGAGGGCTTCTATGCCAAATTGCATGAAATGCAGTTTGCTAAAAGCAATGGTAATTGACCATGTTTTCTTCTGGTGATGTGCCTGTTCACTGATCTGGGAATATATAGGACTTACTCAATAACTGCCATACTTATTCTTTCGATGCCACGAATGCACGAATGCCCTTTCAAAATGTGTTCCTATGTGTCCCTATGTGATCTATATGACTATGTGTTGAAAAACAACTACGGAAAAAAATTGATCGTATTTTACCACACAACATCATTGGTATACAAAAAAAGAAGCACCTGGTTTCACAGATGCTCCGGGTAATTGAAACTAAAGGGTACGGATCAGGGAAATATTTTGCTTATGCTTTTAAATTATTTAAGCGTGTGTACAGCGGCAATGGCATTTGATGCTGTTTCATTTATATCTGAAAGGTCTTTATATGCGATGCTGTGCGCTATGGCTTCATTGGTATAGCTCACCTCGTCTAATACGCCGGCAATAAACCAAAAACCAAGTTTTACGTGCTTGCCGCTGAGGATATCACGTCCGCTCAACGTAAAGCTTACTCTATTAGCTAAAGACTCAAGACTTATATTATTAATATACACGCTGCTTTTATCATTACCGGCGGTTACAAAAGAGATGATATTTTTTTCAATGGTTATGTCGGAAGCCCTGTTGATCTCACGGTCAATAAAATATACTTTATTGGCAGAATCATATTTCACCTGCTGCTGCTGGTTCGATGTGAAATGATAATTACCGGTTTGCGCCTTTAAAGTGCCCGCTGATGCCACCAGAACAAAAAGGGCGAATATTGTTTTCATAAAAATCGTATTTCAACTATAAACGCAAAAAGGGCTTTCAACTGGCGGAATGGAAGCCTGTTTTCGGCAGTGATCCGGTTTCAGGGGATGAATGAATTTCATCGTTATTTTATATCCGTTCACCGGTAAAACAGGAGTTGGATGGGTTGAGTGATCACGAAAAACAATGTTTCGCAGTGGCTTTGTCCGGAAATATAGCCGAAAAGTCTTATTTTTAAGATAAAGCGGAGTGCGATAGTAGAGATGGCCGGCAACTGTGCCATTTGCTGTTGCCAATACACCAAAAAGCATAAACAGCTTAATATTCACCAGCATGAGTACCAGACGGATATTTATAAAAAACAGCTTAGGCAGCCTGGCTGCATTAACTATGGGCAATGAAGCATTTTCCTTGGTGAAAGGCTTCTCCAAAAAAGAAAAGCTCGGCGTGGCCCTGGTTGGATTGGGTTATTACAGTACTGATTTACTGGCGCCGGCTTTACAGCTTACCCGATATTGCAGCTTAAAGGGTATTGTAACCGGCTCGCCCGATAAGGCCAAACGCTGGCAGCAGCAATATCATATTCCGGAAAAAAATACCTACAACTATCAAAGCTTTGATGATATCGCCGGCAATGCCGATATAGATGTTATTTATATTGTTCTGCCACCCTCCATGCATGCCGAATATGTTATTAAAGCCGCTAATGCGGGCAAGCATGTATGGTGCGAAAAGCCTATGGCTGTAAGTGTTGCAGAATGCCGGGCGATGATTGACGCCTGCAAAAAAAATAAGGTAAAGCTCAGCATCGGTTATCGTATGCAGCATGAACCCAATACACAGCGTATTATTCAGTTCCGGAAAGACAAAACCTATGGCGCCGTAAAGGAGGTGATTGCCAGGGCGGGATATTTTGACTCACGCACCGATCACTGGAAGCAGAAAAAAGAAATGGGTGGCGGGGCAATGTACGATATGGGCGTATACCCCTTAAACGCGGCGCGGTATGTAACAGGAGAAGAACCCATTGCCGTAACCGCTAAGCAAAGCACTGCCCGGCCGGATATTTATAAAAACCTGGATGAAACCATGCAATTCAGGCTGGAGTTTCCCGGCGGGGCCATAGCCGAATGCGAAACAAGCTTTGGAAAAAACATGAACAGCCTCCAGGTTACCTGTACAAAGGGCTGGTATAAGCTGGAGCCGTTTCAGGCATATGGCGGAATAAAAGGAACGACCAGTGATGGTAAAGCACTGAATGCTAACATTCCCAACCAGCAGGCCAAACAAATGGATGAGGATGCCCAGGCTATATTGCAAAATACACCGGTGCTGGTGCCGGGTGAAGAAGGGCTGAAAGATATAAAAGTGGTGGAAGCGGTTTACCGGTCTGTAAAAGAAAACGGGCGGATGCTGATCGGCGGGTAAGCTGCACTGTTAGCATATATACAGCGCCTCCTTGCACAAAAAATTGCCGGTAATAACAAAGACGAATCTTTATTATTACCGGCGGAATATTGTTGAATGAAAAATTAAGCCTCTTTCGTGGCAGCAGCATCCTTTTCAGACATCCCTTCTTCTATTTCCTTTTTAACGTTGCTTTTGGCATCATTAAATTCACGGATACCACGTCCCAGACCACGCATAAATTCAGGAATCTTACGTCCACCAAAAAGAATCAGCACAGCAAGAATGATCAGTATCCACTCGGTACCTCCCGGCATTGATATCAATAAAGAATTGTAGTTCAGTAAAAGCATCGTATAAATATTTAAAAGTTGAGCAAACAAAGTTACAATTTTAATTGGTTGTTCCACCAAAATATAAAATTCTCTTTGAGGTTAACCCGGCTTTAACAGCAAACGGAAACCATGAGGTTTCCGCTTGCATTATATTTTTTTTGAAGATCAAATTATATCCCCGCTCTTTTTTCCCTGATCCTGGCGCTTTTGCCACTGCGGCTGCGGAGGAAATACAGTTTGGCACGGCGTACTTTACCCACCTTGTGGAGGATAACAGCATCAATATTAGGGGAAAACACAGGAAAGGTTCTTTCTACACCCACACCATCGGAAATTTTACGAACGGTAAAAGTGGCAGTATGCCCCGTGCCCTGGCGTTTAATAACATCACCTTTAAAACCCTGGATACGGGTTTTATTACCTTCTACTACTTTATAATTAACAGTAACATTATCGCCTGCCTTGAAGTTAGGGAATGTTTTGGAAGTGGTCAATTGTTCGTGAACAAATTGTACTGCTGTGCTCATGACTACAAATTTTTAAGGGACGCAAAGGTAGCAACGGATACCTGAAATACCAAAACAAATTATGAAGGATGTTACAGGATACAAGTTTCAGGTTACACGGAAACACCCTGCTACCTTGTAACCTGCAACCTGCAACACATCTATCTGGCTATGTTCACCGCTCTTTTTTCCCTGATAACCGTTACTTTAATTTGTCCCGGATAGGTCATTTCCGTTTGTATCTTCTGCGCTATTTCAAAGCTCAACTTTTCGCTGTCGGCATCCGTCATTTTATCGGCTTCCGCAATCACCCTTAATTCACGTCCGGCCTGTATAGCATAGGCTTTTTCCACACCGGGATAGGTTAAGGCCAGGGTTTCCAGCTCACGGATACGCTGGAGGTATTGCTGCATAATTTCCCTGCGGGCGCCAGGACGGGCGCCGCTGATGGCATCGCAGGCCTGAACCACGGGGGAGATCACATACCGCATTTCCATTTCATCGTGGTGGGCGCCGATCGCATTAACTACCGCCGGGTTTTCACCATATTTTTCAGCCAGCTTAGCGCCTAATAAAGCGTGGCTCAGTTCTGTTTCCTCATCGGGAACCTTGCCAATATCATGTAACAGTCCTGCCCGTTTGGCTAATTTGGGATTCAACCCCAGTTCAGCCGCCATAACGCCGCATAAATTAGCTACCTCGCGGCTATGCATCAGCAGGTTCTGCCCATAAGAAGAGCGGAAACGCATTTTCCCTACTATACGCACCAGTTCTTTGTGGAGGCCGTGAATGCCTAACTCAATAACGGTTCTTTCGCCTATTTCCAGTACCTGCTCTTCTAATTGTTTCCGGGTTTTTTCCACCACTTCTTCAATACGGGCGGGATGTATACGACCATCTGTAACCAACCTTTGTAATGCCAGGCGGGCAATTTCCCTTCTTAAGGGATCAAAGGAAGAAAGCACGATGGCTTCGGGGGTATCGTCCACGATCAGGTCTACCCCTGTAGCGGCTTCAATAGCACGGATATTTCTTCCTTCGCGGCCAATGATCTGCCCCTTGATTTCATCACTTTCTAAGTTAAACACCGTAACCGTATTTTCAATGGTTTGTTCT
Organism: uncultured Sphingobacteriales bacterium; assembly: GCA_937871285.1. GTDB lineage: Bacteria > Bacteroidota > Bacteroidia > Chitinophagales > Chitinophagaceae > Agriterribacter. The sequence continues at coordinate 18,504 of CALMQS010000066.1, read as the reverse complement.
GCAGCCGTACGCTGGATACTTTGAATGACCAGCTTACGGGCTTCCTTATTGGCTCTTAGCTTCGCATCTTCAATGATCTCCTGCTGTATAACAAGGGCGCGGGTTTGCGCCTCCTGCTTAAGCGTTTCCAGCAACTGCGCCTTCGCTTCTTCCGCCGTTAAGGCAGCTATTTTCTCTAAGCGCCGGATGTGCTCCTCCTGGTGTTTCTCTAATTCATTGCGTTTCTGGCCAACTACTTCTATCTGGCGGTTAAGGTTTTCCTTGATCACCTCGTTTTCTTTCACCTGCTTATCAATGTTGTCAATTTTTTGATTCAGGGTTTGTTCCTTTTGCCGGATACGGGTTTCGGCATCATTAATTTTTTTGTTTTTGTCGAGCACTTCCTTATCATGCTCGGACTTTAGCTGAACAAACTTTTCTTTGGCTTCCAGCAATTTTTCTTTTTTCAGGTTTTCAGCGGCTGTTTTGGCATCGGAAATGAGTTTATTAGATTGACTTTCAGCATCTTCAATAAGCTTTTTGGTATTTGCGGCAAAAATAAATTTACCCGCCACCACACCTATAATCAGGCATACAACAGCTATTATAATGGACAAGACATTCGGTTCCATGAATTTTTAATTTAAACTGTTCTTTTATATTTTTCCTTCCTATGTTCATATAAACCATAGTAAGTTGTAATGGACGAAGATACAAAACAACATTATTTTATGAGGACTGAATTTCTTCCAGCCTTATATTGCCTGCGTAAGTAAGACAGATATTAAGCCGGGGAGGAACCAAATTGCTTTAATTTGCAGGAAGAAAATGTGGAAAATGTGATAAAAGGAGCGCCTGTCGGCATCCGGCTATCAGCATTAGCTAAGAGCAGTAATAAGGAAGGAGTATCCCTCCTGTCATTAGTAGTAACTCACCTGAATCTGACTGCTGATCGCCCAAATACTTAAAAGAAGACTAAAACGTTTATAACCCTTCAGGAATACCAGTGATGAAAAAACTACTCATTCTGATTGTGCTGCTTTCACCGGGAATATATCTTTCCGCACAAACCCTCTTTACATATGGGAAACATAAAGTGGATAAAGAGGAGTTTTTAAGAGCTTTTAATAAAAACAATACAGCCGGCGCAAATGAACAGGCCCTGCAGGATTATGTTGATCTTTTCATTGCCTTTAAATTAAAAGTGCAGGCGGCTAAAGACCGTAAAATGGATACGCTGCCCGCACAAAAAAATGATCTGCTTAATTTTCGCCGGCAAATTGAAGCAGATTACATGACGGATAATAATATGATTCACGCCCTGGCTGCAGAAGCGTTTAAACGCAGCCAGGAAGATATCCGGTTATCACATATATTTATTCCTTTTGATGCGAACTATATTCAAAACCCTTCCGCACGCACTGCAACTGATACTTTAGCAGCTTTTGAAAATATCCATAAGGCCTACGCCGAATTAAAGAATGGCAGCGATTTTTCTGTAACCGCAGAAAAGCATTCATTAGACCCCATGGTAAAAAATAATAAAGGCGATATCGGCTTTATTACGGTCTTTTCACTGCCCTACGAGCTTGAGTCCGTTGCGTATGCCCTCCGGGATGGTGCATTTTCTATGCCCTATAAAAGCAGCGCCGGGTATCATATCATTAAAAGAACAGCCACAAGACCTGCATGGGGCAAGATGCGGGCAGCACAAATATTACTGGCTTACATACCTGCTGCTTCGGCTGAAGAAAAGCAACCCCAAAAAAAGTTAGCCGATTCATTATACCAGGCTTTACAGAAAGGAAGTGATTTCTCTGCCCTGGCAAAACAATTCAGCTCGGAAAGAAATGCTTACAGCACCGGCGGACTGATGCCGGACTTTGGCGTAGGCAGGTATGATCCCTTTTTTGAAAACGCGGTGTATGCTTTACAAAAAGACGGGGATGTTTCGTCGCCTTTTGAAACCGCGTTTGGCATCCATATTGTTAAGCGCATCAGGCATTTCCCGGTAAGCACCGATAGCACGCAATCGGAGGCATTATTTAAAGAAGCGGTTACACAGGATGCCCGTATAGCTATTGCCCGTGAGCAATTTGCCGGCCGTATAATAAATGAAATCGGCTACAAAAGGCAATTTGAGCAAGACCCGCTTTTATGGCGTTTAACCGACAGCTTTTTAGTGAACAACAATTTTACGCCGCAAAAAAACATAACAGATCAAACCGTTTTGTTTTCATTTCACAAAGAAAGCAAAACGATAAAGGATTGGCTAAACTTCATCGTGTCTGTAAAAAGTAGCTATACTGGTCCGTTACCGTATGCAGATCTGATGAAACAGTTTGTTGCTACCTCTGCAAAATCATATTACCAGGTACATCTTGAAGATTATAATATGGCTTTCCGCAATCAGCTAACCGAATTTTCGGAAGGCAACCTGTTATTTGAAATAATGGAAGAACAGGTTTGGGATAAGGCCGCAAAAGATAAGAAAGGATTAGAGACATATTACGGGGAGCATAAAGCAAAGTATACCTGGGGACCCAGCGCCAATGCTGTTTTTTTTACCACAGCCGACCCTGAAACAGCCGAAACAATAAGCAGCGATATAAACAACTACATCGGAAAATGGAGAACACTGGGAGAAAGCAGCCAGGGAAAAATCATTGCCGATTCGGCCAGGTTTGAGCTGGAACAGATTCCCGGCACAAAGCAAAGTATACAACCGGGCAAAATTACCGAACGCATAACGGATACGGCAAGTGGCGCAACTCATTTCATGTATGTGTTAAATGTATACGATGAGCCGGCACAAAGAAGCTTTGAAGAAGCCAGGGGGCTGGTGATCAATGATTACCAGGCGGTACTGGAAGCGCAATGGATCAAATCTTTAAAAAAGAAGTACCCGGTAAAAATTAATGAAAAGCTGCTGCATGCATTGGCAAAATGAAGCCTGAGTTTAGCCCTTCCACACCTCCTTTCTTTGTAATAACTTTAGGCCATGAAATTCCACCTGCTGGTATATGGCATGTTACTGGGCTGCGGCGTTGCAAACGGGCAGCTTTGGAATAACTATGCCGGGTTTGGCAGATTTGCTATTGCTGTGCCTGATTCCACCAGTCGTTCTCCTGCTGCACTTGCAGCATATATACAAAATCGTTATGATGCTCCGAAGGTACAGTTGCAGGCCATTTATGGCTGGGTTACTGACAATATCCGTTACGATGACGACAGCTCCTATTATTTCAACAGGAGCGTGGATCACGAAACAAAGATCGCCGCTACGCTCCGCAGAAGAAAAGGCGTATGTGAAAATTACGCCGGGCTGTTCGCCGATCTGGCATCAAGGATCGGGTTAACTTCTTATGTTGTTTACGGCTATCCTGCAGGTGTTAGCACAAGAGGAAATACGGGACATGCATGGTGCGCTGTATATTTGGATGATGCGTGGTGGTTGTTTGATCCTACCTGGGATGCCGGGCAACAGGGTAGCTTTAGGTATTTTATGGTGCATCCTGCTACGTTTATACAAACCCATATACCCTTTGACCCGCTTTGGCAATTGCTCGAAAAGCCCGTAAGCTACGGGAATACCACAACAAAAAATAAGACTGTTTTTCACTATAAAGATTCTGTACAGGCTTTTTTGCAAATGGACAGCCTGCAGCAATACCTTGCCATTGAACACCGCATGAAAAATGCAGGAGCAAACAATGAAATGTTTAAGCTGTGGCAGGGTTATAACAGGATGAACATTGCCATTATTGCAGGTGAGCAGGATATGCAATTGTATAATGCCGCAGTGGATAACCTCAACACGGCTACAGACATCTTCAACTCGTTTGTACAGTACCGTAATAATGGTTTTCTTCCTCAAAAGCAGGATGCTGTAATCAAAACGATGCTGGAACCGGTGAGCATGCTGATCGCTGAAGCAAATCAAAAATTAGACGGGATAGGGCTGCTGGTAGAAAACTTTCAGTACGATACCGAAGGTATCCGCAAACAACTGCTTTTGCTCAGTAAGCGCAGCGGGGAACAAAAGGAATTTCTAAAAAAATATCTTGCAGCCGGCCCTACGGAAAGAGCACAACTATTTTACGGGGAAACAATAAAGTAATGAACAGGAAACTTCCTTGCGCTTAAATAGATAACGTGCGTTTTGGATGTTATTGTACAGGAATATTGATTTCACCGGCATGAGAAAACACGATATGGATATTTCTGTGTGTATCATGAGTTTTCTGTGTTGGTTATCTTTAACACACAGGCACAGTAGAAACGCAGGAACACAATAGAAAGAATAAGAAAAACTATGTGCACCTATGTACCTATGATCCTATGTGTTAAAGAACACATTAAACAGATAGACACAATAGAAAGAACTATGTGAACCTGTACATGTGATAAATATTCAGAAACAGAAACAATAACAAACTGATTTTCATTTCCGAACATCCAAAATTCACGCTAATTAGTAGAAGCAGCGGATGTCATAGCTTTAGGTGAAACGCAAAGAAAATTGTAATGAAATCAATAAACAGCCTTACAACACTTGCTATTTGTTGCCTGGCAGCAGTAATGACGCATGCCCAGCAAAAACCCAATATCATTTATATTCTTGCTGATGACCTCGGTTACGGGGATGTGAGTTGCCTGAATGCTGATTCAAAGCTTCGTACTGTGAACATTGATAAAATGGCGGCAGAAGGCATGAGGTTTACAGACGCGCACAGCAATTCCGCAGTATGCACTCCCACCCGTTATGGCATACTCACCGGCAGGTATGCGTGGCGTACAAGATTACAGAACGGTGTATTATGGGGATATGATACCATGCTCATAAAAAAGAACAGGACTACTGTAGCTTCCTTATTAAAAAGTAATGGTTATTTCACAGGCTGTATCGGCAAATGGCATCTTGGTCTTGACTGGAAGAAAAATGAGTTGGGTGAATTTGATTTTTTTAAACCACTTGCAGCAGGACCGTTGCAGGCAGGGTTTGATTATTTCTACGGCATTCCTGCTTCATTAGATATGCAACCTTATTTCTATATTGAAAATAATAGCGTAACTGCAACTGCTGTTGACAGCATGGATGGAAACAGTGGCAAAGGGTTCTGGAGAGCAGGGCCTGCAGGAAATGATTTCAGGCACAAAGAGGTGCTTGACAGGATTACAGACAAAGCAGTAGCTTACATTTCCCGCGAAGCAAAATCAGGCAATCCGTTTTTTCTTTATTTCGCGCTCACATCCCCGCATACACCTATACTGCCAGCCCGATCCTACCAGGGAAAATCCGGTACGAATGCTTATGGAGATTTTGTGCTGATGACAGATGATATGGTGGGCAAAATCCTGGAGGCAGTGAAAGCTGCCGGCATTGAACAAAATACGATCATTATTTTTACCAGTGATAACGGCTGTTCTCCTTCCGCAAACTTTGCTGAACTTTCGGCTGCGGGCCATCGCTCCAGTTATATTTACCGCGGGGCAAAAGCCGATATTTTTGAAGGCGGTCACCGTATTCCTTTTATAATAAAATGGCCCGGAATGGTAAAGCCAGGTACTGAAACTGCACAAACCACTTGCCTTACAGATTTCATGGCAACGCTCGCAGATATGTTTCAGCAGCCGTTAAAAGATAATGAAGGCGAAGACAGCTTCAGCCTGTTGCCTTTGTTGTTGCAAAAAAAGAGCTATGCCAGAACGAGCATTATTCATCACTCCATTGACGGAAATTTTTCCATCAGGAAAAATGACTGGAAACTGATTTTTGCACGGGGTTCCGGCGGGTGGAGCGCACCTGCCGAAAAAGAAGCAAAGGCACAGGGATTGCCGAACCTGCAGCTATACAATTTAAAAACGGATATCAGAGAAACGAATAATGTAGCCGCGGATCATCCTTCCGTAGTAAGGGAATTGTCAGCTATCGCCCAGGCTATTATTGAAAACGGGAGATCAACAAAAGGGAAAAAGCAAAAAAATGATATGGTGGTAAATTACAGGGAATAGATGCTATCCGAAATTCCGTTATCGTAACGAGTGTAATGTAAAACAGGGCGCTTCACTCTATCCTTAAATAAATATTTTTCTGCGACAAAACCGGCTGCCATAGGGTTGTCACCCTGCCTTGTTTTCTTTGTATGGTTAAATCAATAATAAACCATAAAATCGAAAACAATGTCAAACAGTAACCAGGCAATAGTAACCGAACCTTCCATTGTTATTACCCCGGAAGCGCTGCTCGAACACTGGCAGGGACACCGGAACCTCACCCGTAGAATGATAGAAGCCTTTCCCGAAGACAAATTGTTTACTTATTCCGTGGGCGGGATGCGCCCTTTTTCGGAACTGGTGAAGGAAATGCTTGCTATGGCGGTGCCGGGAATAAAAGGACTGATTACGGGCAAATGGCAAAATTATGATGAGGCATCGGCAGCAACCCCTGCTTCAAAAAAAGAATTGCTGGAACGCTGGGATGAAGCAACCGAAGCATTAAATGCGCTTTGGCCGCAGATACCCCCGCATCGTTTCCAGGAAACCGATACGGCGTTTGGCCAATGGGAAGGCACCGGTTATTTCTTTATATTTTATTTTATTGATAACGAGATCCACCATCGCGGGCAGGCTTATGTGTATCTCCGCTCACTCAATATAGCGCCTCCTGCCTTCTGGGAAAGACAGTAGATTAAGGGATTAAATTATTTGTTGATAAATGCCGCAGATGCACAGATTAAATCTGCGTATCTGCGGCTAAGAAATCAAGCGCGCTGCCTGATTTGATTCGGGCAGAATATAGTTTTTATGCTTCCTGTTCAGCCCGCACAGGATTGGTTACATCGAGTACTTTATATTTCTTTAGTCCTGAAGGCATTTTCCATTCCACCTCATCGCCTTTTTTAAATCCTATTAAGGCTGCGGCCATAGGGGTAAGAATAGAAATTTTCTTGTGCTTGATATCGGCATGGGGAGGCATCACAATAGTAAGATCGGTTACTTTTTTAGTTGCAGTATCCTCAACCCGTACTTTTGAGTTAAGCCTTATGGTATGCAGCGGCAAAGCGTTATCCTTTACCACAATAGCCCTGCTCAGCTCGTAAGCCAGGGTCATTTCTTCTTCCATATCGTTCACCAGTGATATTCCTACCAGTTGTTTCAGCAGGCGATAATCTTCTTCGCACAGCAATACAGGAGTTTTTTCAGCTTTCATAACATCGTTTTTTAAGTATTAAAAAATATCAGAAAAGTATTTAAAAGTGTTTTTTGAATTGTAAAATGCGGCTTTACCGGTTTAATGCTTTATACTTCTTTTGCTCAGCTTTTTTCTGTGAAAATAATCGGATAAAACCTTTTTATGCCGGGCCCTGAAATATATGATTGGTCCCGCAGAAATTAAAAATGCAATCAGCCATAACCACAACTTCTCCGTAATGACGCCGGTAATAAGAATAGCTATATTTAAAGCGTAAATGCAACAAAGGCAAATAACCCTTACCGGGAAGGTTATCATATTTCGTTCCATAAAAAATAAATTAAGATAAAACAATAAGAATAAATAAGGATATGCCCCCGAACTGCAGTATTATTTAAATAAAGTTCGGGGTAAGCGTGTGGAAATCCTTGAAATTTGAAATATAGTATTGCTTTTCGCGGAAGCTCCGAAACGGGAGGATAACATCCGTATACACAGCATCCGGCACAGGGAAATGTCTCTCCCGTGTAAGTGCAAAACTGCGATATGTGGTATACATTGTCATTTTAAGCAACTGCAAATATACGAAATAATATCCTTATTATAAGGCTAATTAATATTTTGATATATTACATGCGAAAATAATTCAATAATAAAGGATAAACATTTTAGAAAATGTACCGGGCTTTCAGCGCTTCCCTTCACCTCTATCCTCTCACTTTTCACGATAACAATACCGGCATAATTTGGCTGACTTAAATACCGTTATAAGTCTTTCGAATTAAATTTCCGCAGTGATAGCCACAGGGGCACAACAAACCAGGTTACTAAAACAAGGAACGCGAGCATAACTCCTAATTGTGTGCCAAAGAAATTTCTGAATATGGCGCCTGTATATCCCATAAGGGCGGAAACATCCATTTGCAGTAAAATTAAAATGCGGCTCAGGTCAACAGGGTTTAAAGCACTTACACCTACCATCGCTTTTTCAAGCGGGTAATCGGCAAACTGGAATAGCAGGAATAATACGATGCCATCGAAAAGCAAAGCAAAATACAGCCAGAGCAAAATTACTTTGCCGATTCCTTTTGCTTTATCCCTGGTAGTAACGGATGCAAGCAGGGCAATGGCAACAAAGATCACAGAAAGCAGTAACCCGGTAATGAGCATCATTATTCCCGTAGGTGTAGGCTGGTACAGGAGAATAGGTATACCGGCGCCTATAAAAAAGGAGAGGGAAAGCGATACGGCCAACCCTGAAAATAAGCTTAGCCAGATGGTTCTTCTTTTAAGCGGCTGGCTTACAAGCAATTCAATGAATTCTGAACTGTTATACATATATATAGTGGAAAAAACCATGCTTACCAGCGGAACAATGAGCAGCACAACATTCAGCAGGCTCAGCAGGCCTTTTGATGCATTGTCCTCAAGGTTGAATACGCTTAACGACATCACCAGCAGGAAGGCGGTATACGCAATTACGATTTTATTGCGCAGGATATCCGCTATTACATATTTGATTATTTTTTTCATGATAGCTTAGTTTGTCATTATGCTGGCAATGGCTTTTGTTAGCTGAGTTTCGCCTGTATCGGCATGCAGCGCTGCAATGCTTTTATGAAATCTTAACCTGCCTTCCTGCATATAAATTACCTGGGTAACCAGGTCATCTAATTCACTTAAAACATGCGATGTAATTAAGATGAGCTTGCCTTTTTCCTTTTCGGCAATGATCTTTTCCTTTAATATGCCCGAAGCTACCGGGTCAAGTCCCGCGGTAGGCTCATCTAATATTAAAACGGAAGGATTGAAAAGAAAAGCGAGGGAAGCGCTTACTTTCTGCCGGGTGCCGCCCGACAGGGTGCTCATGCGCTTTTGCATTAAAGCGTTTAATCCAAATGCTTCAATGAGCGCTTCATCTGTTTTTGTGTTTTTAGTTTGCCGGATATCCCGCATCATATCTAATACCTGTCCTATCGTCATGTTTTCGGGGTATCGTCCGATCTGAGGCATATACCCTATATCCTTACGGTATTCCCAGTCGTGTAAAATATTTTTTCCGTTAAAGGTAATGAAGCCGCTGTCGGGAACCACCATACCAAGAATGGTTTTTGCCAGGGTGGTTTTCCCGCTTCCGTTTGGGCCTATTAATGCAATGCATTCTCCTTTATTACAGGTAACGGAAACGTCATCTAATGCTTTCAGCTTTCCAAATTTTTTCGATACATTACTTGTAATAATCATAGCGCTAAAGGTTTCATTAAGGGATGATCATCTTTCAGGTTTTCGGGGGTAAGACTGGGCAAAACTTTTTCCGTTTTATCGAGCAGCGTGGTAATAAAGCTGCGGAACAGCATCATTGCCGGCGGGTTTTTTTCAACGATCATCGAATACATGCTTACCGGCCTGTACGGGATATCGCCCACCTTATCTTTATCCAGATCGTACCCTTCATATTTATCCCAGTAATTATTTTTAAAAGTATTCAGTACTAATGAACCGTTGGTGCCGATATCAAAAGTGTTGCCAATGAAATTATTTTTTTCCAGCTTTATGTCCATGCAGCTCGCCTGCATTTTAATGGCCCATCCATTGTTTTTGAATATATTCTTCTCCATTTCAATGCGGCTTGATCCGTCCATGAAGATACCGCTGGTGTTTCCTTCAAAATGGTTCCCTTCTATAATGCCGTCCGAAATTTCTTTTAACAGCAGGCCATAGGCCGCATCGCCCCAGTTGTCTTCAAAGCGGTTATCCTTCATCGTTACATGCCGGGTATACATTACGGCTACGCCTGCGCCGTTGTTACGGAAAACATTTCCGGTATACGTATTGTTATGCGCAAACATAAAATGCAGTCCGTACCGCTGGTTTTTCTGCACCATGTTCTCTTCAATCAGCGAATGGGTGGCAAACTCCAGGTAAATGCCATCGCGGTGCCCTGTAACGCTGTTGTGGCTAATGAAGATGCTATCGCTTTTCCAGCAATGGATACCATTGCCCGATAATTGCGTTTCTACACTGGAAGCTGTTATGCTGTTGTTTTGTATAGTGCACTGCCGTCCCTGCTGCACATAAATACCAAAAAAATTATCTTCTAATATATTATTGATAACCGTAGCGTGATGGGTATTGTAAATTTTAATGCCCGCAATATCAACCATGGAAGAATGCCCTGAATTCCGGATAAGGAATCCGTCAACGGTTACGTTTGGTGATCTTACAGACAGGAGCTCATACTTTTTTTCTCCGTCTAATACCGGGTGATTAATGCCTTTGAGTACGACAGGCTTGTTGATCACAATATTGCCCTGGCGGTATATGCCTTCGCCTACCAGCACCGTATCACCAGCAGCAGCCATATCAATGCCCTGCTGTATGCCGGTAACAGCGTGCCCTTTACCAACTTTTATGGTTCTGGCAAATGCTTGTGCGGGGACTATTGTTGCAAGTACAAAATAGAGTATAATAGATCTGTTCATATCACTTATCACTTTCCGGCTGCATCATCAATATGCCTTAGGGCATTATTTCTTTCCAGGATACCAGGGCGCCTGCAAAATGTTCCGCAGTAGCTTTTTGATCCGCTGCATTGGAAAAGGCAGCTATGTTCCCGCCCATGGGGCTTTTTAGCTGGTCGCTTTTTAACAGCAGCGCATCTTCAGCCATGAGCCACTGTTCGGGCTGGCTGAAGTTGGCAAGGTAATAATTTTTAACGGTGCTTTTATCCCATTGAGGAGAAGCGACAAACGCAAGCATGCAATGGGAGTCATCAAATTTATATAGTTTCCCCTTTTGGGTAATGAGTTCGCAGGCAAAGCGGGTATCGCTTATCCCCATTTTGCAAAAGGCACATTGATCAATACCGGCTTTAATGGGCTCGGGGCCGGTGTTGCAGGAAGTGAATGCAAAAACGGAGCATAAGGCTAATGCAACAGCGGGCATGGAAAATCTTTTTAATTTCTTTTGCCTCCGAAACTCAAGCCCGCTGCAAGCCAGCAGCACAACACCGGTTCCTATGAATATCCATCCTCCTATAGCCGGTATGGAATAAGCGCCGAAATTGAGCAATTGTTTGAAGCCGATAAGCGGAGGCTGGTAAGACATGCCGGGCACTTTAATAGCGGCATTAGGATCGAGGTTGTGACCGTAATCGTATTCCCATTTCCAGAAATCAATCATGGCTACAATGCCGAATAATACAAAAAGAATAAAAACGGTATAGAGCATGCCGCGTTTGCCTGTGATGGCGGTTAACAGTATAAGGAGGCTAAAGAGCCCAATGAGGTAAGGCAGTACCTTAAACTCTAAAAAATCATCAGTGTGCAGGGTTTTCATACCAATATAGTGGTTCAAGCCATTGATGATATCTACATTGCCGGCAAGCTTGTTGGCATAAATGAACAACTGTAAGCCTTCGGGGTATTGCGGCGCATCTAAATCTATCTGCCATATAGGAAGGTAGTTTACTGCAAATAAGGCAATGGCGCAAATACCTAATATAACCCGGAGGCTTCCTTTTATCTGGTTCTTTTTCATCCTTATATCTTTTATTTTTTTACCGGCATAGCATTTACCTCTTTATCATTTTTGATTTTATATAGCGCAGCATTAAAAGAGAACGGAACGCGGTGCTCCTGTATGGGTACAGCAGGCAACCGCATTCCGTTAAAAAGTTTTTATTGACCAGCCTGAGCGTCCTCTGCCGGCAAATTGGTGCCTGTGCTAAAAGTGAGCGGCACCTTGCTTCCCGCGGGGGATACTCTTACATAACCCGACATTTCCTGGTGCAGGGCACTGCAGAAGTCGGTACAATACATCGGGAATATCCCAACACGGTCGGGCACCCATTTAAGGGTAGTGGTTTCTCCGGGCATAACAAGCAGCTCGCCGTTGTCGGCGCCTTTTATGGCAAAACCGTGAGGCACATCCCAATCCTGTTCCAGGTTGGTAACATGGAAGTACACTTCATCGCCCATACGTACACCTTCTATGTTATCGGGTGTAAGATGGGAACGGATAGCCGTCATGTATACATGCACTTTATTGCCTTCCCGAACTACTTTGGTTTCTTTTTCTCCTTTGGCTACGTAAGGATGCTTGTTATCTTCAATCCTAAATATCTTAAGAGAATTGTCTTTAACTTTCTCCGCTCTTACCGCCTGTGCATAGTGGGGCTCGCCAATAGTAGGATAATCCAGGATCAGTTGCATTTTATCGCCGGATATATCGTATAGCTGTGCGCTTTGCGACAGTTCGGGGCCGGTAGGCAGGTACCTGTCTTTAGTGATCTTGTTATAAGCAATAACATATTTTGCATCAGGCTTTTTAGAGTCGCCACCGGGTATCATCAGGTGACCTACGGAATAGTAGGTAGGTACGCGGTCAAGCACTTTCAGGTCTTTAATATTCCATTTTACCAGCTCAGAAGATACGAACATGGAAGTGATCGCATTTCCTTTTCCGTCAAACTCGGTATGTAAGGGGCCTAAGCCGGGTTTTTGTACTTCACCATACAGGGCAGCTTCGTATTTAATTACAGGAATATTGCCGAAGTTGCCTTCAAAAGCCTTGTCTTCTATGGCTTTTATCATTTTGGTGAAAGAAAACACCGGTATCAGCGCGGCTAATTTACCACTGCCCACTATGTATTCTCCTGTGGGGTCTACATCGCAGCCATGCGGCGATTTGGGACATGGAATAAAGTAGCAAAGCCCTTCCAGTTCCCGGGAATCCAGCACCGTTACTTCTCTCCTGATTTCGGAAGTGGCAGTATGGGTTTCTTCACTGAAGGTATTGTGGGCATATTTTACCTGCACTTTTTTGCCTTTCCCGGCTTTCAGGTATTCTTCTGCTTTTTTCCAGTTCACCGCCATAATGAAGTCTTTGTCGTTTTTCGACGCGTTTACTTCCAGCAGGGTATTAGCTCCTTCCGTATTATAGCACGAAAAGAAGAACCAGCCGTGTGAAGGACCTTTACCGGCGTGGCTCAGATCAAAGTTTACGCCGGGCGTTTCAATCTGGAAAGCGATTTCCATATTGCCATTATCCTTATTTACACTTACAAATGTAACGTTCCCTTTAAAGTTTTGTTTATAGGTATTAATAGGAACATCACCATTACTGTTATCGGCAGGAACACTAAAACGGGTACCGGCAACAACATACTCCGTGTTTTCGGTAATAAAAGGAGACGAGTGATTGCCTCCGCTATTGGGCAGCTCCAGTATTTCTGCTGTACGGAATGTTTTAAGATCAACCCGTGCTATGCGCGGGGTGTTATTGCCATTTACAAATACCCAGCGCCCGTCAATTTCACCATCGGTTTGCGACATGTTAACGTGGTGCAGGTCATCCCAGGGAACAAAGCCATGAGAAGTGTTGAGCATGGGCTTGGTTTCTTCGCTAAAGCCCCATCCCTTTTCGGGATCTAAAGAAAATACAGGGATTACTCTCAGTAAACGCCCCGACGGTATGCCGTACACAGACAATTGTCCGCTGAATCCGCCTGAAACAAAGTTGTAAAACTCGTCATACTTTCCTGGCGGTACGTATACTTTTTCGGCAGCGTTGCCGCTTACGGCAGTTCCGGCACTTTTGGGTTTACAGGCATTCATGCCGCCAAGCAGTGTGGCTAGGGCAAGAGCTGTTAATGCACTTTGTACAAGTTTCATATTTGAAGTGTATTTTAAATAAAAAATGAAAACATTTCATTTTATTTTACCCCGTCATTCTCGCGCATAAACTCCAGCAAATGTCTTGCATCATCATCACTCAGGCTCTGATTTGGCATGCGCACCAAACATATTTCCAACTGAGCCTGCAGTTCGGGATCCTGATCTATCATAGCATCGGGGTTTGTAATAAAGTTCATCAGCCACTCGGGTCTGTGCTTATTGCTTACGCCTTTCCATCCCGGGCCTACTAATCTTTCATCGCTGAGCTTATGACAACTGGCGCATTTTACTTCATATATCTGCTTCCCGCTTTGAGCCATTGCCAGGTCTAATGATGCGGGCAGCTCCACGTTTTCAAACTTGCCCTCCCCTCTTTTTGGGTCATAACTGGGATTGCCGCTTTCAGTTGATTCGGTAGTAGAGCCGGATGTATTGGCATCTTTGCTTTCGCCCGGGTTGCCACAGGCGTAAATGGTAAAAGCGATAACACTGGTAACAAATAGTTTTTTCATACAATTCTTTTTATAAACACAAGATTACCAAGTATATTTTAATTATTATATGAGTGAAATCATATTGCAAATGTTGAGTAACTTAGGCAATAATTGAATGATGGTTGTCAAAAAGGGGTATGATACATGTCAGGTTGCATACCAGGCGCGAACATTGATTGCTCATTAAAGCTATACTAATAATGATAGTAAATACCGACTTGCTGCTGTCGTATGGCGCTTCTGTTAAAGAAGTGGCTAAAGGGGAGGTCATTTACCAGGAAGGGGAGGCGGCTTTGTTTTATTTTCAACTGGTAAAAGGTCGTGTAAAGTGGATGCACGTTGATGAGGAAGGCAGGGAGTTCATTCACGATATTGTTGAAGCGGGTGAGCCTTTTGGAGAAGGGCCCTTATTTGACGGCGATTTATATGATGCAACAGCAGTGGCAGAAGCCTCTTCAACGCTTATACGGCTGAAGCTGCCTCTTTTTCAGCAGTTACTCGATGATCATCCGGACATTCATTTCGCTTTTACCAGGTTATTATCCCGCCAGCTTCATTTCAAGCTGCTATTGGTGAAAATGCTGGCAAACTGCAACCCCGAATACCGGCTCACTACGCTGCTGGGCTATCTTGTACAGCATAAAAAAAATGTTTGCTTTACCTGCAATAAGCTTTTGCTCACCCGCAAACAGCTCGCCGGCATGGTAGGCTTGCGCATCGAAACCGTTATCCGCACCATGAAGCAACTGGAACAAAAAGAGCTGCTTTCTATAAACAAAGGCAAGGTATACATTTCGAATATGACCTAAATCATATCCTGTTGACTGATTAGTTCGTTTTTTTGCAAAAATTCCCGGCGTATGAATAAAAGTTTAATCGGGTGGTTCAGGATAGCTGTGTTTAATTTGATGCTTGTTGCTTTTATAGGTGTTTTGCTAAGGTATAAAATTGCATATGCACTTCCTGTTGTGCATCAGAAACATTTGCTTCACGCCCATTCGCATTTTGCATTTACCGGTTGGGTAACGCAGATATTAATGGCGCTGCTGGTATCGCGCTTGTATACCGGGCAGCAAAATCCATTTAAAAAGTACGCTCCGGTATTATATGCCAATCTTATTGCAGCCTATGGTATGTTGTTTACTTTTCCCTTCCAGGGATACGGAACTTACTCTATCAGCTTTTCCACTTTATCCATTTTTGTTGCCTATGCGTTCACCGTTATGTATTGGCGAGATATCAACCGGTCAGAACAAAAGACTCCCGGCGATGCCTGGTTTAAAGCCGCTCTTTTGTTTAATGTTATTTCCTCTGCAGGCGCCTTTGCCCTGGCTATAATGATGGCTACCAAAACGGCGCATCCTGATAAGTACCTTGCCGCTTCCTATTTCTTTTTGCATTTCCAGTACAACGGATGGTTTTTCTTTGCCTGCATGGGATTGCTGGTTCATCAAATACATGCCTGGGGCATGCGTTTGAGCCATCATAAAACGATATTCTGGTTGTTTACCCTCTCCTGCATTCCGGCTTATTTTTTATCTGCGCTGTGGCTTCCCATTCCTTTGTGGGCGTATATACTGGTTATTGTTGCCGTTTGTTTCCAGCTTGCCGGGTTTACCCTCTTGTGCAGGGCGGTTAAGGAACGCTTCAGGCAGTTGAAGCCGCTTATTGCTCCATTAGCCAAATGGCTGACCGGATTATCAGGTGTTGCACTAACGATCAAGCTTCTATTACAAACAGGTTCCACTATTCCTGCACTCAGTAAGCTGGCTTTCGGTTTCCGTTCTATTGTTATCGGTTATTTGCATTTGGTTTTACTGGGTGTAATTACACTTTTTATACTGGGATATATTGTTATTAACCGGTATATGCAGATTAACAAAACGGCTGTAACAGGCATTATTATTTTTATTGCGGGTATTTTTTTTAACGAGCTGGTATTGTTTATTCAGGGCACCGGAGCCATCAGCTATACCAGCGTGCCTTATACAAACGAAATGCTTTTGGGAGCCGCGGTTTTACTGTTTGCGGGACTATTGATACTAAGTATAAGCCAGCGGCAGGGTAAAGTGCAGGAATGAGAGCGTGTTTGAAAGACCCGGTTTATAATAACAAAGACAGACAATTTATAGAAGAAAACAGACAATTTTATATGTACCCAAACCCACACCACAAATTTCATATCCCTGTAATGGGGCTGGCCTTTACAATTGATAGTCCGGTTAAAGTTGCCCGCTTTGGCATAGCATCGGTTGTTTCCATTATTGAAGACCGGCTGATTGAAACCATGCGGAGTTATTATTATCCTTTTGCCAACCTGCCTTTTGTTCCAATTACTACTAAGGAAAAAGATTATCGCTCCAAAAGAATTACGGATTACCTGAACCTGGTTAATCATATCGTTAACCTGCAGATACAGAAGCTCAAAAATGAAGTTTTTGAAGCGGGCTCGGAGATCATGAAATATTTTGAAATGCTGCCTGATGATAATAAAGCGAAGCAATTGTACAGGCGGATGATGCATACGGAAAGCGGGCCGGAAAAGGAAGGTATGGAAAACTGGTTACGCAGCCAGGTCATACCAGGCAGCATTGATGTAAACATCATGACTAAATTAGATAAGAATAATTTTGATAAAGCAGGTGTATTAGTAGAAGATGGCTCTGACGCGGTATCGGCGCTGAAGGGCTATGCAGATAGCGATCTCTCCAACTCTTCTGTTGTTTTTTCTGCGGGGATGAATCCGCGGTTGTATAATTTCCTGGAAAAATGCGATCAGTTTGATGCGGATGATAACGGCTGTTTCCATAAGAAAATCATTATCAAGGTAAGCGACTACCGGTCGGCGCTGATACAGGGAAAATACCTGGCCAAAAAAGGGATATGGGTCAGTGAGTTCAGGATTGAATCGGGCTTAAATTGCGGGGGTCATGCTTTTGCAACCGAGGGTTACCTGCTCGGACCCATCCTCGAAGAATTTAAAGCCAAAAAAGAAGAGCTTACCGCAACGCTGTTCGGATTGTATAATGCCGCTGTTCAGCTAAAAGGCCGGAACGGATTTAACCAGCCTCATCCCATAAGCATAAGCGTGCAGGGAGGAATAGGCACAGCGGAAGAAGACGCTTTGCTGCATGATTGTTATGGCGTTGCCAGCACAGGATGGGGAACACCGTTTTTGCTGGTACCGGAAGCCACAACGGTAGATGAAGCCACATTGGCGCTATTGCGTAAGGCCAAAAAAGAAGATATAGCGCTGAGCAATCATTCTCCTTTGGGTGTGCCGTTTCATTATCTTAAAGGAACAAGTGGCGCACAGGAGAAGCTTGAACGCATTGAAAAAGGAATTCCGGGAAGTCCCTGTACGGAGAAACACCTGGTATCGGATACGGAATTTACAAAAGAGCCTATTTGCACCGCATCGGCCAAATACCAGAAATTAAAGATCGCACAGCTGCAGTCGCTGCAACTTCCGGAGCCGGAGCGCCAGGAGCAAATTAAAAAAGTATTGGATAAAGAATGCCTGTGCATAGGATTAAGCAACGCGGCCCCTTTGCAGTATAAAACACCTTTTCTTAAGCAGCTTACGGCGGTTACCATTTGCCCCGGACCTAATATCGCTTATTTTTCCGACGTTGTATCGCTACAAACCATGACGGAGCATATTTATGGAAGAGCAAATATTATAGCAGTTACTAACCGCCCCCATATGTTTATAGCGGAACTGCTACTATACGTCAGTTATCTCAAAAAACATTTGGAAGAAGATGCCGGTACTATTCAAAGCCCTAAAGTGAAAAAATATTACAGTGGCTTCTGTCAAAATCTTATAAATGGGATAGCTTACTACCGCGGCTTACAACAGTC
Organism: uncultured Sphingobacteriales bacterium; assembly: GCA_937871285.1. Classification (GTDB taxonomy): domain Bacteria; phylum Bacteroidota; class Bacteroidia; order Chitinophagales; family Chitinophagaceae; genus Agriterribacter. Next base: position 295 of record CALMQS010000066.1, on the reverse strand, counting down.
CATTGGTTTGGGCAAACAAAATTTTAACGAAGCGCTGTGTGCGGCCGAAAATGAGATTTACGCTATGAATGAGCAGTTTTCTATAACTGATTTTAGCATTACATAAAATAGGGATACGGCTACCGGCAAGGCTATGCTGTTGTATGCCTTTTATATTTCGTTAATTGGTGTTTTTGCCACTAAGACACCAAGACTCAAAGCATTTTCCTTTGTGACCGCTATGCTTTTCTTACATAATTTCTTCGTGTCTGCTATGTAGAAAAGCATAGTGAGGTGTAATATGTGCGAAGAACTT
>CALMQS010000065.1 GCA_937871285.1 uncultured Sphingobacteriales bacterium | reverse complement strand
AAGCACGGTTCTGTGAGAGGCTCGCGGGTGAAACTCCCGCTTGCCTACTCGGCGGCTATATCTTTTTTTTATAATAGTCTTCGTAAGTATTTTAGCTTTTGAGCAAACCCTGATTTCCTCTTTTCGTAACTCAATTTCCCAATTGCGTAGTGTGGTTTTTTATCCTGCACATATTTTTGCTTTGTCTGACTACTGAATAATAACCCTGCGGCTTGCATCTATGAAAATCTTGTATAAAGGGCTGTACCGGTTCTTTCTTTCACCCGGATAGTGGAAGATTTTTCAGGAGCGCATCCCTGTTTTTATCTCAAACAAATCAACGTAAAACGAAATGAAGAAAACTAATATGCTTATTGTTGCGCTGTTAGCGCTGCTCACGGGTATTTCAGCGCAGCCTGCAACCGGCTATATCAAAGGAAAAGTTACTACAGCCGATAATAAACCGGCCGAAGGCGTAACGATACTCATCAAAAACACAGTGAAGAATGCGGTTGCCGATAACAACGGCAATTTTGAAATTAAAAATATTCAGCCGGGAAATTATACGCTTGCGGTAAGCCTTGTGGGATATAAAGACGAGGAGCAGGAAGTAACGGTTGAAAACGGCAAAGCCACAACTGTATCTTTTCAGCTCGCATTATCCAACAGGGAATTGAATGAAGTGGTGGTAATAGCCAACAGGAACAGCTTTAAAACCAACCGCACTTCTAACTCCCTTCGGCTGCAAAGCCCTATCCTGGAAGTGCCCCAGAATATACAGGTAGTAACAGCCAAGCAGATCAGTAACCAGCAGATCTTTGATATGCTGGAAGGGGTAACCCGCAATGTGAGCGGGGCCAGCAGGGTGGAGCACTGGGATAATTATGCGCGGATAACCATGCGGGGAAGCAATGTGGGTGCTTTCAGGAACGGCATGAACGTGTCTACGGCATGGGGGCCTTTAACGGAAGATATGAGCATGGTGGAAAGAATTGAGTTTGTAAAAGGTCCTGCGGGATTTATGTTGGCCAACGGTGATCCAAGTGGTTTCTATAACGTAGTAACCAAAAAGCCCAGCGGCCGCAACAAAGGGGAGGTGGGCATATCTATGGGCAGCTTCGACCTGTATCGCGCCAACCTTGATCTTGACGGGAAATTCTCGGAAGATGGAAAATTATTATACCGCATCAATGTAATGGGGCAGTTAAAGGGCTCGCACCGCCAGTTTGATTTCAATAACCGTTACTCTGTTGTGCCCGTACTGAAATATTTAATAGACGATAAAACATCTGTTACTTTAGAGTATACCCACCAGTTTTCCGAAGTGAATGTGATCGGATCCAACTATATATTTTCCAAAAAAGGATATGCAGACCTTCCGCGTGATTTTACTACCGCCGAGGCCAATCTGGAACCTACTAAAATGAATGACAAAAGCCTGCTCGTCATCCTTGATCATAAGCTCAGCAACAACTGGAAAATGACCGCACAGGCCGCTTATTTTAATTATCGGCAGGTAGGAGCCTCATTGTGGCCGCAGTGGCCGGTAGCTTTTGACCCGCAGAATGATGGGATATTGTACAGGGGTATGTCTATATGGGATGTGCTGGGTACAAGTAAAATAGGGCAGATGTTTGTTAATGGCGAAGTGCAAACGGGCGCCGTATCGCACAAAATACTGGCAGGACTGGATATGAGCAATAAGGAATATTACCACGACTGGAACCAGGGCGGCGCACTGGGCGATGAGCTTAATATTTACGATCCCTTATACGGATATGCTACCCCTCCGGTATTCGACAGAAGCAAAAATATCAGGGAAAGAGGTGTGCGGTATTACGACGCGTATACCGGCTTGTATGTGCAGGATGAGCTCGGCTTTTTAAGCGATGCATTGCGCCTCACGCTGGCCGGGCGTTATACTACGCTTAAAAACGGCGATGTGTACAGCGGGGATTTTAAAAGCAGCCGCTTTACGCCGCGTATCGGACTTAGCTATTCAATAGATAAGAATACAGCCGTTTATTTTGTGAAAGATGAATCCTTCTTAGAAAATTTTGGGTCTGACTGGCAGGGGAAAAGCTTTGATCCTATTACCGGCGGAAATATTGAAGCGGGGATAAAAAAAGACTGGGTAAACGGTAAATGGAATTCCGCCGTTTCGGTTTACCAGATCACAAGGAACAATGTGCAGACTGCCGATTTTGAACATCCTCATCCCGCAGGTGGTTTTTATACACGTCAGTCGGGCCAGCAAAAAACAAAAGGAGTAGAGGTTGATATAAGAGGACAGATCGTAAGAGGGCTCGATGTGATCATTAATTATGCGTATACAGAAGCCAAAGTGACCAAAGACAGCGAAAAAGATGCTATTGGTAGACAGGTTGCCGGCTCCAGCCGCCATATCCAGAACGCGTGGCTGAACTACAAAATGGACAGAGGAGCGTTAACCGGATTTGGTATTTCGGTGGGCTACCAGTACCAGGTAAAACGTTCGCCCTGGTATGTTTTTGATAATTCGGAAAACAGCCTGCCCGATTACTTTCGCTTAGACGGAAGCCTTTCTTACCAAAAAGAGAAGATTGGCTTTAACCTGGTGGTGAACAATATCCTGAATAAATATTTATATTCGGGTGCGCCGTATGAGGATTATTTTTACTGGCAAACAGAGCCGGGAACGAATATGCGGGTTAGCGTATCGTATAGATTTTAATTGCACAATGCTATTATAAGAAAGCATGACATTTAAGAAACTCACAGGAAAAATTCACCTCTGGCTCGGGCTCAGCTCCGGGCTGGTGGTGTTAATACTGGGCGTTACCGGTTGTATACTGGCGTTTGAACTGGAGATCAGGAGCCTCACCGAGTCTTTCCGGAACGTAAAGGTGGAGAATAGAGATGCGCTACCACCATCGGAATTGAAAGCCATTGCGGAACAGCACTTAGCGTCTAAAAAAGCGCTGGGTATTGAATACCCCGGGAAAGACAAAGCAGCCGTTGCGGCCTATTACAACGAAAAAGAATATGAGCTCCTTTTCATGAATCCGTACAGTGGGGAAGTGCTGAAGCATAAAAATATGAACAGGGATTTTTTTCGCATTGTATTGGATGGTCATTATTATTTATGGTTACCGGATGATATCGGGCAGCCTATCGCAGCATCGGCCACCCTTGTTTTTTTGGTGATGATGATCAGTGGACTGATCCTTTGGTGGCCAAAGAACAAAGCGGCAAAAAAGCAACGGTTCACCATTAAATGGAGTGCGAGGTGGCGGCGTAAAAATTATGACCTGCACAATGTGCTGGGTTTCTACATGACCTGGGTCGCCATCTTCCTGGCTATTACGGGATTGGTATTCGGTTTTCAATGGTTCGCCAAATCCTTATACTGGATCACCAGTGGCGGGGAAACAATGGTTGAACATACACACCCGGTTTCGGATACCACAAAAACAGCATCGTTTGCCAATATGGCCGATCATTTATGGCAGGAACACCGTACAGGGTTAAAAGAAAATGAAAGCATTGGCGTGTATTTCGCCGGCATTCCAACCGACCCGGTTGAAATAGCGGTCAATCATCAGCCCGGCACTTATTACAATTCAGATTATTATCATTACGATCAATACACCGGCAAAGAACTACCGGCCACGGGTAGCTATGCCGGGAGTTTTGAAGATGCGCCGCTGGCTGATAAAATTGTACGCATGAATTATGATATGCATGTAGGCGCTATATTGGGCCTTCCGGGAAAAATACTGGCTTTTTTTGCGAGCCTTATCGCCGCCAGCTTGCCGGTAACGGGCTTTTATATCTGGCTGGGACGGAAAAAGAAAAAGAAGACTGCTTTTGTGAAACAAAAAACATTAGTGGCGGCTTCTGTGGCTTAGTTGAAGGCATAAGGCATAGGGTATAAGGTATGAGGTATAAGTTACACGACCCCGAAGGGGTTGAAGGCTTCCGCTATAGTTTTTTATAAACCTTGTATCCCTAAACATAATTTGCAACGAACCAATAAATATTGGTAATACATTACTATTACCTGAAAGTTAGTTTCCTCATTTCGAAAATCATTTTCCTGATTGAAGTGCGTTTCTTTTTTTGAGGAACGTATTATTGTTGCAAAATTATTTGCCCCATGTGCGGATTTCAGTATTTATATAATGGCGAAGACGGCTATGTAGTACGTTGTAAGCAATGCGGGCATTACCAGCTTGCTTTTGCCAGCGTTATGCTAACGCTTACGGAAAATGAATTCCGGTTGTTTGGAGAACTGGTAAAGTATAAATGCGAAGGGGCAGATGATGCGCTTACCGAATACAGTAAAAGTGTTGTGCTGCGAACCCCGGCGGAGGGTGTATTTATTTTGCTTACTAAAAATGAAGCAGTCCGGCTATGTGAAATATTGGAAGAAGCCGATAACGAGAACAAAGCGCTTACCCTCATGAGCATGTTCAACTCATGAATAACAAGCTGCTATTAATACCGGGTTGTTTTATCATAATTACCAATCTTACTTAAACGCATAAAAAAAGTGGTTGTCTTTATTTTTAAGACAACCACTTATATGCTATTGCAATTCTTATAGTAAAAGTCACCCACTTACCACTACTCCCTATACTCATCTTCCCCTAATGCGCTGCTGCTGCGATAGCAGCACTATTGGGGTTTACCTTTTTTTGCCAGAAGAAAAATATAAGGAACAGTACGATCAGTATACCCGGGAAGGCAACCATTTTGGCCAGCGTTGCCTGTCCTGCAATTAGCTCCAGTTGATCGCCGGTTAAGCCGGTGGCTGCAACAGCAGCTTTGTCATTATCAATCCAGTTGCCGATGATGGGTTGCCATATTGCGGTGGAAAACATACCTACGCCGCCGATAATTGACATGCCCAGTGCGCCGCTTAATGGAACACGCTGTGCAACTGCGCCTACCATGGTGGGCCAGAAGAAACAAACGCCTATCGCAAAAAATATAGCCGCTACATAAGCCATAGAACCGGTAACCGTGCTGAACATATATATTCCTATTGCTGCGAAGATAGCCCCCCCCAGCAAAACGCCTGTTTGCCCCAAAGCATGCGTAACCGGTCCTCCAAAGAATCTTCCAACAGCCATTAACCCCGTAACCAACGCGAGGATCAGCATTGGGCTTGCCCCGCTTTTACTCATGATCAACCCTACCCACTGCTGCGGACCGAATTCGGAAATGGCCGTGAGTGACATACATATAAACAGGAAAATAAAAGTTGGTGTAGCCATCGCCTTAAAGTTCTTACCCAGATGGGTAGCACCTTCCACCTTTGATTTGGGAAAAGCTTTTCCGTAAAACAGTATGGCATAAATAACGGTAGGTACCATCGTAATCCACATCTGTGCCTGCCAGCCCAGATTTGCATCGGTCATAAATTTAGAGATAAGGCTTCCGAGAACAATACCGCCCGGGAACCACATATGGAACCTGTTGAGCATCTTACTCATTTTATTGCCCGAATACATATCGGCAATCATTGGGTTACAGGCTGCTTCCGTACAACCGTTTCCAAAGCCGATGAAAAGCGTTGAAATGAGCAACAGCGCATACCCCCCTGAATAAATGGTAAAGATGATACCCAGCGTGTGCGCAATAAAAGCTACTCTCATAATGTTTCTTGCGCCGAACGTGTGATAGAACAATCCTCCGAGGATCATTGAAATGGGGAATCCCAGGAAAAACATAAGGTTAATAAACCCAAGCTGTTCAGCAGTAAGGTTAAATTCAGTACCAAGTTGTGGTAAAATACCCGCCCTGATGCTGAAGGTAAAGGCGGTTGTGATCAGTGCAAAGCAACTCCCGTTAAATAGAGCACTTTTGTTAATGTTCTCGTTCATTAATATTTGGTTTAGTGAGTTATGGAATTTTTTT
>CALMQS010000064.1 GCA_937871285.1 uncultured Sphingobacteriales bacterium | reverse complement strand
TATTAATTCCATCCTGCAATATTATCACTATTTGTGTCCAAACCGTAGCTGCCGGTAGGCAGGCAATCCCCCAATTGGGACACGGATTATATTTCACAAATGGGCTTACTGCTCCGCTTCGCTCCAGGCAAATTGTCTACCTGCCGGTAGGCAGGCTTTGGCGTGTACAGTTCTTCTAAATATCCGGCAAGTTTTTGACACCTTGCAAAGACGGGCCTTTTATGGCTTCAGATTTTGAAATTTGCAGTTTAAAGTTTATGGTTGTATTTCCTTCAGATTTCGATCTTTTCGTCTTCGGATTTAGCCGGTAATTGCAGGACTTCCTATCTTTGGGCAAATCAGCAATTTATGTCATTCCCCCATGTAAATCCTCTCCAAACTGCGGCGTGGAAAGCCCTTGGCGAATATTATGCCACGATGCGCAGTAAGAAAATAAGGGATCTTTTTAAAGATAACCCCACCCGGTTTGAACAATATTCCATCGCTTTTGAAGATATTCTGTTCGATTATTCCAAGAACATTATTGACGAAAGAACACTGGTATTGCTGCTCGACCTGGCAACGGAGTGCCGGCTGAAAGACGCTATAGCGGCAATGTTTAACGGCGAAAAGATCAATCAAACCGAAAACCGGGCGGTTTTACATACCGCCCTGCGTAATTTTTCGGGCAAGCCGGTACTGGCAGACGGCAAAGATGTAATGCCCGACGTGCAACGTGTGCTATTGCAAATGAAAACCTTCGCTAAGCAGATACACAGCGGCGAATGGAAAGGGTATACGGGTAAAAAAATAAAATACATCATTAATATCGGTATTGGCGGCAGCGACCTTGGCCCGGTGATGGTAACGGAGGCGTTGAAGCCCTACTGGGTGGAAGGTATACAAACTTACTTTGTATCGAATGTGGATGGTACGCATATTACGGAAACCTTAAAGAAGGTAAGCCCTGAAGAAACGCTTTTTCTTATTGCTTCCAAAACGTTCACCACGCAGGAAACCATGACCAATGCGCATACGGCAAGGAACTGGTTTTTGGAAACCGCTAAAGATGAAAAGCAGGTAGCCAAACATTTTGCAGCGCTCTCTACCAATGAAAAAGCGGTGGAGGCTTTTGGCATTGATAAAGCCAATATGTTTGAATTCTGGGATTGGGTAGGTGGCAGGTACAGCCTGTGGAGCGCTATAGGACTGTCTATTGTACTCACTATTGGTTATGATCATTTTGAGCAGCTCCTGAAAGGCGCTTACACCACTGATATTCATTTTCAGGATACAGCGTTCGAAAAAAATATCCCGGTAGTAATGGCGCTTATTGGTTTATGGTATACCAATTTCTTTGGCGCCCAAACCGAAGCCATACTTCCTTATGACCAGTACATGCACCGCTTTGCCGCGTATTTTCAGCAGGGTAACATGGAAAGCAATGGTAAATATGTTGACCGCAACGGCAACAAAACCGCTTATTCAACGGGGCCGGTAATTTGGGGCGAGCCGGGTACCAACGGCCAGCATGCATTTTACCAGCTCATTCACCAGGGCACGGCGCTTATTCCCTGCGATTTTATTGCACCGGCCATCAGCCATAATCCTGTGGGTGATCATCACCCCAAATTATTATCCAACTTTTTTGCACAAACGGAAGCTTTGATGAACGGTAAAACCAAAGAAACGGTAGACAGTGAGCTGGGCAAGCTATCCGAAGCGGAAAAAGAAAAGCTTGTGCCGTTTAAGGTTTTTGAAGGCAACCGGCCCACTAATTCTTTTTTAATCAAAAAAATTACTCCCTACAGCTTAGGCCAGCTCATTGCGCTGTATGAACACAAAATTTTTGTTCAGGGCGTAATATGGAATATTTTCAGCTTCGACCAGTGGGGTGTGGAATTGGGCAAGCAATTGGCCAGCACCATTTTACCGGAATTGCAGCATAGCGAAAAGGTAAGTGCGCACGATGCTTCAACCAACGGTTTAATTAACAGGTATAAGGAAATGAGGAAAGGGTAACCTAAGGTAGTGTCATATTTATCATAAAATGACGTATTCCCTGCCACGAATGCACAAATACACATTCGTGCATTCGTGGCAATATCTCTGATATTTTACGCTTAACTTAGTAGTATAGCAAGAAAAGACCCCGGACAGTTCCGGGGTCTTTCAATATGTTAGTACGTTAAATAAAGCGGTGAACAAAACTACCATTTATCTACTTCTTCATCTGCACCGTTATTCTGAACGGGTACGTCTTCTTCAATAATTGGAGCTGCTTCAGTAACCACAACTGCTTCATCGGTAATGGTTTCAATTTCCGCTTCTTCATTCTCACCAAGAGGCGTGTCATGATTAAATGCATCAAAATCAAAATCCGGCATCAACTCGGTTTTAACATGATCCACGGCTTCATTAAGCGCTTTAATGAATTTGTTGAAATCTTCCTTGTACAGGAAAATTTTGTGCCTGTCATATCCGTTGTCATTAAAACGCTTGCGGCTTTCAGTGATCGTCA
>CALMQS010000063.1 GCA_937871285.1 uncultured Sphingobacteriales bacterium | reverse complement strand
TATTTAAGAAAATCTGCTTTATATTTTCTTCTGCCGTAGCCTTCTACTATTGTTGATGTTACGGATTTTGAAGAACGCCTTATTTGAGAGCCTTCCTCATACAATTCAAATTTTGGTAACGTCAGCGTGATCTTATGAATGTCAATTGCCAGTTGTTTTGATTCTGCATATATCTGCAGATCATGGTAATTTTTCATGGTTAAATATTTCAATAAAAATACAAAACAAACATTTTTGGTGTATTATGTATTCCCTTGCACACCCTGTAACTTGCAACTTGTACCCTGCAACACCTCTCTTCCCTGCACCCCCTGTAACTTGTAACCTGTAACACCTCCATGCAACCTGTACCCTGTAACCCGTAACCTGCAACACCTCCCTGCACCCTGTAACTTGTACCTTGTAACTTGCCACATCTCTCTGTACCCTGCAACGCGCCCTCACTCCTTTCCAATCCATTTCAAACAAACCGGCTTGCCCACTTCAATGCGGTTACCCGTATCTGTTAGCAACCCCGTTTGTGCATCTCTTTTAAAGATCACAATATTATCGCTTTCCTGGTTGGCAGCTAATAAATAGTTGCCCGATGGATCTATCGCGAAATTCCGGGGTATTTCTCCGAGGGATGACTGGTGCCCTGCTAAAGTAAGGGTTCCGTTCTGCTGGTTAATGCTATAGATCGCAATGGTATTGAACCCGCCCCGGTTGGAAGCGTATAAAAACTTCCCGTCTGCCGATACATGTATATCAGCGCTGCCAATAAAACCGGTATCATTGTCCTGCACCGAAGCGATTTGCTGTATATGTTTTAATTTCCCGTTGCTGTATTGAAATGCGTCTACCGCGCCGCCCATTTCTTCGATCACGTAAGCGTATTGGTTATTGGGATGAAAAGTGAGGTGCCTTGGTCCGCCGCCATCCTTTATTTTAGCAAAGGGTTGAACAGCAGGTTTTAACTTGCCGGTATTTGAATCGAAAGCATAGATCATAACCTTATCAATACCTAGGTCGGGTACAAATAACCATTTGTTATCTTCTGAAAGTATAGTACAGTGCACATGCGGCTTTGTCTGCCTTTCTTTGTTTACGCCGGAACCTCTGTGCTGTATGGTAGTAGTGGCTTTTCCCAGTTCGCCGGAAGCGCTTACGGGGAATACGGAGAGTGTTCCGCTGCTGTAATTGCCGGCAATTACCCATTTGCCTGTTTTGTCTGCCTGGATATAACAGGGTGCATCGCCGCCCGACAATTGTTTGTTGATTGCAGTGAGCCTGCCTGTTTTTTTATCGAATGAAAAAGCGCTCACTTCACCGCCGTTATCATTGTTCCCGTTTTCATTTGTGGCGTATACAAATTTCTCATCGGGGGAAACTGCCAGGAAAGAAGGGTTGGAGCTTTTAACATGGCTGATCTCCCTGTAGCTTCCGTCACTGCTGTTGAATTCAAATACATAAATACCTTCACTTTTGCCACCGGTATAAGTGCCGGTAATAAGATAATGCAATGGGGTGGATTGTGTCATGCCGGTAAAAAATAAAGCGGATAATAAAATAGTTAAAGCGGTTGATTTTATTTGCATAATAATCATGTGTTTAGTTCTTTCAGCGCTGTTATAACCCGGTTGTACGTTTCTTCCTCACTCAACATTTCCGGTTTAAACTTTTCGCCTGTTACTTTTTCAAACAATTCAATATACCTGTTGCTGATGGTTTGCACCCATTCCTCGCTCATTTCCGGAACGGTTTGTCCTTCTTTGCCCATAAAGTTATTGGCAATTAACCATTCCCGCACAAATTCTTTGCTCAGTTGTTTTTGGTGTTCTCCTTTTTGCTGCCGTTCTTCAAATCCATCAGCATAAAAATATCTCGAGGAATCGGGCGTATGTATCTCATCCATCAGGTAAATGGTATCGCCAATCTTTCCGAACTCATATTTCGTATCTGCAAGTATCAGTCCCTGCCTGGCGGCAATGGCTTTTCCTCTTTCAAATAACTGTAAAGTATAGGAAGAGAGGGTATTCCAGTCTTCTCCGGTTGCCAGGCCTTTGGCAATAATTTCTTCTTTGGATATATCTTCATCGTGCCCCTGCTCGGCCTTTGTTGCCGGCGTTATAATGGGCGAGGGGAAAGGATCATTTTCTTTTAATCCTTCAGGTAGTTTCACCCCGCATAGTATTCTTTCGCCGGTTCTGTATGTGCGCCAGGCGTGACCTACCAGGTGGCCCCTGACCACCATTTCCAATTTAAAAGGAACACATTTTTTACCTATAGCAACATTGGGTGCAGGTGTTGCAAGCAGCCAGTTCGGACAAATATCGGCTGTTGCTTCCAGCATGCGGGCGGCAATCTGGTTCAATACCTGTCCTTTATAAGGTATGGCACGGGGAAGAATAACATCAAATGCAGAAATGCGGTCGCTGGCAATCATAACCAGGAGGTCGTTACCAATGGTATATACATCACGTACTTTGCCTTTGTAAAAAGCGGTTTGCTGCGGAAACGAAAATTTGCCCATACGCGAAAATAAATAGCAGGTTCCATATGTCCAACTCGGTGCTACGAAATCGTTGTGGGAATGCCTGATTTGCGGCCATTAAACTACGCGAAGATTTTATAAATATCTTTTCGGTGGACAAATCTTGCTAAAAATTTCTTTAAAAATTCAACTTTCATTAGGCCGACAACTTTTTCATTATTTCTGAACGGCTTGCTTTTTTATCTTTATCAACCTCATGCATAAGTTTAGGCATCCCAATATCTTCCAGTTCATGTTGCGATAAAGCAGATGCTCCAATACCAGGTTTTTTAACAGGCCGGAGAGAAATTTAAATTTATTGTCGTTCCTGGGAAGTAATAACTAATGCTTTCGTAAGGTAAATATACTAAAAACGGAAAATGCCCATCGTTGACAGGGCAAACGCATCTAAATTTACGAAGAGCCGTAGGCTCGACACTATTTTGTAAAGTCGTGCTTTAGCACGGTTGTAAATGCGCCTTTGAGAAAATGAGTGCCATCGGCACGGTTCATCATGGCAACGAGCCTATGGCTCTCCCTAACTTTTTGCTGTTTTTTAAACGGGTTGAAACCCGTTTTTACAATATTTTTCGAGGCGGTTGCCTTGCCCACGTTGACAGTTATCATGCTGTTTTACCGGCATCTTTACTGGACTGTTTATTTTTAAACTTTTTATAGAAGAACCAGATCATGCCCAGCAGCACAATGTAGCAGCCGTAATTGAACAGGTCGTGGTGGTCCAGTGTTCGTCCGTGTTTCCAGCCCTGTTTCCATTCTTTCCAGTTGTTCTCCAGCGCGATCATCAGCAGGGCGGTACGGCAGCAGTTCAAAAACCATATTGCCAGAAATCCCCCGATGCCCCATTTGATCTTTTTCTTCCAGCCCATGCTGTTGGCAAGCACAAAAGCGGCCCAGAAACTGAATATGCCAAGCCCCACGCACTGCCAGTTCATAAAAAGACTGTGCCCGCCGGGTACTACAAGATACCTGGTGTTAACAACATGGGTATCCAGTCCAACCGCCTGTGTCATCAGGTTGGCTGTGTACATGATGCTCCCGGTGATCCAGTTAATATAATTTAAGTGTTCAACGAACCAGGCATTGTATGATTTACCGGGAATGGTAAGATCAACAAAAAACATATTGGTGTAATAGAACAATGCAAACAGCGCAATGAACTTCAGGAGAAATGAAAGATCAAAATAGCGGTTTATTTCCCTGCTTACGGATCTGATGAAAACTAACATAGTGTTCGGTAGTTTCAATGAATGATAGGGTATACGCTACAATAGCCAGTTACTTTGAAGAATATGTCGGGCGACAACCCTCCAAAGTAACCGGCATTTGATATATAGAATAGTTCTACAACCTATTCAACCTTTTTTAGATCATCCTGTGCTTTAGGTTCTTTTTTCCTTTTGTCGTATGCCTTCTTTGCGCCATAGGCAACTCCGGCGGCAATCAGCAGGCTTAATCCCCCGTCAATGGGTATTTCATCAGGATCTCCTCCGGGATCGGGTAACTGGGCTAATACCGAAGGCACATACATCAAAAGGGATACAACAGTTAAAACAGCAGTTGTCAAAAGGGGTTTTAGTTTCATAATAAACGTTTTATAAAATTTAAAAAGTGGTTACAGATTTATTTGTTCAAAAGTTTAATAACAGTACGCGAATCTTTTCCGGTTATCCTCAACTGGTAAATGCCGGCAGGTAATCTTCTTTCCAGGTCAAGCTTCTGGTTCAGGCTGCCACCTGCATGCTGAATGTTCCTGCGCAATACAACCTGTCCTGCGCTGTTCACCAGTTCAACCCTGTACATTCCGGCTGCTGAATTTTCAAACTGCAGGTTTACATTTCCATTGATGACCGGGTTGGGATATGCTTTGATCAGCGGCTTACTCAATATACCAGCATTGATTTCTCCCTTCCTTGTTAAAAGCACCACTTTAAACCTGTCGCAACTTGCGGAAGCCGCATCGGAATTAACCTGGAAGTATACCTGCGATACTTCGGATGTGTTTATCGTTGTAGAAGTATGCAGGTAATTGTCTTCAATGGTAGCCGAAACCACATCTGTAAGATCAATTGGATTGAACTCCAGGATATAGCTTCTTTCCGTTGTATTGGAAAGGTTGAGATAAAGCGTATCGCCGTTCTCACTTAACGGTGACCTTCTGTCTACCATCAGCGATTGCCCCTGCCGTATGATGGCCAGGTTTTCAAGCACATTGGGCATCTTGATGGCGTCCATATCATCTATAGCATCGGAGAAGTTGCGGCTGTAAGAAGTGAACGCTTCATCTAAGATATTTGTTCCGTCATCATTAATGGTTTGCAGGTTGATCCTTAACCCCTGTGCATTCTTTGCCGGGGCAAATACCAGTCCCTCATCTGCTGATTGCTCATTGCCCATAGCTGACTGCTGATCGCTGATCGCTGATCGCTGATCGCCTTCAGCCGATTGCCTGAACACATTCTGGGCAGGAGTTGCCGACTTGTCGGATTCTTTGATCACGATGCTTCCGGCTGCACCGGTAGATTGTACCAGGAATCCCTGGCCACTCTGAATATACTGGCTTTCGAGGCTAACCGAAGCCGGCGTTACATCATACCCCGTACCATTATAGCTGATATTTACATAAGCGCCTACGCCATAAGTGCCACCCATTTTTGGATCCCATACATAGAAGCTGTTATTCACATTCGTTCTGGTAATGGTTGCAAAATTGATGGGCGAAGCAAACGGGTTGGCAACAGCTGTAAAGCCTGAAGCACCAACAGGTATGGTTTGGTTACCGGTCAACAATGGCCCCGTTGCTCTCAGTGTTGTATTGTTGGCAGGAACCGTATTGTCTCTCATCACCAGACTTCTGTCGCCTCTTACAAACAGCATATAAGGCTTATTGGCAACTGTTGCTGTTTTTGTGTTGGTTACAGCCTGCAGTGCACCTGCGGCAGTAAAGCTTTTCAGTGATGAAGTGCTCTGACCAAGTATGTTCTGGTCAAAACCATTGGCTACTGTACCTACTGTTACGTAAGTGCCGTAACCTGGTGCAGGGTTAGGATTAGGTGATGCTGTGGTTACACCTTCCTGCCATGCCTGGTTAACCGTTTGATTACCGCCTACAGGAGCATTCATGAGCCGCCATGCCCTGCGTGCAGGTATATAGCGTTCTACAGTAACGTTACCGCTGATGCTTCCGCCAACCGGTGCCACACGGGCAGTATTGGTTGCATTGCTCTTGAGCGTTAATTTGTTACCGGTATTTAATGTACCATTTACAATATTGAGCACGTCATAAATACTTAACGCCGTTCCAATTGTTGCGGAAGCACCCGTTCCGGTACGGTTCAGCGTTAACATTTTTAAGCTGCTGCCGGCCCCTGCTGTAAAGTTCAGGTTACCCGGGCTGCCGCCATTGGCGCCGATGATAGCAAGATTTGAGGTGGTAGAACCGGTTAGTGTGCCCGCACCGGTTAGAGTAGTAATGGATAAAGTATATCCGTTGATCCTTAGCTGGCTGCCCGATGGGTTATTGAGTGTGCCGTAAACGGTCCAGTTGCCGGTCATGGTATAGGAGCCCGCACGGTTGGCCAGGTTAAAGATCTTACCATCGCCAAAGTCGGTTGGGTTGGCGCCGCTGCCATCAAGTTCTACGCCCCAGGTAAGTACATTATGCAAATTGCCCGCCGCTTTGGAATAGTATATATTGCTTGCGGTTTTCGTCCACGTAAATTTGGCCGGTGCGGTTATTGTACCTACAGATGCCACAATGTTGTCATCGCCAGCATTGGCGCCGGTATAACAAAACTTGGCTATACCGCTGGCGTTGGTATTGGCAAAGCCTGTGCTGCCCGGGTTAGCGCCGGTGATCGTAAAGTCTACCCGAACGCCCACCAGCGGATTGTTGAACTGATCCCTTACCAGGGCTTCCAGACAATGTTCTGTGCCCACAGCGCCTGTGCCTGTTAATGGGGTAACACTCAAATTGGTTACGCTGGCCACAGGAGCCAGCGACTGGCCACCGGGATAGCCGTAAGAGTCGTAGCTGTCGTATCCGTAAACAAAAATGCCGAAGGGAAGATTAGAGCCATTGATCGTATGCGAGCCCAGGGAGATATTCAATTGTGCTCCGCTGAAGCCGGTAGAGCCGATCGGTGAAAATGATGCGGGTGGTATAACCACGCCGTCTAACCTTAATGCTCCCACTGCAGCAGCGGGCGCCACTACATTTACATAGTTACCGCTAAAGCCCGATGCGGGAGTAGAAAAAGTATAGTTCCCGAGAAACTGCTCATAGGGCGTTATGAGCATCATAAACGGATCGGATGTAACATTATCAAAGCTGCTGCTGTTGGAATATTGTGCAACCAAAATAGGGTTGTTGGATTTGATCTGGGAAGCAGTAGTAAGTATGGTTTCAAACAACTGTCCTTTATTCAAGTTGGCAACAACAGCGCCATTTACTTCAACGGTAGTGCCATTGGCCGATGCCAGGAAGCGAAACGTGTCTCCCCTGGTTCGTGTTTTCAGCGGAACGGAAATAAAGTTTTTACCCCATGCCGTGGTAGGTGGAAGTTGCTCAATAATGTGATCGCAGGCTACATACCCCATAGGAATATTAGCGCATTGCATACCTCCAAAAACGGCAATGGGTTTATTGGAAGTAATCAATGATCCCGAAAGATCCTGGGGCGCAGCATCCGTATTGCGTAAGAGATAGGTCTGCCCCTGGTTAAGAACAATATTATACGGAACGCCTGCGGGTCTTCCGCTGGTGGTAACAGTGGGCGTAATGGTAACCGTGGTGGCATTTTGTGCCGCTACAATGCCAAACTGTGTGCTATTAACAATATTGGTGTTTTTATAACCCAAATTAATATAAGAAGTGCCCAGTATGTCTGTGGGTAATGCGAGGTAGGCATCAGTAGTAGCCTGGTACCTGTTCAATCCGTATACCGTAACTTCCTTGCCCGCAACAACATGAATGCCCTTGTTTTCTATCACGTCCGAGGCATTCAGTTCAAGTGTACCCGTAGGTAAAGTAACGGTAGTTACCGTGCCGGGTGTAACGGTAAAATTGGTACTAAAGCCCGTTCCCGGAGCGGACACGGTACCGGTAGTGCTTTCATCCCCGCTAATAAAAAAAGAGAGCGCGCCGGGACTGTAATTACCCGGGAAGGCAAGCCAGAAGTCGGTGCCTTTGCTGTCGGGCGCCTGGGCGTTGGCAGCAATGAAAAAAGTACTTAAAAAGAAAGAAAAGCAGAATGACAGAAAGCCTTTTTTCAAAGACGGAAGGAAGTGAAATTGTTTCATACATGTTGCGATTGTTGGTGATAGGATTTTTAATTGATCTTACTTACGGTTACATCTTTGTAATGGAAGTTTGAAATAACTGCTATATAGGTAGGGATGGCATTGCCGGCAAGAACTACCAGTGCTTTATGGGTGGGGTTGCCACAATCAGACTCAAACGTTTCACCGGGTTGAACAACTGTTTTTTTTACCCCGCCGTAGCCCTCAACTGCTTTTTCTGCCTGAGTTTCGAAAGTTTCTTTCCATGATACTTCCACCGGGTACCTGTTCTTATTATTCATTTTCAGGAATACCGCACTGCTGCCCTTGCATGGCGATATAGCGTAGAAAAGTTCTACGCCGCCCACCGTTTTATCGTGTTGCCAGTTCAGGTCTTGCTCCGGTGAAGACAGGGGATCGTTATAGTTGTTGCTGAACGTGTGCAGAAGGGGAGAGAGTAATAAAGTAATGATGATCAGTAAAGTTTTACCCTTCGGGCTGCAATACGGCGTGGAAGCCATAATAGTAGCAGTCTCAAAAAAACTTTTCATGGAGAACCTGTTAAAGTTAAATGGTATAATGAATTGACCGCTTAGACCGTCACTTCAGCATTAAATCTGAAATGTTTTCAAAACATATTGGAGGCAAACCATAGAATAATCGGTAGTAAACCGGATTTACATGGGATATCGCGCGGACAGAGCTGAAAATAATGAAAGAAACTTTGGGATATGATTTTAAAATTGAGGTTTAAGCAGGGGATACCGTACTTAAATAATGAATGTGGAATAAAGTAAGCAGGTCTTAAGGAGGTACAGATTTAAACCGGAGTTAAACGTAGAAAAATTTTTTTACAAAATGAAATTTTCAGGAAACTAAATTTAAATAAATAATGCTGTTTATTTTTTAATGATATCAATTGGTCGTGTCGCCTGTTACCCTATTGGAGCCGGATAATGCGAACCCTTTACATATATCCGCCATAAAGCCGGTATGTAAAAGAGGGACTTAAATTTTTATACTATACTAACAATCGTTAATTTGCCGGCAACATCTTTTAACTCAATTTGCTTATTATGAAAAAAACATTCCGTTACTCCACGGCCTTGTTGCTACTATTGTTTTCCCTCAACTCCTTTTCGCAGAGCAATATCCTTTCAGGCACCGTTAAAAACAGTGCCAGCAAAGAGTTTATAAGCGCTGTTTCCGTAATTATCAAAGGCACTACGGAAGGCACTTTCAGCGACTCGCGCGGTAATTTTAAATTAACCACCGGCAAACCACTGCCATTGACCCTGGTTTTTTCTTCCATAGGCTTTGAAGCCAGGGAACTGGAGATTACCGGAACGGATGCTGTAGAAGTGGAACTTACCCCTTCCTCTGTGTTGGGAGAAGAGATAGTGGTTGCCGCTACCCGCACTGCTACAAGGGCTATGGAGTCGCCCGTAACCATTGAAAGGGTAAGCGCAGCTAATATCCGCAATACACCTGCCACCAGCTACTATGATATGGTAGCGCAGCTAAAGGGTGTTGACGTTACCACCTCATCCCTCACCTTTAAAACACCCAGTACCCGCGGATTTAATTTCTCCGGTAATACCCGTCTTAACCAGTTGGTGGATGGGATGGATAACCAGGCGCCCGGACTTAATTTTCCCGTAGGGAACTTTACTGGGCTTACCGAGCTGGATGTTGACAATATGGAATTGCTGCCGGGGGCTTCATCGGCATTGTATGGATCAGGCGGTGTGAACGGAACATTGCTGATCAACAGCAAGGATCCCTTTAAATACCAGGGATTGAGCTTCCAGATTAAAACGGGGATGAATCATGTGGATAAAAGCCAGCGCAGTAAGCCCGGTTGGTATAACGACTGGTCGGCACGCTGGGCCAAAGCCTTTAATAATAAATTCGCCTTTAAAGTGGGCTTTCAGCTGGTGCAGGCCAAAGACTGGATTGCCAATAGTACACAGGATTATGACCGGCTTACCCGCAAAACATTACCAGGTAACCGGCAAACTGACCCCAATTACGATGGTATAAATGTATATGGTGATGAAACCAATATGCGCGATAATGGATTTAGCATGAAAAGCCTGGCCCAGTTAGTGCAGGGTCAAACACAGCAGGGTGTACTGGCGGCAACAGGGGGTACCGTAGATATAGTTCAGATCATGAATGCGGTATTGCCTCCCAATGCAACGCCTGCTCAAATTGGAGGCTTTATAGGAACCCTGCCTGCAGCCTTGCAGGGTCCGGTTACCAATATGGTGCCTTTTTATTTTGGGTTGAGAAATGATATCATTCCGGAAGCCAGCGCATCACGTACGGGATATGCCGAAAGCGATATGGTAAACCCTAATACGATAAACTTTAAATTATCGGGAAGCCTGCATTATAAGATTACTTCAGATCTCGAAGCTTCGCTTACCGGCTATTTCGGAACCGGAAGTACGGTATACACCGGAAGCGACAGGTATTCCCTGAAAGATGCTAAAATAGGACAGTATAAGCTGGAGCTGCGAAGCAAAAACTGGTTCGTACGTGGCTACACCACGCAGGAAAATGCCGGGGAAGCCTATAATGCTACCATAACCGCCCGCAGGTTAAATGAAGCATGGAAGTCCAGCACGCAGTGGTTCCCCGAATATGTAGCTGCTTTTGTGCAGGCAAGGGGAGCCGGAGCCGATGAAGCTGCCGCACATGCCGCGGCACGGGCGTTTGCCGACCAGGGCCGCCCGGCAGCAGGTTCTACCGCGTTCAAACAATTATTCGACCAGGTACGTTCTACACCCATACCTGCAGGTGGATTATTTTTAGATCGCAGCGATCTGTGGATGACGGAAGGACAATATAATTTTAAAGAAGTAATTCCTTTTGTAGAACTGATAGTAGGCGGATCGTGGAAACAATATGTATTGAATTCACAGGGTACATTGTTCATTGATTATGACGGTCCCATAAAAATTAACGAATACGGCGCTTACGGCCAGCTTACCAAAAAGCTGATCAACGATCGTTTAATCTTAAGCGTTTCAGGACGTTACGATAAAAACGACAATTTCAAAGGAAGGTTCACCCCGAGGGCTTCGGCTGTGGTGAAGCTGGCAGATGATCATAATATTCGCCTGAGCTATCAAACCGCTTACCGCTTCCCTTCCACGCAGCAGCAATACATCAATCTTGAAATAGGCGGCGGACAGTTTTTGATTGGGGGATTGCCATGGATTCACGATGCCAGCCTTCCAGGCGGAAGGCCTGGTCCCAACCTAAACGCTCAAAATTCAGTGCGCCTGGATAATAACGCGCAGCCCTTAGGCGCCTACAACCCACGGGAATTAAAGCCGGAAAGTGTAGCATCTTATGAAATAGGATATAAGGGGCTGATCGCAAAAAAATTACTGGTTGATGTATATTATTATACAGGTGAGTACGACAATTTTATAGGAAGAACCCTGGTAGCCAGGCAGGTCTCTCCCCAGCAAACCCAGATCTATTCTATCGTAGAAAATGCGGCCACCATGTCTGCTTCCGGTGGGGGTGATGTAAAAATTGATCCCATTAAGGTTAAAACATCCGGCTATGGCATAGGGCTGGATTATCGCTTAAACAGCGGACTTTCTGTTTTTGCCAATTATTTTCATGATGAACTGGGTGATGTACCTGCAGATTTTATTGCCAATTTTAATACACCCGATCACCGCATAAATTTTGGTGTGGGGCATGCGGGGTTCGGAAAAAATAAACGGGTGGTATTTAATGTTACCGGCCGCTGGCAAACCGATTTTTTATGGGAGGCCGATTTTGCTACCGGTACCGTTCCTTCCTTTTTTACGATGGATGCCATGGTTGGATACCGCTTTCCGGCAATTGGTTCCTTAGTTAAGCTGGGCGCTACCAATGTGCTGAACAAATATTATATGAACGGGTTTGGTAACCCGGAAATAGGAGGATTATATTATGTGAGCTTTGCATACAATGTTTTTTAAACTGCTGCGTTATTTAAAAAACACACACTAAAAAAAGCCCCGGTGCCTCAAAAAAATGGCGTCGGGGTTTATTTTTGATGTATTTTGATACATTTATTCGCGTATTCGTAGCTATATTCAAATAGCGGATAGCCATTATATCTTTTCATCCGAATCAAAAAATCATGAACAGGCGTTTCATCTCTTCTGTGCTTTTGATGTTCCTTTTATTGATGGTGCCGTTTACATTTGGTTTCAAATCGTTTACGGGCTCTGCTCCATATAACAATGAACAACCTAATATCATTATCATCTTTATGGATGATATGGGCTATGGCGATCTTGAATGTTATGGTGGATTTCCATACCATACACCTAATATTAATAAACTCGCGGTGCAGGGTATGCGCTTTACTAATTTTTATGCGGCCCAGGCGGTTTGCAGCGCCTCAAGAGCGGCATTGCTTAC
Source organism: uncultured Sphingobacteriales bacterium (assembly GCA_937871285.1). Taxonomy (GTDB): domain Bacteria; phylum Bacteroidota; class Bacteroidia; order Chitinophagales; family Chitinophagaceae; genus Agriterribacter. Next base: position 2,944 of record CALMQS010000063.1, on the reverse strand, counting down.
AGGTTGCTATCCCAACCGTGTGGGTATTCATGGTGCACTTTTTCCATGGAGTACAATTGCACTAAACCCCGATGAGGAAACCATAGCAGAGCTGTTGAAAGCCAAAGGATACAGCACAGGCATGGTGGGCAAGTGGCACCTGGGTCAAAAAGAACCCTTCTTTCCATTACAACAGGGCTTTGATGAATGGCTCGGACTGCCTTACTCCAATGATATGTGGCCGGTGAACTACGATGGGAAACCCATAACGGATACGGCCGACCGTAAATCACGCTATCCTCCTTTGCCGCTCATGGATGGTAATAAAAAAATAAGAGAGATCAAAACATTAAATGACCAGGAGGAACTAACCGGCTTATATACGGAAAGGGCTAAACGATTTATAAAACAAAACAAAGCTCATCCATTTTTTCTGTATCTCGCGCATTCCATGCCGCATGTGCCCATTGCCGCGTCACCGGCGTTTAAAGGGAAAAGTGGCGCAGGGTTGTTTGGCGATATGATAGAAGAAGTAGACTGGTCGGTTGGTGAAATCATGCATACCCTCGAAGAACAGGGATTGACAGAGAATACCCTGGTTGTTTTTACCAGCGATAATGGACCCTGGCTCACTTTTGGTAATCATGCCGGCAATACCGCCGGGTTAAGGGAAGGGAAAGGAACCGCATGGGAAGGGGGCCAAAGAGTACCCTGCATCATGCGTTGGCCCGCAGTTATACCTGCGGGAACCATTTGTAACAATATGGCTTCCACCATTGATCTGCTGCCCACTATTGCAGATATATGTAAAACGAAACAACCGGTACATAAAATTGACGGTGTAAATATATTGCCGCTAATGCAGCATAAAAATGGCGCCAACCCAAGAAATGAGCTGGTATATTATTATGATGCCAATAATTTAAAATGTATCCGTGCAGGACAGTGGAAGCTGGTTTTTCAGGGTCATTCGCAAACCTATAAAAAAACGGTTATGGGTAACGATGGCTGGCCCGGTAAGTATGCAAGTGATACTGTGCACCTGGCTTTGTACGACCTGCGTACAGATCCCGGTGAAACGCTGGACGTAAAAGCGCAGCATCCTGAAGTGGTGGAACAGCTTAATGCGATAGCAGACCGGTATAGAAAAGAATTGGGAGATGATCTTACAGGTATAAAAGGGGAGGGCAGAAGAACAGCCGCTGTTGTATCATTAAATTAAATATTTCTTCTCCGCATAAAGACAACAGATGAAAAAAAGTATGTTCCTTATAGCAGCAATATTTTTATTAAAAGGGATGTTTGCCCAGCAGCATCCTAATATTGTATTCATTTATGCCGATGACCTGGGTTACGGCGACCTGAGCTGTTACGGCGCTGCGCAAATTCAAACACCTCATATAGACAAACTCGCCAAAGAAGGGCTTCGGTTTACCAATGCTTATGCCACTTCCGCTACCTGCACACCTTCCAGGTTTTCATTAATGACAGGCACCTATGCCTGGCGGAAAAAAGGAACCGGCATAGCGCCGGGAAATGCTTCGCTGATTATACCGGTTGATAAAATTACACTCCCTGCTGTTCTTAAAAGAGCGGGGTATCAAACAGCCATTGTAGGTAAATGGCATTTAGGATTGGGTGGCCCCGAAGGCCCGGATTGGAATGGTGAAATAAAACCCGGTCCCCGGGAAGTTGGATTCGACTATTCTTTTATTTTACCTGCAACGGTTGACAGGGTACCCTGCGTGTACGTAGAAAATCATCATGTAGCAGGGCTTGATCCGGCGGATCCCATACAGGTGAGCTATAAAGAAAAGACAGGAGACTGGCCTACGGGTAAAGATCATCCTGAATTGCTGAAGCTGAAACCTTCTCACGGTCATGATCAAACGATCATAAACGGCATCAGCCGTATCGGCTATATGATCGGTGGTAAAAACGCCTTATGGAAAGATGAAGACATAGCGGATGTGCTCACGGAGCGCTCAAAGCAATTTATTATTGAGCACCGGTCCCGGCCTTTTTTCCTGCTGTTAACAACGCATGATATACATGTGCCGAGAACGCCACATGGCAGGTTTGCAGGGCAAAGCAGCATGGGCGCCAGGGGCGATGTGATTCTGCAATTGGATGCTACAGTAGGGCAAATTACCCGAACGCTTGACAGCCTTGGCCTATCGGAGAACACCATTGTAATTTTCAGCAGCGATAACGGGCCGGTAGTGGATGACGGCTACCAGGACAACGCTGTTCAAAAGCTCAACGGTCATCGCCCTTCCGGAGATTTGCGCGGGGGGAAATACAGCGCCTTTGAGGCCGGAACAAGAGTGCCGTTTATAGTGAAATGGCCGGCTGCTATAGCTGCAGGAAGGGTGTCGGATGCCTTATTCAGCCAGGTGGATATGCTGGCTTCCTTTGCAACGCTTACACAACAAGCGCTGGCAGAGGATGAGGCAACGGATAGTTTTGACAGGCTCCCTGTTTTACTCGGGAAGTCAAAAAAAGACAGGCCTTATATTGTTGAGCACGCTAATGCGCTTTCTGTTATAAAAGGGCACTGGAAATATATTGAACCCAAAGCGGGAGCGGCAAAAAACAATGATGTGAATATTGAGCTGGGCAATGCCATGCAGCCGCAATTGTATGATCTTTCAAAAGATACCGGCGAAAAGAATAACCTCGCTTCAAAAAATTCTTCCCGCGTAAAAGAACTTTCCGCATTGCTGGAAACAATCAGGCAGAGCGATAATGAGCGCAAACGCAACTAAACTTACTACTCACCACTTTCCTGTCATACATTAAACCTGAAGTGCATGATATCCCCGTCTTCCACCACGTAATCTTTTCCCTGCACGGCTAATTTGCCGGCATCGCGGCATGCGGCTTCCGATTTGTACTGGATAAAGTCGTTGTATTTGATCACTTCCGCACGGATAAAGCCTTTTTCAAAATCGGTATGTATTAC
>CALMQS010000062.1 GCA_937871285.1 uncultured Sphingobacteriales bacterium | reverse complement strand
CTTTTATTATGCAAAGCCCAATTGCCGTACTGCAATATAAGCCATGAGCCCGGTGCTGAATGCCAGCGCGTTTTCGTCAATATCAAAGGTAGGGGTGTGAAGGGCAGAATGGATTTGCTTTTGCGCATTGCCTACTCCCAGAAAATAAAAGCAGCTATCCGCTAACTGGGAGTAATAGGCAAAGTCTTCCGAAGCCATCCATATATCAAGGTCAATAATATTTTCCTCCCCCAGGTAGGCGCCGGCAAACAGCCTTACCTCTTCCGTTAGTTTTTCTTCATTAATAAGAAAGGGGTAACCGCGGTTAATTATGAATTCACAACTCCCGCCCATACTTTCCGCAATGCCTTCCGCCATTTTTTTCATCTGCACATGCGCTGCGCTGCGCCACTGCTCATTTAATGTGCGGAACGTACCTTCCATATGCACGGTACCGGGAATGATATTAACAGCGCCATCGGCCACAACTTTTCCAAATGACAGCACCGTTGGATTGTTAGGATTGGCTATACGACTTACAATTTGCTGCAGGGCAATAATAATATGCGAAGCAATCAAAACAGGATCAATATTCTGGTGCGGCTGCGCCCCATGCCCTCCCCTACCCTTTACCGTTACCATCAGCTCATCCATGGAAGCCATGAGCTTTCCTTTGCGTATGCCTATTTTACCGCATTCAATAGAAGGCATAACATGCTGCGCGATAACCGCGTGCGGTTTAGGATTATCGAGTACCCCTTCCCTGATCATCAGGCTGGCGCCACCCGGAAGCTTTTCCTCGCCGGGCTGGAAGATGAGCTTTACCGTTCCGCCAAATTTGCCGCTCAGGGCATGGAGTATAGCCGCAGTGCCGAGAAGGGATGAAGTATGCGCGTCATGTCCGCAGGCGTGCATAACGCCTTTGTGTTGTGAGATGTAATCTACAGTATTAGCCTCCGTAATAGGCAGGGCATCCATATCTGCCCGCAGGGCAACCACCCGGTCTGAAGGCAATGCTCCTTTTATAATAGCCACCACACCCGTATTGGCCATGGCGTTCCAGGGTATACCCAGTTCGCTGAGCCGTGCTTTTACAAAAGCCGCGGTGTGATATTCGTGAAATGACAATTCGGGATGCGCATGCAAATATCTGCGGTTACTGATTACCGTTTGATGCATATCTTTCGCCAGTTGCGCTATTGCTTCCTTTAACATACTTACTTACAGTAATGATCAAACGAAATAAATTAACCAATATCCGCCGGGTCAAACAGCAGGGGAAAGAAGCGGCCCTCCATTTTTTTGCCTTTGCCCACAACAGGTACGCCCTGCAGCAGCTCTTCATCTGTGTTAGACAGGGTGCCTTCCTTAAATACATTAAGCACAAAGGCCCTTCGTGAACGGTTAGAGCGGTTTTCATGCGATCCGTGCACCATCAGCGGGTGATGAAATGTGGCATAGCCTGCTTTTAATTCAACGGGCACAGGTTTAAATTCCGCTTTTTGCGCTTCCGTTAAAAACTGCATCAGCCCGTTCATTTCTCCCGCCAGTTCAGGTTTTTTGAGCAAACCCCATTTATGGCTGCCCGGTATGTAATATAAACACCCGTTTTCAGTAGTGGCGTCATCTAAAGCTGTCCAGCAGGTAAGGTGCTGTATAGGACCGGTTCGTGTCCAGTAAGAATAATCCTGATGCCAGGCCACTACGCCGCCGTGGTGAGCGGGTTTGCAAAAAAGCTGGTCGTGCCAGAATCTTACAGCGGCACCGCCAAACAACTGGCTGGCGGCCATTACAAAAGCCGGGTTCCAGAGCACATCATGAAAGCCCGGCGTTATGCGCCAATGCCCCAGCGCATGAAACAATACCGTATCGGGATCTGCAGATTCATTGGAATGAAATTCATGAAAAAGCCGGTTGCCCGGGTGACCGGGATCTGTTATTTCAGCCAACTCCTTATTCAATTGTTCCACCTGTTCGGGTTCAAGCAATTTAATACCGCTGATATAGCCATATTCATTAAAAAAGGCTACCTGTTCCTGTGTAAGCCTGTATTGCTCCCATCCGGAAGGATCAGACGGCCATTTTGCAAAATCTGAAACGGGCGAAGCAACTGCAGACAGGTCTTCTATGATTGTATGACTCATATTTTGCGGATTTGAAGTAAATTTAAGGTTTATCGCCTGGATTTGAAGTTTCCGATTTGAGTTTTATACCATCCGCTAAAAGAGACCTGGTATTTTTTTACCTTTTCGATCTTGATTTTGCCACTAATCGCAAACCAGTTAAGAATCCCTAACAACAGGCTTCTTTAAGCTGCTTACTGGTAAACCCTCACATAATCTACCTCCATTGCCTGGGGAAAAACAGTATCATCAATTCCCATTTTACCACCCCAATCACCCCCAACAGCAATGTTCATCAACAAGTGAAAACGCTGATCAAAAGGCCATTCCCGGTATGTTTTCTTTTCATTTGCGTAAGTAAAGTACAACTCCTCATCTATAAAAATTTTAATCCCATTTTCATCCCAATCCAGGATATAGACATGAAAAGCATCCGATAAATCAGAACGAAAAGTTCTTGCTCCTTTGTGTGTACCTATGCTATGATTATAGGCTCCCGTATGCACGGTACCAAAAATAGAATCGGGTAAATAACCCACATGTTCCATTATATCTATCTCGCCGCTTACCGGCCAGTCGCCGTATTGCCAGTCGGTAGGTAACATCCAGATGGCTGGCCATAAGCCACGCCCCTTAGGCATTTTAGCCCTTATCTCAACCCGTCCGTATTTCCAGTCGCCTTTGTTTTTACTTAGCAGCCTGGCAGATGTATAGTTTGCACCACCAACATTTTCTTTAACAGCGGTAATAGTTAATACACCATTTTCTACTGAAGCATTCTCCGGTTTTTTTTGAGTGTAATATTGCTTTTCATTATTACCCCAACCATGGCCACCAGTATCATAGCTCCATTTGGTGCTATCGGGCAAGCCCGTATAATTAAATTCATCACTCCAAACCAGTTTGTGTGCGGGCCTCCCCGTTTCTTTTTTTTGAGCGCATGCCAGCATACAAAAGCAAAAGCATGGCAGGATAAGAAGTATTGTAATCTTTTTCACCACATTAATTTTTGGTTGTAAAACAATTTGTTTTATATGCAAGCTACAACTACTCAAATGCTTCCCTTGTTGCCGTTGTTGCCAAATGAGGCAACAACAGCAAGACAAGGCGAAGTTTTAAAAAAACAGATTGATCAATGTATTTCTCCCGGTAGTAAATCTGAATATCAGATCAATACCCCGGGTTCTGATGATCCTTCAGCATAGGATTTTGTCCCAGCGCATTCAGCGGTATTGGCAGCAGGTAGTTTTTATTTTTATCGAACGACCATTGTGGCGCTCCATCCGGAACCGCATTAATCCTTTCATACGTATATCCGCCACCGGAAGGAGTGATCTTCATGCCATGCATTACTTTATTCAGGTTTATTTCTGCCAGTTCCCAGCGGATAAGGTCGAAATAACGTTTGCCTTCAAAAGCCAGCTCTATCCTCCTTTCCCTTCGGATCAGGCACCAGCTTGAACTGGAAAAGAATGAAAAAGAAATTGTAAATCTCCGCAATGAAAAGCTGGAGGCAGAGATACAACACAAAAACAAGGAAATGGCTTCTGCCACGATGCACCTGGTAAAAAAGGGAGAGCTCATTACCCGCCTGCGCGATGAATTGCAGAAACTGATGAAAAATACAGAAGATGATAAGTCGCTGGAATCGCTGAAAAGAATGACAAAAACCCTGGGTGAAGAAGACAAAATGGACGCGGATTGGGAACATTTTACCATCCATTTTGATAAAGCGCACAATGATTTTTTTGTTGCGTTAAAGGAAAAACACAGCACTCTTACCCCCAACGAGCTGAAATTGTGCGCCTATCTTCGTATGAACCTCAGTACCAAGGAAATGGCTCAACTCATGAATATTTCCGTAAGAGGCGTTGAAATAAGCCGCTACCGGCTCCGGAAAAAACTTCAAATCCCAACTGAAATCAATTTATTTACTTATTTACTTGATTTTTCACGTTGATTAAAGTCCGGGGAAATACAACGCATCAAATAACAAAATAAGAAGCAAATAATTACCAATCCGAAGCCAGAAGGAAGCTGTCAGCAATTAGCTGTCAGCAATCAGCAGTGACCACTAACAACTAACCACTAACAACTACCCCTTACTACTCACCACTCACCTCACTAATTCAAAGGCGTTCACTTCCTCCATCGTTAGTCCCAGTGCCTTAGCCACGCCTTCTCCGTAAGCAGGGTCGGCTTTATAGCAATTCCTGATGTGGCGGATCTGTATAAATTTTTGAGCGCCGCCAACCTGTGCCGCGGTATTCTTAAATAGCAGCTCTTTTTTATCATCGGTCATTAGCCGGAACAGGTTACCGGGCTGCGAATAATAATCATCATCGTCTGCCCTGTAATCCCATGCGGTAGCATCGCCGTGAAGTGCCAGCGGCGGCTCTTTGTATTCGGGCTGCTCCTGCCATTCATTAAAGCTGTTGGGCTCGTAGTGCCTGGTGCCACCATAGTTACCGTCTACCCGCATAGCGCCATCCCTGTGAAAGCTGTGATACGGGCATTTGGAAGCATTTACGGGTATCTGGTAATTATTTACGCCTAAGCGGTAGCGTTGCGCGTCGCCGTACGAAAATATCCTGCCCTGCAGCATCTTGTCGGGTGAAAACCCTATACCAGGAACAATATTTGCCGGGTTAAAGGCTGCCTGCTCCACTTCTGCAAAGTAGTTCTCCGGGTTGCGGTTTAGCTCAAATTCGCCAACGGGGATCAAGGGGTAATCGCCTTTCGGCCATATTTTTGTTAAGTCAAAAGGATGAAAGGATGAGCTGTTGGCTTCCGCTTCCGTCATGATCTGGATAAACATCTTCCATTTGGGGAAATCGCCCCTTTCAATAGCATCAAACAGATCTCTTTGATGTGTTTCCCTGTCGTTTCCTACCAGCGCTGCCGCTTCCTGGTCAGACAGGTTTTCGATGCCCTGCTGTGTTCTGAAATGGAACTTTACCCAATGCCTCGTATTGGCCGCATTAATAAAGCTGAAAGTATGACTGCCAAATCCATGCATGTGACGGTACGATTTGGGGATGCCCCTGTCGCTCATTACAATGGTTACCTGGTGCAGGGCTTCGGGAAGCAAGGTCCAGAAATCCCAGTTATTATCTGCGCTTCTTAAATTGGTTTTAGGATCTCTTTTAACCGCATGATTTAAATCGGGGAATTTCAGGGGATCCCTGAAAAAGAACACCGGCGTATTGTTACCTACCAGGTCCCAGTTGCCCTGTTGGGTATAGAACTTCATGGCAAAGCCCCGGATGTCGCGTTCCGCATCGGCCGCGCCGCGTTCTCCGGCAACCGTGGAAAAACGCACGAACATGTCTGTTTTTTTACCAATGGCACTAAAGATATCCGCTTTGGTGTATTGAGTAATGTCGTGGGTTACCGTAAAGGTTCCGTAAGCTCCCGAACCTTTGGCGTGCATACGTCTTTCGGGAATGACCTCGCGGTCGAAATGAGCCATTTTTTCTAAGAACCAGAAGTCCTGTAATAAGGCTGGTCCGCGTGGCCCGGCGGTCTGAATGTTTTGATTGTCGGGAACAGGATTACCTGTTGTAGTGGTTAATTTTTTTTTATTTTCCATGGCATATGTTTTATTACGATGACCGGAAGACAATATTACTCTTTTAGCAGGATAGAAAAGCGTTTACGGGCTATTTTATATATCTATAGACCAATAGATATTGTCTATATTTCATAGCAATCCTATCATTCATTCGCATGGGCTGCCTTCTATAATGCAGGCCGGGGAAGTGGAGGAGCAGTTGTTAGCCGGCTTTGGCAAGACCCATATATTTCCCGCTTACATTCCCGATCAGGTTAAAACAGCTCCTGGTATGCTTTTCCCCCCTGCTTCCTTTCAAATTCGTCTATAGCGTTTTTTAAAGCGCTGGAAACCATTCTTTCGTTTTCCACGGAAATGTTCTCGCCATTCTTCCTTGCACCTTTAAGCCACGCTCCCTTTTTTTGGGTTTTAAATACCATAAATTCGTTTTTTCCGCCGGAACCTTCCACAATTACCGTATAGGCAATTATTCGTTCCTTGTTTTTATATTTAAAGAAGAGAAACTTGGCAGGACGCCGTATGCCAATGCGTTTATTAATAACATGGCCAAGCTTTTTGCCCGGAAGGGAAATATCAAAGGGTTGCATATACAGGCTTTAGCATACAAAGCTACAGTAAATTCACCCGGCATAAAATCTGCGGCAATGCAAAAACCACCTGTTAACAATATATTATTTCCCCATTAATGTTAACGTAAGCAATGAAAAAAGAGAAACTGTACCGGAATCAAAGCCATAAAAAAATTATATAGAATAAGTTTTTGCCGATTAGCGCTGCAAGGCTATTTTTGCGCCGGAGAGTTGGCAGAGCGGTCGAACGCGGCGGTCTTGAAAACCGTTGACTGTAACAGGTCCGGGGGTTCGAATCCCTCACTCTCCGCCGCAAAGCTTTACTAATCACATAGCAAATCTTTCAAAAGCTGATAAAACCTGCATTTCCAAAGGATTGCAGGTTTTTCTTTTTGGGGTATGTCACCAAAATTTTCAAAAACACCCAAAAAAGTTGTGGCAGAATCGTGGCAGTTTGAGTTTTCAAAAAAAACTGCCACAAACTGCCTCATAATAAGTTGAATATCAACCTGTAAACCTCCTTAACGACTTGACTCAAAAGCGCTTTGATTCTACATTTATTAACCTTTAAAATGTTGAATTATGCTAGAGCAAAGTTTTGGTCTAAACTTCTTTTTGAAGACACCAGAAAACCAAACTAAAATCAGGTTTGTATACGTTAGAGTAACGGTTGATGGCGTACCGAAAGATAAATCCACTAAAAGAAAGTGGGATGTTGGCCGATGGGACCAAGAAACAGAAAGAGCAATAGGAACAAAAGAAGATGCGAGAGCACTTAACTATTTTTTGGACTCGCTTACAACCAAAATCAATCAGTATAAAACTGACCTGCTCAACCAAGACATCACCATCGCATCACAACTTATCGCAGATTACATTGGAGGTAAAACAATATCAAAGGCCAAAGTACTGGAGGAGTTTCAAACTCATAATGATGAATTGGCAGCCCTGGTAAAAAAAGGTCAATATGCCGAAGGAACACATGAACGGTACGTCACAGCCCGTTCACATGTTAAAGAATTTATTCGGTTCAAGTATGGGAAGGATGATCTTGAGTTCCGGGAATTGAATTATGAATTTGTGCAGTCTTATGACATTTACCTGCGAACAGTTAGAGATTGTGCTAACAATACAGCATTGAAGTATATCAGCAATTTCAAAAAAATTATACTGCGGGCCGTCAAAAAGGAAATCATTCCCAAAGATCCCTTTACATTATTCTCAAGGAAGAAGACAAAGATCAAAAAGAAACCTTTAACAAGCGCTGAGCTTTACTCACTTGAAACTAAAGCACTTCCGAATGAAAGGTTATGTATAGTGCGTGACGTTAGTGTCTTTCAATGTTATACGGGTTTGGCTTACTGCGATGTATACGACCTAAAACCTGAAGATATTGGGTTGGGCGAAGATAAAAAATACTGGATTTTCATTAGCAGGAAAAAAACCAATGCTACATGCGATATTCCATTGCTGCCTAAAGCTTTAGAAATTATGGAAAAATACAAGGATGATCCCATCTGTATCAAACGGGGAAGCATACTTCCTGTCAGATCAAATCAAAAGATGAACGCGTATCTTAAAGAGATTCAAGCATTATGTAATATTAATCTCAAGTACAAACTTGATACGCACAGATTAAGACGAACGTTTGCAAGTACGGTAGCGCTTAAAAATGGAGTTCCCATTCATATCGTTAAAGAGCTGTTAGGTCATTCTACCGTCAAACAAACAGAAGATTACGCGATAACTGTTCAGGAAACTGTTAGCAAGGAAATGACGGCTTTAAGCGAAAAACTTTCACAAAAAGCTGGCATTGAAGACAAAGCAGAGGTTATGTCATTCCCTTTGAGGCTTGAAAATGAGCTGAATACTATAAAAGCCCAACACGGCACTGCAAAAATGATAGATTTAAAGGAAAAGCTTGTTGAAATTGAAAAAAACCTGAATGAACTGAAAGGAACAATTAGTTAACGGCACTAAAAATAAGGCTCCTATTGAACAAAATCAGTGCTTGTTACTCTGGTTTTGTTCTTTCAAAGCATTAAGAATTCAACCGTACTCCGATAGCCCGGATGATAGGAAGGTGTATATTTTATATATCCGAAGTATTGAAGTTGTTTAAAATACTTATGGTATGTTGGCGGTGTATTTATATGTGATAATTCCATTAAGCGGCTCCGGCTTACATGGACTATTTTTCGTTCCTTTTGCAAATAGGCCAATTGGATCAGCGAATGCAGGAGTGCCAGATGCCAAACATTCAACCGCTGATCATTTGCGATAACGCCTAAAAACTGTTTCCAGCATCCATCATTACCCTTCTCCATCACCAAATAGTTTTTCCAGATCAACCCTGTTGTAATAGTAGGACCCCATAACTTTTTTATAGCGAATTTTTCCGGTAATGCGTAAGTTTTGGAGCGTACCCGGAGAAATGCCCAATATATTTCGGATAGACTTACTCCTAAGCCATTCCTGTGGCTCCTTATCGGAAGCCTTAATTTTTCTTTCAATGAGCTTTTCAATATCACTTAGTAATACTATCCTCAGTTGAAGAAGGTCATCTTTGGTAAGCTGCTCCATACCGGCCATTTTTGTGTTTTGTAAAGGTACCAGCCATGCAATAGCAGAATTAATATCCTTCCTCCATTGGCTTAATTTGGCAGTGATGTCCTCTTATCTTTTTAAATTATCATAAGGAATTCCACAACAGAACAAGACATTGCAAGCAAAATATTGCCGGCGCCCGAAATGCGTTAGGAATAGTTTTTGAACGCACAACACGTAAGTGTAATCCCCCATTTGGCTACTCTTAAAATTCATAGACGGCAGAAACGATCGCTTAAGGGAGATTTAAAAATGAAAGTATAAATGTCAAAAAGTGAAGAATATTATTATTTCATTACTTTGTAGAGGTCGGAAAATCTCAAATGAGTGGAAATATCTATTCGGGGTGATTTGACCATTTCTTTTGCACCGATGCCATCATTGGTGAGAAAGTGCTCAACGTTCGAAAGAAGTTTCTCTCGGCTATAATGATACATTAGACCACGTGCGCCATCATAAAAACAATTCATAGCACCGAGAGCAGAACCGAACATAAGTGCATTATGAAGGCTTGCTATTTCAGTTTTAAATAATTTCTGCCGCCCCCCTATACAAAGTAAATGAATAATGCCAGCCGTGCACCAGTCTCCGGCTCCGGCGGCATCTTGAATCTCGTCCAAAACAAATCCTGGAATAGCATGCCAATGAGTGGGGTCAGCATGATTTTTGTTCCGGTATAACAGACCTTCTTTACCTCTTGTCTCAACTTCAAGAAAGCATCTGGAAGAACGAAAATGAGTTCTATAGTCTGGTAGGCGTTCATGCGAATATTTGAGAATATCTGTCACTTCAAGGAATTGATCAAACTGGGATCTATCCTTGATAGAAGAAGGTTCAAAGAATATAATAGTTCCACGATCTTTGAGATTTTTCGCAAGTTCAAAAGTGCCGGGATTAAGTCTGTCAAAATAAAATACTTCTGGGCTAACATTTCCTTCTAGTACTTCAGCAGCTACATTTTTAGTTATAGGTTTCAATTGAGGAAGCCAAGCCCCTGTTTCAGGGTCTTTGAACTCGAAGCGGTGGATAGGTTTGTCCTGCTTATCCCTCTTGATTCGATGTATGATGATAGGTGTCCTCCCGTCCTCATTCAGGTGTAAATGATCTGTATGAATATGCCATCTTTTGAGATCTTTCACAAGTTCATCACCTGCCCTGTTATTCGCCAATCTGGCAATGGGGTATGAGTTCCAGCCAAGAAACCCGAGCACTGAAAGGACATTCCCGCAGGATCCCCCGGCCGATAGCTTCGGCAAGGACGCAGGACTCCCGTTTAGAATTACATCAAGAGCCACTAGTCCAACACCAAAACATACTGGTTTTTTCAACTTCTTAAGGTTTGTATGGTTCTCCTGCGAGCCAAATTAAGAAAAGTTCCGATTTCTCACTCATTTTTTTCGCCGCGGGCTCGTCATCAATCTCATATCCTGAAGAATCAACATTTAATATGCCAACCTTGATATTGTTCAAAACTTTAAATTCATAGGCACATAATAATGCGCCAATTGACAATAGCTTACTTGAAAACGTCGATATAACAATATCGCAGCCGTTTAAGATAGCCAATGTATCATTATAGTCTTGTACTGTCACTGACAGAGTACGATATACCTCAAAAGGGTTTTGTTCTGGCACATAAATAATATTTTGGCCTTCGACGGCCAACTCATCAAATAATAATTGATGGTATTCTGTCAGTAAGGCATCAGAGCGCCTTGGGTTACGTGATGGAAAAGGAAGAACCGGGCAAATTTCATCCGGGTCAATCTTTTCATGGGCAGCCAGTATCTGCTTACGGCTTCCTTCTCCAAGAATCGGCAGCCAAATAATTTCCTTTTCATCTGAAGTAAGTTCAGAACCTCCCCGAAATCCGAATACATAGCTCAGTTCTGAATCAGGTTCAAATTCCTTTATGTGCGAATCCAATTGAGCATTCTCTGAAATACTAACAAAGAAATTTATGTCCTTATCTGCATAGTATTCATCCAGAATAGCCTGCACTTTACCAATCAGCGAAAAATAAATCCCTCGGGGCAATGCACTAATGTCAACTATGACATCTGTATATGCTTCAAAAATGGTTGCATCGTTAAACACGTCAGCGACATTTTTGTCTCCAACTCTTTGTTTCTTTTTCCCCGAAGCAGTCCACAAATCAATATTTCGTACCTGGGTTTTTTCAAGCGGAACAATTGTTTGTAAACTGGTTAGGTTTGCATCTACTAACAGTTTGTATTTTTTTGAAGAAGAGCTCTTGCCTTCGTCATACTGAATTAACAAACATTCAATATCCAGGTCCGGACAAGAAGTTTTTAATGATCGAATACCTGTATTCATGCGATAGTCAAACCCCACTCCCATGATATATAACAATTTTCTTCCAGCATCCTTTGCAAAATGATCTGTTGTAAATGACGCAACCTCACTATTTCGTAATAATACATAAGGATCCCATCGCAGTTTATTTTTTATCTTTTTGTCCATCTTAGCAAGTCGTCAGGTTTTTTGGTTCGCCACCCACCATAACTCAGAGGAAGGCCAAACTTAACGCAAAGCCAACGGTTGAGATAGTAGATGTTTTTTTTCTGCCCCTTTTTACCTTGCATTACTTCCTTAACATGCAAGAGATTAAAAGCAAGACAAGTATTAAGAACGATCTGAAGATCGGTAAAAATATCGTTAGAGAGCCATTCATCTTCATTGATTAGCTTTATGGTCCGGGTAGCGTCTATATAAAAGCCATTAACTCCTGGTGCATAGGGTGCAGTTGGCCGAAAGGTCTCATTAATACAGAAAGTACAAAAATTTTCAAGAAATCTTGTTACCAGCACACTGTCGGGAATCATTTTATTCAGGTCTTTCCATTTTTCATTGGCCAGCTTTCTAATCTCCCGGTCCTGGTCACGCGCAGAGATAGAAACACTTGTTTGGTTAAGATTGAGCGATAACATTCTTTCATACAAGGGTGCACTGAAACCCAGAAATTGCTCTACATTATTAGTAGAAATCTTAGCCAGTACTGTCATGCCAAAAAAGTATGGCAAATTAAATTGCCTGCTTAAAAACAATCGTGCCGCCTGAACGACTTTCTCATCCGTTTTCTCCTGAAGTTCCAAAATACTTAAGGAATAATCAAGCGCCAGTTCACTTTTTGCCAAATTTCTGTGGATGAGTATTTCGATCTGCTTAGCTAATTCGCAAGTTTCTTGGTCAGTACCTTCAAATTGAAACAAATGGTTTTTCCATTCATTAAAGCGTGTAGTCCCCGCCGAAAGGGTGTTAATGGTGTTCGAAAGTGTTTTTTTTGCTTCCTTGTAGACTTCCGCAAGCTCCAATTCGCTTTGCTGAGCATCCAGTGCAAATTCCACATCTTCCCTTGATTCAGCAGCTCGTTTTACTGCGATGCTAGTAAGGAGCTTTTCAAATTTGGATTCCCTGTCTTTCCAGTAATTCTCAAGATTCAATTCTTCATAATCTCTCCCTCGGTTAGTCTTCAGATTATTCAGTACCTCTAATCTTTCGGAGAGCCAGATAGAAGCATTAGTGCGCTTCTCAAGTAAATGGGTGATCAGGCCTTCTCTTTGCTTTGCAGAAAGCTTGTGAACATCGTCAAGCATAAACAATATGCGATCAAATAAGCTTCGGCCTTCCACCAAAAGGGAGTCGGGCCGGAGTGCCTCCAATGAAAATAATTCGCTGTGACCTTCTATAGACGTAGGATTCACAGGTAGAAAACTGTCAAGAAGCTCATATATAGCTTTCTCTATGCCTGCAGCCCAGTTATAAAGTTCATGTCCGTTACAAGGAATGTTTATTTTTTTAAAGTAAAGATTCTCATCTTTATACTTAAATTCTATTTTGTGAAGATCTTCAGGAAAGCGAAGTCTTGTAATCGAAAGAGCAGCACGTAAGGTTGCAGTAATTATCCGGCTATTCAGTAGTGAATAGAATAACCGGTCCCTGGTGCCCGGTGGAAGGTTCGAAAAACTTTCAAGCAATTCATAGTTACGGGTAAACGTTAGATTAACGCCAAGCACATTGATGCGGTCATCAGAAACAGCATTCAGTTTCTTCAGTTTTTTGAATACCTCTTTGAACTCGTCTCCTGATTTCCTGTTTAACAAGGTTAACAGTGAAGTGGGTTCAAATAATCGCAGCAGTGAACTTTTTCCGGCACCCGGTGAACTTCGGATAAACAAAAAAGTATTCCAAAGTTCGCCCCCGTCCATATTATCAATAAAATAATCCAATATCAATGGACTATAAAGACGCAAGAATCCCGCATCGGACTCAATCCGTTCAGAAGCTCTAAGTAAAAACGGGTTTCTAATCTTCATATTTATTCTCTCTATGTCTTGATATTCTTGGGAAAAGACCCTTATATTTTTTATCAGTCGGCAACCATAAGATAGCAACTGAATTATTGGGCGAATTATGGTTTAATACAATCGGCAAGCAGCACTCATTGAACCCGAGATACGGCAAATCGTGTTTGCCTTCTTTGTAATGCTTATCAACGATAGAAGGGTCAAAATATTTCTCCATAAACGCCATTAACTCGTTGTCCGATACAATCTTCATCTTTACAGAATCATCGATTGGAAGCAGGCACTCAACTGTGCATGAAAACTCCTTTTTGTTTTTCTTTTTCCACCCTTCCACACCCTGTCGGATGTTTTCTAAAGCATCTGTGGTCGCGACATAAAAGAGGATGTGTACTTCAAGGTTAATGTGATCAACAGCAGGATGAAATGTTCCGCCTGGCTCAAATATGGAAGTAAATATCTTACCCAGTTTTCCACCACCATCCGCTCGGCAATAAGTTTTGCCACTTGCAGTAAAATCATCGATCAGGAATAAAGTCTTGAACTTGGAATCAGGGATTTCTTGCCGGAGTTTTTCGACCATATCACCAACTTTTCCGCCTGAGATCGAATATGTTGCTATAACCTGCTCGTTATTTAAAAAAGCTCCTCTTCTGAATTGGTCGATGCGTGACCCGTCACTAAGTCCGACAAAAAGAGACATCCGAAGATTCTGTGAATACGAGTTGTCATTTAGAATTTTGGTCACCAGATGCGGAGAAAGGCCCTTTTCACATGCTGTTTTCTTTATCAGGATCGGGTTGACTTTTTCTGAAAAAATAATATCAACAAGGTGTGCTAATTGCTCGCTGGAAATGAATATCAGATGATCCCTTACTAACCGGTATCCCGTTTTTCTGTCTTCAAGGTTTTCAAATTGCTGGAGCCACTTTATAAGGCTTTCCAAAAACCGTGTGCCGGGAGAAAATTGTTGGTACTCATTCCACTTAAGATCAGCCATTGCTTGCAGCAAAGGACGTTCCCGATCAATCTCTTCTGGTGTCCACTCCATTATTTTGGCTAATAGTTTATCGGCAAGTAACGTTCTCATAACTCGGAAACTGCAAAATAGCCTTTAAAAGTCTTAATTTTTCCAAACAAATAGGTCACAGCCTTTTCATCCCGGAGTCCTGGTGGGCAGAGGTTCCATCCCGTAGCATGGATAGACGAAACTTCGCCTACGCTAAGCGCAAATTCATTTGCCAGTAACGCATAATCGTTTCCCGGCCATTGTCCCTTGTCTCCAATGCAGAGTACTTCTTCTGCTACACCGGATTCCCTGCATAATTTTTTGCAATGGTCAAGGACATGGTTCTTGGAAGCAAGCTTTCTTGGAATAACATCTAAGGAATGGCTGGATTCTACGATAGTGATTCCGTCCTTATCCAGCAACATGATCTCATTGAGAAGAATATCACGTACTCGATTCCATTCCAGGGAAGTGCCTGATTTGAATGTTAGCTGATTCGGACTAGTATCTGCAATAATACCTACCTTGGAGAGATGTTCCACTACTACTTTAAGTGCCGGATGCATGGGTAGTGACTTATTCGGTCTTTTGTTGTCAGCCAAACTACCAATGTCGCTGCCGTTATAATAGCCAACGATTATGTTCTTCATTAGCTTTTCATGACCTTTGAATATTTTTTCAAGATCGGTTCTAAGTGACTTGCCTCTGCCTGAGATAATACCAAGAACAAATCCCTTTTTTACAAAATTGACCAGCATTTTTTTTATCTCAGCATCCGGGCCGTTAAAACGGTTGAGGGGTGAACAGAGAGTCCCATCATAATCAAAAATAAGGCTGCCAAACTTCGCAGATTCCAGTTTTTTTTTAAACGCTTCATATGAATTGATCCATTTCTTCTGATCTGCTGCTTGCAGGTCTGCAATACGATTAACTTTTGCTTTTCTTATAATCGCCAAATCATCCATTTTCAGCGCTGGCCCGCTTACCAGCCGATCGTATTTCAGGTGATATATCTTCGACCCATACGGCGGTACCCCGGGTCTTCCCGGATCGATCTTCACTACTTTGCCATATTGCTTTATCAGGTTCATAGCCCGCAGTAGCAAATGAATAGTTCCTTCGAAACCGTTGAGCGGAGTCGAAATAATGATACGAGGGATAATGGCTGGCAGCAATCCGAGTGTCTTTTGACAAAGCTTTTCATCTGCGGGACAGGAAAGAGCAATAACTGCCGAATTCTTTTGCTTATCAAACCAGTTATGACGACCATGTGCAAAATGTCGGTAATCGCTTAAGAGTGATGGCGCAAGTCCTGCTTCGGAAAATTTTGATTCCAGATCAACTGCAATGGCGTGATGATAGGAGCCATATAGTATTATAAAACTAGTGCCGGGGTCGGTCTTTTTAATAAAAGACTCATAAACCCTGTCGTAGAATTGGGGGACTTTCTTAGTTAAATTGCTGCCTCCTATGGCCCTGTATAGCAAAACAAAGTAGGCCGCGAGGGAATTAGTGGCCAGAAACCCATCTTTACCCGCAGGTGGATCAAACCCAACAGTAGTACAACCTGAGTATATAGAAGAAAGTGTAGCCAGTTTAGAGTTCTTACGCATACAGATGCTTAAGATGGAAAGCGGTTCACTTTCAATTGCCTTCTTATAGGCGAATAAAATATCGGTATTATTTCCACTGGCACTGATAAAGATGATATTGCTTTTTCGTAACGTGGCATTCGCATAGAATAATTCCAGAGGTGTAACCGCTTTGGCAAAAACTCCCTTAGAAGTGAGCAAGTCGGCAGCATAGATACAAGTACTGAAAGACCCTCCGGAACCTACTATATAAACAGGGTCATGGTATTTGCTGATCAACTTCGATATAGCTTCCACATTAATAGAATTAGCCCAGTCTATTGTTTCATGCAACTGATTAAGTTCCGTTTCGAAAGGTCTGCCCATAATTGCTAATATAAAATTCAGTTATGTCGCCCGCAATATACTAAATATTTTAGTATATTGGATTTCAAAGTTAAGAAAAATGGGGCTTTATCTGACTTTCTTTCTCAACTTCATTGCATTACTCTATAGAGCTTTGGCATGAAATGCCTCTTTATAGGTGTTAGCTGCCAAAGAAAGGAGCATTGTTCAATAAATTTTGATCGTATGCTTTTTCTGGAAGACTGGTATGTAATAATACTTGTAATTGTAAACTGAAATACGAAAGTTTTTTTGCTGCGTATCATAAAATATTCTGCCTAAGATTTTATTAGTTGTACTTGCTAAAATGAGCAACAAGAGTACTGTAGGTGTAAAACAGCAAGGAAAAGTCATAGAGTGTTTAAACCTTAGAAGGATTACTTATAAAGCAGATGATGGAAAGCTATACCTTTTTTATCACCAACAATCTTACTTTACCGGCTACCTAATTGCAACCAACTACAAAAACAGGTGAATGATAGAACTACTTTTCAAGCAGATCAAACAAAACTTTCCACTACGTTACTTTTGGAGGGCCAGCTCCAATGCCATTAAGATGCAGGCTTATTGTATGTTAATAGCTCGGTTGCTAATGGTAGTTATTAGAAAAAAAGCGGCTACAAAAAAGTCGTTTACTAATATGATTACCGTGATACGGTTACATTTAACCAGTTATATCAACCTGATGGAATTTATAAAAGATACATACAAAACATGGCAACAATGATGGAGAATATCTCTTTTTTACAACAAAAACTCTAAAAAAATGGCAAAGAAAATCTTGCGAGGAAAACAAAATTCAATACAATGGAGAATATCGGTGATATTATTGGAGGCAAACTTGAGGCCGTAGACGAAACGACGGGCCACGACCTTATCAATATCAAATACCAAAAAGAGAAAATTGTTCCGTTATACGCTAATGATGCACACCAAGCTCATGCCTGATAGGCAAAACAAATACGCGCAAGAGACCAACTCCATAGCTCCACTTATCTTATCGTCCCTTGTGACGCTCCGTTTGACTTTCTGTAATCCTATTATGCTCCAAGCAAGGGCAAAAAGTAGTCAAAGTTATACTAAGATATTCTTGCTTATCTCCTTTGTGCTTACTTAAGAGACTGCTATGTAGAAAAGCATAGTGAGGCGTGATATGTGCGAAGAACTTCACATGAAATTAGGTTTTAATATTCAGTAATCAAAATAATCTCCGACTGCTATATGCGGTCATTTCAACAATAGTATTGAAAGCCGCCAATAATTGTATGAGTTGGTAAAAGAGGTACGCCTACTTCGAATTGTTATTTAATAACCGTCTCTGACTTGCGTTTTCCTCTTTAATAGTTCTGAGATTTATATATCGTATACTGAACAATGATTTAATGTAATTTTAAGTGGCTGTAAGAAACGTAAACGGGCTCTGCAGGGGTGCAACCCGTCAGGGATATTACAGCCGGATGAGCATATTGCTTCTGCCCGGTGATTGAGCAAATATTTGCATTGCCGGGCTTTTTAATTTTTGCAATGCTTTTCCGCCTATGCCTTAGAAAACCCATTCGGTTTTTGTGAACCATTACCCCTGCTTTTGTTTACCCTGTTGCTTTTTTTGCAAATAATCTGCCTGGTATTTTTCCCCCTTCAATACAACACCTCTGCCAATCAAGGCTAACTTGCGTGCTACTTTCACAATGGCGTGTTTGTTATCTTTTGCTGCGTGCCTGCTGTAATAAGCAAATATCTCAGGAGCAGTCCTGATGGCAGTCCATGCAGCTTCTATCAGCAATGGTCTTAAATGTTTATTGCATCTTGGCTGTATTCCCTTTGTTCTTATTGTTTCACCCGAACTGTCGTTCCATGGCATTATCCCCAAATAGCCGGTATAATCATCGGGGTCGTCAAAGCGTTCAAAACAGCCTGTCTCCGCCAGTAATGCAGCCGCAGTTATTGCGCCATATCCCGGGACGCTGAGCAATAGCTCGTATGCTTTTGAGTGTTGTGTTTGCATTTCTTTGCGTAACAACTTTGTAATACTACCCAGCCGCGTTCTTTGATGTTGCAATTGTTGTATTAGATTTTCTTTGGTAAGTGTGCCTGCCGTGGAGGTTAACTCAAGATTATCCAACCATTCCAATGCTTTTTTAGAAAGGAAGGAGCTTGTGGTTGCCGTTTTAGGTATCTCTATGTTATAGTACAGCATAAAGCTTTTGAGCCGGTTATTGGAACGCGTCACATCTTTTACAGCGCTTTCTCTTAGACGCAAAAGGCTTCGCAGTTCTTGTTGTTCACGGGATAAAACATGAATGCCATGAAGATTACCTTTTTCCAGATGTCCGGCAATGGAGCGGCTGTCATGCAAGTCAGTTTTGTTTTTCTTCTGCTTGTCTGTTTGCGGAATATCTGCTGCATGAACAATGATGTTGGTGATCCCCATTTTGCATAGTTGCTCATGATAGCCCGTTCCGCAAAAGCCTGCTTCATAAGCAGAATAAAATTTACCGCCTGCAAATTTAGTTTGCAATGTTTTATGCAAAGCTTTCGCAGAAGGCGGTTGGGTAAAATGGGCCACCTGGTGGTTAAGGCTGCGTACCGTTACAGACCAGGATTTCTTATGAACATCAAGTCCAACAAAAAATTCTTGACCATTAAAGTCAATTGTTTCTGATAAATTTGTTGTAGGCATAGTGCATGTTTTTAGTTGTTACAAATGGCGAAACTTATTGTTATCGCACTATAAAACTAACCTGCCTTTCGCAGACAGGATGGGCGGCGCAGCATTTTTGGTGCTGCATGACCGCAACAACTGCACTATGCTTTTCTTACATAATTACTT
>CALMQS010000061.1 GCA_937871285.1 uncultured Sphingobacteriales bacterium | reverse complement strand
ACTTGTACTTCCTATTGCGTTTTCATTATTCCTGCTGTCAAAAACTATCCATTCATCATCAGGAGAAAAAACCTGTGTATTATGGATTACATGCCCCGCCTGATCAGAGGTTAATTGCACATCTTTATATAACATTGAATTTTTATTATTGTTACAGGCGGCAAAGGCTGTAACAAATATTACACAACCCAGTATCCCGGTTCCTCTTTTCATTTGCTACGAATTGTTACTCAATATTTGTTTTACTCTTTCAACGCTTATCCTTATTGCTTCTGCTTCATCATCGCTAAACATGTGATGTAAAGGCAATGCCATTGTATTATCTGTAATATCTAATATTGATAACACCTTTTTAATGCCTTTCAGAAACCTGTATCCACCGCCGCCCTGGCTGTAGATCACTGACGAAATCTCCATTACAGCTTGTTGAAGTCTTCTAACTGTTGTTAAATCACCCTCAGCCGCTGCGTTATATAGTTGTACATACAACTCCGGGAACATATTTGAGCCTGAATTTACTCCACCACTTCCACCAAGCAAAACTGATTGCGCCATCATTTCATCGGGGCCAACAAAAATGGAAAAATCAGGATTATCTTTCAGGAGGTAGAGTAAAGTATTAAAATAAGGACCAGCCCCGGAACTATCTTTAATACCCGGTATATTAGGGTGTTGAGAAAGAGTAACAATGGTTGCAGGTTCAATCATGATCTTTGTTTGCGCTGGCATATTATAAATGTATACCGGCAAAGATGATTGATCGGCTAACTTATTGTAATATGCCAACAACTCGGGCTGGGTTAGGGTGAAATAATAAGGGGGCGCTGCAACCACTGCGGATGCTCCGGCATTTTTTGAAAAAATTGTAAGCTGAACACTTTCAGCAAGAGAAGGATCTGTTATCCCAACCAGTAGAGGAACACGCCCATTAATATACTCACAACTGAGTGATACCAGTTCCTGCTTGATTTTGTTTGATAAACTGGTTGCTTCTCCTGTTGTACCCAAAATAAATATTCCACTTACCCCTCCATTTATCAGATGATTAATCAACTTTCTTAATCCATCCTTATTAATAGTATCATCATTTAACAGCGGCGTTGCCATTGGGGTTATAATTCCTTTCATAGTTATTTAACTTGTTTTAATATTTATTCCCGCTTGTTATAACATAAACGATTTAGCTGCACTGTAAGCATCAATACCTGCTGTATCAGATCCTCCGGTGAAACCAGGTCCTCCGGCCGCCACATAGCCATTGCTCGCACCAGACTTATCGGGGCTTACCCAAAACGAATAGAGCTTACCATTTTTTAACTGAAATTTGAATCGAACAGGTTTTCCCCTCAATTGAGAAAGGTCATCCACTCCTTTCCAGCTTATTTTCTGAATGGTACTGTCGCCGGCAATTGTCTCACAGCGTGAAAATGCAAATGGTGATATTGTTCGGTTTTTATCATCTGTAATTTCAACTTTCAGTTCACCGCTTTTGCAATCAGCGTTAACAAAAAGGTGCTTCCCTTTAAAGGTAACAGGTCTTGTTAAGAGATCACCACTTTTGCTATCCGCATTCATTGAAGCAAAGCCATCTCGTCTCAATACCGCTATTCCGGTACTTCCATAGGAATGCATGCCATTCTTCACATATACATTACTTTTCTTTGTCTGATCTCCTTTAAAGCCGATATAATAAAACCAAAGCTGATCGCCTACCACAGCGCATATTCCTCCCACAGATTGCACATAGCCACGGTCCCAGGATCCTTCCGTTCTTGTTGCATTAATGAAAGCCTCCCTGTTAGGACGATCCCAATGAAAGCCATCGCGGCTAAATGATATTTTGAGCTCTGTTATTTTTGGAGATGCATTTTTTAAACAAATTTCATTATCAGGACCAAGATGTATTTGGTGTAACCCAAGCATTAAACTTTCATAGCCTACGGCAGACAAGTTATATAATTGTGCCTTATCGCCAATAGCAGGATCGGGCAAATCAAGTTTATCTGCCCCAGTCCAAAAACTAACATCCTTTACATCCCATTGTGCACCTTTCAAAAAATCATCGTGTTCATAATAGTAACGTGAACGACCGATAGGCGACTTACCATACTGCCCTGTATTCCGGAGACTATAGACCCATTTCTTCCTGAAGGGATTATAGAATATGGTTGTTCTGTCTCCGCAAATACCTGTTTCTACTCTTTTTTCCCAATGGATACCATCTGCCGAAACCATTGCGTAACCGGTATATATCTGTTTTTTTGCACCCGGTATACCATTTGGCGGGCGGAGAAACATTTTAAACCGCTCTTCCGGGTTATCGGTAAAATGATCCAGGAAAACAGTACTGGAGTCAGCGATGATATCCGGAACAATTACATTGGTACCGCCATCCATTTCCAGTTCAGGTCTGTTCCAGTGAATACCATCCTTGCTTGTGGCATAAGCCATTTTGTACAACCAGCCCGCTTCGTACCAAACTTTAAACAACTGATCTTTCGGATCCCACCATACACCTCCGTCCTTTGCTGTAGCGCCGGGAATGCCCCACGGTCCCTGCTCTGTCCAGGTTTCCGGTTTTAATACAGGATTGTTTTCCAGCTTACGGGCATTGTAAAACTGCCGTTTTAATGATGTTTTTTCAATCAGAAAATCATCAACAAACAACTGACGTCCTACATCTACAGGAATAACAGCCGGTGGGTTTTTAAGATAAGGCAGATCCATCGGTTCATAATTGCCGGGATCAATATTTTTTTGGGGCCAATTAGCAGGCAGTTGTATACCATTATACAACAACTCTCCGGGCTCAGAAAGATTAAAGAATTCACCTTTAGGCAGTATCCATCCTGTTAATCCTAATGTAGACGTATTTTTAATAAAGTCACGACGGTTAATCATAAAAAAACATTTTAATTTTTTATTGCGAAACAGGAAGCCTTTTTTTAGGGCGCAGAAACGTGGTTTGAATAATGAACGCAATCAGAACAATACCGGCGAGCATCGCAAAATCTCTGCCCAGGTTTCCTGCATCAGTAGATCTCCCGAGAAAATCGGTAACCATTGCGCCTGCAAAAATGCCTGTCATATTCATGATGCCATAAGCTGTTGCTCTCATTTTGGGAGAAATAAACTGATAAAGAATGGGCATATTATTGGCATCGAACATACCAAAGCCAATTCCAAAACAACATCCTGCTAAAACAATAAAAACGAGTGATTGTCCAAAACCAATAAGCAACAGAGCGGGAATCATCAATAAGAGTCCGATGGCGCTTGTATACACTCTTCCACGGATGCTTTTTTGAACCCATCTGTCAGATAGTATACCGCCAAAAATTACTCCGGCAAAAGAAGAGGCCGCAATAGTAAGCGTAGCCAGCGGACCAGCTATTGCAATGTCTAATGAAAGCTTCTCTGCAAACAAAGTTGGCAACCAGTTTTTGGTGGCCCAGCCCGGCAGGCTCGGCACTGCAAAACAAAAAAGAATAAGCCAGAAGTAAATATTGGTAAACAGTATTTTTAAGCCACTAAAAAAAGATATTTTTATTTGCTTCTGCTGAAAGGGATCTGGCTCAGAATCAGGGTTACGTTTTGTGTCTTTTAAAAACAGGATCAATACAACTGAATATGCCACCCCGATAAATCCAAAGCTGTGAAAAGTAGCATGCCAGGAATATTGTGCCGCTATTGTTGCACCAAAACCACCCAATGCCTGCCCAAAATATAAACCCGTCATATGGATGCCTATTGCAAGTGATCTTGATTTATTGGAGTGAAAATCTGCTATAAGCGAAAGTCCGGCAGGCATGTATAGTGCTTCACTCACACCCATTATCGCTCTTAGCCAGTAAAGCTGGTTAAAAGTAGTAGCATAGCCCATAGCAAATGTAACTGCCGACCATACAAACAGGCTTCCTACAATAAGCCATTTACGGTTAACCTTATCAGCAATAATGCCAGACAGGGGATTTACCAGCCCGTATACCCAGAGAAATATGCCCATTAAATATCCAAACATGGTAGCCGACTGCAGCTCAACAATGTCAACCTGCATAGCGGTTTTCATGGTAGCTAGCATCTGCCTGTCAAGGTAGTTAAGTAACGCTACTACCCATAGCAGCGCAACTACTATCCACGGGTAACGCTTTGAATTTTTAATTTGGGCAAGCATTGTTTAACTTATTGTTTAATATGCCGGGTCTTGTTGTAATATGCCGGGTTGCAGGTCAAGCTGTGTTTGAGGAATTGGCCATTTATCATTCTTCTGAGGGTCATATGTTATACCCTGCATCAGCGTTCTGAACTGAGACTCGTTTACTATGAATTCATTCAAAACCTGGTTATCAATACCCCATCTTACAAGATCAAAAAACCTGTTTCCCTCTAACGCTGTTTCGAGACGAAGTTCCATTCTTAGCGCTGCCCTGCCATATTCCTGGCTCGGAAATGAGGTATATTCACCGAGTTTATAATTCGCAGCCGGTTTTGTCATATCAACCTCAATAGGGCGTCCGTCAAAAATATAGGTGGTAACCTTACCCATCACCAAATCATCCGATGCCCGCCTGCGAACGCGATTAATAAGGGTTTTTGCTGTTTCAAGATCTTCTTCTTCTACAGCACATTCTGCTCTCCATAATAAAACATGTGCAAAACGCAACGCTCTGTAATTAATAGATGTTGATCTTGCAAACGACGAATGTGATGCTATAGCCTGATCTTTTTTATAAAACATTTGTTTCACGGAATTATATGGACCACCGTATACCTGTTGCCTTACCCAATCACTGCCGGAATATACACCCCAGTCCATATAAGGGATGCCCCGGCGCCCCACGGTCCAGTCAAGACGGGGATCTACGGGTTCATCACTCGGAATAAATTCATCGGTTGGTGTTAATCCCATATCATTTTTGAGATTTGTTTCATTAAACTTTGGACCATTAATTCCAAGTAAAGGCAAACCATTTACATCTACCTTAAAAGCATTTACAATATCCTGCGAAGGCTGGTATACATTACAGCAGGTTGGTACAAAACGGTTCAATGGAAGGGTAACCCAGGAATCAGCATTGCCATTTCGTGGTCTATCTGTACCGTTATTTACCGAAGACTGAATTTCAAAAATGGATTCTATATTATTTTCTGTGAGTGGTGAATAGTTGTCTTTGAAATTTGCGACTAAATCGAACCTGCCGCTGTTAATGACCGCATCAAGCAACGGCTTAGCCTTGTCATACTCTTTCTGAAACATATGCGCATATGCCATATAAGCCATAGCTGCCCATTTGGTTGCTCTTCCCGGTTCTCCTGTATATGATTCAGGTAAGTTATCTACAGCAAACTTGAAATCTGCCTCAATATCATCCCATATCGGGCGGTCGTTTTTTACTTCAGAAGGAACAACACTTTCTGTAATGTATGGTACTTGCCAGAATACCTGTAAAAGCCGGAAATGCCACCAGGCCCGGATAAATTTTGCCTGGGCTTCTATAACTGTTGCCTGTGTTGCATCCATTGATGCTCTTTTGTTAGCCAGTGATTTTAAAACGTCATTTGCTCTGGCTATACCGTCATAACTAACAAACCATTTACCATTAATAAACTGGTTGGTTGCATCGGCTTTATATAATTCAATCTCTTCTACCGGTTGGGTATCTCCCTGTGTTGTGCCTTTATAAGCATCGTCAGAAGCACAATCCCAAACCCAGTTGCGCACAGAAGCTGCTCCCGACATAGCCTGATCTGTAGTGGAGCTTGCTCCACTCAGGGCCGCATACGCGCCGGTTAAAATATCTTCAGGATCAAGCAACTCCAAAAAAGCTACTCCTTTGGGCTCTTTGGATAAAAAACTTTTGCTGCATGAAATGATGACTGACATTCCCAGTGCTGTCAGTAAACAGCCTACAGATATATATGATGACTTTTTCATTGTAAATATTTTATGAGTTGTTATTCGATATTATAAGGTTATGTTTAAACCAACCAGATATCTTTTAGGTGTAGGCCAAATACCATAATCAATTCCAAAAGTGCGGTCGCTCGTTTGTATCTGCGGATCAAGCCCTGTATATTTAGTAAAGGTCAACAGGTTTGAACCCATTACATATATCCTGCATTTATTTACAGAAATCCTATTCAGCCAATGCGAAGGCAGATTATAACCAAGCTGCAGGTTTTGGAGCCTGAGAAAAGAACCATCTTCAATAAAATAGGTGGATGGTAACTGGCTTGTGGCGTCATTAATCTCGGCAATAGGCATTTTAGCGTCTTTGTTATCAGCTAAGTATGGACTTCCCCATGACTCATACAACCTTCTTGTACTCCTGTTTTTCTGAAAGAAATTAAAGTCAAGCGATCTCCTGAGTACATTGGCTATATCGTTTCCTACACTCGCATAAAAAATCGCGGAAAGATCAAACTGGCGGAATTGAATGCCTGCCGTAAGCCCGGCAGTAAAGTCGGGATGTGGCGACCCTATATAGGTACGGTCATCATTATTAATTACGCCATCTTCGTTCACATCTCTGAATTTAAACCGCCCCAATGCATTATAGGTTCCAAATGGCGCATGTTTATCTACTTCATCCTGTGTTTGAAAAATACCAACAACATCATATCCGTAAAATTCCGGGAATGCTGTACCCCGTTCTGCGCGGGTGTAAATATGTTCTCTGTAAGATGACCCTATAATTGTTTCCGCTGCTGCATCAGACAGTTTGAGTATTTTATTTTTATAGTGTGAAAAATTCACACCTATATTATACCTTAAATCATTGTTGAGCGCCGTACCCCGGTAATTGAGCTGCAGATCTATTCCCTTATTGCTCATGTCGCCAATATTTACCGAAGGAATAGTTGCCTGCCCGTTTACTGAGGGTATTCCACGCGGGTACAGCATATCGGATGTTTTCCGCTGCCAGATATCCACTGCTACATCAAGATTCTTCAATACCGTTGCATCAATGCCAAAATTGATGGTTGAGGTCGTTTCCCATTTGGCATCCGGATTACCAAAGGCCAGGGATTCAAATCCTGTTGTTAAGCCGGAATTGGACCCATCCATAGGGTAACTGGAAAAAGAGTGATCTGTTCTGAAGGTTGTAAACCCGTTATAATTTCCAATTTGATCGTTACCCGACCGTCCCCAGCTTGCTCTCAGCTTCAGATAATCCAGCACCTTCCC
Source organism: uncultured Sphingobacteriales bacterium (assembly GCA_937871285.1). GTDB lineage: Bacteria > Bacteroidota > Bacteroidia > Chitinophagales > Chitinophagaceae > Agriterribacter. The sequence goes on along the minus strand of CALMQS010000061.1, from coordinate 1,151 downwards.
GGTTGATGCCATAAAATTTTCATCTGACACTACCCATCCTACTGCAAAGGCAGGAAAATTTCCGTATCTGTGCCCTGTACCAAATCTTGATGAACCATCCCGTCTGAATATGGCATCCACAAGATAGCGTCCTTCAAAATCGTAATGCAAATACCCGAAATAAGAAAATGTAGACCAGTCGCTGGCTGAACCGGAATTTGTTTGTACTCCTTCCCCTGAATTTAAAACCCAGTAATTTTTGTTTGTAACCAGGTATTTGGTGCGTGTGGCAGAAAGTCCGTTGTCATAATTGCTGATTGCTTCTGTACCAAGCAAGGCCTCAATGTTATGCCCTGAACTTAGTTTTTTTGAATAACTGAGTGTATTGGTAAAGTTCCATAACCTTGAGGCATTGGATGTTTCGGTTAACTGGTGATCTGCTCTTGCCTGGTAGCTGTCGGGATTGGCTTCGAGGGGAAGCTTTTCGTAGCTCTTGCTGATAGTATAGCCAAAGAGTGTTTTAAAAGAAAGATCAAATGGCAGTCCCACTATGGCGTGGAGATTGCCTGCAACAGCAAGTCTTTCCCTTCTGAAATCCATTGCCCTTTCCAGGTCTCCTATCGGATTTATAAAAGGATCAAAGCCTGTTAACCGGGAAAGAGGAGCATAATTTCCTTTAATATCATATACCGGCATTATTGCAGTAAGTTGCGGAATAACTCCCAAAGCCCCGCTTTCTCCTTCTTCCTGTAATCCTTTATCTGTTATCTGGCTCAGGCGGATATTCTGTCCAAGCTTCAACCATTTTTTTACTGTTGAACTGATATTCCCGCTCAGCGTAAACCTTTCAAAGCCGGAATGCTTTACTATACCACCTTCATTAAGGTAGCCCGCACTGAAGGCATAAGTAGTATTTTCCGACCCGCCTGTAACGGACAGGTTATAATCCTGCGTAATACCCGGATTGAAGATTTCCTTATGCCAGTCGGTGCCTGCGGTGTTAGATTCTGTAATAGGATAGCTTCGTATATTGTACAGATTAGTATCTACCTGGTCAGCTCCTGCAGGCAGCAGATATTTAGGTATACGGGGCGTTGCTCCATTTCCGTATACAGGATGATTATATATACCCCCTGTTGATATATTTGGTAGTTAAGCTATTAAGCAGCGAG
>CALMQS010000060.1 GCA_937871285.1 uncultured Sphingobacteriales bacterium | reverse complement strand
GCAATAAACCAACCACCATGAACACTGAACAACCCATTATTGTAGGACTGGATATCGGAACTACCAAGATCGCCGCCATAGCAGGGCGAAAAAACGAGTACGGCAAATTAGAAATATTAGGTTTCGGAAGGGCCAACAGCAACGGCGTGCAACATGGCATGGTATTGAACATTGATCAAACCATTAAAGCCATACAATCTGCTCTGGAAAACTGCTATGCTTCCAATCCCAACCTCGAGATCAGTGAAGTGTATGTAGGTATCGCCGGCCATCATATTAAGAGTTTGCAAACAAGAGGCGATATTGTACGGCAAAATACGGATGAGGAAATTGCACAGAGCGAAATTGACCAGTTGATCTATAACCAGTACAAAACCTATATTCCTGCCGGCGACCAGATCATTGATGTGATACCACAGGAATTTACCGTTGATAACTTTCAGAATATCACTAATCCTATAGGCTATAGCGGTGTTAAAGTGGGCGCCAACTTTCATATTATTACCGGCGACCGGAACGCTATCCGCAATATCAACAGGAGCGTTGAGAAATCGGCGCTCACCGTAAAAGACCTTGTATTACAGCCCCTGGCATCGGCTGCTGCCGTAATGTGTGAGCAGGACCTGGAAGCAGGTGTAGTGATCGTGGATATAGGTGGCGGCACAACAGATCTTGCGGTGTTTTATGAAGGCATTTTAAAACATACTGCCGTTATTCCTTTTGGTGGTGAAAATATTACCAATGATATTAAGACCGGCCTGGGTGTTTTAAAAACACAGGCCGAGCAAATGAAAGTGCAGTTTGGGAGCGCATTGACAGACGAGGCCAAAAGCAACGCTTACATTACTATTCCGGGGTTGCGCGGCATGACGCCAAAGGAGATCAGCGTAAAAAACCTTGCCGGTATCATACAGGCCAGGATGAGTGAAATATTAGACTTTGTTACCTATCATCTGAAACAGGTAGGGCTCGAAAATAAAATGCTTAATGGAGGTATCATTCTTACCGGCGGCGGCTCACAGCTTAAACACCTGATCCAGCTTGCCGAGTATACAACCGGGCTTGATGCACGCATAGGATTTCCTAATGAGCACCTGGCCTCCGGACATATTGAAGAGCTTACGCGGCCCATGTATGCCACCTGTATCGGGCTAATATTGAAAGGATATAATGTGTATGAAAACTCAATAGACAGGGAAAAATATACCACGCTTATCCCAAAGGAAGAAAAAAAGGAGGAACATGAAACCCGTAAAACAAAGAAAAAGGAAAGAGGCATTGGTGCTGAAAAAACAAAAAAACGTACCAAAAGCCTGAAGGAATTTATGGATTCCATTAAAGGCGGATTGATAGAATTGTTTAAAGAAGAAGGCGACGAACAACTGAAATAACGATGCGGTGATGGGCGATCCTGCAAAGGAGCAAAGCTTCACCTTAAAGAACAATACCATTAAAATAGAATTTCAAAATACGAACTATCCATTATTTCACATCTCTTATTTAGTATAGCACTGATAAGATTAAATTAACCGTTATTATGATACACTTTGATTTGCCTAAAGAGCAATCCTCCATCATTAAAGTAATTGGCGTTGGCGGCGGAGGAAGCAACGCAGTGAACCATATGTTCAGCCAGGACATTGAAGGCGTAAATTTTATTATCTGCAATACAGATGCACAGGCGCTGGCCCTAAGCAAGGTGCCTAATAAAGTGCAACTGGGACCCACGCTCACACAGGGGCTTGGGGCAGGCGCCAATCCTGATATTGGAAGGCAGGCAACCGAAGAAAGCTTAGAAGAAATAAGACGCATATTAGAAGTGAATACCAAGATGGCATTTATTACCGCGGGCATGGGTGGCGGCACGGGCACCGGCGGCGCTCCTATACTGGCTAAAATATGTAAGGACTTAAACATACTTACCGTTGGAATAGTTACCACGCCTTTTGCCTATGAAGGTAAAAAGCGGTTTGCCCAGGCAGAGGAAGGTATAGCAAAACTAAAAGATTATGTAGATACCCTGCTGGTGATCAGCAATGATAAAATGCGCCACCAGTATGGCAATCTTACTATGCGGGCCGCTTTTTCAAAAGCAGACAACGTGCTGGCTACTGCTGCGAAATGTATTACGGATGTGATTAATACAACCGGACAGATCAACGTTGACTTTGCCGACGTTTGTACGGTTATGCGTGATGGTGGTGTGGCCATACTGGGCAGCGCCACAGCCGATGGTGAAAACCGCGCGCAAAAAGCGATCCAGGATGCCATCAATTCACCGCTGCTGAATGACAATGACATCAGTGGCGCCAAATGGATACTGATCAACATTAATTCGGCCGAAGGTGATACGGAGTTTACAATGGATGAGGTAGATACGATACAAAACTACCTCCTAAGCCAGGCGGGTGAGCATACCAATGTAATTATGGGATTAGGATACGATAACTCACTGGGCAACAAAATAGGTATCACATTGATTGCCACAGGATTTGAAAACAAAGCAGTTACCCATGACCCGGTTGAAAAAAAGGAGCAGCAAAACGAAGAAAAGATCATGCTTACCCTTAACGGAAATGAACCGGCGCCACAGGTGGCTCCCGTGGTGGAAACAATAACAGATCCCATGGCGCCACAGATAGTGGAAGTAGCTGAAACAAAGCATTTCATGAGCATAAGCACCGTTTCTCCATCCGTCGAAAAAGTAAAAAATGAGGAGAAAGAAATATTGAACTTGTCAATAACTTCATTACCTTCATTATCTTCCAAAACCATTGAAACCAACACTGAACATCTGCCTGCAGGCACTGAACCGGTTATTTCACCAGTTGATAATAAAACTATATTTAATAAAGAAGCTAGCACCACCCCGACGTCAGGTGGTTATTTATCAAAGCCATCCAACATCTATGCTGAGGAACCTGATCATTTACAATCCAAAACTAATAACCCTGTTGAAGAGCCATCGCCTTTGCAAAGTAATGCATCAACCGACGGGAAGGTAAATGAAATGCAAATGGTGATTAAAGATCCCAATGCGGCGAACGAGTCCGTGGCACGCTCAACTCAAAGCGAAAGCTATTCTGCCGAGGAACCTGCAATGCAGGACGAGGCGGAAGATCAAAAGCGTCGTGCAGCAGAACGTTTAAACAAGTTGCGCAACTTGTCGTACAATGTTAATGCTGCCGATTCAAACAATGAGTTTGAAACTGTGCCGGCTTATGTTCGCCGCAATTTTCATTTAAAGGACGCCCTGGCCTCGGTAGAGAAATTTTACAGCAATTATACCGTTAAAACGGATGAGAATGATCAAACACAAATAAGCACCATCAATACTTTTCTGGATGGTAAAAAGCCGGACTGATTTGGTGAATGGTGAGTGATGAAGGATAAGTAGTAAGTGCAAGCAGAAGAGCTCATTGTTCCGTAATATATGTATAAGAGACGCCAGGGCCAACACCTGCCGTCTCTTTTTTAATGGTATCACTGGTTAACTTTACTGCACATCATGACAACAGTACTCATAACAGGCGGCACGGGTTTAATAGGCAACAGGCTTACCGGGTTGCTTATTGAAAAAGGATACCGGGTTATTATCCTTACCCGCAATAAAAAAGAGGGGATTAAAAATAACGCGTCAAACCCTTCCTATGCCACATGGGATCCTGCTAAAGCTGTTATAAATATAGCGGCTGTGCAGGAAGCCGATTATATCATCAACCTTGCAGGCGCGGGTATTGCAGATAAGCGGTGGACGGCTAAAAGAAAAACAGTAATTGCCGAAAGCAGGGTAAAGAGCGGAGAACTTATTGTAAAGGCATTGAAAGAAAATGCCAACAAGGTAAAAGCGGTTATCAATGCTTCTGCTATGGGCTGGTATGGCGATGACAGCCTGTTGAAAAAAGAAGCGCATGCTTTTACAGAAAACATGCCTGCCGCTCCCGGCTTTTTAGGTGAAACCTGCAAAGCTTGGGAAGAAAGCATTGAACCGGTAACATCCATAGGAAAAAGGCTGGTAAAAATAAGAACGGGTTTGGTACTCAGCACTAAGGGCGGAGCGCTCCGGGAATTTACCCGCCCGGTACGCTTTGGGATAGCGGCCATACTGGGTAGCGGTAAACAAATGCAAAGCTGGATACATATTGATGATATTTGCCGCATTTATATTCATGCTATAGAAAACGAACAGCTTCATGGCGCTTATAATGCCGTTGCGCCAAAGCCTGTTGACAATAAATCGCTTGTTACCGATCTTGCAAAAAAAATGAAAGGTTCATTTTATATCGTGATATATGTTCCGACTTTTATTTTAAAATGGATGCTCGGAGAAATGAGCGCTGAATTATTAAAAGGAATTACCTTAGATGGTGATAAAATACGCGCCACCGGCTTCCGGTTTTTATTCCCTTCCTTAGAAGCCGCACTGAACGACCTGGTGTAGGAGGTATCAGGTGTCAGGCAGATAGGTGAGTTTATAGTTTTTAGTTTGTGGTTTGTGGTTGCTTCGAATTTAGTCCTGCACCTGCGGGATCTGCTTCGGGTTTGAGATTTATTTGGTTCTTGTAATTTGGCTTTGGGTTCTTACTGTTACTGTATTCCTTCGGATTTCGAATTTCCGGCTTCGTACTTGATTATTTGGAATTTATTTGGCTCTTGTGATTTGGTTCTTAATGCTTTGTATTCCTTCGTATTTCGAATTCCCGGCTTCGTATTTAATTTTATCTGTCACTGGCAATTGCTTCCGGTTATTACAAATTTATATTAGGTTTGTTCTGCAAAAAACATACTGCATGAAAAAAATATGCTTACTCCCGATCGCCTTTACCTTCTTGATTTCCTGCAACTACCGCGAAACCGTTCGGGGAAATGGTAATGTTACCACGGAATCCAGAACAGTAAGCAACTTTAAAGACATTCAGCTCAGAGGCTCCATGAATGTGCATCTCATAAAAGGCGGCGACCATGCGGTGGAAATACAAGGAGAAGAAAATATCATCCCTTATATAGAAACCTATGTAAACGATGGAAAATTAATAGTGAAGTATACAGACGATGTTAATATCAATACCCGCCGGGATGTAACCGTAACGGTAACGCTACCCGAACTGCAGGAAGTTGATATTACAGGTTCGGGTGATATCACAGGCGAAACAAAGTTTACCGGCAACGATGAAATAGAGCTGGGAATAACGGGATCGGGGAACATGAGGCTTAACTTAGACGCTCCCGCCATTGAAGCAAAAATAACCGGATCGGGAGATATTTATCTTAGCGGCAATACAAGGGATATCAAATGCAGTACCACGGGAAGCGGAAAAATTGACGCAACGGAGCTGAAAGCCGAAAACGCTGTTGTTAAAACATTTGGCAGCGGAAATATCCATGTGTTTGCCAGTGTAAAATTAGACGCAACGGTTAACGGGAGCGGCGATATTACCTACAAAGGCGGAGGCTCCGTTTCTTCAAAGATACATGGCAGCGGCTCGGTAAAAGCGGCAGATTAAGGGGAGCAGGTTACAAGTTGCAGGGTGCAGGGTGCAAGTTACAAGGTGCAGGTTACAGGGGTACTGTTTCTGCGCTGTAATCCTTTATTACCTGGTACAGGGTATCGCGTTCTATGGGTTTACGCTTTACCTGCTTTATAAGCGCCACGAGTTCGGTAGTATTCATGGCTGGATTTTGTTCTTCACTACCCGCCATGGAATAAATTTTCGTAGTATCATCAATAGTGCCATCCATATCGTTTACACCAAATGAAAGGGTAAGTTGCGCATTCTGCCTTCCAAGCATGGGCCAATAGGCTTTCAGGTGCGGAAAATTATCCATGAACAAACGGGCCACAGCGTACATCTTCATATCTTCAACTACAGACGACTCCGGCACATGGCTCATCTCGTTATTACTGTTGCGGAATTTTAAAGGAATAAAAGTATTGAAGCCGCCTGTTTTATCCTGCAGATCACGCAATCTTTTCATATGATCAATACGATGCCAGTATTTTTCAATATGACCGTACAGCATGGTAGCATTGGTATGCATGCCTAATGCATGCGCCACCTCATGTATGCGCAGCCAGCCTTCCGCATCTACCTTGTCATCGCATATCTGCCGCCTGATCTCCGGGTGAAAAATTTCAGCGCCCCCGCCGGGCAATGAATCCAGTCCGGCCTCATGCATCAGCTTCATACCTTCTTCAACAGAAAGCTTTGCCTTGCGGATCATATAGTCGAGCTCAACAGGTGTGAAACCTTTGATATGCAGTTCAGGGCGGTGGGCTTTGATCTTCCGCATGAGGTCTGCAAAAAAATGAAGGTTCATTTTGGGATGCACTCCTCCTACGATATGCACTTCTGTTACCGGCTTTCCATCATAACCGCGCACAATATCCATCATCTGATCCACGCTCAGTTCCCATCCTTCTTCCCGATGGGCATATAAGCGGCTGTAAGAACAAAACTTGCAACTGAAAACACATACATTGGTAGGCTCAATATGAAAGTTCCGGTTGAAATAGGTAATATCTCCATGCAGTCTTTCCCTCACCAGGTTAGCCAATGTGCCAACAAATGACAAACTCGCTTTTTCAAAAAGGATTAACCCGTCTTCTTCCGATAGTCTTTCTTTGTTTACAATTTTTTCACCCGCTATACGCAGCTCCGGTAACAGGTGCGGCTGGCGAATGATCTTTTCGGCCCACAACGCTCTATCCATAATATAATATTCCTTTATGATAAGAAGGCCAAAGATACGGTTGAAAAATTATTCATGAGCAGGAGTCCGCCGGGTATAGCCACGGCGCAGTATCTGTTTATTTGCCGGATACATTCCAGTATATTTTAAGATTCTTTGTTGCTCTTCCGGAGGCAACAATATCAGGTTTACCATCACCATTCAGATCCATTACCTGTATATCTTCGCATGCCATACCATTATTGTCTATCCAGTACGGTTGCCATTGTGTTCCGCCGGCATCTTTTTTAACATATAGCTTCACTCCTACTTTCCCTTCCTTACCGGGCGATCTCCACCCCGCAACCACCTGGTCACTCCCCACACCCAAAAAATCGGAAACGGCCAGCGCATGCCCTTCTTTTATACCATCATCCAGCACTATTCTTTTCGCATTATCATCTGTTAAATATACTACTACCGCTGTGCCGTGCATGGGTTCAATGGTAGCAATAAAATTTTTGCCTGCCGCAAGATCTCCCACACGCACTTCGCCCGCGCCCTGTTCTATACCCCGTATTGTTGTGGCTTTGCCAACAGCTTGTTTGAGAAAATTGGTTTCTATAAATTTAACGCCTTCTTTTCCTGCTACATATAAGCCACTTTGCTTTTCATTGCTGGATGCTTTAAAATCAAAATTGTGTGTAAGGTGCATCGCAGAATCTAAGATATATGTTTTCCATTCGTCATTTTCATTAGCCGGGTACTTATAAGCCATTATCTTAACCCCCTCCCCTTCGCCTGCTTTATTGCCCCGCCCGTGAAGCGGCAATACAACCAGGTAATATTCACCGGTTGCTGATTTTACCCACTTCATGCGGTGGGTAGTGGGCTCATGCGGCAACCGTACCGGTTTCCACATTTGTTCAGGATCGGCCGAACGTTTTAAATAAAATACTGCACCGGATTGGTCTGCATTGCTGGTTTCGGAAGGATTCCACTGTGCACCAACAGCCACTTCTACTTTCCCGTCGCCGTTAATATCCTGCGCTGCAATACAAACATTATCGTGTTCTGTAAGGTTTTCCGCTATTACCCGTCTTTTCCAGTCGCCGTTACGGTACCATACGATCTGCTTTTTATCGGCGAGCAGCACATCGGGCTTCCCGTCACCATCCACATCGCCTAACGCTATACCATACCCTATGGATATATCATCATCTATCACCTGCTCGCGGAATTGCGGCGGAGCAGGCTCAGCAAGCCCTATTAACCAGGATATGAAAAAAACAAAAAGCATGTACCGAAGTTATTGGATTTTATCCGGAAACCCACCCATCATAAGCAACGTGCGCATTGCAAATTGTCGCTTCTCCGTTTCCTTCCCGTAGCGGCAGGAAGCTTAGTATAACAGCTCTTCAATGCCATCAACGATCTCATATGCTTCAGCCGTTTTACTGAAATAGCAATCAACCATATCTATGCCAGCGGCAACAAGCTGGGGCACAAATGCGTAAGGCATCATTGTTATAACCATAACAGGTATGCGAAAGGAACAGTTTTTTTGCTTTTCATACTGTCGTATCATGCTGATCAGCGCATCTCCTTTTAACCCCGGATGATTAATGTCCGTTATGAACAGATCAACGCGGCTGTTATGATCAATCTGGCTTTTAATATAGGTATAGGCATCATCACCGTTGGTCAGTATCTCCAGCTTGGCCAGGGGGAAAAATGGCTTTATGCAATATTCGGAAATGGCGGTACTGAACAACTTGTGATCATCTAAGCATACAATATTAAAAGACCGGTCTGCAAATAAAGACCCATCCCTTTTAATACTACCCTGCGCCGATACAAACCATTTACTCAACATCATAACCCGGAAATTTGAAGATAGGATTAGGTATTTTATTCTCAAATAGCTTTTAGTATTGAATAGGGGTG
>CALMQS010000059.1 GCA_937871285.1 uncultured Sphingobacteriales bacterium | reverse complement strand
TTCTATGGCATTTTCAAAATGGCCCACTTCATATTCGTAATGATTGCGCATATCAATAATGATCGTATCCGGATCGTCCGCCAAAGCATTCAGCTTTTCTGCATTAACATATTTTCCTTTTTTGCTCATATCAAAAGCGGGGTCGTTAATGCCATCTGCAACGATCTTTTCCCTGATCTTTATTTTTAGTACCCAGAAAGATTTGCCATCATCATCCACGGCAATATTCAAACGCATATCTTCGAGACCGGGTACGGAATACAAATAATTACGAAATGCATCAAAGTGTGGCTGCGGAACGCTTACCTGCGCATTGATGCCTTCGTGCGCCACGTATATGCGGCCAAATACTTTTAAAGCATCCAATGCCTTATACAATTCATCCCTGAACTGCTGCGGATCATTTACCGTAAAATACCTGTAAAACGAAAGCGTGGTGCGGGGTTCTGTTTCCTGAAGCATAAGCTGCTTCAGTTCCTTTTGTGAAACGCGATTGTGTAATACTGCCATAATATTGAAATTTTATGTTCCGGTTATCAGGCGGAACGGGTCGTTTGCATGACGAACAAAATTTCTTAAACGGCGCAAAGGTAAGGTGAAGAACCGGAAGTTTTATAAATTGAATTTGTTCTTATCGCCAAAAACACTAATCTTTATCCGCCCAAAATACGAATTGCAACCAATTGATGTATAGCCTCCATGCCATAAAACCAGATCATACCCAAACATTTAAACGATTTGATTTGTTATGAATAATTACCTCTCAACCAAAGACTATCTTGTTTTCATTATTTACTTCCTGATTGTTGCTATCTATGGTTACTGGATATACCAGCGTAAGAAAAAGAAAAGTACCGATACCAAAGATTTTTTCCTTGCGGAAGGCTCGCTCACCTGGTGGGCTATAGGCGCATCGCTTATTGCCTCCAATATTTCCGCGGAGCAGTTCATTGGAATGAGCGGAAACGGGTTTACCATGGGGCTTGCCATCTCCACCTACGAATGGATGGCGGCGGCTACCCTGCTGGTGGTAGCCATATTTTTTATACCGGTATACCTCAAGAACAAGATCTATACCATGCCGCAGTTCCTTAATCAACGGTACAACAGTACGGTAGCAATGATCATGGCGGTATTCTGGCTGTTATTGTATGTGGTTGTTAATCTTACTTCTATATTATTCCTTGGCGCATTGGCCATCAGCAGCATTTCGGGTATCAACTTTACCTTATGTATGTTGTTCCTGGCCGTTTTTGCCATTATCATTACGCTCGGTGGTATGAAGGTGATCGGCTATACAGACGTGGTGCAGGTTTTCTTCTTGATATTAGGTGGGTTGGTTACAACCTACCTGGCACTTAACCTGGTGGCAACTCATTTTGGTTCGGATGGCGGCGTGATTGCCGGCTTTAAACTGCTTACCGAAAATGCAAATGATCATTTTCATATGATCTTTGAAAAAGATAACCCCAGCTATCTCAGTTTACCGGGACTATCTGTACTTATTGGAGGTATGTGGATCGTAAACCTGAATTACTGGGGCTGTAATCAGTATATCACCCAGCGCGCCTTAGGCGCAGATTTAAAAACAGCGAGGAACGGACTTTTATTCGCCGCTTTTTTAAAGTTGCTTATGCCCGTAATAGTAGTACTGCCGGGCATTGCCGCTTTTGTGCTGCATGAAAACGGGTATTTTCAACAGGAAATGCTGGTAAATGGCGAATTGCAGCCCGATAAAGCCTACCCGGTTTTATTAAACCTGTTGCCTTCAGGATTAAAGGGACTTGCATTCGCGGCCCTTACGGCAGCAGTGGTAGCTTCCCTGGCAGGTAAGGCCAATAGCATCTCCACCATCTTTACCCTTGATATTTATAAAAAGAAGGTAAACCCCGAAGCCGGTGAAAAGAAAATGGTAAATATCGGGCGCATCGTGGTAATCATATCCATGCTGCTGGCTGTTATTATTGCGCCCTTCCTGGGCATTGATAAAAAGGGCGGATTTGAATATATCCAGGAATATACCGGCTTTGTTTCTCCCGGCATATTCGCCATGTTCATCTTAGGTTTTTTCTGGAAAAAAACCACATCCAACGCGGCGCTTTTCGCAACTGTAGGAGGCTTTGCACTGTCTATTCTTTTTAAAGTATTGCCTGCAATAGCTAACCTCGAATGGCTGAGCCCGTTTGGCTTTTCCAAACTGGTATTGCAAAAAGACGGAAGTGCACTATACGAAATACCATTTATAGACAGGATGTTTTTTGTGTTTGTTATTGCTGTTGCCGGTATGTATATCATTAGTGTATATGAAAACAGCAAAGGAGTTAAAACCAACGGGCTGGAAATAGACAGATCAATGTTCAAAACTACCCCGGGGTTTGCTGCAGGCGCCTTACTGGTTACCGGTATACTGATAGCATTGTACACCCTGTTCTGGTAAGGAGTGATAAGTGGTAAGTATCTGATAGCCGGGGATTAATAGAATAACTCCCAAACTACAAACAACCACCGCCAGGGGCAAGCAAATTATGTCTGTATGGTTATCGTGAAAAGGGAGAAGGGAGAAGATAAAAGTGGAAGGGAGTGAATAGGCAATGCCCGTCCGGCTGAACGTCGTTCGGACGGGGGCAATGGTGAATTCTTTAGCCTTCTCACTATTCACCCCTCTCGCTTCTCACGTTTGACACAGCACTATAAGCATTTTATTCTCCGTACGGTTTGTTAACAAAAACACTCCGTACGGGAAACGGAATATTGATCCCTTCTTCTTTATATCTTTTTCTTAGCCTTTTTATTAGTTCATGCTTAATCAGAAACTGGCTTCCAAATGTTTTTGCTTTAAGAAAAGCTTTGAGATCAATGCTGCTTTCGCCAAACTGCTGAAAACGGATAAATGGTTCAAAATCCTGTACGCAATCTGCAGAAGCCCGCTGCACCTCTTTGAGCACCTCAACCGTTATCCTTTCTACTTTTTCAAGATCACTGTTATAATCTACTCCTACAGCAACATCAAATACCGCTTCTTTATTTGGATAAAAATAGTTCGATAATATTGCGCTGGCGAGTTTTGAATTGGGTATTATAACGGTATTATTGGCGCCCGTTTTGAGCGTAGTATACCGCCAGCTGATATCCTCTACAAAGCCATCCTGTCCCGATTCCAGCCTGATAAAGTCGCCGGGATTAATTTTACGGGTAGATACGATCTGGATACCCGCAAACAGGTTCGACAATGTATCCTGCAAGGCAAGCGCAACGGCCAAACCGCCCACGCCCAATGCCGTAAGCGCCGGCGTTATGGAAATACCCAGCGATTGCAGTATCACAAGGATACCGATGCAATACACGATTACTTTAATGATATTGCCAATGATGGATGATGAAGCAACTACGTTATCGCCATGGGCGCTGCGAACCTTTGTCATTCCCGAAAGCACATTGGCTGCGATCCAGGTAACAGAAAATACATAAAAGATCATCAGGCCATTTTCCAGCCAATGATGATATTTAGCGTCCATCTCCACCCTTCTCCATCCCAAAAAAACACCCAGCGCTACAAACCAGGGGACCATCCATTTGCTCACACTTTCCAATATCAGATCATCGGCCGACCATTTGGTGCGGCCGGCAACTCTTTTAAAAACGGGGGAAATTACTTTCTTTACAAAAAATCCTGCAATTAATCCGCCTGCTACAAACAACGAAAAATATAACAATTCATCAAAAGTCATCTTACTGCATTTTTTATTTCCGGGCAAACTGATTGTTTCGTATCAACCACAAATTTACCGCTATTTCCTTTCCGGCAAAGGTCAATTAGCTTAGCGTGTACAGGAGTCCTTTCAAAATTTTACCGTAAGATGCATTACCATATTCCTGCCCTGGCGCGGGAGCTTCAAAATATCAAGGTGCTCATAATAATTATTATCAAAAACATTGGCAAGCGCAATATTAAAATCCAGCACCACCGCTTTTACTGGGAAGGACCTGCCGGCGCCCAGGTTTACAATGCCATAGGCTTTACTGGGCAATTCGCCATACATTTCACTACTCACATGATGTTGCGCAGCAGCATGTACAGATGATGCACTGAAGCGGTATTCCTTCCAAACCACGCTAACCGTATTTACCGATTTAAAAGGGGCTATTAAAGGAAGCGCGTTATTATCCGCGTCTTGGCCACGGGTATACGTATTGTTGCTCTTTATATTCAAAAATGAAAAAGGCTGCACCAACACAGTGGCTTCCGCTCCGTATAATACCGCCGATGAAATATTATCATACTGTTTCACCCCATTAGCGCCCATAGTCATTACACTATAGCCTGCCAGCGGTTTGCCCGCAATATAATTGTTGAATACATACGCAAAAGCCTGCCCCTCCACCGTGAATATTTTTTGCCGGAAACGGGCTCCCGTGCCAAAATTCCACGAGGTTTCCCTGCTGAGGCGGGGATTGCCTATATAGTCGAAACCATCGGTGCGGTTAAACAAATAGAAGCCGTACATTTCCTGCAAAGTGGCGCCGCGCATGGCTCTTGCCACATTCGCATACAAAACCCAATGCTCATTAGCCCTGTACTGCCCGTTTATATATGCGTTGTATAAAATATGATTGCGGTTAAGGTCACCGGCATGCATACCCGAAAGCAATTGCTTACCGGCAGCGCTGTACAGCGATGAGCCTGTATAGTCTGCCCTAACGCCGGACATGAGCTCAGTTTTTGGTGTAAGCGCTATTTTATCGGAAATATCCAACCCAATCACATTACGCTGTGCATCCGGGATAGTGAGCATGAACATGGAAGCAGCGCCATCCGGATACATGGTCATTTCGGCATGCAGCCGGTTGCTGTAACCGTTTAAACGCGTAGCAATATGGTGCCGGCTGCCAAAGGCCCATTGGGCTTCGGTATAAAATCCCAGGGTACGCGATGTGCCCGGCATATCCATGTGTATGGGAACCTGGTCCTTCGGCCGTTTGGTGTCATCCATCGCATGGCTTATCGTATTATAATACCATTTGGTTTCCCACCTGTGCAAATGCTTACTGTGCGGCTGATACAGGTGCGATGCCGATGCTATTTTTGCTTTTGCAAAAGACACATCCATCAGCAGGGCAGGATAGCCAATGTCCCATCCTTCATCCTGTATATAATCCACATTTATAAAATGGTGCTCTGCTACCCGGTATGTTGCCGAAAGCCCGCCATTCCATTTTGCATATTGCGAAAAGGCGATCTCTTCCCCGCCACCGGCATTATAATTACCCGCTTTGCGAAAGATACCATTACCGCGAATGGCAAAACGTTTACCGCTGTATTCCAGTGCAGCAAGTGTTTGCAACGCATGTGCATTGGTTTCATACCCCACTCCGGCCAGACCGGTAAAACGCTTTTCATTATCTATATGGGGTTGCTTTAGCTTAAAATTAAAACCGCCTCCGATCGTGCTTCCATAAGACTGGTTGCCGGCGCCATAATTAACCGTTATACTTTGCAGATTATTGGGCTCTATATACGAACTGGCAGGATCCATCCTGTCTGTGCAGGCGCCAAAAATAGCCATGCCCGATATGGTAACATTTACCTGCCCCGCATTTAGTCCGCGGATGGTGGGCTCCCATGCATAATTTCCCCGCCTTATCATATTAACGCCGGCGATACTTTCTAATAACTGGTCGGTTGATGTCTGGAGATCGGCGCTATGCTTTTTTTCCGTGCTGTTACGCAACCTGGCATCATGCTGCACAACTACTTCCTGCAACGTGATGGTTGTATTAAACGAAGAATCCTCCTGCGCCGGAACAGTTAAAGCAGCATGTAAAATGAAAATGAGTATAGTACTATTTTTAAAGATCATATCCGTTGTTTTAGCATGCAAAAGCGGCAATTATGCTTTCCCATCATCCATTAAAACAAAATATCCACGCTAGCGTCTTCCATTATTACTACATCATTCTTTTTCAACTTAAAATGTAAACGCCAGTCGCCTGTCATTGTATAATTCACCTTTCCTTTATAATGTCCGCTGCCGGTTGAAACGGGATTGATATTATTAGGAGAACCATGTCCCATGGAAGGCATTTCAGGTGTTAGCTCAACGGTAAAGCCATCATCGGCAGGAAAGTCTGTCATGGAAGCCTGCCGGTTGATTAAAATATCCAGATCATTCAGTCCTACCTGCCATTTAAGCGGGGGGATAATCGCCAGCACATATTTGTTTTTATCTGTACCCACAAAAGTGGCCAGTTGCTTTTGAGGCGCCGTGCCGATAGTAAGCGGGAAAGAAACGGTAGCGCCATTTACTGTAACATCCAATTGCCAGGTTCCCATTTCCGAAGTGGGCATTGTAAAAACAACAGCGCCTTCATACAATTTTAGCTCATCGTTGTATACCGGTTGCTCTGCAGGACTGCTATGCTTCATTGAAATCATATCCATCATGGAAGTATAGGCTACCGTTGCGTTTTTGATCTCATCGCCCTGGTTGTTTTTAAGCGAAACATACAATTTGTTATATCCTGTTAGCAACCCTTCATTATCCGACCACAAAGTGATGGTAGTATTGCTATTGGTAGTTTCGGAAAGACGGGTTTTATTAATGACAATATCAGCAGGTTTTGCCGCTTCTTTTTTGCACGCTGCAAAAATCACTGCGCACAGTATGGCGCAGGAAAATATTCTGTTCATTTTTTAGATTTAAATATAAGGGAAATTATATACAGCTAATTTATATGCTGCAGGAAGTCGCTACATCTGGTCTAGCGGAATGCCGGGGGATGAAAAACCGGCAGCGATACATCTTTGGTATAAGTATCCTGAAAAAGGGGGAATGCATGTATTGATGCTGATAACAATATAGCCGGCGCAGTTGTGAGCCAGGATTTTGAAAAAAGAAATACCGCGTTCTTATAATTCGTATCCCCGGCAGGGTTTTGCTGCTCTCTTTCTTCCTGTTGCTTCAGTTCTTTTGCCATCTGGCATTTACCATTGCAATGCAACTCAGTTCTGGCTTTATTAACGCAGTTCTTTGCATAAGCTGTTGTATTCACATAGTAATCAAAAACAATGAAAGGACTGCTCAATACCTGCGCCATAAATGACAGCAGCAAAACGGCAGCACTGTATTGTTTTAAAATCATATTTTAATTTGGCCAAAAGTACTCTAAATTAAAAATCAATAAGTGATAAAAGTCATGCTGCTATATAATCCTTATCAAATGCATAAGACATTTGCACCAGCAATATTACTGTAAAAGAAAGTGAGATATCTAAACTAAAAAAGTGAGACACAGCATCTCACTTTTATATCAATAGTGTACGGATTAAAAATATACTATCGGATATTTCTCCGGTTCCATGTTGTTTTATCAGGGTTTACCTGTGGTGTTATCAAATCGCAACGGCTTTATTACTATTACGCTTTTTTTCTGCCTGCCAGCAGCACCACCACGCCCGCTGCAACAGCTATACCACCGGCATACATCGGCCAGCTTACCTTTTTCTTTTCTTTGGTATTCAGTTCTATAGGCCCGGCGTCTATAATATTTTTTTCTTTGGTAAAACTAAAGCCACGAAAAATCAGCATCAGTATTCCGGCAACGATTAAAATAATTCCAAAGGTTTTCATTTAATGATTTATTTAGTATGCTCCCTATGTTTCAAATAACCTGCCAAACGGCCCAACACCATGTTAAAGCCATGACTGTAGAAAAGATTCCCCCCTACATTAAATTTTGTGGAGAAGCTTTCCTGCTCCGGCTGTTTTACCAGGCACCCGCTTTATTTAAAACGCTGCTGTCTGCTGCACTTAACTGCAGGGTAACAGCCGCTATAAGCGCATGGAGTTCGATAACCTGTAGCGCTGGCGATAGGCGCTGCAATGGCGGGTTGCTGAAGCAACCAGGCAATATTCGGGTATTCATAGCTACTTTAAGTTGCATTCGTAAATCAGCCCGCTTGCGGGCCGCTGGAATTCGTGGCAAGAAATACGTCATTTTATGATAAACATGGCACTAGCCGGCTACTGCAAAGTAGCTATAATAAGATACCAAAGGGCAGTAGTAAAAAAAGAAACCAGGATGCTGATGCCCACCACAAGACTGGAAAGTTTCGGATTGAGGTTATATTCACTCGCTACAATTCCTGCTGTAAGAAAAGAAGGCATGGCCGCCTCAAAAATGCTGATCTGAGGAATAATTCCCCGCATTCCAAAGAGCAACACAATACCGTATATAATGAAAGGCGCCAGCACCAGCTTATAAAACAGGGAAACAGACAGATGCTTTACCTGGTGACGCCACCCGTCAAATTTCATTTGTAATCCTATTGAAAACAGCGCCAGCGGGGCAACGGTTGCGGCGAGCTTATCAAACAAAGGATCAAGCGGTGAAAGATCAATAAACAAAGGAAGTATTAAAGCTGCCACACAGGCTATAAAAGGAGGAAACGATACTACTTTCCGCATCACCATGACCGCCGAAAGCGTATGTTTTTCCGATGCATTCATTGCTACCACAATGCCCGCAGTGGCAAGCAGCATAAAACTAACCTGATCGCAAATAACGGCAATGCCCAGGGCATCGTCACTAAAATAAGCTGCTATAAGCGGGAAACCCACAAAAGAGGTATTGCTTAACCCGGTTACCAGCTTCAGGCCGCTTTCCGTTTGCCTGTCTAATCCGGCTTTAGCTGCATACACCTTTATATACAGCCACCCGCACAGCCACACCACAACCGGCATCATAGCAGGCAGTATCATCGCTCTGGTCCATTGCAAATGAGGAAGGTATTTAAAAGATACAGCAGGTAATGCCAGGTTAATGATGAGCGCGTTTACTCCTTTATATGCATCGTGGGGAAGCTTTGTATACCTGCGCAGTATCAAACCAACCATAATACAAATAGCTATCAACAAAAAATTTGCCATGCCATATTGCAATTGAGCGTAAAAGCAGGTATGCTGTTCCGGAACGTTAAACCAAGCACTACTCCTTCATTTTACCGGACTTTTTCAGGTAGCGCACCAAAAGATAAAGCAACAGCAGCGCCGGCAGAATGATAGCAAGAAGCATATTCCGGCATTCGGGGTTATTTCCCGTAAGCGCAGGATACTTCAGCAACAGGATAAGTGTTATGCCCGACAGCCACACATACTGGGTATTGTATTCCTTCAATATCCAGCGCCGCCAGTTGAACTTCATGCTGCCGAATGTTTTACCGATGCCGCTTATACGGGGTATCCACCTGTTTACGTTTTTACAATAAGCATCAAATCCTCCCCCGAATTTACCACGCAAAAAATTTTCTTCCGCCAGTACAATAGACTGGTAGATAAACAAAAATACAGGAATGATTACCGCTATATACAATAAGGAGTTGGCTAAGATGCCCACGCCCAGCAACATTAAAATATTGCCCACATATAACGGGTTACGGCAATGGCTAAAAATGCCATCTGTAACCAGTCCTTCGGCATAAGGCTTGCCCTGGCTGCCTCCGCGTACAATATAGGCCAGTCCTATTGTAGCTCCCCTGATCAGCTGCCCGGAAATGGTGATCAGTAAGCCCAGGCAAACCGGCCAGATATAATAGCCTGTTCCAAATCTTTCTTCAGAAAACAAAGGCTGTGAAGGAATAAAAAGCGCCGCGTAAAAAAGAATAAATATCCAGTTGCGGTACCTGAAAAAAAAGTTCCCGATTGCTATCATATATGTTTAAAATTGAAAAACTGTTAAACGTGAAGGTGATAAAGGTGCCTTACTTTTTGGTTGCGATAATACCTGTAAAGTTGTACCATTTAAAAAACAGTTCGCAATGTGCAAACCCGGCATCCTTAAGCATTCCTGTGTTTTCACTAAGCTTATAGGGTATGAGTACATTTTCGAGCGCTTCCCTTTTTTGAGATATTTCCAGCTCGCTGTAGTTGTTGCGTCGTTTATAATTATAATAATACGTAATAAAATCGCGATTAAAATGACTGTCTTCGGCGAGTATCTTTTCTACCAGTATTAATGTGCCGCCCGGATTCATGCCATCAAAGATCCGCTGAAGCAACTGCGCCCTGTGCATGGGCCGAACGAACTGCAGGGTAAGGCAAAGCACCACTACACCGGCATTGGTTATTTCAACGTTATTACTGATATCGGCACAAACCAGTTCGTATTCCCTTGTAAAGCCGGTCTCCTTTAATTTACTTTCGCACTTTTTGAGCATTTCGGAAGAGTCGTCGATACCTACAAATTTTATATCATTACTCACCATGGTATTCATACCAATCATGGTAGTTCCTGTAGAGCAGCCCAGGTCGTATACCAATCCTCCTTTTTGGGCATGGTCGGCTGCCAGTTCAGCAATCATACGCTGTATTTCACCATAGTAAGGCACCGAACGGTTTACCATGTCATCAAACACATTAGCAACCCCTGCACCGAATTTGAAATCGGATGGTTTTTTTATTTCATCTTTAAAAAACTGGTCTTCCGGCATAGCGTACAATATCTGGTTAAATAAACAGGAGAACACGTCATGCCTTCCCGTAAAAATATCAACAAATATACTATGTAGGAATACGCCTGATTGCAATACGTGAAGATTTTTGAAAAATAATTTAACATCCCTTTTAAAGCAGCATATTTATACGCCTTGGTTATTTTCATAACCGGGTATTGTACAGCACAATACTTACCTTTGTACCTGCTGTAAACTATGCTATCGCGTTGTTCGCCTTTGGCTAACAATGAGGAAAGTCCGGACAGCACAGGGCAGCACACCGGTTAACGGCCGGTCATGCCTTTTGGCGTGAAGACAGTGCCACAGAAAATAACCGCCACGGTAACTACCGGGGTAAGGGTGAAAATGTGAGGTAAGAGCTCACGATTATGTATGGCAACATATATAATGGGTAAACCTTGTGTGCTGAAATGCTATGTATATCCCGATTTTTTGCCGGCCCGGCAAAATTTTCTTTTTTGAAATATCGGGAAGGGTAAGCAGATTGACCTGTTCAGCAATGCACAGGCCAGATAAATGATAGCACACGACAGAATCCGGCTTACAGGTTTACAGTAATGTAATTGGGATAGTTCTTAACTGGGCTATCCTTTTTTGTTTAAATAGTACACAAGCTCCCGGTTTGGTTCCGGGCAATAAAAAAACCGGTAACACTACCGGTTTTTTCTGATCAAAACCTTAACCACACACTATAATCCAAAAAATTGTCCTTATTTCAATGCTGTCAGCTTTGCCTGCAATTCATAATTTTGTATCATTTCCTTATCGGCTTTCTGCGCCGCTGCTGCTGATGGCACACTGATAAAAGGGCGGTTTGCATCTTCAAAAGCGGCTATTATTTCTGCATCCGCTTTTGCTATCCGTTCAATAGTTGGCTTAGCCGCAGTAACAGCCAGGTTAGCTGCTATGAAATTACCGGCTACTTCTTTATCTGCCATATCAATGGCATCTGCACCAAAAGCTGCTATGTTTACAAGCTCATCCACAAAATTACCGCTCATTTCACTATCAGCTTTCACAGCCATACTAATGGAAGGATGCATTGCGCTAAGCTTAAAATTTAAATACATTTCCTTATCAGCCTCCATAGCGGCAACCTCCTTGTTCATGCTCCATATCCTTCTTTCTTTGGCTTCAGATATAAATGTAACGATGGCTTCCCTATCGGCTTTATACATTGCATTTTTGCCGGGTGTACTGATAAAAGCAGCATTAACGGCTTTTCCGGGATTTACGGCAACAGTTGTTACGCAACAGGTTTCATCGCCCGGGGCTGCCTTCACCGTTACTATGTGCTTTGCTTTTGCCGCGCTTTGATTGGTATCGTTACCCCTTGCAAAGGAGTCGTCCTGAACAAAAGACATTGCGCTCAATCCCATTATTATTACCAGCAACATAGAGGCAGACTTGCTGAATACACTTTTGAACGTTTGATTCTTTACTTTAAAACTGGTTCCTGCCTTCGAATCCGTTTCACTCTTCCTTTTCATAACTATTGTTTGTTTTGTTTGTTTTGTTAATCATGTTTACCATACAAAGATATGTCTTTAATCAGCTACTATGCAATACATAATACTATGTATGGTTCTAAACGGTGATGAATGGTCATTCTCGTCTAAATTTCTAAAAATTGATGGCAAATACCGTTAGTGACGTAATAGGAACCCTGAGAAAGTTTTAAGTTTAAGTCCGAAGAAAACTTTGAAAAGACGGCGAGACTATTTTTTTAGTCGCGTGGCAAGCAAGGGTTAATATCGGTTCCTGTTTGAGCCGCAAATGTACAGCTTTTTTGCGGGTTTACAAATTCATTTACTATCCTTTTCTTAAATAATATCTAAAAAGCAACATATGATAACCCTAAATAGGCGTTATTTTTCCCTAATTGGTTGCTTTTGCTGAAAAATATTCAAAGAACTGGCTTTTTCATACAGACAGCATTAAAACGCAAACCTTACCTGTTTGTTACATTTTCGGGCAGGAATGAATGTTAAATAATTATAAACAACTATTGGAAGCCCGGGTGAAAGCGTTGGAGGGTATCCCGCAGATAATCGCTGTTGAGGTGCGTATATATTTCTGTAGTGGTGATGCTCTCATGCCCAAGCATTTCCTGCACCGCCCGTAAATCGGCACCACCCTCCACTAAGTGGGTGGCAAAAGAGTGACGGAACGTATGGGGCGAAATATTTTTAGCGATACCGGCTTTTTGAGCAAGTTCCTTAATAATAAGAAAGATCATGACCCTTGTCATCCGCACGCCTCTCCTGTTCAGGAACAGGATATCCTCCTCCCCTTTTTTAATAGCAAGATGCACCCGTATATTTTCACGGTATATATTAATATGTTTAACGGCTTCTTTACCTATGGGCACTAACCGTTCCTTATCGCCCTTACCTGTTACTTTTATAAAGCCAACGTCCAGATACAGGTTCGATAATTTAAGCTGTACAGCTTCGCTCACCCGGAGCCCACAGCTATACATGATTTCTACCAGTGCTTTATTTCTCACTCCTTCAGGTTTACTCAGGTCAATTTGCGCAATGAGGGTTTCAATCTCCTCAAAGCTCAGGATATCGGGTAATGCCCGTTTTAATTTGGGGGATGCCAATAATAAGGTAGGGTCTTTTACAGCAATCTTCTCCAAAAGGCAGTATTTATAAAAAGCCTTTAGTCCCGAAATGATCCTTGCCTGCGAAGCGGCGGTCATATTCAGCCCGGCGATCCATTGCACAAACTGCTGCAGGTCTTTTAATTCAATTTCCGCCGGCGTTTTAAGGTTGTGCTGCAACTGCAGGAACTCCGTTAGCTTTTCAATATCCCGCAAATAGGCTTCTATAGAGTTAACGCTAAGCGATTTCTCTAACAGCAGATGATTCCTGAAACCTTTTTTTTGATCATCCCACATACATCATGCATTTCAAATAAGCCTGTAAAGTAAGGCTGCGAAAAATAAATACAAATATCCGGTAAAACCAGGTATACGTTGCAGGGCAGATATACACATTTTAAGCGGTGAGCAAAATTGAATTGAATTAACGCTTACTTTCGGTCTTTAATATTAAACAGATTATGCAGGCAATTAACCTGAGGTCATTCAGGCAAAAAGTCAGGTACCACAAAAAAGGATTGAGAGCATTTTTATCCAAACTTGAAAAAAATCCTCCCCGAAAATTAGATGATCTCACTATAAAGGTTGATAAGGCCGTGTGGAGGGAAACAGATTGCTTAAGCTGCGCCAACTGTTGTAAAACAATGAGCCCCACTTATACGCCAAAGGATATTAAACGCATTGCAGCACACCTGGGAATGACGGGTAAAGCCTTTAAGGAAAAATGGCTGTATTACGACAAGAAAGACAGCGACTGGATGAATAAGCAGCAACCCTGCCAGTTTCTTGATCTTACTACCAATATGTGCAGCATTTACGAAGTGCGCCCCTCTGATTGCGCCGGCTTTCCGCATCTTACCAAAAGAAAAATGGTAGATTATATGCACGTGCACAAGCAAAACATATCCTATTGCCCTGCGACCTACAAAATGGTGGAAAAAATGAAATTACTGGTTACTACAGGTAAACATCTTCAATAAAGAAGTATTCGGGATCGCGGTTTTTCCAGAGGTTTACAGACAGGATATCATATTGTATCCTTTTCCATTGCGGATATTGGTAAAGAAATGCTTCGGCGCCATTGATCAGGTTCTCCAATTTTTTCTTTGTAACGCTTTCTTCGGGATAACCGAATTTCAGGGAACGCCGGGTTTTTACTTCAATAAAATGCAACACATCTCCCCGTTGAGCAATGATATCAATTTCATAATGCGAATGACGCCAGTTGGTATGCAGAATAACAAAACGATTCCGTGTTAAATAAGCAAGCGCCAGCGCTTCCCCGTTTTTTCCGGTTACGTTATGGTTAGCCATCAGGTAAAAGCAAAGTTTTATTTGGCCATTTCAGGCTTCAGCATATAGTGCTTAATAAGATAGTAGCCTCCAAAAAACAGTCCTGCAAAACATAAGGTGCCGGCTATAGAGTTCTGGTAAAATGGCAATCCATCGGCAAAGGACATCATTAAACCATTCCATGTTTTTGGGCGCTGGTAGCCGCCACCGCTTATCCATACCATAAAGTTGGACATCAAAAAATAAACCGTTGGCGCTGCTAAAGAAGCGGCGGCGATATTAATAACATTGATCTTCTTAATGAAAAAACCTACTACGGTTAATAATGCAAATAGTATGTAATTGGTGAGCTGCCCTTCATAAAATCCCCACATAGGTGAAATGCCCGCATAATACAACAGTTCAAACAACGCGTCTGAAAGGAACATGGACAATACAGGAAGCGCAAAAGCTGTTTTTTTATCTTTTATAAGGGCTCCTGCAAATAACGCCATTGCAATTTGCGGCGCAAACCCGTAAAGCCGTCCGGGTATGATGCGATATACAGCGGCAGCTACGATCAGCGCTAAAAAAATATATAAAACCTCTTTGCTTATTTTCATAACTATAATTTAACTGCGGCAAAAATAGTAATAATTGATGAAAACGCCGGTATACATGTTACGCGGGTGCATTTCAAATTGTCGCCGGTTGGTGTCTCCACCAACCGGGGCGTCTGCCATGGGCGGTGTCCTCACCGCCCACATGAAGCAAAGCAATGCGATAATTTTGGAATGCACCCTGTTATGCCGCATCTCCCGTTTTTAATTCTATGAATTTTTCACGACCTTTAAAGAAGATACATCTTATTTAATAATTTATAAAACACGTTGTATGCCTATTGTAAAAGTAATTGAAGTAATAGCCTCTTCTGAAAAAAGCATTGACGATGCTATCCGCTCCGCCGTAACGGAAGCTTCCAAAACCGTTCGTAATATTGATTCGGTTTTTGTAAAGGACATCAAAGCGCATGTTAAAGACAACAAAGTAACTACGTTTGGCGTAATCTGCAAGATATCCTTCCGGCTGGATGATTGATTTTGGCTACAGGGCTCCAGATCTCCGCGGATTGTATAAAAGGATTCCGGGAGGTTTGG
Organism: uncultured Sphingobacteriales bacterium; assembly: GCA_937871285.1. Lineage (GTDB taxonomy): Bacteria > Bacteroidota > Bacteroidia > Chitinophagales > Chitinophagaceae > Agriterribacter. The sequence continues at coordinate 8,029 of CALMQS010000059.1, read as the reverse complement.
GTATCCTGTATTTCTATTTCAGCTTAGTTCTTCTCTCCATTACTTCTACTTCGCGCCAGGCAGTAATTATAATACTTTCAAACAGTATATTATGCTGCGGCAGCGGAGAACAGGAAGCCGATACCCGGAACTTCTCATTTTATTACCGGGATGTAATACCGGAAGAACATAGTAAGTACGAAGAAACAGCATGCAGCAATAGATTGCAACCACTTACTTTAATCTGAAAGCAAGACAGGAGCTGATATTTATTGTTTGGATATTCTGTCTCATATTATGGGTTTTTTTGTACCAATACTCGTTCCCTGACTGGCAGCGTCATAACTGCATTTTTTATTGTTGCTTCCCGCGATTGAAATTTGTTTTATTCCACTTTTCTGAACCGGAATGAGTATACAAAAGGTTCAAGCACTATTCCATGAGAAAGTTCAGCAGAAGTAGTGCGTTGCACTTTAATTACTGCTGTTGCGGCATCGGGCAGGTACAACGTAACAGACGCCCTGATGGATTGATTAGATCCCGCATTCACAACGGTGTCGCCTGCCTTTCCTGTACCCGGCCTGTCTTCCCTTAAAATTTCATACCGTTGTGTAGCAATGGCAATATCCTCTGCGGTAATCTTTGTTTCCTCCTGTAAAACACAGGACGTGCAGCCGGCAAACCCATTAAATATGCTCAAAAAAGCGGTGTCGTTTGTTTTAGCGTAATAGAACTGAACATAGCTTTTGATCTTTACTTTTACTCCATCTATATCTTCAATATTAAGGTACCCTCTTTGCGAGGCGGCCCCCGGTTCCACATCAACTAATTGCCAGTTGCCTGCAAAAGTTTCATTTAAGTTTGCTATTCTTTTTGCTGCATTGTTTGCCGTTTTATTACCCGTTCGGGGCTTTATGATTTTATTTTCTGCTTCTCCTTCCCCGGGCGCTTCACTTTTTGATGGTATGTTGAGATCAGCATCCACTAATGCTTCGCCTGTAGCCGTATCATCCGCGCTAGCTATTTTATCATGACTGTCAATTGCCACCTCCTTATTTTTCGCCGAGTACATAACAGCCGCAGCTATTACAATTGCAAGAAAAGTGATGCTTAGTATAAGGGCAACAGTTTTCGTAAAAAATGGCTGCGTATCTTTTTGTTGCCCTTTGTGTTCTGCCGGTTGAAAAAAACCAGTAGCTGCACTCCCTTTTAATTCGCTTATTAAATGGGCAAGGCCTGTATTATAATCTTTGGTAAAATCTACATGCTGCAACCTTTGCAGCCTGAAGGGTGTTTTGCTGTCGTAGAGGATAACAGGTATCACCTTTTTCTTCTGATCCAGTGCATAATATACTTCATCCAGCACATTATTGGAGCTTACCGATTTTTCCGTTTCTATAAACAACAAGCAATCGCAGGTTTCTAAGGCTTTTTCAATTTCCAGGTCCCATTCTGTTCCGGCCCGGATATCCTGCTGATCAATCCAAACATTAAAGCCCTCCTTTTTAAGATCGAGCGCAAGCTGTAAAGCAAAATCAGAACCATCGGCCCTGGAATAACTAAAGAAGATTTTTTTTAACCGCATCAGGTAAATCGTTACCTGAAAATACAGTTTAAAAGTGAAAAACTAAACGACATTCTTTATGTACGGCATGTAAATCCCGAATCCAAAATCCAGAGACGGCAATCCGCTATCGGCATTTAGCTATCAGCAAGAGGTGAAAAGAAAAAAGGAGTATTCAGCCTCTCGTTACTCTCACCCTATACCTTATACCTTATACCATATACCTTATACCCTATACCCTATGCCTCACACCTCATACCTTACCCCCTTCACCTCTCCCCTCCATACTTCGCCCCTCCCCCCTGCTCAGGAGTTGTTTTTAATATAAAATCACGCAAGTGCTGGTTGCTGGCAGCCAGGTCTTCCTTACGCAGGTACATCATGTGTCCGCTGCGATAGCCTTCCCAGTTCATGCGGCGCTGCAATTTCCCGCCCGGGTCTATTTGCCACATACTGTATTTGGCATTGAAGTAATCACAGGCGCCATCGTAATAGCCGCTTTGCACCAGCAGGTGCAGATTGGGGTTTTGCGCCATCGCCTGGCGCAGGTTATCGCCGGTTTTGTTGTTTTCGTTATCCCACGGAAATACATTGCCAAACATGTTATAGGGTATATCTGTTTTATAATTCAGCTCATCGCGCAGGTATATATTAATGGCAGGGGTAAAAGCATGCAGCCATGCGGTAAGCTCCGCATTGTAATCCGGGCGTTCGCCGCCGTCTTTTTTATCCACGCCCAGGTATCTCGAATCCAGCCGTCCTATGGTATAGCCTTTATCTCTTAATAACTCTTTCCAGAAAAAATTAGTGGCAATGGAAAGATTGTTCTGCAGCACCGCTTTTACACCCAACCCCGAATAACGGGCAACCTTAGCCGCTACCTGGTTTCTTTCGGCTTCGCTGAGCGAGCCTCCTTTTGCCAAAGCAGGAAGGTATTCATTAATGGTAAATTTTTCCACTTCGGGCAGTATAGCGGTAAGGTCCTTTTGCTGAAGATCGGGAGGCAGCACTTTATGATACCATGCCGTGGCGGCGTAATAAGGCAGCATCAGCGCGGCATCCATCACTCCTCCTCTTTCAATGCCCAACCCGGTGGGTGAAACCAGTATGATCCCGTTCAGGTATATCCATTGCGCATTCTGTAGTTCCAGCGCCAGTCCTGATACCCTTGTAGTGCCATAGCTTTCACCAATAAGGTACTTGGGAGAAGCCCAGCGTTTATAGCGGCTGATAAAAGTGCTGATCCATTCTGCCAGGTATTTGATATCGGCATTTACGCCAAAAAATTTTGTACGGGGCACATCTTTGCTTACGGGCCTGGAAAACCCGGTATTCACCGGATCCACGTATACAATATCCGCTACATCCAATATAGAATACGGATTATCCTTTATCCCATAGGGCTGAACAGGATACCCTTCATCATCTATTTTCAGTATCCGGGGGCCGGTATAGCCAATCTCCATCCATACCGATGGTGTGCCCGGTCCGCCATTGAATGAAATAACCAGCGGGCGTGATGAAGGGTCGCTCACGTCGGCTCTTTCATAATACGTATAAAACACACCTGCAATGGGCCTATCATTTTCATCCCAAACGGGGATAGTGCCTGCAATAACGGTATAAGGAACGCGCTGACCTTTAATAGTAACCGAATGCTTTGCAGTAACTGCCGAATCTATATTCAGCTTACGCATCAGTGCTTCTGTTTCCTTAGCCGCTGGTGAGGGAGGCGTTTCAGCGGGCTTATTGTTTTGTTTTTGGGAAAACAGCGCCGGGAAATATCCCAGGAAAAGCAGTAAGCAAAAAACTATTTTTTTCATGCAATCAGATTTAAAGCATCAAAGACAGCTATGCTAAAAGTATTAAATATTCTTTTATAACACATGGCAATAAGAATACCTGTTCCCTCTATGGGGCGCATTTCAAATTTTCGCAGGTGGGTGGTGACACCCACCTGTAGAACCCGCTACCGGTCGGTGTCTCACCGACCGGAAAGTTGTACATGGAGCGAAAAATTGAAATACGCCCCCTCTATGCGTTGATTCCAATAAAAAATTATTTTTGACAGGTTAAAGCTATCCCCGGAAAATATTTATTTCATCTTTTGATTTTATTGCATGAATAACAACAGCGAAGTATATCGTATTCCCGCCCGCTTCAGGCGTATAGAAAACCTGCATATTTTATTATGGCTGCTCAAGGATATTTGCTGGGCTTTGGATTTCCATGTGATGGGCATGATTATGATTATACCCACACTTACAGCGGCCATTGCCATTACCTGGCAAACGCGCAAACTCACCGCCGAACTATTGCATAACCTGGCTGTGGTGCTATGGATCACCGCCAACTGCCTGTGGATGACAGGAGAATTTTATGGCTGGGATGAAGGCGCCAGGGGAGCACGCCGGCTGGCGCTTATCCCTTTTTCGGCAGGCTTGTGCATACTCGCTTATTATTACCTGTTCCTGGGGTATAAAAAAAGCTTCCGGAAACAAATGCTGTTAAAAGCAGAGGAATTAGTGAGGGAGGAAGAGGCTTTGATGGGTTCTAAAATGGAGGGAATGAATAGTAAATAAAATCCGAAGCAGGAAGACCGAAGTCCGAAGGAATACAAAGCACCAAGAACCAAATGGCAAAAAACAAATAAAATTCAAATAACAAATTTCAAATCCGAAGCGATGCAATTATAAGCTACAAATCATAAACCCCAAATCATAAAACCCGAAGCCGGAATTTCGAAATCCGAAGGAATACAAAAAACAAGAACCAAATCACAACCCACAAATCCTGCTATCCTGCTTAAATGATTTACCTTTGCAGTCCTCAAAAAAACAAGAATGTACAGGACACATACATGCGGGGCATTACGTATACAGGATACAGGAAAGGAAGCTACCCTTGCCGGCTGGGTACAAACCATCAGGAAGTTCGGCGCTATTACCTTTGTTGACCTGCGCGACCGCTATGGTATCACCCAATTACTGTTCGGTGAGGAACTTAACCGGCAGTTGGAGGCGCAGCCCATAGGAAGGGAATTCGTTTTGCAGGTTAAGGGCACAGTTTTGGAACGCAGCAATAAAAATCTTAATATCCCAACCGGTGAAATAGAAGTGAACGTGGTGTCATTTACGGTTCTTAACCAGTCGGCTACCCCGCCTTTTACCATCCAGGACGATACAGATGGCGGCGACGACCTGCGTATGAAATACAGGTATCTTGATCTGCGGCGCAATGCGGTTAAACGTAATCTTGAGCTGCGTTATGCCGTAAGTCGTTCTGCCAGGAACTACCTGCATGAGAAGGGCTTCATGGATATTGAAACTCCTTTTTTGATCAAATCAACTCCCGAAGGTGCAAGGGATTTCGTGGTGCCTTCACGAATGAACGCAGGGCAGTTTTATGCATTACCGCAAAGTCCGCAAACCTTTAAGCAATTGCTGATGGTAAGCGGTTACGACCGGTATTACCAGGTGGTGAAATGTTTCAGGGATGAAGACCTGCGTGCAGACCGCCAGCCGGAGTTTACGCAAATTGACTGCGAGATGAGCTTTGTGGAACAGGAAGATATACTCGGCATGTTTGAAGAACTCATTAAGCAAATATTTAAAGATGTAAAAAATATAGATTATACAGCCCCAGTGGAAAGAATGAGCTGGGAAGATGCCATGTGGGATTACGGCAACGACAAGCCCGATACCCGTTTTGGCATGCGGGTAGCCAATTTAAAAGTGCCGCCGCATGTATACCTCAGCAGGCAGCACACGATTCCTTTATCACCCATAAGCGAAAGCGGCTTTAAAGCATTTGATGAGGCCGAAACCCTTGTAGCTATTGCTGTTCCCGGTTGCAGCAACTATTCGCGCAAGCAAACCGATGAGCTAACGGAATGGGTTAAACGCCCGCAGATCGGCATGAAAGGACTGGCCTTTATAAAATGCAATACTGATGGCAGCTTTAAAAGCAGCATAGATAAGTTTTACGATGAAGAAAAGCTGCGATCCATTGCCGCAGCGGTAAAAGCCCATGCCGGTGATTTGATATTGATACTTGCCGGCGCCGAAGAAAGAACCAGGAAAGCCATCAGTGAATTAAGGCTGGAAATGGGTAAGCGCCTGGGTTTGAGAAAGGATAATGAATTTAAACTGCTATGGGTGCTTGATTTCCCGTTGTTTGAATATGCAGCCGAAGATAACCGCTGGGTAGCGCGGCATCATCCTTTTACCTCACCCCGGCCTTCCGATATTGATACCATGATCAATCATTCACCTGTTATTAAAGACCCTGCAAAATACCTTGAGCATCCCTATGCCAATATCAAAGCCAATGCATATGATATGGTGCTGAACGGGAATGAAATTGGCGGGGGTTCCATTCGTATTTTTCAGCGAGGTCTTCAGGAAAAAATGTTTGCCGCGCTGGGCATGAGCAGGGAAGAATCGCTGCATAAATTCGGCTTTTTATTAGGCGCTTTTGAATACGGCGCGCCGCCGCACGGAGGTATCGCTTTCGGGTTCGACCGCCTTTGTTCTATACTGGGCGGCAGCGAAAGCATCCGCGATTTTATCGCCTTTCCCAAAAATAACAGCGGAAGAGACGTGATGCTGGATGCCCCATCCACTATTGATGAAAAACAATTGGAAGAGCTTTCTATCCAGTTAAAAACCATAGATCAAACATCCCTTTAATACCCATATGAAAACAATTTTAAAAGTAACGAATATCTTATCCTGGATCAACCTCATCATCGGGGGTATACTGGTGGCCGGTGGACTGCTCAGTATGCTTTCTACGCCCAATGCTTCCATTTTGCTGGTTTCCGTGGTATTAACCGGATCTATTGTTTTGCACAGCTATGCCGCATTGCAGCTACGCAAAAGTATTGTGCATCCAAACGTTCCTTTAAACAAACAAACACCCACAGGTATCCGGTTCATCGGCTTTATGGCTTTGTTCTTTGCCATGCTCAATATCGGCAACGCGGTAGTGATCATTCAAAACGCCGAGGAAGTAATAAAGCAGGTTGAGCTTCCTTTTAAACCGGAAGGCATTGACCTTGTTGCCGCTATCAGGGGCGTGGGCATCTTCTCACTGCTGTTTAGTATAGGTATTGCCGTTAATGTACTGCTGAATATCCGCCTGCTGAGATGGTATATGGCAAAAGCGCAGGAGTGAAAGGATAGAGATTACAGATAGGCTATACTGGTTAATCTTATCTCAGGACAAGACACTCACACCCTATACCTCATACCTGGCCTATACTTTTATCATCTATTTCCCGTTAATCTAACTATCATATATCATAAAAACCTGTTTCAGCATATTTTAGTATTTCTTTAGGGCACGCCGTTGTTATGCGGCAGTATATTTGCGAAAGCATTTAAAATCATTCTTATGAAAATCAATAAAATATTTATCTATCTAACCGCTGTTATTTTTTTTGCTTCTTCTTCCGTTCAGGCCCAGTTGCTTAAAAAAGTGCTGGGTGATAAAAAAGACTCTTCTAATGTGCTCAGCAATGTTTTGGGAAAAGGAGGCAGCTTAAGTACAGATGATATTGCTGCAGGGCTTAAGGAAGCGCTTTCAGTAGGCGCCGAAAAAGCAGGTAAAAATCTTTCTTCCGTGGATGGTTATTTTGCCAATGCCGCAATTAAAATATTAATGCCGGAGGAAGCTAAGAAAGCGGAGCAGAAGCTGAGAGCCATCGGGCTGGGCAAACAGGTAGATGAAGCCGTGCTTTCAATGAACCGTGCAGCGGAAGACGCCGCTAAATCTGCCGCTCCTATTTTTGTAAACGCCATCAAACAAATGAGCATACAGGATGCAGCAGGCATATTAAAAGGAGGAGATCATGCCGCTACAGATTACCTGAAAGGCAAAACCACTTCCGCACTCACCGAATCTTTTCGCCCGGTAATAGAAAAGTCGTTAGAAAAGGTAGACGCTACCAAATACTGGAACACCGTGTTCTCTACTTATAACAAGTTTACGGCAGACAAGATCAACCCGGACCTTTCGGCTTATGTAACGGAAAAAGCGCTGACCGGAATTTTTTTCCAGGTAGCGCAGGAGGAACAGCAGATCAGGAAAGATCCTTTGGCCCGGACATCCGAAATACTAAAGAAAGTATTTGGTTCCAATTAGCATCGCTATCAATAGCAAAATACCGGCTGTATATCTCCCGCTGATTACGCAGCATATTCACGGATGATTTTTTCATGTTTTGCGAAAATCAGGGATAGCTGCGGCTCATGCGTTAAAGTGCTTCAATCATAAATACGGCCGGAACGGGCCTTTGCTTTTTATCCGAAGGATATATGGTTTCCCTGCCATTTACGAGCATACAACTGCTGCCTCCGCCATCGAGGTTGAGGGCTTCCCAACAGCCCAGTTCCTTAAACAGTTGCGCTTCCTGTAATAAAGTGGCGCCTTCAGCAACACCTTTATTCCTGCCTTCTATTACCAGGATAATGAGCTTATTGT
>CALMQS010000058.1 GCA_937871285.1 uncultured Sphingobacteriales bacterium | reverse complement strand
TGACAAGCTAAAGAATATAACTGGCCGGTAGTACAAAAGCTGAACAACCTGTCCGCAACAGTTCCTTGCAACCTGCAACCAGTACCCTGCACCTCACTTAGTCAATCAAATGTGTGAGCAAGCCATCCCTCAGCTTGGGTTCAAACCAGGTGCTTTTGGGAGGCATTACCATGCCGCTGTCGGCAATGTCAAACAGTTGCTGAATGCTTACCGGGTACAGGCTGAAAGCTACCTGCATCTCGCCGCTGTTTACCCTCTTTTCCAGCTCTGTCAGCCCTCTTATACCACCTACAAAATCTATGCGTTTATCCGTACGCTGGTCTTTAATACCCAGTATGGGGTCCAAAAGGTTGTTCTGCAAAATGGTTACATCCAATACACCTACCGGATCACCGGTATAAGTACCGGGCTTTGCGGTTAGCTTATACCAACTACCGCCCGTATACATCCCAAAATCATGAAGCTGCTGCGGGGCAACGGCCGAATCGCTGATTTCAATAGCAAAGCTTTCGGCTATGCGCTGCAGAAAGGTTGCTGCATTTAACCCGTTCAGGTCTTTTACCACCCGGTTATAATCTAATATCCGCAACTGTGAGGCGGGAAATAAAGTGGTCAGAAAATAATTGGCGCCTTCGGTATCGCCGGCAGCGGTGATCCGCACTTTGGCCGCGCTTGCTGCACGGTGGTGTCCGTCGGCAATGTAGGTGCTTTCTACCTTTTCGGAGAAAGCTTGTGTAATAGCGGCAATGGTCTTGTCGTCGTTGATCACCCAAATGGTATGACCAATGCCATCATCTGCTACAAAGTCATATACGGGTTTTTTATCCGCCTGCCATTTTTCGATCAGCGCATCTATTTCAGCCACATTTTTATACGCTAAAAATACATTGCCGGTTTGGGCGCCGGTAACGGATATATGGTTGATGCGGTCCTGCTCTTTTTCCGGCCGGGTAAACTCATGTTTCCTGATGATGTCGTTTTCATAATCATCAACAGAAGAAGCGCAAACCAGCCCGGTCTGGCTTTTATCATTCATTACCAGCCGGTAAATATAATAGCAGGGCTTGTTTTCACGGAACAGTACTTCACGTTGTATAAAAGCATCAAGGTTATCCTTTGCTTTTTCATACACTTCTTTGTCATGCACGTCCGTATCTTCCGGCAGGTCAATCTCTGCTTTAGTAATATGCAGAAAAGAATTGGGATTGCCCTGTGCTTCCTCCTTTGCTTCTTTGCTGTTCAGCACGTCGTAAGGTTGCGATGCCACCTGTTTGGCATACTGTGCCTGCGGACGCAATGCGGTAAATGGAACGATCGTTGCCATGATAATGAATAATGTGTTAGAATATGTTTTTGATCAGGCGTGTTTTAACGCGAAATATTGCATTACTTCAACCAATGCCTTTAAGCTGCTAAGCGGTAGGGCATTGTATAAAGAGACCCTGAACCCGCCAACGCTGCGATGGCCTTTCACTCCCACCATGCCTTCTTTTTTGCACAGGTCGAGGAATGACTTTTCCAGTTCGGGGTTTTCCATTACAAATACCACATTCATATTGCTGCGGTCGGCTTTATCAACGGTGGGTTTAAAAACAGGAATGCTGTCTAATGTATCGTAGAGCAATGCTGCTTTTTCATTGTTCACTTTTTCAATAGCGGCTACGCCTCCCTGTTCCTTTAACCAGCGGAGGGTGAGCATGCAAACATATATAGCAAATACCGGCGGGGTATTGAGCATGGAGCCGTTTTCGATATGCTTACGGTAATCCATCATAGAGGGTAATAGCCTTTTTACCCGGCCCAGGATATTTTTGTTAACCACTACCATATTTACCCCGGCCGCACCTATATTTTTTTGAGCCCCGGCATAGATCAGGGCAAACCGGTTGAAGTCCATTACCCGGCTTAAAATATCGCTGCTCATATCGGCTACCAATGGCACAGTGGTTTGCGGCACAAAATGCATTTGCGTTCCTTCTATGGTATTATTGGTAGTGTAATGAAAATAAGCTGAACCAGCAGGTATTTCAAAATCGCGGGGTATATAGGTATAACCTCTGTCTTTTGAAGAAGCCACAACATTTACATTGCCGAAAAGTTTGGCCTCTTTTATAGGTTTGCTTCCCCAAACGCCGCAGTCGAGGTAAGCTGCGGTTTCGTCATCATTCAGCAGGTTCATAGGCACCTGGAAGAACTGGGTGGTGGCGCCGCCATGTAAAAATAAAACCTCGTGATCACTGTCTAACTGCATTAATTCCTTCACCAATGCGATGGCTTCATCCAGCACTGCCTGAAAAAGTGGGGTGCGGTGCCCGATTTCAAGGATAGAAAGCCCGGTATCGTTAAAATCAAGAATAGCCCTGCCGGCCTGTTCAAACACCTGCCGGGGTAAAATACTGGGCCCGGCATTAAAGTTGTGTATCATTGCGTACAATTGAAAAATTGAAAAACCCAATTCATATTGGACTTTGCATTCGTTGAGGGCGCCAAATATACGTCAATTCCCGCAAGTTCTGCCCATTGCTTCAGCAGTTTTCCATATGCGGTCTAATGCTTCAAAGTCTTTTTTGTCTGTTTCCGAAAAGCCGATATTGGCCGGTGGCTGCAATTCCGGCTGCCCGGCATTGCTCCATGCCGTATACCAGAATGAGGCCACCGCAAAAATAGACTGGCGCATCCGGCGTTCTACCATGCCCTGCAGGCGCTCGTTATAGGCAATGGTAAAGCCGGAAGCGTACTGGCGGATAACCATGCCATTCCTTTCTTCAAAGGCATATTTCAGATCGGGTGAAAATTGTTGGGTGAGTTTTTTTTCAGCCGATAAAACGGTATCTGCCGCGGCGGCGCTTTCCAGCACCCTTTGCCACATGAATTGTTGTGGATTGGCGAGGTATTGCGCCTTACCTATGAAATAATCAAATTCATTTTTTGCCAGCAGTTCGGGGATCCTGCTTTCCCAGAAGCCGTGAATACCCTGCTGTCCGGTTTGCTGGCCGTTATAATTGCTATGGGCATGCAGGGGCACATGGGCATCGGCTATGTAGTGCCCGATTTCAGTAGATAGCTTAAGGATTGCCGGATAATTTTTTTCGCTGAAGGCTTTGGTTAGCCGCTGCAGCATGATATGGATCCACCAGGGAACAATGCCATGCGCCATGAGGGTATCTTCCCCGTATTTCTCCACGGCACTGTACCAGGCGCGGGGCAGAGCGTTAAACGGGTAGACGCCATAGCGGTTCAGATCAATATAATGGCGGGGACCTTCCGCCGTTACCATATATCTTCTCTTGTCGGGGTCAACGGCATGTTCCGTTAAAAAATCAATATGGGGCTTGTAAAACACCATCATAGCGGGTGGCAGCAGGAATACCGCATGATGGTTGATTTCTTTATGGGCATAAAAACCCCAGCAAAATGCATGTTCACAGATAATGGCTGAGCAGGCCAGCAACAATAATTTTTGGTGCATGATGGTTAGCGGTTAGGTGGTGAAAGATGAAAATGCGCTGTATATAAATATACAATTAAAACGAATGAAAAATGCAACCGTATTTGTCGAAAAACCTGTTCTGAATGAAGAAGATGTTAATTACCAGGGAAAATCATTTTTAATATCTCTTGTACTATCTCCACCATTATGAGTGCTATTCCGAAATTGATCAATGTTCCTAAAAGATAGTATGCCGGATTAGCTTTGATCTCTTCTTTTCGAACAAATTCTTTAGCGCCAAAAATAATAGCCAGTGCACTGAATTCTTTATTCATTAGGAGGTAGTTCTGTAGAGCTTCGGATATCTATTAACAGTAAAAAATATGTATTTTTTAAATTTGTCATAGTCAATCTATTTGCATTGATTATGCCAAAGTAAATCATTTTACATTAAGCAGGTTATTTGCCTCTTTTATTGTCATCCATTATACGCGCCATATACATTCAGGAACAAATTTTAGCCAGCTATGATAAACGGGAAACATATTATATCAGGCTTGCAGAAAGTATTGATCTGTCCGAACAAACCTGCTACTAATTTTCCGCACTATGTTTTCTTTCCTGCATTTTCATGCGCTGCAGAAAGTTCCTTCAAAGTTTCATGCATTGATTTAAGGTTAAATTCCTTCAGCACATCAGCAATCTTCAACCCGGCATCAATACTTTCCATAATGGTCCATTCCTCCTCGCTAAAAGTAGTAAGCCGGAGCTTTGGTCCATACTTTTTTTGAATATCCGGGAACCGGCTTACTGCAGGCCACGTAGGAATAAAAGCTTTTTCAAGATTTACAGGCGCGCAGATCCAGTTTCGCTGCCATCGGCCGGTTTGAGCAATCGTTTCACCGGTGATGTCGCAAATTTTACTGGTATCTTTTTGTGTGCTTGTTACAATATACACCTGGTGGCGCCAGGCCCTGCTGCTTATTTCCTGCCCGCCTGCATAAGCGGAAGGCCAGAAAATGATTTGTGCTCCTTTGTCTTTTAAAGCATTCCAGCCCTCATCATATTTGATGTCGAAGCAGATCTGTATCCCGATTTTGCCAAAATCGGTTTCGAAAACAGGCGGGTTACCTTTCCCCGGTGTTATGCCCATTTTCAGTTCACTTTCTGCCGGCCGCATTTTATAATATTCACCCGCTACTTTCCCCTGCCGGTTGATTAGTGCTGCCGAAATGTATATGTTTCCTTCATGAAGGGAGTAAGTAGGGCAAATCACATAACAATTATGCGTACGCGCAAAATTGAGGAAAGAAGTAACAACGGCGCCGGGAACCTTTTCGGCCACATCTTTAAGCTGGTAATGATGATTGGCTATATTGGCATAAGCAAAAATTTCCGGCAGGCAGATAATGTCTGGTTTATACGGAACAATATTGTCCATGATGCCCAGCACTTTTTGTATCATATCCGGTGTATCGGAAGCAGCAATATCCATGATTGAAACCGTTCCAATATTTACTTGCCGCGGAACACTGTCCCCGGATTTTATACTTTCGGCCTCTGAAAAATAACCGGGAAGCCCGAAGGCGCCTGCACCAAGGGAGGCATTTCCTAAAAAATTCCGCCGTGATATTTTTGATGGCTTCATTGTGCTTTAATTACGGGGTAATAAATGGGGAGGATTGATATGATAAATGTAGGATTTAGTTTTTATTTGATAATGGGCTAAGGAGGGACTGCGCTTTTACCCGGGGATATATTCTCACATTCCCACATTGGTATTTATTAGCTGTGCTATCACTTCCGGGTAATGCTTATGCTCCAGCACCTGTATTTTTTTTGCCAGGGTTTCGGGCGTATCCGTATCCGTTACCGGGCAGGTAGCCTGCAAAACAGGTTTGCCATGATCAAATTGCTCATCTACATAGTGTATGGTAATGCCGCTTTCTTTTTCTTTAGCGGCAATTACGGCCTCATGTACAAAATGGCCATACATGCCTTTTCCGCCATATTTGGGCAACAGGGCAGGGTGTATATTAATGATCCTGCCGGGGAAAGCCTTTATAAGCGATACGGGCACCTTCCATAAAAAACCGGCAAGGATGATCCATTGGATATTTTTGGACTTCAATTCATTGATATAACTGTCTCCACGGAAAAAACGTTCTTTTTCAATTATTACGGAGGGAATGTTTTCTTTTTCAGCAATATCTAATACGCCTGCGGTGGGTTTGTTGCTTGCTATTAAAGCTACAGCAATGGAGGGGTGCCTGCGGAAATGGTTAATGATCTGCTGTGCATTGCTGCCTGCGCCGGACGCAAAAATGGCGATACGAACCATTTGAGATTTGAGATTTGAGATTTGAAATTGCTGATTGCCCCCTTCTGCCTTCTGCCTTACCCCTTCCACCTTTATTCCCATCCATTTCAAAATTTTCTTTTCATACCTCCAAAAAAAAGGGAACTGTCCGAAAAGAAATGCAACCATCAATAAAATAGCCTGGTAGCCAAATATAAGCATGGCCAGCCGGAGCAGGAGTTTCCACAACCAGAAAGTGTCATCCGTAAATCCCACCCAGGCAGTTATTACTTTGGTAATCCACGCCGTGCTGGTACCGGTTATAGCAAATACGCACAGGATGATTATAAACTGTGAGCCGCTTACCCCCCATTTTTGTTGAAGCCGCTTTAGCATGATCGCCTGCAAGATCATGAAAAAGAAGGAAATAGCAATATTTGAGATAATCTAAATGTGATGCATAGACGAACTTACAAAAACATGACAAAAATTTATAAGCCGTAGTGAAAAACTGCTGTAATATAGGCCAGATGAGGGAAAATTTTTTTCGGAAATGTTAATATTTTATCAACGTCTTGACCTATTTTTGCAGGCGTACGGAATGTTCACCTCAACACAAACTCCGGGATATAATGAGCTACCACCGATCAACTGTTGTAAAGAAACTAATATTTGGATCAGCCCTTGTTTTCTCTCTTTTTTTCCTGGTTACCATAACTAATGCACAGGATGGTAAAGCTATTTTTAACGCAAAATGTGCTGCCTGTCATAATGTTTTTAAAAATTCTACCGGTCCCGCATTGGGAGGAATGGAAGACCGGGGACCATGGAGTGACAGGAAGAAGTTATATGCATGGATCCACAATCCTGCTGCTTTTATTACCAGTGATCCCTATACGCAGGGTTTAAAAGATTCGCATAACGGTATATTAATGACGGGTTTCCCCGATATGACCGAAGCGGAAATTGATGCTATTGTTGATTATGTAAATACCACTTTTGCTGCAGGACCGGGTGGAGGCGCTAAAACAACCGGCGGAGCAGTGGCAGCGCCCGAACCCCAAACCGATAACACCTTATTATATGGTGTGCTTACCCTTATATTGGCGGTTATAGCGCTTACCTTATTACAGGTAAACAGCAACCTGAAGAAAATGTCGGACGATAAAGAAGGCATTCACGCTTCAGAACCTGTTCCCTTTTACCGGAATAAATTATATATAGCCCTGGGAATCATTGTTTTGTTTTTAGTTGGCGGGTATTATACCATACAGGGCGCTATTGGATTGGGGCGTCATCAGAACTATGAGCCCGAGCAGCCCATTTTTTATTCTCATAAGGTGCATGCGGGGATCAACCAGATCAGTTGTTTATATTGTCATGGCGGTGCCCAGGAAGGAAAATCAGCTAATATACCTTCCGTGAATGTGTGTATGAACTGCCATATGGCGGTTAATGAATATACGCAGGGACCGCAGTTATTCCGCCCCGATGGTTCAGAGGTAAATGGAACCGCAGAGATCCAGAAATTATATACTTATGCCGGCTGGGATCCTGATAAGCAACAATACACCGGGGAGGGTAAGCCTATAGAATGGGAACGTATCCATAACCTGCCCGATCACGTTTATTTTAACCACTCCCAGCACGTAGTGGTAGGTCAGCAGCAATGCCAGACCTGCCATGGTAATATTACTGAAATGGATGAAGTACACCAGTTTGCCGATTTAAGCATGGGCTGGTGTGTAAATTGTCACCGCGACACTAAAGTGCAGTTCACTGACAATAAGTTTTACAGCATTTATGAGAAGTTTCACGATGACATCAGAAGTAAGAAAATTGATAGTGTAACCGTAGAGATGATCGGTGGAATTGAATGTCAGAAATGCCACTATTAATAATAATCTTTATTCACGCAGGGATAACCTGTATTTCATGATTTGAGCTGGTAAATAAATTTTCGAAAAGCGAGGTATACTATATTTATTTAATAACAATTTCCGGTTGAGTGGTAAGCAGGAATAAAGTGAAACGGGTAAATTCCGGAATCTAAAAGCTCCTTTTGGGGTTGGGTATGAGTCAAAAAAAATACTGGCAAAATTTAGGCGAACTAAAAAATACAGAAGGCTATCAGAAACTGCTAAAAGATGAGTTTCAGGAAGATCTGCCCTTTGAGGAAGATGGCAAAGGCATACTCGATGCCAAAGCGCCGCGCAGGGACTTCCTGAAGTACCTCGGGTTCAGCACCGCCGCCGCTGCATTAGCTGCGGGCTGCGAAACACCTGTTGTAAAGAGCATTCCCTATCTTAATCAGCCCGAGAATTTAACACCCGGCGTAGCGCAATATTATGCTACTACTTTTGTGGCGGAAGGCGATGTGGTACCTGTTGTAGCTAAAGTAAGAGACGGTCGCCCTATTAAATTAGAAGGCAACCCGCTTTCTTTTATTAATTCAAAAGGTGAAGGTACATCGGCAAGGGTTCAGGCTTCAGTGCTCGATTTATATGATACAGGAAGGCTGCGTTATCCTGTAGAGATAGCAGAAAAAGAATTAAAAGAGCTTCCTTCTTTTGAAGCAATAGACAAAAAAATTACCGGTGAATTATCCGGGTCGCAGGTTGTTTTGCTTACTTCTACCCTTAATTCTCCTTCTACCCGGCAAATTATCAGCGATTTCCTGGCAAAATACCCGGGAAGCCGCCAGGTACAGTATGATGCCGTTTCCTATAGCGGGTTGCTATTGGCCAATGAAATATCTTACGGCAAAAGGGCTATCCCTACCTATCATTTTAATAAAGCAAAGGTTATTGTAGGGTTAGATGCCGACTTTTTGGGCACATGGTTAAGTCCGGATGAGTTTTCCAGCCAGTATGCCGAAGGCCGGAAGATCAACCAGAAAAACCCGGAAATGAGCAGGCACATCCAGTTTGAAGGCCTGCTTAGCTTAACAGGCGCAAATGCCGATGACAGGTATCTCCACCTTCCTTCGGAAACAGGCGTTGTGGTGCTCAGCCTGCTGGCTAAGCTGGGCGGCAATGTAAGCGCTCCTGCTATAGCCGATGAAAAGCTGAAAAAGGGAATTGATCTCGCTGCAGGCCTGCTCAATAATAATAAAGGTGCGGCACTGGTGGTATGTGGCAGCAACGACCCCAACATACAGGTGCTGGTGAATGCCATTAATGAAATTATAGGGGCTAACGGCACTACCATTAACTGGGCTAATCCGTTATTAACCCGCGGGGGAACAGACAGTGAGATGGATCAGTTGGTAAAAGACCTGAATGCGGGCAGCGTGGGCGCTTTGTTCATTTATGAAGCTAACCCGGCTTATAATTATCATAATGCGGCAGACTTTATCAAAGGACTTCAGAAGGTAAAACTCTCTGTTTCTTTTAGCGACAGGGCAGACGAAACTTCCGGTTTATGCAAATACATCATCCCGCATCATCACTACCTCGAAAGCTGGGGAGATGCCGAAGGGCGTGCCGGATTCTTCAGCCTGCTTCAGCCTACTATAGCGCCTCTGTTTAAAACAAGGTATTTTCAAACTTCGCTGTTAAAGTGGAGCGGTAACGATACGGATTACGAAGATTATTTTAAAAATTACTGGATTACGAAATTAGGCAGCCAGGGTGCTTTTGACAAAGCGCTGCAGGATGGCGTGGTAGAGCCGGCTGCATTATCTTTTGCCGCTACGCCTTATAATGCTGCAGGCGAGGCTGATGCCGCTTCAAAGCTTAGCGGGGGAAGCCCGGCCGGCAAAGTGGAGCTGGTATTATATCAGAAAGTTTCGATGGGTACAGGCGCTGCCGCAAACAATCCCTGGTTACAGGAAATGCCCGATCCTATTACAAGAGCTACCTGGGATAACTATGCTGTTATTTCCTATGCTATGGCAGCCGAGCTGGGCATTAAGTTAGACGACCAGTATGAAGTAGAATTTCATAAGCCCGTTGTGGCATTTACCATCAACGGAAAAGAAGTGAAATTGCCCATTCTGGCGGTACCCGGCGTACACCCGAATGTAATTGGAGTAGCGGTAGGATATGGAAGGAGCGAAGGCGCCGGACGTGCAGCCAATGGCGTGGGATACAATGCGTACCCGTTGGTAAGTGCCAAAGGAGGTGCGCGCCAGTATTATGTTACCGGTGTAACGGATTATAAAAAAACGAAAGACACGTACGATATAGCGTATACGCAAACACACAACCAGTATGAAGGCCGTGTGGAAGTGGTGAGAGAATATACGCTCGATGATTTCAAAAAGAACCCCGAAGCCATTCCGCAGTACCGCGGGGAACTGGCAGAAGATTTTGCGAAAAAAACAGGCGATTTCAGGGCCGAAGGCACCTTATATCCTGTTTATGAATCACCGGGAGCCCATTGGGGAATGAGCATTGACCTGAATGCCTGTACCGGATGCGGCGCATGTACGATTGCCTGTATGGCCGAAAACAATGTACCCGTTGTAGGAAAGAATGAAGTAAAGCGTTCGCACGAAATGCACTGGCTCCGTATAGACCGTTATTTTGCCTCTTACCGCGATAATACGGAGGGAGATAATCTGAACGTGGTGTTTATGCCGATGCTTTGCCAGCATTGCGATAATGCACCCTGCGAAAACGTATGCCCGGTATCGGCAACCAACCATAGCTCGGAAGGCTTAAACCAGATGGCGTATAACCGTTGTATCGGTACCCGCTATTGTGCCAATAACTGTCCGTTTAAAGTTCGCCGTTTTAACTGGGCTGATTATACCGGTGCAGACAGCTTTTCCGACAATCAGCATCATAAAGGAGTAGGCAAACTGGATGATGCAGTGCTGATGATGAATGAAGACCTTACCCGCATGGTGCTTAACCCTGATGTTACCATTCGTTCCCGCGGGGTAATTGAAAAATGCAGCTTTTGTGTGCAACGTTTACAGGATGCTAAATTAGAAGCCAAAAAGTCGCAGGATCCTGCTGTAATCAGGGATGTTAAAACCGCCTGTATGCAGGCATGCTCTACAGGAGCTATTGTATTTGGTAACGTAAATGATAAAGAAAGCAAGGTGTATAAGATTCGTACGCAGGAACAAAACCAGCGTGCGTATTATGCCCTGGAGCACATACACGTGCTGCCCAATATCAATTACCTTGCTAAAATCAGGAATACCGGCAGACCCGTAGGCGTTAAAGATGAATTTGCCGAAAAGAGAGCCGCTGCGCGCAAGGCACAACACTAAGTAAATAAGTATACTGAACGTAGAATAATAAGAGAGCCGGATGCTCAACATTAATATACAAACTCCTGTCAGGGATTTGCAGGATAAAATTAATTAGTAAATGAGTTTGACTAAATACGAATCTTTCGTCAGGGAACCATTGGTAGATGGAGACAAAACCTATAACAAGGTTACGGAAGATATTGTGTATACTATTGAAACCAAGCCTACCCGTTTATGGTATATCGGACTGTATATTTCAGTAGCCTTGCTGTTGTTTGGCGTGTATTCAATATACCGCGAAGTAACTTACGGCGTTGGCCAGTGGAACCTGGGCAAAACCGTTGGCTGGGGCTGGGATATTACCAACTTTGTATGGTGGATCGGTATCGGTCATGCCGGCACGCTTATCTCCGCTATCCTTTTACTGTTTCGCCAGGGATGGAGAACCGGCGTAAACCGTGCCGCGGAAGCCATGACTATTTTTGCGGTAATGGCAGCCGGGCAGTTTCCTATCTGGCACATGGGAAGAGTGTGGCTGGCATTTTTTGTAATGCCTTATCCCAACACCCGTGGCCCCTTAT
Source organism: uncultured Sphingobacteriales bacterium (assembly GCA_937871285.1). Lineage (GTDB taxonomy): Bacteria > Bacteroidota > Bacteroidia > Chitinophagales > Chitinophagaceae > Agriterribacter. The sequence continues at coordinate 12,396 of CALMQS010000058.1, read as the reverse complement.
GGCCTAACTTTAATTCGCCATTATTGTGGGACGTATTTGCCATATCAACCTACTTTACGCTTTCGCTGTTATTCTGGTATTCGGGTTTAATACCCGATGTGGCAACACTCCGCGACCGTGCTAAAACCAAGTTCAGAAAATTATTCTATGGCATAGCTTCATTTGGATGGACGGGCTCTACCAAACACTGGCAGCGCCATGAAAGTCTTTCCTTAGTGCTTGCCGGGTTGTGTACGCCCCTGGTATTGTCTGTGCACACCATTGTATCATTCGACTTTGCCACCTCCATTGTTCCGGGCTGGCATACTACCATATTTCCTCCCTATTTCGTTGCCGGTGCGGTGTTCTCCGGGTTTGCCATGGTACAAACGCTGATGCTGATCACCCGCAGGGTAATGAACCTGCAGGATTATATTACGATCGGGCATATTGAGGCAATGAATAAGGTAATAGTACTAACAGGGTCTATAGTAGGTTGCGCCTACCTTACGGAGTTGTTCATGGCCTGGTATGGCGCTAACGTATACGAGTACGACGCCTTTTTCAAATATCGCCTTGCCGGACCTTATGGCTGGAGCTACTGGATTATGATGACCTGCAACGTGGTTTCCCCGCAGTTGTTCTGGTTTAAAAAACTGAGAAGAAATATTGAATTCACCTTTATAATGAGCGTGGTGGTAAATGTGGGCATGTGGTTTGAGCGTTTTGTAATTATTGTTACCTCCATTTTCCGCGATTATCTTCCGTCTTCCTGGTCGCTTTATTATCGTCCCAGTATTTACGAAATAGGATTTTACCTGGGTACCTTTGGATTATTCTTTACCTGTTATTTCCTGTTCTCAAAATACTTCCCGGTAATTGCTATCTGGGAGATCAAGCATGTTTTAAAAACGAGCGGCGAAAATTATAAAGCCAAAATGGAAGACATTGAAAAGCTGAGCGCAGAGGAGTTTTATGCTAAAACACATCACCATTAGGCAAAGCAGGGCAGCGTAACCGTAGCGGCCCGGAACATGGAATATTGAACACAGATTTATTCACCTTAAAAAACCCGTTGGTTTAAGGTTATGACAATAAAAAAATTTGTAGTAGGATGTTTTGATGATGAAGATATACTGTTTCCCGCGGTAAGGAAAGTGCGTAAAGCAGGATATAAGATTCATGATGTATATACTCCTTTCCCCCTGCATGGATTGGATAAGGAGCTTGGCATGAGGGATACCAGCCTGCATACGGTAGGATTTATATATGCGCTTACCGGCCTTACCACGGCGCTGGGCTTTATTAGCTGGATTTTAACGATGGACTGGGTGCAGAACTATGGTGGTAAACCCCATTTTTCCCTTGCCGCATGGATACCTATAATGTTTGAGTTAACGGTTTTGTTTTCCGGCGTGGGAATGACCCTCACTTTCTGCTATCTCTGCCAGTTGGCGCCTTTTGTAAAAAAGCACCATTTTCATCCCGGGGCAACAGACGACCAGTTTGTGATGGTTATTGAGTGCACCTCAAATACCAATGTACAGGAAGCGGAAAATTTCCTGGCGGCAGCGGGCGCGAAAGAAGTAAATGTGCAAATGGCGGAAACCGGCTGGTGGTTAGGGAGGTACGACATGGACAAAAAATTATTTGACCAGAAAACGGATATGGTTACGGCTTAATGCAAAAAGACAAACTTATTTCGATGAAAAAGATACCAGTAATAGCATGCGTTTTTGTTGCAGTAGTAACGACTGTGGCAAGCTGCAGCAACAATAAAAAACCGGGTGCTACGTATATGCCCGATATGGCCTATAGCCGAGCGTATGAAACCAATTCGGAGAATTTTATTTTTCCCGACAGGCAAACCAACCGTACCCCCGTTGCCGGAACCATAACCAGGGATCAGTTATTACCTTTTCGCATCGAAAAAGATGCTGCGGGTGATACCAGCAATTTTGCAAAAGCAAGAACGGTGCAGAACCCTCTTCCTGCGCTGAATGAGGCCGATCTGAAAGAAGCGGAAAGATTGTATTTGATTTATTGCGGCATATGCCACGGTTCAAAATTAGATGGTAACGGACCGTTGTGGAAAGATGGGGACGGACCTTATCCTGCCGCTCCAAAAAACCTGTTAGACCCTACTGTTGTTAACCAGGGCGACGGACAGCTCTTTTATACCATTACTTACGGGAAAAATAAAATGGGAAGTTATGCTTCCCAGTTAAACCCGAAGCAACGCTGGATGGTAATAGATTACATAAGAGATCAGCAGGGCGTAAAAAAAGAAACAACTACCGCTGTGTCTGATAGTAGCGCAGCAGCAAAATAAAACTGATTAAGTATAAAAAAATTCATTGAAGGATGATTAAGCAACAATTTGAAGCTCCTGCCAGGTATAAGAAATGGACGTATGGCTTATTGGCCGTTGGCCTGGTGGCATTTTTGGCGGGTTTTTTCTTCCTTGGTCTCAGTAAAGATGAGCATGACAAAACCCGGTTTTGGGCCGGTTTGCTGCAAAACAGCCTTTATTTTTTGATGATCTGCAATGCCTGTATGTTTTTCATATGCATTAATATACTCGGGCATAGTAGCTGGCAAACCACGTTCAGACGGATACCCGAAGCCATTGCTGCGGTAGTGCCGGTTTTTGCAGTAGTATCCCTGATCGTATTTATTGGCATTGTTGCTGGCCATCAGCATCACATTTATCACTGGCTTGATAAGGAAGCCGTGGCATCCGATAAGATCCTTAGCTGGAAAAAAGGCTTTCTTAATCCCACTTTCTTTTTTACATGGACTGTTATAACACTGGGCGTATGGATATTGGTGGGCAGAAAGATCAAACAGCTATCGCTCCGGGCCGATGCAGGAGAAATAACCGGCGAAGAAGCCCGTAAGTATATATGGAACAATACCGTTTGGGCGGGCATATTTATTGTGTTTTTTGCATTAACAACCGGATCAACCATTCCCTGGTTGTGGCTGATGAGCATTGATGCGCATTGGTATTCCACCATGTATAGCTGGTATACTTTTATGAGCAGCTTTGTGGGAGGCCTGGCGCTGATTGCCCTGTTTGTTATTTTCTTAAAAAACCAGGGTTACCTGGAGCATACTACCCATGAACAACTGCACGATATTGGCAAATACATTTTTGCTTTTTCCATATTCTGGGCTTATTTGTGGTTCTCCCAGTTTATGCTCATATGGTATGCTAATATTCCTGAAGAAACGATTTATTTTAAGCCGAGGCTGCAGGGGGTATACAAAGGTATATTCTGGTTTAACTTTATCATTAACTTCATCGCTCCCATACTCATATTAATGACCAGGGGATCTAAACGGAACTACGCTATTATGACATTTATGGCAATAGCGCTTGTTCTGGGGCATTGGCTCGACTTTTACCAAATGGTGATGCCCGGTGCTGTGGGCGATCATTTTAGCCTGGGCTGGTACGAATGGGGCATGCTGGCTTTTTTTAGTGGATTATTGATGTTCTTTACCGGAAGGGCTTTGGCAAAGGCGCCTTTGGTACCTGTATACCATCCGTATTTTAAGGAAAGCTTAATTCATCATACATAGGGTGACGCAGAAAAGTGCTGATTATTCAAGAATAATTTTTATATAAAATGACTTCCACCGAGTATTTTATTATTTTAATAGTGTTGTTAGTATTCATTGTTATTTTTCAAATAGCAAAAGCCAGTGAATACGTATCTGTTTTAAAAGGCGAGAAGAAGGCCTTTGAGCAAAATAACCGTATTAATGCATTTTTGATGCTGGTTTTTTTGGTTATGGGACTTGCCGCAGCATGGTGGTGCAATAAAGTTTTGTATAAGAAAACATTACTTGGGGTACCGGCAGCTTCGGATCATGGGGAAAATATTGATACCATGATGTGGATCACACTGGCCATCATTGGTTTTGTATTTGTGATTACCCAGGTACTGCTTTTTTGGTTTGCATACCGCTACCAGGCTTCTGAAAAAAGAAAAGTATACTATTACCCGCATAACAATAAGCTGGAATTATTGTGGACGGCTGTGCCGGCCATTGCATTAACCGTATTGGTAGCGTTTGGACTGTATTACTGGTTTAAAATAACCGGTGATCCGCCGAAAACAGCAATGGAAGTTGAAATTACAGGGCACCAGTTTGGATGGGAATACCGTTATCCCGGAAAGGATAATGTGTTGGGGCGCCAGCATTACAAATTAGTAGACCCTTCAAAAAATAACCCGTTAGGGCAGGATTGGAATGATGCTGCTAATCATGACGATCTGCATCCGTCTGAAATGCATTTAATTGTTAATAAGCCCGTTAAACTCATTATTCGTTCGCAGGATGTTATTCATGACGTGGGGTTACCGCATTTCCGGATGAAGATGGATGCTGTGCCCGGCACGCCTACTACCATGTGGTTTACACCGAAGTATACTACAGCCGAAATGAAAAAAATAACGGGCAATGAAAACTTTGTTTACGAAATTGCCTGTGACCAGATGTGCGGTGTTGGGCATTATTCTATGAGAGGCGTAATTGTGGTAGACACACAGGAAGAATTTGACAAGTGGATCGCAACACAAAAGCCGCAGTTTCTAACTGCGCATCCCGATGGTGTTCCTCCTGCAGCCGGTGCGGCTGTAAATACAGCAGAACCGCAGGGAAATGCCGTAGCACAGGCAGAAGCGCATTGATGCTGATTTGAATATATGAAATTGTTGATTAGTAAAATATTTTTGTAATGAGTAACGAAGCTGTAATTCAACCTGGTGCTATCTCACATGGGGTGCATGAACACCAGGACGGACACCATCATCACGAAACTTTTATATCTAAATATGTATTCAGCCAGGATCATAAAATGATCGCCAAGCAATTTCTGATAACAGGAATGATATGGGCGATTATCGGAGGGCTGATGTCGGTATTGTTTAGGATTCAGTTAGGCTATCCCGAAGCCACCTTACCCTGGTTGGAAGACATTTTTGGACATTGGGCCAGGGGCGGAAAAATATCGCCCGAATTTTATTATGCTTTGGGCACCATGCACGGCACCATATTAATATTTTTTGTGCTTACGGCAGGGCTGAGCGGCACTTTTGCCAATTTCCTCATCCCCTTCCAGGTAGGCGCAAGGGATATGGCTTCGCCATTCATGAATATGCTGTCCTACTGGTTTTTTGTGTTGGCCAGCATTATCATGATGTCTTCCCTCTTTGTTCAAACAGGTCCGGCCGCAGGCGGGTGGACGGTATATCCTCCGTTAAGTGCATTGGGAGATGCTTCCATAGGATCTAAAATAGGCATGGATCTGTGGCTGATCAGCATGGCGATGTTTGTTGTATCGCAATTGCTTGGGGGGCTTAACTATATTTCTACTATCCTTAATATGCGTACCAAGGGAATGACCATGACACGGTTACCCCTAACCATATGGGCGCTTTTCTTTACGGCAGTATTGGGTTTGCTCTCTTTCCCTGTTCTGTTATCAGGATTTATTTTATTATTGTTCGACCGGCACCTGGGCACGAGTTTTTATTTGTCTGATATCGTAATTGCCGGTAAAATTTTACCTAATGAAGGCGGCAGCCCCATATTATACCAGCACCTGTTTTGGTTCCTTGGGCATCCCGAAGTGTATATCATTATATTACCTACCATGGGATTGGTGTCGGAAGTAATGTCTATTAATGCCCGGAAACCCATTTTTGGATATATGGCTATGGTGGCCTCTTTATTTGCTATTGCCGTGCTGTCGTTCCTGGTATGGGCGCATCACATGTTTGTAACCGGGCTCAATCCGTTTTTAGGTTCTGTTTTTGTGCTGCTTACCCTGCTGATAGCCGTACCCTCTGCTATAAAAGTGTTTAACTGGCTTACTACACTATGGCGGGGCAACATCAGGTTTACCCCGGGTATGATGTTCTGTATAGGGTTTGTAAGCACCTTTATATCGGGAGGCTTAACGGGTATATACGTGGGGAACTCCGCGCTTGATATTCATGTGCACGATACCTATTTTGTTATTGCTCACTTTCACATTGTAATGGGTGTTTCCGCCTTTATGGGCATGTTTGCGGGCGTTTATCACTGGTTCCCCAAAATGTACGGCAGGTATATGAATAATACGCTGGGCTATATCCATTTCTGGATTACGCTGGCATGCGCCTACATCATATTCTGGCCCATGCACTACGAAGGGTTTGCAGGTATGCCCCGCCGTTATTATGACTATTCGAACTGGGAATCCTTCAAGCAGTTTACGGAACTGAACCAGGTGATCAGTTTTGCCGCTATATTGTCTTTCCTGGTGCAGTTGTTGTTTTTGTTTAATTTCTTCTACTCTATTTTCAAAGGAAGAAAGGTAACTACCAAAAATCCATGGAGCGCTAACACACTGGAGTGGACAACGCCTATCAGGCCGGGGCATGGCAACTGGCCGGGCGAAATTCCTGAGGTACATCGCTGGCCCTACGATTATGGAAAAGATGGGGTAGATTTTATTCCGCAAACGGAGCCGGTAACGAAAGATGAATCCAGGCATTAAATGATTGTAGCACAAAAGCGGTAATGCAGCGCTTTGCGCTGATAAAAACAGATTTTTGAAAGTAAGGGAAACATACAACGGGGTGCAGCATTCAGCTTCTTTTGTAGTAATTGACAAGCTCAAAGACTATATGCTGCTGATAAAGTTCACCCTTAGTTTTACGGTAGTATTTTCATGTGTGATCAGTTATTTACTGGCGCCGAATATTACTTTTAATTTTCTGTCAGTTCTTTTATTATTTACAGGGGGGTTGCTCATTACAGGATCTGCCAATGCTATTAACCAGATAACGGAAAAAGACACCGATGCATTGATGAAGCGAACGGCTAAACGGCCTGTTGCCAATGGTAAAATGAGTGTTTCTGAAGCCTCGGCCTTTGCTGCTGTGACAGGTGTTGCGGGTATACTGATCGTGGGGTACTGGTTTAACTGGACGGCGGCTATGCTGGGGCTGTTCAGCTTGTTCCTGTACGGCTTTATATATACCCCCTTAAAAAAGGTGCATTCCGTTTCAGTACTGGTGGGCGCCATTCCGGGAGCTCTGCCCTGTCTTATTGGCTGGGTGGCAGCTACAGATACAATGAGTGCGGGTGGCTGGGCTTTGTTTGCCATCCAGTTTTTTTGGCAGTTCCCGCATTTTTGGGCTATTGCATGGGTGGCGCATAAGGATTATAGTAAAGCAGGGTTTAAGCTGATGCCTTCAGACGCGGGACCAACAAAATATTCGGCGCTGCAGGCTATTATCTATTCGCTCTTAATGATACCGGTAGGTGTAATACCCTACCTGATACACATGAGCGGAGAGGTAAGCCTGGCAATAGTATTAGTCGCCAATTTATTTATGGTTTGGCAAAGCATACGCTTATACAGGGAGATGAATGTGCAGGCAGCGAGGAGGGTAATGTTTAGCTCTTATATTTATTTGCCGGTGGTGCTGCTGAGCCTGCTTGCCGATAAAGTGGCGGGCGTATAGCCTATACACCGGCTATGAATAACAGGCTTTGTAAAGGCTAAGAGCTATATACAGGAGGCTGATAGCTCACCGCTGAATGCTGACGGCTGAGCGCTAAACGGGCTATTTATTTTATTAAATGAAACAAGTTGTAATGATTGAAATGATGAGTGTACAGCAAAAGAGGATACATCCGTACAAGTTTAATATGTGGCTTGGCCTTGCGGGGATCATTATGATGTTTGCGGGGCTTACCAGCGCTTATATTGTAAAACGCAGCCAGCCGGGCTGGGAAAGCTTTACACTGCCAACTGTATTTTCTTACTCTACCCTGGTGATACTGGTAAGTAGTGTAACCATACAGGTGGCCCTGAAGGCATTTAAAGGACACCAGATGGCTAAATACAGGTTGTTCTTTGCGATAACTGCACTTTTAGGCGTTTTGTTCGTTGCATTGCAGGTGAGCGGTTTTTATCAGTTTGAGGAGCAGGGAATGAAGATGACCGGCATTGGTTCCAACCCGGCATATTCCTTTGTACTGGCTATAGCCGGTTTGCATATTGTGCATGTATTGGGTGGTGTAGTTGCCTTATTGATTATTTTTTTTAAGGCATTTAGTACAAGGAAACGCAATTATGATAGTACACCGGTGGAGATAGTAGCTACCTACTGGCATTTTGTAGATATTCTTTGGGTTTACATTTTTGTATTTTTTCATTTATTACACTAACTGGCAACTAAAACAGAGCATTTATAATAAAATTTCAATTACATGTCAACACACATACCGGCCGGATATAAATGGTGGACGGGGGGTAAAAGCCCTTATAATGTAAGTTATGGAAAACTGATGATGTGGATTTTCCTGCTGAGTGATACTTTTACCTTCGGGGCTTTGCTTATTGCTTACGGCACTATACGGGTAAGCCATGATTACTGGCCCGACCCCAATCATGTATTCAATACATTCCCGCTCATGGGGGATGCTAACCTGCCGCTGGCTTTTGTGAGCTTAATGACCTTTATCCTGATTATGAGCTCGGTTACAATGGTGCTTGCTGTACACGAAGGGCATAAAAGAAATAAGAAAGGTGTGGAGAAATGGTTGCTCTGGACAATTTTGGGTGGCTTCCTGTTTCTGGGTTGCCAGGCCTGGGAATGGACTCACCTCATTACGCATACACACCCGGTTTTGATTGACGGGAAAATACAGGAAATAGGTGCAACCATAAAAGAGAATCATTTTGGGCCAATAGTTTCCGGGTTATTCCACAATGGGCACCAGGTTACCTTACCAGGACCGGTTGCCTTTGGGAACTCCTTTTTTGGAATTACAGGCTTCCATGGGTTTCACGTTTCGATTGGGGTGTTCTTAAACATATTGATGTATTTCTGGACGCTCAATGGACGCTTCACCCGTTTGGGACATTATGAGATGGTAGAAAAAGTAGGCTTGTACTGGCACTTTGTAGACCTGGTATGGGTATTTGTATTTCTTTGTTTTTATCTTATTTAACCGATTTATTGTACTAAAAGCATACGCAACATATGGAACATGCAAATCAGCAAATGGCAATTGCGCCAGAAATAACGTTTCAGCACGAGCCGGCACCTAATACAAAAAGGATCTGGAAGACCTTCTGGATATTGCTTTTCCTTACTATTGCCGAGCTTGCCCTGGGCTTATCTCACTACGCTTTTCATGTAGAAGGGTGGTTATTGATGTTTTTGAAAGGAGGTATGATCATTCTTTCTATATGCAAAGCCGTGTATATCGTATCTATATTCATGCACCTTGGCGATGAAGTAAGGAATCTTAAGCTCACCATACTGGTGCCGCTGCTACTGTTTATTTGGTTTATTCTTGCATTTTTGTGGGATGGCGTTGCATATAAGAACCTGCGCAACAAGTTCAATGTGCCGGCTCCTACCGAACAGGCAGCGCCGCTGCACGATGTACAGAAACCCGGGACATTAGATTAGATTTAAGCAATGCTGATCATATTTTATACCATCGCTCCACCGGCGATGGTTTTTGTGTAGATTTATCTAAAATCTTTTACAATGCGAAGTGCTTTTTCGCTGCTGCTAAGTAGCATCCTGCTGCTGGGTTGCTCTTCTACCCGGCAGATTGCAAAAAGATATACAGCAGATGACCAGACTGTTTTTGCTTTATTAGAACGGTTAAAGAAGGATGCGGGTGATAAAGACGCGGCAGCTTTGCTGCCGGAAGCGTACAGGCAGGCCGCCGATGTGCGTAAAGCCATGAACAGCAATACCTATAATAATATGAATGCCGGCGACCGCTGGATGGAAATTGCCGGCCAGCTTGAGGTGGCAGCACAAATGTACAGCCAGATCAAAGCCATACCGGCGGCTGCTAAAATAATACCAAACCCCTGGAACCCAACGCTTAAAATGCAGGAGGCAAAACAAAAAGCAGCGGAAGAATATTATAACCAGGGTCAACATTACCTGTCGTACAATAACCGGGCTTACGGACAAAAAGCGTATGAAATGTTTGTAAAGGCCGGTAACGCGTATCCGCGTTACCGCGATGTAGAGGATCGTATACGGGAGGCGCAGGAAATGGCAACGGTTAAAGTAGTGGTGAGGCCGGTAAATTATTATAATAACAACTGGCGTTACTGGGGATTCGATAATGATTACCTGCAGTATGCAATGGTTCGTGATCTTAATAATGCCTCGTATAACAATACCCGTTTTTATAGCGACAGGGAGGCTGAAGCCAGTTTTATAAAAGCAGACAGGGTAGTGGAACTGAATTTTAATGATTTGTATATAGGCAGTATATATACCGACCGGTACACGATACAACGGTCTAAAAAAATAGAGATAGGCCAAACCCGGTCTGTTCCGGCCAAACCTGTATACAAAACGGTTACTGCCACTGTGCATGTTACCCGCAGCATACTGCAAAGCCGGGCGTCACTGGATTGCCGTATTTACGACTGGGTAAGCGGCCGTAATATATTAGCCGACCGCTTTCGCGATAACTATACCTGGCAGCATGAAGCAGCGCGCTACACCGGCGACAGGCAGGCTTTAGAAGCTTCAGACTGGAACCTGATCAACAGTTCCGGGGCGGAACGTCCGCCATCACGGGAAGAGTTGGCAGCAAGATTAGTGGATAACTGTTATAACCAGTTGCTGAGCAGGATACGGAGTGGCGTAAGTTTTTAAAAAACTGTTCAAAAATTAATGCTTCTTTTTCTCGCCACTACTTCCCATTGGGCAGTAATTTTTTTATTTTCTACCACGTAAGCCTTATCATATAAAGCAACGGTTGGGCATATGTGCACCGGCACGCCGTATAGCACATCACCCATATTGTATAAAGAAACATCTGGTACACGCAATACTAAGTGTTCCTCGCTTTGCCCTATGGGTACTGCATCGGGGGCATTCAAAAAGTGAACCCGCGGCAACGGGTTTTCTGCGGCAACAGCCTTATGCCCCAGGTCGGTGCAAATGATATGCTCATCTATGATGGAAATAACCCTGGTAATTACAAGCGCCGCGAAGTCAAAAGGTTCATCGGGAAAAGACTGCTTGTATCCCCAGTCGGTAAAAACAAAAGTGCCGGGGCTGCATTCCACATTTTGCCGCCCGGTATGAGTTGGAAAAGTAGGTGTGCCCCCCATTACTAATTTTAATGAGCGCTGATACGTTGCTGCTATCTTTTGATGCAGTGCGGCTACCTGCTGAAATCCCCCATCACTTTTTTGCTGCCGTATAGTGGTATCTGTATCGCGTATATGACCATCATAGCCATGTAGGCCCACCAGCGTTATATTTTTCAATGACAGGATGAATGCAGCAAGCGGTAGTGCTTTGGCAGGAACGATACCTGTTCTGTTCATGCCGGTATTCAGGTCTATAAAAATATTAATTACAATGCCATGCGCTTCAGCCACATCGTTGATATGTTTTGCGGTTGCCTCATTATCTGTTAAACATGCAAAATGAACGGCAGGGTATGCTTTAATAAGGTTCGCCAACCGTTCTGCTTTAGGGCCAACAGGCTGGTAAGCCAGCAGCACATCCGGCGCCCCCACAGTTGCCAGCATTTCGGCTTCCGCAATAGTAGCGCATTTGAATTTGGTGATACCTTCCTCCAGCATCATGCTGCACACTTCTGCTGTTTTGTTGGTTTTAACATGCGGACGTAGTATGCTCACATCCTTTACCATGTCTTTTGCCAAACGGATATTTTCTTTTACCCGTTCTTTATACAGCAACAATGCCGGGGAATCTGTATTGTTAATATCATCAACAAAATACCATGCTTCTGCTGAGCCATTTGTATGCATCATAACCCTTTTTATTACGCCAGTTCAAATATTGCTTCTATCTCAACCGGTATATTACCCGGTAAGGAGCCCATACCTACTGCGCTGCGAACGCCTACACCATTTTCTTCTCCCCATATAGCGGCAAACAATTCACTGCAGCCGTTAATTACATAAGGTTGTTTTTCAAATTCGGGTATGCAGTTTACCATGCCAAGCACTTTAATTACGCGCTTTATATTGTCGAGGCTTCCAATCTGCGCCCTTATGGTTGCAAGCATGGTTAGTCCTACCTGCTTTGCAGCCAGTTTACCCTGTTCCTCGTCCATATCCTTTCCAATACGTCCTTTTATAAGGGTTTGGTCATTCTGTACGGGGCCGTGCCCCGAAAGATAAAGATGGTTGCCATCAATGAGGCAGGGTTTATAAACGCCCATGGGTTTTGGTGCAGGAGGTAAAGTTAATCCTAAACGAGCCAGTCGTTCTTCGGCAGTTCCGTCTTGCATATCATACAATTTAGTTCAGCAAATATATTCATCAATGGGCGTATTTCAATTTTTCGCTCCATGTACAACTTTCCGGTCGGTGAGACACCG
>CALMQS010000057.1 GCA_937871285.1 uncultured Sphingobacteriales bacterium | reverse complement strand
CAAACAAATACTTTCCCTACTTCTGGCAATGCAGGTATAGGTACCACAGCGCCAAGAGCTAAATTGGAAACAATCGGCAACGGAATGTTTTCTTCATCTTCCACCGGTTCATCTTTCACAATTGATATTTCAGGACTTCCTACCGATAATAATTATTCAGGTGTCAAAATAATCGCCGGAGCGGGAGGGGGAGCAGGATACCTAAAAACCAAATTGGACAATTGGGGTGGTTATTTTAGCTGGGTATTAAATTCTTCCACTGGCGAAAGGGAAGTGATGAAAATAGATGCAACAAGCGGTAATGTGGGTATTGGTACATCAAGTCCGCAAGCAAAGCTTGCTGTTAATGGGGATATATTTTCTAAAAAAATAAAAGTTACGCAATCTGGCTGGCCGGACTATGTATTTTCTCCTCAATACAGGCTACCCTCATTATCCGAAGTAGAAAAATTTATAAAGGAGCACCAGCATTTGCCTGAAGTACCTTCTGCCGCTGAAGTAGAGCAAGGCGGTTTAGACCTGGGTGATAACCAGGCATTGTTATTAAAGAAGATCGAAGAGCTGACCTTATATGTCATTGAGCTGAAAAAGGAAAATAATATCATGGTAGAACGACAGGCAAAGCTTGAAAATAAGATAGACCAACTGGAAAAAGCCCCCAAATAAAACCTCCACCTCCATAACTGGTGTATATGCGATTAAAACAAGTTCTGCCCCTGCTGTTTGCTGCTTTGTCTGCATTCAGGCTGCTGAGCGCACAGGATATCAGCAGTCCCAACCCGGTAGTATTACCCATTGCCCCTGCCACACAATATGTAGTGCCTTCAGGTCAAACGCGAACGATCTACAGTGACCTGTCGGTAGTGCTGGATCCGGGAACGGAGTTTGAGCTGGGGTCGGAGGTTTTAGTGCATGTCAAGTCTGCGGGGGTGATGGGTGTTATCCCCAAGGCGCCGGCCAATGGAGTGCTTAATGCCGATATGAACTGGACCCTTTCGCGCAGCTTTGATCTTTCGGGCAATGTGATCGGGGAGAGCAAACAGTTCTTTGATAACATGGGTCGTTTGCTGCAAAGCCAGGGCAAGGTTTTTCACCGCTTTGAGGATGGCAGTTCCGGCAGCCATGTATTTGCCAGCCAGCCGGTATATGACGCTCTGGGCAGACCGGCACTGAGTACGCTCCCGGCGCCTGTTAATAACAGTGAGTTTGCCTATAAATCCAACTTTATCCAGGATGTGAGTGGCAATACGTATACCTACCAGAACTATGATTTAACCAAGACGGATAATCCCGATGGATTAGGAGGCGAGGCGGGCACCCTGGGCTGGTATTACAGCAGCAGCAATACCTGGGAGCCTTATACGCCCACCACGTATTACCCGTACAGCCGCCAGACCTATTACAGCGATGGCACAGGTAATGCCAAAAAATCAGCCGGCGTGGGAGAGGCTTTTAAGATGGGCAGCGGGCATGAGAGCAGCAGCTATATTACCCCTGTGCTTAACGAGCTCAACGAGTATTGTACCATACGCAACAAATACTTTCCCACGGCGGTATCCGGCGCTGTTCCCACCAGCATGGCGGGGCAGGCTATACAGATCATAGGCCGTGATGCCAATGGCAAGGAAGGCGTAATGATACAGGATAAAGGAGGAAAAACATTAATGGTAGCCCGGCCGGGGAGTGAACTAAGCATTGGCAATGTATTTACTGTAGGAGGAACTACCAATCCCGATAAGGCGATACATTACTTTAAGTTATTTGCTCCCGGTACCATTACCCTGACGGGAGGAGGAACCTATACGCTTTATAACATGGATACCGAACAGCCTGTAGCAGGTACATCGCTACCGGCAGGTTATTTTAAACTGGTTAATACAGGTACGGTGGACAAAGGGCTTGGTTATACCAATGGCTACAGCGATATCAGCTACAGCTTTTACAACCAGTTAGGACAGTTAATAGCGACCATAGCGCCTGAAGGGGTTAAAAAGCTGCACGGAACAGGTATTAACAGCTATGCTACCAAAACGGACGTACCGTTCATGACCTTGTATGAGTATGACAGCCAGGGCAGGCTTGTAGCTACGCAAAATGCAGAAACAGGCAGGACAGAATACGTTTACCGCAAAGACGGCAAGATCCGTTTTTCCCGCAACGTGGTGCAGCAGGCAGCCGGCAAATACAGCTATACTCATTACGACAGCTATGGCCGTCCCACAGAAAGCGGGGAATACCAGCCGGACGGCAGCGGCATAGTGTTCAACAGCGACCTTGCTGCCGCCACCAACCCCATGCGTGACATACTGGAAAATGTAACCGCTACCGGCGGGCTTACTACGGGTACCAAAACCGATGTGGGGATAACAATATACGATGTGGCAGATAACACGCACGGGGTATCGGGCTACGCGCAGGATGCTTTTTACCTGGGGGGCGCCGTAAGCGTAACCAAAAAATACAGCAGCATTGTAAACAATACACCCAACAGTATCAACCTGGTTAGCGCCAGCTGGTTCAGCTACGATGAGGAAGGAAAGCTGGTATGGCAGATACAACACATTAAAGACCTGGGGTATAAAACAACCGACTACACTTATAACCCGTTGGGTCAGCTAACCGAAAGGGTGTTCCAGAAAAATACAGCCGCAGAATACTTTGCACATAAGTACGAATACGACCTGGCTAATCTGAACCTGTGGAAGGTATATACCCGCACAAGCTCTGCCGCCGCCTGGGTACAGCAGGCAACATACACTTATTACCTGCATGGCCCCTTAAAGAGGATAGACCTTGCAGAAGGCCTTCAGGGCATAGATTACACTTATACCGTGCAGGGAGCGCTCAAGGCGATCAACAACAGCAATAAAGACCAGGATCCGGGACAGGATGGCATTAGCGGGGCCAATGTTGCTGTAAAGCCGGATGCCTTTGGCATGGTGCTGGATTATTACAGCAATGATTATGTAAACGCCAGGGGCGGCATACAAGCCATCAAGGGAGTAAATACCACAAGCACCATCGCCTCCGATAATTTTACCGGCAATATCAAAGCCATGACCTGGTTCAGCAAAAAACCGGTGGCAGTGCCTGTTATCCCCGAACTGCCCACCACCTATGTATACCAGTACGATGATAAATACCAGTTGATAGAAGCCAACTGGGCAAACAATGTAAACTTCGCCAATACGCCAGCCAGCCTTACGGTTACCAACTTCAACAAAGAGAAGATCAAACCCTTCAGCGGTACTGCCCCGGGTTATGATGCCAATGGCAATATCCAGTTTTTAGAGCGAACCAATGCAGCCGGAGCCACAACCGAAAAGTTCCAGTACAATTACACGGCCAACACCAACAAGCTGGCCAGCATTACCAATATCCCTGCCGGTACTACCTATGCCAGCTATACCTACGATCTGCTGGGTCAGCTTACGTATGAGAACACGCTCAATGCGGCACAAAAGAAATACATCAAATACGATGTAACAGGCAAAGTGGTAATGGTATCAAGAAATGCCACATTCACCCAGCCGGTAGTGGAGTATGTGTACAATGAGCTGGGGCAGCGTATTGTAAAGAAGCTGTATAATACCAGCTATGCGGAAGTACAAAGGACCTACTACGCAGGCGATGTGATCTACACCCAGCCGGTAACGGGTGGTATTGGAGGCGCAATAACAGCGCAGGAATACGAAATAGACGGGGGCAGCGGAAGGATAGGCATTTATTACCGTCCTTCAACCACTTATGCTTACCAGTTAACCGATCATCTGGGCAATGTGCGTGCTGTGGTGGCAAAGAACGGCTCCACCCTGCAGGTAAGGTTGTACAGTGATTATTATCCTTACGGTATGGTGATCACCCCGCAAACCACGGGCACCAATGATTA
>CALMQS010000056.1 GCA_937871285.1 uncultured Sphingobacteriales bacterium | reverse complement strand
ATTGGAGATTTAAGATTTGATATGATGCCGTTTTTCTTTTTTAAAATTACTTACCTTCCTCCAGTATATGTCAACATTTGCCGATAAAGTAATTGCATTTAACAAATCACTCCGTTTCACGGCCAAACTGCCTCCCGGTATTCGTGTAATGAACCCTTTTAAAGAGAACAAGGATAGTTTAATGGTATCATCGGCATTTTATAAAAAATATTATAACGATAATAACCGCCGGCACCTCATACTGGGCATTAACCCCGGCAGGTTTGGAGCAGGCCTAACAGGCGTTCCGTTTACCGATCCTAAAAGACTGGTGGAAAAATGTGCGATCACCTATCCCGGAGCCCCGGCACACGAACCTTCATCTGTATTTATATATAATATGATAGAGGCTTATGGCGGCCCGGAAAGCTTTTACGGAAAATTTTACATCAATTCTATATGCCCTTTGGGCTTTACCATAAAAAACAGCCTCGGTAAGGAAGTGAATTACAACTTTTACGACAATAAAGCATTAACGGATGCCGCGCATAGCTTTATTATCCAAAGCATCAAACAACATATTGCGTTGGGTATAGATACCGATACCTGTTTTTGCCTGGGCAGCGGAAAAAATGAAAAGATACTGAACAGGCTAAATGAAACGCACGGCTTCTTTAAAAAAATTATAGCGCTTGAGCATCCCCGCTTTGTAATGCAGTACAAAGCAAAATATATGCAGGAATATATTGATAAATACCTTGCCGCTTTCAGTATGGTATATTAATCCGTAGTTCTCAACGGGTGCTTTCAGTGCGGCCTGACCCTCCTTTCATCGGGTACCGACCGCAGGTTACATCATCATACTACGATCTCCACAATTTTAGTAGCCCCAATATTGGCATTGCGCATGGCGATGCTTCTAACGGTATTGCCGGCAAAATCCATGAAAGCCTTTCGTGTAATTTCATCATCACTCACCATTACCGGTATGCCTGTATCGCCCCCTTCCCTTATTCCCTGCACCAATGGTATTTGTCCTAAAAAGAGCACATCAAATTCTTCGGCTAATCTTTTCCCGCCGCCTTTCCCGAAAATATAATATTTATTTTCAGGCAATTCGTCCGGGGTAAACCAGCTCATATTTTCCACCAATCCTATGATGGGCACTTTTATTTGTGCCTGCCCAAACATAGCAATGGCTTTTTTGGCGTCTGCCAGGGCTACAGGCTGGGGAGTGGTTACCACTACAGCGCCTGTTACCGGCACCGTTTGTACTAATGTTAAATGAATGTCGCCGGTGCCGGGCGGCATATCAATCACTAAGTAATCCAGCTCTCCCCATTGCACATCCGTTACAAACTGGCGGATAGCGCTGCTTGCCATGGGTCCGCGCCATACGATTGCCTGCTTTTCATCTACCAGCGAGCCAATGCTCATTAATTTTATGCCAAACTTCTCTATGGGTATAATAATGCCTTTCTCCCCTTCTTTTTTCATGAGGGGTCTTTCTCCGCGGATGCCAAACATCATAGGTACACTTGGTCCGTAAATATCAGCATCCATCAACCCTACGGCAGCGCCGCCTTCCGATAATGCCAAAGCAAGATTGGCAGCAACCGTTGATTTACCCACTCCTCCCTTACCACTAACTACGGCTATAATATTCTTTACACCCGGTAAAATATGCTGATTGTCTTTTCTGTTGCTGTTGGTATTAGCCGTAAATTTTATATTTACGGCTGCATTTTTATTTACCAGCAGGTGCACCGCGTTAATACATGCGTTTTTGATCATATCTTTTAAAGGGCATGCCGGTGTGGTGAGTACAACGGTAAAAGAAACATTATCTCCTTCTATTACAATGTCTTTTATCATGTTAAGCGTTACAAGATCCCTGCCCAGATCTGGCTCAATTACGTTCCCCAATGCTTTTAAAATATCACTTTCTTTCATGAACCGAACTTTTTGTTAAAAAAAATATTGTGCCGCAAAGTTAAGCCCATAAATGCTTACTTTGGTTTTTTCCCGTGTTCGGATTAAATTACAGGCCTGGATGCCGGAGTTACGATTTTGAGGTATTATTGCAGTTCATTTAAACAGCTTAATGAAATATTTTTTACGATATTTATTTTTCTCATTTTTATTGACTCCTTTCGCGGCAAAAGCACAGTTTGAATCATTGAAAGATTCTGTTGTTCAGTTGTATGGCATAGTAATGACACACGACAGCTTAAAAGGCATACCGGGAGTAACCGTAATGGTAAAAGGACAAAACAGGGGTACCATCACAAATGAACAGGGTGTTTTTTCAATAGTGGTGTTAAAGGGGGATGAAGTACAGTTTACCCATGTATCCTACAGAACGGAAACAGACAGGATCCCTACCAACTTAGAAGGGAACCAGTTCAATATGGTTAAACTAATGGCCCAGGATACCATTTACCTGCCTACCGCTATTATAAAAGCCCGTCCTACGCGCGAACAATTTGAACGCGATTTTGTCAACAATGAGGTTCCGGACGATGGTATAGAAATTGCCCGGCAAAATACCAGTGAAGCCAAAAGAAGGATACTGGCACGGTCGTTACCCCGCGACGGGGGGGAAGCCGCTAATTATGCTTTAAGTAAAAATGCACAGGGCTATTATTACAGCGGGCAGGCTCCTCCTATGAATATATTTAACCCGTTTGCCTGGAGCGAGTTTGTGAAGGCCTGGAAGAGAGGCGATTTTAAAAAGAAAAACTGAGGAACCACATTGGTGAGTAGTCAGTGGTGAATAGTGAATAGTGAGTAGTGAATGGTCGTTTCACGTTTATCGTTTCACGAGGTGAGAAGAGAAACGTTAGACGAGGGAAGTGAAAGGTGAGAATACCCTACTGATTGCTGAAAGCTGACGGACGAAAGCTCACTGCTGACAGCTCATAGCTACCTCATAGCCGATTACTCATAGCTCACAGCCCCATTAACCTAAGATCATGATAAAAAACATTGCCGTAATTGGCGCAGGCACAATGGGCAACGGCATTGCCCAGGTATTTGCTCAATATCATTTTAATGTAACCCTAACAGACATTAATGAAGCCGCGCTGGGAAAGGCGGTTCAAACCATTTCCCAAAACGCAGACCGCCAGGTAAGCAAAGGAATTATTACGCAGGCAACAAAAGACAGGATATTGCTAACCCTGCATACCGCTACAGCAATGGAAGCAGGCGTAGCCAATGCCGACCTGGTAATAGAAGCTGCAACAGAAAACAAATCCATCAAGCTGGAAATATTTAAGCAGTTAGATGCGTTAGCGCCTCCCGCGGCTATTTTGGCCAGCAATACTTCATCCATATCTATAACAGCCCTTGCCGCTGCAACAAAACGCCCCGGAAAAGTAATAGGCATGCATTTCATGAATCCCGTACCGGTAATGAAGTTGGTGGAAGTGATCAACGGCTATGCCACAGCGCCGGAAGTAACTAATGAAGTGGTGGCAGTTAGCAGGGAACTGCAAAAAGTTCCATGCATCGTTAACGACTATCCCGGATTTGTTGCCAACCGTGTGCTGATGCCCATGATCAACGAAGCCGTACACAGCTTATATGAAGGCGTAGCAGGTGTGGAGGAAATTGACACCATAATGAAATTGGGCATGGCACATCCTATGGGGCCGCTGCAACTGGCGGATTTTATTGGATTGGATGTTTGCCTGAGTATATTAAAAGTTTTACAGGAAGGATTCGGCAATCCCAAATACGCACCCTGCCCTTTATTAGTGAATATGGTTGCTGCCGGTAAGCTGGGCGTAAAAAGCGGCGAAGGATTTTACAAATACACAGCCGGCAGTAAGGAACTGGTACCGGCTTTATGAAAATGTGGGAAATTTGAAAATAGGATTAGGCATTTAATTCGTAAAGGCATGAAAGTACTATATAA
>CALMQS010000055.1 GCA_937871285.1 uncultured Sphingobacteriales bacterium | reverse complement strand
TTTTTTATCATTGTATTATTTCGCCTGATTTCACTACCTTTGCAAACCTTAAAACAAAAAGCATGGCGAACCGGCATGAATATGAGATTGCTTTTGTGGGGCTAAAGCCGGGAAAGCATGAATATGTTTATGAGATAGATGATAAGTTCTTTGCAGATTACCAGCCCCAGGATTTTACAGACGCAAAGGTTACTGTAAAGATGATCCTGGATAAACAACCCTCTTTTCTCATGCTTAAATTTGAGATAGGAGGAACGGTTACCCTGATATGCGATTTATGTGGCAACACCATAGAAAAGAGCCTGTGGGATGATTTTGAAGTATTGGTTAAAATGACAGACAGCCCGGATGAGATGAATGCCTCCGAAGAAGACCCGGATGTTTATTATATCTCAAGAACGGAAAGTCATATTAACGTAGCAGGCTGGATATATGAATTTATTAACCTGAGTGTTCCATTACAACGAACATGTGGGGAAAGCCCCGATGGCAGTTCGAAATGTAACCAGGAAGCGCTGGATATGCTCAGGAAACTAAACGAACGCAATACAGAAAATGAAAACCCGATCTGGAAAGATCTGGATAAATTCAGAAACAATTAAAATTTAGTGTTATGCCCAATCCAAAACGCAGACACTCTCAGCAACGCAGTGCAAAAAGAAGGACACATTATATAGCTGAGACCGTGACGTTAAGCAAAGACAGTGCAACAGGCGAATCGCATGTACGCCACCGTGCACATGTAAGCGAAGGAAAGCTCTACTATAAAGGAAAAGTAGTAGTAGAAAAATCGCCGATTAAATAGTTTTTCTATTTAGCATGAAGTTACCCATAATATGCTGTATCATTTTGTGATAGCGATAAGGAATACGTGAACAGGCAATGGTGAATTTACTATTCACCGCTCACTATTCACTTCAGCGTACAATACAACATATTACAATTAACGCAGCACTCGGTATAGTTCCCAACTCCGGATAAAAAATATTATTTGGATTTGGGATTTGTATTTTTCAGATTTTCCTCAAATTTGCCGCATGAACATCGCCTTAGATATGATGGGTGGCGACTTCGCACCAACAGAAGCTGTTAAAGGAGCATTGTCATACTTATCAGAAGCACCGGATCCGGCGCATCTTCTTTTAATAGGAGATGAAGTGCAACTGCAAACCCTTTTACAGCAATACCCGCTAAAGCCGGGTAGTTTTACCATCATTCACGCTTCGCAGGTAATTGATATGCACGAGCACCCTACAAAGGCGCTTAAAGAAAAACAACATTCCTCTATTGCAATAGGTTTTCATTTACTGGCTTCCGGGAAGGCCGATGCTATCATTAGTGCGGGCAATACCGGTGCTATGCTGGTAGGTGCATTATACAGCATCAAACCAATAGAAGGCGTAAGCCGCCCTACTATTGGTGCATATATGCCCCGCGAAAATGGCAGGCTGGGGCTTTTATTAGATGCCGGGATCAATGCTGATTGTAAACCCGAAAACCTTAACCAGTTTGCCGTATTAGGCTCCTTATTCGTGCAGCACGTATGGAATATTGAAAATCCGGCCGTTGCCCTGCTGAATATCGGCGAGGAAGAAGGCAAAGGAAACCTGCTTGCACAGGCTGCCTATCCTCTGCTTAAAGAAAATCACCTGATCAACTTCATTGGCAATATAGAGGGGCGCGATGTTTTCTTAGACAAATCCGATGTAGTCGTTTGCGAAGGCTTTACAGGTAACGTGATGCTTAAAATGGCAGAAAGTATATACGATATTATTAAACGCCGCAATATTCATGACGCCTATTTTGACCGCTTTGAGTTTGAACAATATGGCGGCGTTCCGGTTTTGGGCGTTAATAAGCCCGTGATCATCGGGCACGGCATCTCACATGGACCATCTTTTAAAAATATGATACTGATGGCTCAAAAAATAGTTGAAATAGACCTTATTGAAAAAATAAAGAAGAGCTTCAAATCACAATGATGGATTCCGTCCGGGTTACTGCGGCAATAAATAGGGATGGAGATTACCCGAACATGCTATAACCCACATACAGCTAACAATAAACTATAAACAACAAACTATAAATAATTTAATATCCCCACTTAATCAATGTAGACCCCCAGGTAAAACCCCCGCCAAAAGCAGCCAATACGATGTTATCTCCTTTTTTTAACCGGCCCTCCCATTCCCATAAACAAAGCGGAATAGTACCCGCAGTAGTATTACCGAATTTTTGAATATTCAGCATTACCTTTTCATGGGGAAGCCCCATGCGGTTAGCCGTAGCATCAATAATGCGTTTATTAGCCTGATGGGGAACCAGCCATGCCACATCGTCGGCGCCGAGGTTGTTGCGTTGCATTAATTCATAGCTCACATCGGCCATATCCCTTACTGCATGTTTAAATACAGGTTGCCCTTCCTGGTATATATAATGCTCTTTATTGGTAACCGTTTCTATGGAAGCAGGCTTTAAAGATCCGCCGGCTTTCATATGCAGGTGATGCCCCCCGGCGCCGTCGCTTCTTAAAATGCTATCCAGCACACCATATCCTTCTGTATTGGGTTCCAGTAAAACAGCGCCTGCACCGTCTCCAAAAATAATACAGGTGGTACGGTCGCTATAATCAACTATAGCGCTCATTTTATCGCCCCCGGCTACTATAACCTTTTTGTATCTTCCGCTTTCGATCAGGGCAGCCCCCGTAGTTAATGCATATAAAAACCCGGAACAGGCGGCCGCCAGGTCAAAGCCCCATGCATTTACCGCGCCCAGCTTATGGCAGGCAATATTTGCTGTGGAAGGAAATATGGTATCGGGCGTTACCGTTCCCACTATTAAACAGTCTATTTCATCTGCCCCTATTTTTCGTTTGTTTAAAATTTCCTGCACCGCAGGCACTACCATATCAGATGTACCAAGATCCTTACCTTTTAATATTCTTCTTTCTGTTATTCCGGTGCGGGTACGTATCCACTCATCATTGGTGTCTACCATTTTTTCCAGTTCAGCATTGGTTAAACGATATTCAGGTACATACCCGCCAACAGCAGTAATAGCGGCAGTAATTGTTGAACTCATATTCTTGTATTTCAAAATTGGGCACGAAAATACAATTATAGTAATAAACCAAATCTTCGGACAACGCTTTTCTGAATAATTAATGTTCCCGGAATGAGTTGTATAACAACCATTTCCAAATAGCATACGATTTCATATAAACATAGCGTTCAACCCATTGCCCCGATAATATTCCTTTCTTTGCATTTCCGGCTTAAAAATTGAGCATGGAACTCCGGAAATATTAATTTCCAAAAAAGAAGTCATTTTTATCAGGGCAGTAAACAGGAATTAGCCTCCTTTCTGCAAACACAATCCTTTATCTTTGCCCTCTTTAAAGTAAGAGATGATAGCTTTTGTAACAGGTAAGTTCGTATATAAATCTCCCGCAGTGGTGCATGTAGACGTTAATGGAGTTGGCTATGAAGTGCAGGTAAGCCTTAATACCTATTCAAAAATACAATCGCTTGAAAAAGGCTCTTTATATACATGGCTTCATATAAAAGAAGATGCCCATACCTTATATGGCTTTTTCGATATGGCTGAAAAAAATATATTTACCCAGCTCATCAGTGTAAACGGCGTAGGTACATCAACAGCCAGGATGATGCTTTCGGCCATGCAGCCCGATGAACTGGCGCAGGCTATTGTAAAGGGAGATACCTTTCGTTTAGAAAAAATAAAAGGTATAGGCAAAAAATCAGCAGAAAGGATTGTACTTGAGCTGAGAGATAAAATGGGCAAAACCAGTTTTGAAACCACAGGTTCTGCCCTCATAAACAATACTTTGGAACAGGATGCGTTAAATGCCCTGGTGGCACTGGGCATTGTTCGCAACGTAGCGGAAAGTGCCATTAAAAAAGCCGCTGCATCCGCTCCCTCTACTGAAAATCTGGAAACATTAATTAAAAAAGCATTGCAGCTTATTTGAGAAAAAATCTACCTACTAAACAAGAAGGGAAAATTGGCTTTACGAAACCGGAACATACTTCGTATAATAGTATGTATTGCTGCAATATCAGCGTTTGGCACAGTGGTGGTATCCGCTGCTCCTGCGCACGCCGGTAATTCATACCAGCTTAAGGATACTATACCCCTCCCCGAAGATTCATTGTCCATCCAGGACACGCTAAAATACCCTATTTCAGACAGGCGGGGTGATCAGCTTACTTCAACACGTCTCCGTGGTTTTGATCTTAAAGATCCCGCCAATATAACCGACTCTATTGTTTACGACCCTAAAGAGAAAAAGTATTACATCATTGAAAAAATCGGGAACAAATACTATCGCAAGCCCACTTCGCTCACTTTTGAAGAATTTACCAGGATACAGGCAAGAAAGCAGGAAAATGATTATTTCAGGCAACGCGCCAATACAGTCAGCTTGTTGAACAGGAGCCTGCTGCGTCCAAAACTCACTGCCACAGACGATTTGTTCAACCGCCTTTTTGGAAACGGAAAAATTGATATTCGCCCGCAGGGCAACGTAACCATAACAGCCGGCTACCAGGGTCAAAACATCAAAAACCCCACCCTGCCGGAAAGAGCCCGCAAAAACGGGGGCTTTGATTTTGATATGGCGGCAAACCTTAACGTAATTGCCAATATCGGCAGCAAGGTAAAACTGCCCATTTCATATAATACGCAGTCTACATTTGACTGGGAAAACCAGTTGAAGCTGGAATATACAGGCACCGCAGACGAAATCATTAAGAAAATTGAGCTGGGCAATACCAGTTTTGCATCCAAAGGCACTTTAATACCGGGGGCTCAATCGCTTTTTGGTATAAAAACACAGTTGCAGTTTGGAAAACTTTGGGTAACCGGCGTATTTGCCACTCAAAAATCACAAAGACAGTCAAGAGCGCTGCAGGGAGGCGCATCTACATCGCAAATTACGGTGAGAGGTGATGATTATGATGAGAACCGGCACTTTTTATTAGCGCAATACTTCAACAAAAAGTACAACGACGCCATGAAGACCCTGCCGGTAATAAGCTCGCAGGTGCAGGTAATGCGTATGGAAGTATGGGTAACCAACAGAATGGGTGGCACTACCACCGATACCAGGGATATTGTGGGCTTAATGGATATTGCAGAGCCCAACCCCTACGGGCCGTGGGGAGGATCCGGGAATGACCAGGAATTGCCCGGTAACGATGCCAATAATCTCTATCGCCAGATTACCGGCAACCAGTCAAACAGAAATCCTTCTTTAATTGTAGGCAATCTTACAGGAATGGGTTTACGGCAGGTACAGGATTTTGAAAAAACCTTTGCACGCAAGCTCGATTCAAGCCAGTATGTGTATAATTCGCAATTGGGTTATGTATCATTAAACGGCGCCTTACAACCCAACGAAGTGCTGGCAGTAGCCTTTCAGTATTCCTATAACGGCCGCGTATACCAGGTGGGCGAGTTTTCACAGGATATCCCGGTGGATTCCACTTCCGGCGTTCAAAAAGTACTGTTCCTAAAATTATTAAAAGCCACATCTGCCCGCACCCAGCTACCCATATGGGACCTGATGATGAAGAACATTTATACGCTCAAAAGCGATAACGGAGATTACCTCTCATCCTTAGACCGCACTGATTTCCAGTTAAATGTATTGTACGACGAACCCGGAGGGGGGCAAAAGAGATACCTGCCGGAAGGCGACCAGGCGGGCGTGCCTTTACTTACATTGCTTAACCTCGACCGGCTCAATAATCAGAACGATCCGCAGCCCGATGGTGTTTTTGACTTCATGGAAGGCTATACCGTTATGTCAGACAAAGCACAGATCGTGTTTCCCGTGCTGGAACCTTTTGGCCGCGACCTTGCTTTTGCCTTTAGCGACCCCGCCCTTCAGCAAAAATATCTTTACCTGCCATTATACGACACCATTAAAGCCATAGCACAAACCTATGCCAACCTGAACCGGTTTGTAATGAAAGGAATGGCAAAGGCTTCCTCTATGGGGCAATCTGAAATATCATTGAATGCGTTTAATGTGCCCCAGGGATCCGTAACCGTTTCTGCCGGAGGACGAACATTACAGGAGGGGGCTGATTATGAAGTAAATTATAGTTTGGGAACGGTAAGGATACTTAACCAGGCCATCCTGAGTTCGGGCATACCCGTAGATGTGCAGTTTGAGAACCAGGCCGCATTTGGTATGCAACAGCGGAATTATATGGGACTGCGCTTAGATTACTTGGCAAACAAAAACCTTACTATAGGCGCCACTGCTGTGCGGCTGAGTGAAAGGCCTTATTTTACCAAGATGGGCTATGGCGAAGACCCAATACGCAATACCATGCTGGGTATGGATTTCAGCTACCGCAACGAAGTGCCGCGGCTGAACAGACTATTGGATAAGCTTCCTTTTTATACACCCGAAGGCATCTCTTCCATTACCGCTTTTGGTGAAGCGGCAAAAATTATTCCCGGGCATGCACCGCAGATCGGGAAAGGCAAAAACGGATTGATTTATATTGACGACTTTGAAGGAACACGGGCTAGTATTGATCTGCGCTTCCCGCTTATAAGCTGGGCTTTGGCCAGTACACCGCTTGGCGCTACCGATAAAGACGGGAATGTGCTGTTTCCTGAGGCCGGGCTTTATAATAATTACGATTATGGCAAAAACAGGGCGAAATTAGCATGGTATAATATTGAACCGGTATTACAGGAAAGAAGAAATTCTAATAACCCGCTCCAGAATAATATAGAGGAACTTTCTGATCCGCGTGTACGTGCGGTATCCCAGTCGGAAATATTTCCCCTGCGCACGCCTGATTTTGGACTGAATCAATTAGTAACATTTGACCTGGCCTATTATCCAAAAGAAAGAGGCCCTTATAACTACGACGCAACCGGCATAGACGGAACGGGAAAATTAACTACCCCGGTAAAAAGATGGGGCGGCATGATGCGCGCCATTGACCAAACGGATTTCGAAACCAATAATGTGGAATTCATAGAGTTCTGGATACTCGATCCATTTATTAAAAACACCAACCCTGCCGGCGGACAACTGTATTTCAACTTAGGCAATGTGTCGGAAGATATTTTAAAAGATGGCAAGAGAGCCTATGAAAACGGATTGCCCACACCTAAAATTCCGGCACAAACAGATAATTCCATCTGGGGTACCGTTCCTGTTAACCCCATACAGGTTACACAGGCATTCAGCAATGAACCCGACGACCGCCCCTACCAGGATGTAGGGTTTGACGGTAACAGGGATGAAGATGAACAAATACTACACCAGCAATATCTTCAAATCTTAGAAAGCACATTAGGAAGCGGCTCAGCGGCATACCAGCAGGCACTGTCCGATCCTTCCTCAGACAATTTCCGTTACTACCGGGACGGCGCATACGATCAATCCAATACGGGTATACTTGGCCGTTATAAAAATTTCAATGGTCCGCAGGGCAACTCCCCTGTTTCATCAGGAAGTTCGGAATTTTCTTCTGCAGCCACCATGTATCCCGATGCCGAAGACCTGAACAAAGACAATACCCTTAATGAAAATGAAGAATATTTCCAGTACCGCATAGTTATTAAGCCCACCACCGATCCGGAAATGCAGATCGGTAATAATTTTATTGTTGATAAAAAAGAAGTGAGCGTACAGCTCGCGAATGGAAGCAAAGAAAACCAGATGTGGTACCAGTTTAGGGTGCCGATTGATGCGTACGATAAAAAAATCGGTAATATTCCCGATTTTAAGTCCATTCAGTTTATCCGGATGTTCCTTACCGGTTTTGAAGATTCTACCGTACTGCGTTTTGCCAAGCTGGAACTAGTAAGAAATCAATGGAGAAAATTTACTTATGAATTGGATACGGCGGGTATATATAAACCCATCAGTCCTACAGACCCGGTAAATTTTAATGTGGGTGCGGTTAATATTGAAGAAAACGATCGCCGGCAACCTGTTCCCTACCGCATGCCTCCCGGTATTGAAAGAGTACAATCGCTCAGCAACGGTGGTATTAATATTTTACAGAATGAGCAATCCATGAACATGCAGATCTGTAATTTGCCTAATGGCGAATCAAGAAGCGTGTTTAAGACCATGAACTTAGACATCCGGCAATATCGCCGCTTAATGATGTTCATCCATGCCGAAAGTGTAAATGGGCAGCCTGCGTTACCCGATGGAAGAATTAATGCCGTAATAAGGATCGGGAATGATTTCATCAACAATTTTTATGAAATAAAAATTCCGCTTAAAATAACACCGTCAGGCGCAACTGTTGATACAGATATATGGCCGGAAGAAAACAACCTTGACTTTGACCTGGGCATACTGGAGCAATTAAAAGCCGAAAGAAACCTTCAATTAGTTAACCCCAATGCCATTTACCGGAAAACCGTGGATAACCGCATGTATTCCGTGATCGGCAACCCCAACTTCGGGGAAGTAAAAGGATTCCTGGTGGGCATTGAAAACCCCGGTGATGGCACCGGATCGCCCGTTTGTACCGAAGTATGGATAAACGAACTCAGGCTTTCACAGATTGACGAAAAAGGCGGATGGGCAACGGTAGGCAGGGTTGATCTGGCCCTGGCCGATTTGGGAACCCTTACCTTTTCGGGCAATACGCATTCTGTTGGTTTTGGTGCATTGGAACAAAGGGTAAATGAAAGAGCAAGAGATAATTTTGTTCAGTTCGATGCCGCTGCCAACTTAGCGTTAGGAAAACTATTGCCCCGTGGCGCAGGAATAGAAATTCCTTTTTACGCCAGCATTTCCCAAACCATCAGCACCCCGGAATATGACCCCTACGACATGGACATCAAACTAAAAGATAAGCTGGGGGCTGCGCAGGGAGATTTAAAAGATTCTATAAGAAACGCAGCCATTGATATTACCACTATTAAAACCGTAAATTTCACCAACGTAAGAAAGGTATTACCGGAAGGAAAGCGGCAAAGGTTATGGAGCATTTCCAATCTCGACCTCAGCTATTCCTATACTTCCATTAAACAGCATAACCCGCTGGTGGAAAACAATGAGATCAAAAAATACAAAGCAGGCATAGGATACAATTATACCGGCCAGGTAAAATCGTGGGAGCCCTTCAAAAACATGTTCAAAAGTAAATCGGCATGGCTGGCCACGATACGCGATTTTAACCTCAACTTCACCCCTTCGCTTATTGGTATCCGTTGGGATATTAACCGGCAGTTCGGCGCATTGCGTCCCCGTGAAGTGTATGTTCCGGGTACGGCTCCCAGCCCTTTTAAAATACCTGAAACCTACGATAAGTTCTTCACTTTCGACAGGCATTATAATTACCGCTGGGATATTACGCGTTCCCTGAATTTCGATTATGAGGCCATGAATAACGCCAGGATAGATGAGCCCGCCGGCAGGTTGGATAATAAGGCAAAAAAAGATACGGTATTCCGCAACCTGTTTAAAGGGGGAAGGAATGTATTGTACAATCAGCGGGCGGATCTTACCTATGCCTTACCCACTTCCAAATTGCCGCTTTTAGACTGGACAAACGCCAACCTTGCATATAAAACAACCTATAGCTGGATCGGTGCATCGCGGCTGGCCATTAACCTGGGCAATACCATACAAAACAGCAATGCAAAATCTGCTACGGTTGATTTTGATTTTAACAGGCTGTACAGCAAGTTAAGGATACTGAGGGCGTTGGAGCAACAGGGCGATAACGCTCCTAAACCACCGCCGGCAGTCGGTAATCAAAAAGCCGATACTTCGAAAACCGGAAAAAAACGCGATCCGAACGAATTACCCGAACTGAATGGCTTTGTGAAAGGTATCGGTAAAATCATCACATCTCTTAAACGGATTAACTTTACTTACAGTGAAGGCGCTACTTCGTTTATACCGGGCTATACCGACAGCACAAAATACCTGGGGCAGAACTGGGGCAGCATGGCGCCCGGGCTTGGCTTTATTTTGGGCAAACAACCTACCAGTAACTGGC
This sequence comes from uncultured Sphingobacteriales bacterium, assembly GCA_937871285.1. Taxonomy (GTDB): domain Bacteria; phylum Bacteroidota; class Bacteroidia; order Chitinophagales; family Chitinophagaceae; genus Agriterribacter. The sequence continues at coordinate 1,265 of CALMQS010000055.1, read as the reverse complement.
TTGATAAAGCAGCGCAAAAGGGATTAATATCAAGAGACAGTCTGCAGAATAACCTGACGCGCCAAACCTTTGACCAGCAATTTAACGCTACCGCGCAATTAGAACCCGTACGCGACCTGCGTATTGATCTTAATTTGAGCAAAACATTCAACAGAACGTATAGCGAGCTGTTTAAAGATACTATTGGAAACGGCCAGTTCGGTCACCTTAACCCATACGCGGGTGGCGGCTTCAGCATTAGCTATATTGCCTTTCAAACCCTGTTTAAAAAAACTGACCCTAACCTGATCAGCGAAACTTTTCAACAATTCCAGAACAACCGTATTATTTTGTCGGAACGGTTAGGCGTTAAAAACCCTTACAGCCAGGTAAAAGGCTCCGATGGCTATTACTTAGGTTATAGCCGTTACGCGCAGGATGTGCTCATCCCATCTTTTATTGCGGCATATACCAATAAAGATCCCAACCAGGTATCGTTATTAAAAACAGGCGGCACCAATGTAAGGTCTAACCCTTTTTCGGGCTATCTGCCTAAACCCAACTGGCATATAGAATATGCAGGTCTCAGCCGCATAGAATCGTTAAGCAAAATATTTAATGACTTTACGCTGACCCATGATTATAAAAGCTCTTTGGGCATGAACGCCTTTAATTCCAACCTGCTTTTCCAGGACAGGTGGAGGCTGGGCTTTCCATCATTTCTTGATACCACCTCCAATAATTTCATTCCTTATTTTTTAGTGCCCAATATTACCATAGAAGAAAAATTTTCGCCCTTGCTGGGCATTAATTTTTCACTTAAAAACCAGGTGTCGGTAAGATTTGAGTATATTAAAAGCCGTACGCTCAGCCTGAGCCTCATTGATTACCAGTTGAGCGAAATGCGCACTTCGGGTATAAGCTTCAACGGGTCGTGGCGCGTACGCGGCTTCTCTCTTCCTTTTAATATAAATTTATTTAATAAAACTTCGGATACTACCAGCAAAAGAGCGGAAAGCGATGTGAAGTTTACTATTGATTTCAGTGTAACAGACAACATCACTTCCAATAGCCGGCTCGACCAAAGCAATGCTTTTGCCACTCAGGGACAAAAAGTAATTACCATTAACCCCAGTATAGATTACGTGTTAAGCAACCGCATACAACTGAAATTCTATTTCGATCAGCAAAGAACCATTCCCTATATTTCTTCCTCCGCGCCAATGGTAACTACCAGGGCAGGTGTGCAGGTAAATATATCGCTGGCGCAATAGAGGGATTTAAAA
>CALMQS010000054.1 GCA_937871285.1 uncultured Sphingobacteriales bacterium | reverse complement strand
GGGCGGCCCGCCGTGGGCGGTGTCTTCACCGCCCACATGAAGCAAAGCAATGCGATAATTTGGAATGCACCCATTAGAAGCGTTGCATAGCAGTGCAGCAGGCTGTAGTATTTTAAGCCTGCTATTGCATTTCATTGATAATTTGCTTATTTTTCTATTGGTCATACCGGTAACATTATTCCGTTCCCCTGATTTTCATTTCCGATGAATGTACAATAGTGTACAGGATGATTAGTGCGCTAAAATATACTCCCATGCGTTTCACTTCACTCTTTCAACTGGAAGAAAATTTACTTCAAACCGGGAATAACGGTGAATATGCCTTTAATAAAATTTCCATTCCCGTTAAGGGAGAAGATATTGTTTTAAACGGGATGCTTACTACAGCTAAAAACCGTTCAAAATATTACTATGCGGTGGAGCATCCCAAACAAAGGATCGTATTGCATTTTACGGCAGGGCAGATTCGGTCCGACCTGTCGGCGCTTACCAGGGATAATTATCACGTTTCCGTAGCTTTTGTAATTGGCAGAAATGGAATGATCTACCAGTTGTTTTCTTCAAAATACTGGTCGGGACATATCGGCAAAGGTATCGGCAATGAAGGCACAGGTAATGCGCAGGACAAGTGCACAATAGGAATAGAGTTGTCGAATTATGGCTATTTAACTGAACGCAACGGTAATCTTGAAACGTATTATTCCAGGCAAAGAGATGCGCAGGGCAGGGAAGGCCCGGCTGATGTATATTGTTCATTAGATGAGCCGGCGGCCTATCAAAAAATTGAAACACCCTTCCGCGGGCAATCCTATTATGCTTCCTTTACCGGCGAACAAATGGAAAGCCTGGTGATACTGCTCCGTTATCTTACCACGCAATACAATATTCCAAGGGGCTTCCTGCCGGAATCGAAACGGTACCTGGCTACGGAGGAAGTGCTTTCATTTAAAGGCATCGTGTCGCATATTAATTACCGTTCATCCGGTAAGTGGGATATTGGGCCGGCATTCAACTGGAACAGCCTTATCGCTGATGTTCAGGCATCTGTATTTGAACCTCGTTTTGCAAAACCGGAACTAAAACCGAAAAGCATGCTTGAAAACGCAGATATGGAGCTGAATGCAGAAGATCAGTTAGATGCGTTTTTGCCTGAACCGATGGATGCCGCCCGTGAAGATGAACCCTATGAAGAAATACCTCGTTTTGAAGCAGATAAATAAAATGTATCCATTTCGGTTAAGCTTTGCCGTAATATTTTAGTGATGGGTTTTTCTTTTCGGTTAAAAGGAGTGAACGTTAAAATTGCAATAATGTCTTTAGATGTACAAACTGTTGCTTCCCGTATCAGGGAAAGATTAGACAGGATGGATAAAAAAAACGCCACAGCATTGTGCAACGAACTGATCCTGTTCTTGTATGGGGCAGACGATGCATTTCCATCGGCCGAAGGAGAAAAGATATTGCAGTACCTGCGCAATAAGCGAATGTTTTCACAAATGCAGCGGGTAGCGGATGCGCTCATGCAAACCGGCCGGGCCACATTTACAATACACCGCCAATACGCACAATCGCAGATTGACCAGGGGAATTATACGGCTGCCCTGGCCATATTAAACCAGTTGATCATTGAAACGGCCAAAGCGGAAAATGTAAATGTAAAAGCCGCAAAAGAAAACAGGGAAGCAAAGGGCCTGCTTGGACGTGTGTATAAGCAGTTATATGTTAATGCTCAAAATAACAGTGTTCGCAGGGAAGATTTTATCCGGCGGGCGATTGATGCTTATGGAGCAGCGTATAATGCTGCTCCGGAAACTGCTTTATGGCACGGTATTAACGTGGTGGCACTTGTGCAGCGGGCAAAATCAGACGGGATAAAAGACCCGGTGTGGCCCAAAGATCAGGAGCTCGCTGCATCTATATTGGCAGTAATTCAGCAACGGTATGATAACAGGGAGGCCACGATATGGCAATTTGCCACGGCCTGTGAAGCTTGCGTTGCGCTGCAAAAGCCGGAGGAGGCAATGCATTGGTTAAGCGGCTACCTGCGCATGCCTGATGTGGATGCCTTTGAAATAGCCAGCATGTTAAGGCAAATGAAAGAGATCTGGCGGTTAGACATGCATTCGGAAATGGGCCAAATGATCCTTCCCCTGTTGCAGGCCGAATTGCTGAAGCGGGAAGGAGGAAGCTTTACAATAGATGCCGGGATGCTGCAGGAGCAGGCGGAAATGGAAGCACATATTTCCACTGCGTATGCAGGTATTACGGGAAAAGCATCAGACAATAAAACGATGCCCAAGCTGGAAAAGATTTTTGGAGAGGATTCTTTTAACACCTACAGGTGGTATATGACAGGCGCCAACCGCTGTATGGCTATAGCCAGGATAGGCAGGGATGCTACCAAAGGATTGGGCACCGGCTTTTTGGTAAGAGGAGCCGATCTGCACGAAAGCCTGGGTGAGGAACTCCTGCTATTAACCAATGCCCATGTAGTGAGCAACAATCCCGGGGAGAAGGCCCTGCAGCCCGATGAAGCTGTTGTAACTTTTGAAGTGTTAGACAAAGGAGCTGCCGAACTTCGCATAGCAGAAATACTATGGTCATCGCCCATCAATTTGTTAGACGCTTCCGTATTGCGTTTTGATAAGGAAAGTCTTGCGATAGTAAAAACGTTAACAAAGGATATTACCTTTTACCCGCTTGCTAAAAGACTGCCTGCTATCCAGGCTGACGCCCCACCTGAGGAACGGATCTATATTATTGGCCACCCGGCAGGCGGCACGCTGCAGTTGTCGTTCCAGGATAATTTGTTGCTGGATTATGAAGACCCCAGAATACATTACCGCACGCCCACAACGGGGGGGAGCTCCGGCAGCCCGGTATTTAACCAGCAATGGGAGCTGATAGGGCTGCATCATGCCGGAAGCGAAGAAATGCCGAGGCTCCATGGCAAACCCGGAACATACCAGGCCAACGAAGGCATGTGGATACAGGCAATTAAAAATGCGATCACGTTTTAAAAAACATTTTCTTTCAGATCCACTTCTTTGATCTTCGCCTTTATGATAGCATAAGTGATTTTTGAGAAAGGGTTGTTGCCGCTATCATTTAACGCATCAATTTCGCTCATGCCATCGGGCGCTAAAATTCCAAACCCGGAATAGTAAACAGGATTGGCACCGAGAATCGTGTCGTAATCCGATTTGCGGGCCATTACCCATAATCCGGGATTCAGGCAGCTTACTTTAACGGTTGACAAGTCGCTGCCCAACTCTTCCTTTCCCGCCTGGGTAAAGCTTAATTTTACTGCCTGGCTTTGAAAAAGTATTTCAGGCGCTTTATCAAAAAGGTTATCCAGCATGCCTGCAATGGAATTAACGGCTACTTCCGTAATGCCGCCGAATCCAATTAATGACATAAGGTTTTTTGCCGAGTCGGATTTTGCGAAAGTAAATATTTTCTGCCACCATTTGGGCTCATCGTGTTTCACTACATTTAATGAAATTTGGCCTACACCACCCGGCAACGAAATCGGTTTGTTTCCTAAAGCGGTTTCCGTACTTTGTTTAAAATCCTTCGGTTCTGCTCTTTTTCTTTTTATTTCGTTGTAGAGATCCAGTCCGCCGTTGATGCAATAGAATAGTTTTTCCAGTCCTGTAATTTTATGTTCCTGTCCTACTTTCAACTGTAAGGTAGCTTTTGTTTTGGGGTCAATATTTTCATTGGAGCCGATTTTAAAACCTTCAAAGTCGAGCAGCATATTAATATCGGGTTTTTCAGTTCCCTGTAGTTTAGGTACTACTTCGGTAGTATTAAGCACTCTTTTGTCGCCGTCAGACAATTGCAAAAGAATGAACTGATTGGCCGCGTCGTCAGCGCTTTCTAAAAATGATTTAGACTGGTTTCCTTTTTGCTGATCATCTTCCCATGCTGCCTGGTTAAACAATGATCCGCTTTTTGATTGAAAGATGGGCATAAATAAAAATTTATAGTAAAAAAATAAACGAACCCTTCTCATGCGCTGTATCTTTCTGTGAGGGTTTATTATTTTAGGGTGGGCTGGTTTTGCAAATGCCGGATAAGAGGATTCAGTATAGTAATAACCGAACGTACGTTTTCACAGAGCGGGAACTGAAGTAAGCAGGTGTAAAATAATAGTGTGAATATAATAAAAATTAAATTACATATTAAAAGGAAACATGCAATAAAAAGGGAGTTGAGGAGGCGTTATTTTCAACCCGGGTTATTTTACACGGGTTGGATTATTGATAACAAAATTTTCCCAACTGCTTTTTGTTTTCCGTACTGCTTTAGCCTGCTTATCCTGTAGCGGGGAAGTCATTTGAAACTGGTGGCAAACCGCTACAGCCAGCGCATCCGAAGCGTCGAATGCAGGAGAGGCGGAAGAAAGATTGGCGATCCGTTGCAGCATCTTCCATACCTGTTCTTTATCGGCATTGCCGTTGCCGGTTATGGATTGTTTTACTTTCCGCGGAGAATACTCTGTTACCGGTATGCCCGCCTGCATGGCTACGGCAATGGCAACACCCTGCGCCCTTCCCAGCTTAAGCATACTTTGTACGTTTTTGCCAAAAAAAGGAGCTTCAATAGCAAAATGCTGGGGGTGAAAAGTGTTGATAATGGCAAGTATTCTTTGCTGTATAATATGCAGCCTTTCGTAATGATCCTTCTTTGCCGACAGTTTTATGGCATCCATTTCCAATAATTCTATGGCTCTGCCGTTTACAGCAATAACCCCATAACCCATTACAAGGGTGCCGGGGTCAATACCTAAGATGATCTGGCTGTTGTTTTGCAAAATGAACTGCTTAAAAAATGATTATACCTAACAAAAGTATCAAAATATTCCTCAACCGGGTAATTGGGCCCGCATTGTTTGTTTGGCTAACCTACACCATTTACCGGCAAATACGGGAGCAGCCCGATCTGCATCAGTCTGTGCAGCATATGAAGGCAGCGGTATACGGACCGGAGGCATGGAAATGCTGGTTGGCCATTATGCTCGTAGTGCTCAACTGGCTCATTGAAGCCCGTAAATGGAAAATTTTACTGCATCCGTTAGAACCTGTTTCGTTGCGGCATTCCCTGAAAGCGGTGCTGGCAGGTCTTGCATTTGGCTTTGGCACACCAAACCGTATTGGCGAGTATGGAGGCAGGGCTCTATATGTTAGTGAGGGAAAACGGATCAGTTCCTTATCCTTAACTGTTGTTGGCAGCTTTAGCCAGTTGCTCATCACTTTATTTTTCGGAAGCCTGGGCATTTTGATTATGGAAACCGGTAATACAGGATGGTCGTTTGCAATGTATACAGGAGTATTTGCGGTAACCGGATTTTGTGCCTGCCTGTATTTTCGGTTAGGGTGGATAGTGAGTATTGCAGAGAGACTGAAATTGCCCGGTAAATGGTTGCAGCATTTTATGATCTTACCTGCGGTGAGTGTTACAATTTTGTTAAGAGTATTGTGCCTGTCGGCTGTGCGGTATCTTGTATTCCTTTGCCAGTATATATTACTGCTGGAAGTGATGCAGGTGCATGCGGGATGGTGGAACGCTTTCTGGCTAATAAGTGTATTATATCTTATATTAGCGGTTGTTCCTACTATGGCGTTACTTGAACTGGGCATAAGAGGTAAAGCAGGCATCCTGCTCTTTCAAACTTTCAGTGCAAACACGGTGGGGATCTATGCAGCGTCTACGGGTATCTGGCTTGTCAATCTGGTATTACCGGCTTTGGCAGGCGGTTTGCTTGCCATAAGACATAAAATATTTAATATTAAACAATGAGGCGAAAAATCATTAGTACCCTTTTATCGGTATTGATTAGTGTACAGCTTAGCGCTGATAGTGATTTTTGCGGGATCAATAATACGAGTTTTTCTTCCGGCGAAAGCATAACGCTTAAAGTGTTTTATAATGTGGTTGGTTTATACGTGGATGCCGGTACAGCAACCTTCAACGCACAACTGGAAAACTATAATGGCAAACCGGTATACCATGCTGTGGGTGAGGGGCGATCTAACTCCTCTTACGACTGGATATTTAAAGTGCGCGACCGGTACGAGACCTATATGGATACGGCAACGCTTAGACCCTATCGTTTTATACGGAACGTACACGAAGGAAACTATAAAAAACATGAGAACGCCAGCTTTAACCACGAGGCAAAAAGCGTGGTTACCACCAGAGGTGTTTTTAAAACGCAGGATTGCGTACAGGATATCATAAGCGCGGTGTACTATGCACGCAATATTGACTTTTCTAAATACAAGCCAAACGATAAAATCAATTTGAGCGTATTCCTCGATGACGAGATGCATGACATTTATATACGGTACATCGGAAAGGAAACCATCAAAACCCGCTATGGAAAATTCAGGGCTATTAAGTTCAGGCCTTTCCTTATCAAAGGAACCGTATTTGAAGGCGGCGAAAAAATGACAGTGTGGGTAAGCGATGATGCCAACCATCTTCCCCTTCGTATTGAAAGTCCTATTGTGGTGGGCAATATAAAAGCCGATATGATGGGCTACCGCAACCTGCGTTACCCTTTAACCTCTATGATTAAATTCAGGTAGGAGGAAGAAGTTGCAGGGTACAGGATTTGAGATTTGAAATTTAAGATTTGATATTGCATCCGTTCGGGTTTCGGATTTACGGCTTCGGATTTGAATTCACCACAACAGGTTTTCTTTGGTTCTTGCTTTTTGTGATTTGGTCAGTTGCGAATAGTGAATAGTGAGAGGTGAATGGTGAGTATCAGTTATAGCATTCCCTGAAACCTGTAACCTGAGACCTGCAACCTCTCCCCACCTAACTACAAACCCTAAACTTTCAAACCATAAACGCTATACCTGTTCTCATTTACATGCAGACCGTTCATCCTTAACAAAATAGCTTCTGTATTGCTTCGATCCGGGATCCATGCAGCCTTCGAGGTTGAGCAGCTCCACTTTACGGAAATCAATTTCCTGTCCTTCGCTTTGCAGGGCTATAAAACCCGATGACAATAATTTTCCGTCTATTTTAATTTTGGGGTCATAATTATTGGCCACACCGCCGCCAATTTGGGGTTGGGAATATTGCAGTACGGTGTCGCCGTTAATAATATGCGTGATCAGCGAATCGCCCAGCACAATGGCTTCCGCCCTAACCCATTGCTCCCCTTCATAGGTTTCGGAAGAAGAATTGATGCAATGCCTGGGATCTATTTTACCATTATATACTACATCTGTTCCCGGCGAGCACATATTACCTGTAGGACGCGGCTTTCCGTCGCCCAGCCCGGCCAAAAACTGCATTTCAACCGATATGGGCCAGTCCTGTTCACGCGGCATGGTTCGCGGATCCTGCGAGTGAAGCATTACACCACTATTCTTTAAAGTATATTCCGGGGCATCTTTACGCCATATACCTGTGAATCGGTATTCCACCACCAGGTGATAATAGGAGAAGGGTTGCTTAAAGTACAAATGACCATAACGGTTATTAAAGCTGTCGTACTGGTCGTAGCGTACTTTGATCAGTCCGTCTTCCACGTGGAAAGTATTGCCGAAATTATCGCCTGTTTCATGGTGGTGGATCTTTACGATCCAGTCATTTATATCCTTGCCGTTAAAAAGCGATATCCAGTCTTCCTTACCGGCTCTGCTATTTGTATTCTTTTGAGTAGTGCAGGAGCCGTACAGCAGCATCGTTAATATCAATCCGTATATATATATTTTCATCTGCTTTTTTTAAATGTTAGTGGTGTTATTATTTTCCCGGTTCGCGCCGCGCTTTTCCCGTTTTTATCCGGTATGTTTTTTACAGCAAATGATCTATCCAATTTCCTCCAGCTTAAACACTTCCTTCATTCTTATTCCCCTTTCCGTCATTTGCAGTGTACAGCATTCATATAAAGGATCGTGTTCAAAGAACAGGGTAAAATTATTTTGCAACGCTTCCTGCAGGAAGGCTTTCTTTTCCTGGAGCGTGGTTAAAGGAAACATATCATAAGCCATAACGTAAGGTATGGGTATATGTCCCACCGAAGGCAGCAGGTCGGCCACGTACACCAGTGTTCTCCCGTTGTAATTATTAATCTGCGGAAGCATCATGGCGTGCGTATGCCCGTTCACGAAACGAATGGTTACATTGTCGGAGAAGGCAATATCTTCCCTTATTTCTATAAATTTCAGCTTGCCGCTGTCCTGTATGGGTTGTATGTTTTCTTTCAGAAAGGAAGCTTTTTCCCTGTCGTTGGGTTTAATTGCCCACTGCCAGTGCTGTTCATTGCTCCAGTAAGTGGCGTTTTTAAAGGCCGGCGCCATTTTATTCTTTTCCACTACAATAGCGCCTCCCACATGATCAAAATGCAAATGGGTGAGCAATACATCCGTAATATCATTACGGTGAAAGCCATGCCTGGCAAGCGATTTATCCAGCGTATCGTCTCCATGCAGGTAATAGTGGCTGAAAAATTTAGCGTCCTGCTTGTTCCCGATACCGGTGTCTGTAAGGATAAGGCGGTTACCGTCTTCAATGAGCAGGCAGCGCATGGCCCAGGTGCAGAGGTTGTTTTCATCGGCAGGATTTAATTTGTTCCAGATGCTTTTAGGTACTACGCCAAACATGGCGCCGCCATCTAATTTAAAATACCCGGTGTTGATGGAGTAGAGTTTCATATCGCAACGTTAATGAATTTTTGAACTGCGAATGTATATGCTTTTTCGCATCTGCCGTTACCGGCATCATAAGAGCGCGTTACCGGGCCGGGGCACAATCTGTGAACGGTTTGCTCTATAGTTACGCTGTGCTTCCTGCGCTTTATATCTTTACCAGCTTCCATTTTCCTTTCCTGAATATCAGGAAGGAAACAATAGTAATGGCTGTTTCAGCTACCGGTATGGCGATAAACACACCTGCCGGCCCCCAGCCAAAAGTATTCGCCATTAGCCAGGCTATGGGTATCTGGAAAAACCAGAATCCAAACAGGTTTACCCATGTAGGCGTCCGGGTATCGCCGGCGCCGTTAAACGCGTTGGATATAACCATGCCGATGCCGTAAAAAACATACCCCGCGCTGATAATGCGCATGGCCAGCACAGCATAGGCTTTTACATCGGGTTCCGTTGTAAAAAAGGAAGCGATCCATTCAGCAAACACCAGAAATACAACTGAAACAATACCCATAAACACGGCATTGTATCTTACCGTTTTTGCCACCGATTCCTGCGCGCGCCCGGGCAATCCTGCACCGAGGTTTTGCCCCACCAGTGTAGCTGCCGCATTGCTCATGCCCCAGGCAGGTAATATAAAAAACATCACAACCCTTAATGCAATCTGGTATCCGGCGGAAGCCTCACTGTGACCAGTATGCGCCACAATGCCTGCCAGTACAATCCAGCTGCCCGATCCTATAAGAAACTGCAGGGAGCCCGGCCAGGCAATATTGGCAAGCGACTTCAGTATGCTCCATACCGGCTTAAAATGGCGCAGGGCAATTTGTATAACACCCTTCCCGTTAAATAAATGATACAACTGGTATACCACGCCAATTCCTCTTCCGATAGTTGTGGCCAAAGCAGCGCCGGTTAACCCCAGTGCGGGAACAGGTCCCCAGCCACGTATAAGCAGCGGACATAAAATAATATTGCAAATATTGGCCAGCCATAAGCTCTTCATTGCAATCATAGGGTTGCCCGCTCCCCTGAATATGCCATTGATCAGGAAAAGCAGCATAATCACCACGCTGCCCCCCATAATAATGCGGGCATAGGTTGTGCCTTCCGCAATGGCGGCATCCTCTGCGCCCATCATCCGGAGGATGTCGGCCGCAAAAGCTGCGCCCGTGATACTTATTACAACAGTAATGGTAATAGCCAGTATCACGGTCTGCCCTGCTGCACGGGCTGCTTCCGGCTTGTTTTTTTCGCCAATACGTCTTGCCACCATAGCGCTCGCCGCCATACTAATACCCATTGCCAGTGAATAAACAATGGTAATAACAGATTCGGTTAATCCCACGGTTGATGTGGCATGCTTGCCGAGGTGGCTTACAAAAAAAATATCTACAACAGCAAATACACTCTCCATGCTCATTTCAAGCATCATCGGAATGGCCAGTAATATTACTCCTTTGCGTATGCTGCCGGATGTGTAGTCTTGTTCCTTTCCGCTAACCGCTTCTTTTAGTAAAGTCCAGGCAGAAGCAGGAACCCACCACCTGTTACCGCTTTTAGTCATGTAAAAAAATTGAGTGCTAAAAAATGAGTATAATTGAAAAATAAAAAACGCTAACCCCGGAAGCTATAAAAGACGGATCCGGTATAGAAAGATGACGCCCGGGGGCTTACTACATTTTCATAATGCGTTCAGTTGAAGGGTGTAAAAGTAATCAATGGTTTTGGATTTCAAAATTTATCCGCTGCTGTTCATCAAAAATCATTTTACTTTTTTGACGCGGGCAGTCAATCTTTTTGTAATTTCCTTTTTTTGAATGGCATAGGCTTATCCGGCACCATAATGCAGGATAACACACTGCAGAGGAAGTCATACAAACCACCAAATGATTATCATGAGAGCAAAAGTGCGGTTTCAGCTATCGTTAATGATGTTTCTTGAATTTTTTGTATGGGGCGCATGGTATAGTGCCATAGCGGTTTACATGTCATCTAACGGCATGAAAAGCTTAACGCACTGGCCTTTTACCGTAAACGCCATAGCAGCCATTGTGGCGCCTTTTTTTGTGGGGTTAATAGCCGACCGTTATTTTGCCACTCAAAAAGTGCTGGGTACACTGCACCTGCTGGGTGCTGTTTTTATGTTTATTACTCCTTCGCTTACCGGTAGTCCGGTATTATTTATCCTGTCGCTGCTGGCTTATAATATTTGTTATATGCCTACCATGAGCCTCGCCAATACGCTGGCATTTCATCAAATGACGCAACAGGAAAAACAATTTCCCGCCATCAGGGTATTTGGTACCATTGGCTGGATAGCCGCCGGGCTAACCATTAGTTTTGTGCTGGTTTCCTTTGTGCAGCAGGATATACAGCCCGAAGCCACCGCGCTTCCTTTATATCTTACAGCAGGCGCCAGCCTTTTGCTGGGCTTGTATAGCTTTGCTTTGCCGCATACGCCACCACCGGCCGCGGGCAAAAAAGTAAGCGTTCGAACCATTATTGGAGTGGATGCATTTAAGCGTTTGGGCAGCCGTTCCTTTTATGTTTTTTTGGCCAGCTCCCTGCTGATCTGCATTCCATTGGCTGTATATTATAATTATACCCAGTTGTTCCTGGAGAACTCGCGGTTTAAGAATATTGCGGCAACACAAACCATAGGACAGGCTTCCGAAATGATCTTTATGCTTTTGATGCCATTGTTCTTCAGGAGGCTTGGGGTTAAATGGATGCTGGCCGTAGGCATGCTGGCCTGGGTGGTAAGGTATGGTTTTTTTGCCGCTGCTGCTCCCGAAACAACTACGTGGATGATTATGGCCGGCATTGCTTTACATGGCATTTGCTACGACTTCTTTTTTGTAACCGGGCAAATTTATATGGACAAGAAAGCAAGTCCCGAAATCCGGGGGCAGGCCCAGGGGCTCATGATATTGGTAACCTATGGTATAGGTATGCTGATAGGCGCCCAGATTGCGGGGGAACTGTATAACAGCTTCCTCAAAGACGGCGCTTCGCTTTCATTGTTGCAATGGCGGGATTTTTGGTGGATACCTGCGGCATTTGCCGGCGGCGTATTATTGTTTTTTATTGCTGCGTTTAATGAAAAAATTAAATAGTGAATAGTGAATTATTAGCAGCCACTGTTTAATCACATCTCAAACCAAATAATATCATGCAAAAAATTGCTATGCTTGGTTCCGGTTTTATCGGAAGATTTTATGCAGATTCTCTGCAGGGATACCGTAACAAAGACAAAATTGTGAGCGTTTATTCCCGGCGCGAAGAAAGCGCCAAAAAATTTGCACAGGATTATAATGTGCCTTATTGGACAACTACTATGGAAGAAGCTATTGCCCGTGCTGAGGTGGATGTGGTATGCATATCGTTGCCGAATCATTTGCACGAAGAAGCGGTATTGCTTTGCTGCAAGCACAAAAAAGCCGTGATCACCACGAAGCCCCTGGGCAGGAATGCGGCAGAAGCCAAACGCATGCTGGAAGCGGTAGAGAAGGCCGGTATATTTAACGGGTATCTCGAAGACCTGGTATATACGCCCAAATTCATTAAGGCGCATGAAAGTGTTAAGAACGGAGCTTTGGGACGGATACTCTGGGCCAAATCAAGAGAAACGCATCCCGGCCCCCACAGCGACTGGTTCTGGAATATTGAACAGGCGGGCGGCGGATGCATACTCGATTTGGGCTGTCATTGCGTGGAAATTACCCGCAGCTATATTGGTAAAGATATACGGCCTGTTGAAGTGATGTGCTGGGCCGATACACAGGTAAAACCCATTGACGCCGAAGATCATAGTATTGGTTTGGTGAAATATGAGAATGGCGCCATCGCCCAGTTTGAAGTGAGCTGGACCTTCCGCGGCGGGCTCGACCTGCGCGATGAGGTAATGGGAACGGAAGGAACGATATGGACAAACAGCTTTTTGCGTACCGGTTTTGAAATGTTTACCACGGGCAAGGGCGCCGACTACGTGGCAGAAAAAGCGGAAAGCAATAGCGGCTGGTTGTTTCCCGTGGGTGATGAGCTGAATGAGCTGGGCTATAATCACATGTTCATGGATATGTTCAATTCGCTGGAGCAGGGCAAAGCTCCTAAAGAAACTTTTTATGATGGTTACGTGGTGAACTGTATTTTGGATGCGGCTTATCGTTCTGCGAAAAGCAAGCTGTGGGAGCCCGTGCAGTTAGATATATGGCGGGGGAAAACCGGTGTAACCAAAGACAGCCACTTGGTGGAGTATGATAAAGACCATTACCTGGTGAAGGAAGAAGTAACCCATTATGGCGCAAAAAAGCTGATACTTAAAGAGAAGCAATCAGGTAAAATAGTAGAAAAAATATTGAATTAATATGAAACCGGTAGCGGTGTGTGCCACCTAACATACCGTTACCTTTTACCGGACTTACAAAGCCTCATTTACAGATAAGCAGATATTATTCCAGTCCGAACACGCCTTTATTAAGCAATTGCAGGGTTTGTATTTTATATGCGGAAGGAACCAGCACTGAAACATTATGACTGCTGCCGCCATAGCTAACCATCCGAACCGGTACCTGCGACAGGGAATCAAACAACCTGCTTAATACGTTTGGCGTTTGCGCTATCTGGTTACCTACAATGGAAACAATGGTTTGGTCCTTATCGGTTACCACCGTGCCAAAAGGCTCCAGCTCTTTTAATATCTGTTCAAGATGGGTATCATTATCTATGGTAACCGATACGGCAACTTCTGAGGTGGTAACCATATCAATAGCGGTTTTGTATTTTTCAAATACCTCGAATATCTTTCGCAAAAAGCCATAAGCAAGCAACATGCGGCTGCTCTTGATTTTAATAGCAATGATGCCGTCTTTTGCCGCTACCGCTTTTACCCCTTCCGATCCGGCTTCCTGTGTAATGGTGGTGCCCGGCGCTTCGGGCTGCATCGTATTGAGCAATTTCACCGGCACCTTTTCCTGCTGTGCCGGCCAAATGCAGGTAGGATGTAAAATCTTTGCGCCAAAGTAGGCCAGCTCAGCAGCCTCTTCAAAGCTCAGTTGTATCACCGGTATGGTTGTTTTTACAATACGCGGGTCGTTATTATGCATACCGTCAATATCTGTCCATATCTCGCAAACACTGGCTTTTGCCGCCGCGGCAATCAAAGAAGCAGTGTAATCACTTCCGCCGCGTTTAAGGTTATCTACCTCACCTTTTGAATTGCGGCAGATATAACCCTGCGTAACAAATAATTTTTTATCGGCGTGCTGCTGCAGAATGCGGTTCAGCTTTACCCGTATGGCGTCAAAATAAGGTTCATCATTAGCGTCAATCTGCATGAAATCCAGGGCCGGCAAGAGCGCATGATCAATGCCTTTTTCTTCAAGATAGGTGCTGAAAAGCTTGGTGCTCATTAGTTCTCCCTGGGCCAGTATATCTTTATTCAGCGCTTCATTAAAAGATATCTTAAGAATGATGTTGAGGAAATCAAAATGTTCCGAAATGATGGCTTCGCCCTTTTTAAGCGGGGCTTCATTTTTCAGCAGGTCTTTAATAAAAGTATGATAGTGCACCTCAAGCCCGTCTATTATTTGTTTGGCCTGATGCTTGTCACCCTTAGCCAATGCTTCCCCAATAGATACCAGGGCATTGGTGGTACCGCTTAATGCACTTAGTACCACGATCTTTGATTCCTGGCCTGTAGTGATCAGTTTTGCTACCTGTTGCATCCTTTCCGGCTTTCCTACGGAAGTGCCGCCAAACTTCATGACTTTCATGATCTGCCGCTTTTTTAATTTTTGCCGTGCAAAGATAATGGGAAATACAAAGCACAAAGAACCAAATAAATCTCAAATCCGAAGCGAAATGCAACTATAAACTTCAAACCAAAAACCAAAATAAAAAAATCTGAAGGAATCTGAGAGGCTGCAAATAAAAAGGTGAAACATGGTAAGCGTCTGCCCAACACATGTTTCACCCGGTGTTACATTAAAAATCATCAAAAGGGCAGATCATCTGCCATTGGCGCAACTGCTTCGGCAGGTGCTGCTGAACCGGTAGCCGGTTCATTGTAAGCATTGGTTGTTTCTGCCTGTTCGTTCCGGTTTCCGCTACCGAGAAGCTGAACACTAAATACCCGCATGGTTAAAGAGGCGCCTGCGGTTCCGTCGTTCCGGGTAAAATTCCTTACTTCCGGTGTGCCTTCGGCGTATACCTGGGTGCCTTTTTTAAGATAAGGTGCAATGCCTGTTTTATCGGTCCAGTACGCGCATTCTACCCACGTGGTTTTTTCCTTTTGCTGGCCAGAAGAGTCGCGGAACTTTTCTGTATGCGCAACGCTGAAGTTAATAACGGATTTACCGTTTACGGCGTTGGTAATGCAATCTTTGCCTAAATTTCCTATTACCTGTAACTTAATCATAGCATTTGCTTTTTATGTTTTTAAATAAGACAAGTTAAATAATTTTTATTTTAAACGATAAGTTATGCTATAGAAATTAACGATGTCTTGTGTCTCCCGCTATACTGCCGTGTTGAGACGACATTGCCGCCACCTGGCAATAAACTAGCAGCAGGGCTTATATGGCCGATTGACAATATGGCAGTAAATGATCATGTGTCTGAATTAAGCGCTTTTTGCTAATTTTGAATTTAACCCCGCTAAGCGAAATATATAACATAGGTGTTTTGAAGAAACTTATCGTATCGTTACTCGACTTTTTCTATATTCCGTTTGAGAAAATGATAGACCGGCAAACATTCCGGTATATAGCCTGCGGAGGTGGTAATACATTAATGGATATTTTAATTTATTTTGTCACCTATAATTTTATTCTTCAAAAGCAAATTGTTCATACCCCGCTTATCAGCATCAGTCCGTATATTGCAGCGTTTATCATCTCATTTCTGATCACTTTTCCTATAGGGTTCCTGTTAATGAGAAATATTGTATTTCCGGGATCATCGCTGAGGGGCAGGGTGCAGTTATTCAGATATTTTATGCTGGTAATAGTTTGCGTGCTCCTGAATTATATTTTTATTAAGCTATTTGTAGAAGGGTTTCACATTTACCCTACCATTGCTAAAATATGGACCACTGCTATTGTAATTTCATTCAGCTATCTGACGCAACGCAATTTTACTTTTAAAGTGGAACGGAAAGCGGAATAAAATACTTAAGCCGCTTCTTTTACTTTTTGGGGATAAAAGAGAAAATAAGGAGCGGTGTTTTTCACCTGGCTTATTTATTTTTTTGCGGCCTAAGTAAATTATTCCTTACAATAACAGGTTTACACATAGGAAGGATGGTGTTATGCGTAGATTAGCAACAGCCGGTACAAAAAAAAGGATAAGGTTTATTAATAGCTGTCATGTCATAGCAATCCCGGGCTTTTGTTCTTTTGGTATAAAAATTTCCAGGCTACCGGTTAATAATGTTTGATTGAAAAGCGGCCATTTCAAATTTGAAAAGTAAATTCAGAGGTAAATACGGATAGTAAAAAGTAAATCCGGATTAAATATCCAAAAAATATCCAATAAACAGGATAAATTATAAACGGGAATTTGCTACCGTTTTTTAACGGTATTTTTGCTACCGTCTTTTAACGGTATTTTACTACCGTCTTTTAACGGTATTTTTTACCATTTTTAACGGTTTTTTTGCGGGGTAATTATCATTTGTTATTGACTCCCTTTATGATATAAATAATCTTAATTTGTAATTAATTGAATTGCATATATTTGTAAGCGTGTCCGTGTGTCTTCTTCTTTTAGCTTTACTGTGAATTAATTATTCATTCACTTTAAACCATTTAAATCATGCTTACAATTGAGAAGAAATCATTAAAAGTTGGAAAGTACGTTAGCACAGAACATGTAGACACTGTTATCAAAACTTACAAACAGGAAAGGTGGGTACACAATTCGGAACGCCTCGGCAAAGAAGATTCTTTAAGCGTATGGTACAGTATTGAAGAGCTGGAAGAATTTATGGCTACTTCAAAAGAAAACGGGGCCGATGGTATTAAGTTTTATTTTGCAGCTTATCCTGAAAATTATACTGAAAAAGCCGGGTTTGCCGGCCGCCAGACCTTAGTGCTGGTAGCTACCAAAACCAAAGAGCTGGAAACAGGTGTTGCCAATAAAGACATCTATATACAAAACGGGGAAAAAGCGGAAATACTGGCTTACAATGCAGGAAATATTTGCCCCCCATTTTGCAATAAACCGAAACCCACCGGTGCTGACGCTGACGATTGGGGTAATATTGGTGTTACCATTGTAGACAGGGGCGAAAAAGGACTGACCGTAGTATAAATTCCTGTTTTACCATATATCATTTTTTACAACCCCTTTAGTAAAAGGGGTTTTTTCTTTTATATATCTCATTGTTGCAAACTACCTTGCAGCAAGATGAATTCGTATGCATATATATGGCTTATTTTATCAGGGAGCATTGTCGGGGCTATTGTTTATTTTAAAAAAGGAACACCTGTCTTTCTCAGAGCGTTGCCGGTTTATCTTTTGATAACTTTTACGGTAGAATATATCGGGCAATGGATGAATGATAACGGTAAAGTTACCGTAACGCTTTACAATGTTTTTACCACTATTGAGTTTATTTTTTATTTCTGGATGCTGCGTTATATGGTAAAGAACCCTTGGGCTAAAAAGCTGTTGCTCCATAGCTTATGGCTTTATCCTTTGCTGGTAATTTTAAATAAGCTGTTCCTGCAGAAAGGGCTGCAGTTTCATACAATAACATTCAGCCTGGGGGGGTTGCTGATTGTAATGGCAACTATTACCTATTTTTTTGAATTGTTCCAGTTTAATAAACCGGTGAACCTTGTTCGCGAGCCATCTTTCTGGATATGCTCCGGCTTGTTGTTCTTTTATGCCTGTACCTTTCCTTTGTATGCACTTATCAATTTCTTCCAAGATCCGTCTAATATCATTATTAAAAACATCGCTTCCATTTTCGCCATCGTGAATATTTTATTATATTCATCCTTTATCATAGCCGCATTATGCAGGATCAGAATCAGGAAATCCTTTTCGTAATAGTTGTTGGAGGGCTTTTGGCTCTCCTGCTGGTAGGGTTTATTGTTACCATCCTGTTTTTATACCAGCGCAGGCAATACCGGCAGGAGCAGGAACTGGCAAGGGTAAAAGAGGAGTATGACCAGGAAGTGCTGAAGTCGCAGTTGGAGATCCAGGAAACTACCTTAAAATCCATAGCCCAGGAATTGCACGATAATATAGGACAGGTGCTGTCGGTGGTGAAATTGTCGCTGGCTGTTTTACCATTGGAAAAGGAGCACCAGGCTTATGCGCCCCTGCAGCATATACGGGAGGTTTTAAATAAGGCGGTATACGATCTTGCAGACCTTACCAAAAGCTTACATACCGATCGTATAGCCCAGATTGGACTGGTAGAATCTATCCGCTTTGACCTTGAAACCCTCCGTAAAACCGGCCTGATGAAAGTAGACCTGGAATTGGAGGGAGAAGAATATCGCCTGGGAGAGCAAAAGGAAATCTTTATTTTTCGTATTTTTCAGGAATTGGTTAATAATATCCTTAAACACGCAAAGGCAACTCAAATAACCATTTTGCTCAGTTATATATCAGATGATGTTTTTATATTTTCTGTCAGGGATAATGGTGTGGGATTTAATATGCAGGAAAAAAGAAACTCACTTTCCCCACTGAACGGCGTGGGTTTAAAAAGTATGCTGAACCGGGCCAAGCTGATAGGAGCAAAAATGGTATTTAATGCTGAACCGGGAAAAGGTACTTTCGTTCATATGGAATTACCATTGGCAGGACACAAAGAAGCATAAGGAAAAGCGTATCAATTATGGCAGACAGTGACAAAAAAATTCAGGTGGCGGTAGTGGATGACCATACGCTTTTACGCAACGCCTTAGCCAAGCTGATTGATTCGTTCGACCATTTTTCTGTTTTTTTCCAGGCAGAAAGCGGGGAGGAGTTAAAAGAAAAATTAAAGAAAAAGTATATCCCCGACATTATACTGCTGGATGTGAATATGCCGGGCATGAATGGTTTTGAAACGGCGGAATGGTTATTCAGGAACCATCCGCAGATCAAAGTGCTGGCTTTGTCTATGTTCAGTGATGAAAATACCATTATACGCATGCTGAAATCAGGCGCAAAAGGCTACATTATGAAGACCGCTGAGCCGGAAGAACTTCACCTGGCACTGGAATCGGTTGTGGAAAAGAATTTTTATCTCTCCGAGTATATTACAGGTAAAATCGTGGGCGGGCTGAATAGGGATATGGAGCATCCTGATGAACAGGTTATACTAACCGATAAAGAGGTGGAATTCCTGAAGCTTACCTGCTCCGAACTGTCGTATAAAGAAATTGCTGAAAGAATGTTTGTAAGCTCCCGCCGCGTGGAAGACCACCGGAACGTATTGTTTGAAAAGCTGAAAGTACGGTCAAGAGTAGGACTGGTAATGTATGCTATCAAAAAAGGCATTTTTGAGATTTAATTAAAAGTCAAAAGCATCTATCTGCATAGCCAGCTCACCTTTTATATTACATCGCAGGATCAGGTTTGCGGTAAACGGGTATATCGCTATTACCTGCAGGCTGTTTACTGCACCTGCAGATGATACTGAATTTTGCCATTGCTTGTTGAGCTGAACATTTACTTTCGACAGCAATGTATCTGCGTATGCGGTAATGTTAAAAGTGGAGTATTGGTTTAACGTATTAATTATTCTCCGGTTAAAAAGCCATTTTGCTGTTTTGATCAGCAGGTCTCTTGTGCGGATATCGTAATCAATATCTTTTATTTCAACCTGGTTTTTCTGCGTGTTGAAGTAAGGCCTGCCTGTAAGGTACATTGTTCCTTTATCTGGTCCGGAAAACTCTACTTTTATAATGAGCTTTTCATTGTCTGCGCCGTAAATTTCGCAACGTTCAATAATGATGTATTTTCCTATTTTATCCATATCAACCCGTTTGTGATGCAATTGACGGGTTAATAAATGACTTAAAGAGTCGTAATCCATTACGGCATCAACAAATATGCTGAATCCTTTTCTTTGGCTAAAATCACTGATATCGGGTACTACTGTTCTGTAATTAGAGGTTTGGGCAAGGCTGATCAGCGGCCGTGCTGAAATGCCAACTGAAATATGCAGTGTATCGTTTTGGGCGTAAAGTGTGCTTAGTCTTAACTTTTCGGGATTAATTTGCAAATAACCCATGCCAAACATAGGTATGCTGGTATTCAGCATATCCCATAGTTGCTGAAATTGAGGACGCAGGTTAAGCCGGTTGAGCGAATCGCTGATCTCCTTTCCCGCATCATCCAATTGTATTTTTAGCTGTTCCATCACCGTAGGTGTAATATCCTGCTTCCAAAAGCATACGGTGCATTTATCGAGTGGCAGGGGCTCCAGCCGCTGCAGTTTTGCGGAAACATCATAATTGTCTTTCAGGTTTAGCAGGGCTCTAAACCCAATATTCACCCGGCGTTCTCCTTCATTTAACCCGCAGGTACAGGTGGGGGTCCATGGCGTTACCGGCACCCGGTTACTTCCCGTACCGGTGCATATTCTTTGAGCGCCTGCTATAATATAACTACCGGTAAAATTAAAGTTAACGGTATTTGCCCATGCCGATATGCTAAGCGGCCCGCGTTTAAAGCGATACATGTAGCGGGTGTCGCAGTTGTCTACTTCAAAATCATGCGGCCAACCCGGAGAATGGTAAATGGTTTGAACATTTTTATCGGCTATCGCATATAAAGGCTTGAGGTTAACCCGGAGCGGAATGTCAATTTCACTAACGGGCAAACTGTCCATTTTAAAATGGGTATTGGCCAGAATGGGTTTGCCGGGAATAATTTTTTTTGAACAGGAGGTGAAAAATAAAGCGGTGGACAAAACCAAACAAAGGGTATGCAGTTTCATTGATGATAACACGATAATGATTAGCGTAAAGATATATAAAGCTTCGATCGTTAAAACCGCTTTACCTTATTCTCTTTTTCACATCGTGCTTTTGAGGCTCCGGTAAGCTGAGGTTTTGAAAGAAACGACTGCCATTTTTGCACTTTTTGTTTTGATGGCATAATGCTTGCCTGATAGGTTATGACTTTTAACCTTAAAAGGAAATTTATAATATGGGAAAAATAATAGGAATAGATTTAGGTACAACTAATAGCTGCGTTGCCGTTATGGAAGGCAATGAACCTGTGGTTATAGCTAATGATGA
>CALMQS010000053.1 GCA_937871285.1 uncultured Sphingobacteriales bacterium | reverse complement strand
CTGAGGGCTTCATCCCATGCAGTATCCGTAGCCTGTGTGTGGGCGTGGTAGCCGATGTATACTTTATGTTTCGCGGCAAGCGCTCCCAGGCGTTTGGAATGGGCCGGATCTTTGGGTAATTCAACAGTAACGGAATTCGCCCCCAGTGCTTTGGCAGCTTTCAGTGCATATTCAATTTCCGCATCGGTATTGTTTGTGCCCAGGGCACTGGGTTTAAAAGCATAGATGCTTACCCCGGCTTTTTTGAACATTTTTTTTACTTCCTTAAACTTATCCATGGAAACTGTGGCACGCCAGTCGGCTACTTTGCTTTTATCGGCCGGCTTTCCTGCATAATCTTCTACCGATTCGCCCATCAGTTCTACGGCGCTGATGCCGCTATCAACAATATATTGTAAAAGTTGCTCAACATTGTGCGGCATGCTCCGGAATGAATACGTGATCACACCGATCTGCACGCCAAAGAATTTCGAATTGGGTACTTTATCAAACGAAAATGCTTTTGACCATGCAGCCGAACCACCAATCAACAATCCCGCCGAAGCCAGTGATCCTTTTAATAAAAATTTCCGACGCGAGGCATTATAAGCATTGTTATTATTTAAAGACATAAGGCAAATTTTGAAATGAGCGATTTTACTAAGGGTAAATATATGCCTTCAATGTAAAGTGAAAAAATTAAATACCGGAACGCTAAGTACATAAAAACATTCCTCTTCTTATACGCGGCAACCCTTTTTGTTTTATATTAGAACATCCTTTTATTATGTATCATTTCATGAAAAAATATATTGTAAGCTTATTGCAATTCTCTGCTGTAATGCTTTTGACTATATCCGCAACGCAGGCCCAGCGATGGGTTAATTTGTTTAATGGCAAAAATTTAGATGGATGGCATATACTACCCGGAGGAGAATGGAAAGTGCAGAATGGCATAATAACGGGTACAAGTAGGGCTTCGGAACCGAAAGGAAGCACCGCGGCAGATGGTAGCCAGCTCTTTTCATTGCCGGACATTTTAGCCATTTTCTTTTACGGAACGGAAAACGCAACCACGAAATCTCCCTGCTTGCTTCCCAGTTTTCCATGTCCGCCGGCGGCTATCACTATATATTGTTTACCATTAACTTCATAGGTCATAGGCGTGGCCTGCGCGCTGGCCGGCAATGCATACTCCCATAACAGCTCACCGGTTTTTGTATTAAAGGCACGCAGGTGATTATCTAAGGTAGCGGCTACAAATAAGGTATTACCTGCGGTAACAATGGCGCCGCCAAAGTTTATTGAGCCCCAGTTTTTGGCATCAGGATACTGGCGCGGATCAAGCATATATCCCAGCGGCACTTCCCATTGCTTTGCTCCGTTATGTAAATCAATAGCAAGCAGCGTACCCCATGGCGGCTGGATTTGCATCATCAAACCTTTGTTTCCGGCTTTAAACAAATAATCGCGTTTCATTACATAGGGCGTGCCGGCCTGCCTGCCGGTTTCTGCTCTCATGATTTCCGAATGCTCCTTTTCTAATTGCGTCACTTTTTCCCTGGGCAGCATTCTTATAACTGCCGGTATCCGGTTAATATTAGTGATCAGTAATTCCTGCTTGGGGTCATAGCACATGCCACCCCAGTGAATGCCGCCCACATTTCCCGGCGCCACAAGGGTGCCTTCATAACTGGGAGGGGTAAACGGTCCTTTATTAACATATTGCGCAATCCGTTTTTCCGCCTCCGCTTTGTCCTCTTCGGTTATGCCCCATGCATCTGCTATAGTAATGCTTTGCAAACCTACAGGGGCAGGAAGCACAGGGAAAGGCTGGGTAGGATGTGCTTCTTCCCCTGCAATATCAGATGCCGGCACGCTCCGCTCTTCAACAGGGAATAAGGATTCGCCGGTTTCACGGTGCAAAACAAAAATGTGCCCCATTTTGGTGCCTACCGCAACTGCGGGAATTTTCCTGCCTTCTCTTGTTATTTCTATCAGCACAGGCTGCGCCGCAATATCATAATCCCACAAATCGTGATGCACCACCTGATAATACCAAATCATTTTTCCGGTGGAGGCACGAAGCGCCGCAATACAGTTGCCATATAAGTTCTGTCCTAAACGTTCTCCTCCGTAAAAATCCGGGCTCGGACTGCTGGCAGGAATGAATACAAGGTCACGGTCAGCATCAACCGAAATAACAGCCCACGCATTGGCAGCACCGGTTTTATGCGCTTTGGGGCCATTCCAGGTATGCCAGGCCTTATCGGTACTATCTGTTGGAATGGGATCCCAACTCCAGCGCAGCTCGCCCGAGTTGGCATCATAGGCCCTTACGGTGCCCCTCGGGTAATCGAAGCGCTGGTTATCGCCCATGGAAGAACCTACAATTACAAGATTGCCTATAACGGCAGGCGGGGAAGTTACACTGAGGTCTTTACCAAAGCCCTCCCTTAAATCAACCACTCCATCCTTACCAAAATAAATAACCGGGCTACCTGTTTTTGCATCCAATGCTATCAAACGCCCGTCAATTGTGGCAATAAAAATCCTTTTTGAAGCAGACTGGCTGATTTTATCACCTGGCGCGGGCCAGGCGGAAACCCCACGGGAAGTAATTTCAGAAAAATCATTCTTTAAATTCACCTTCGGATCAAAAACCCACTTTTGCGCTCCCGAAGCAGCATCTATCGCAAACACCCTGCAGGAAGCTGTACTGAAATATAATGTGCCGTCTATAAGAATGGGCGTTGCTTCAAAGGCCGCTTTCTCCCTTGCATTTGTGCCTTCATACTTGCCTAATTCGCCCGTTTGGAAGGTCCACGCTACCTGTAACTTTTTTACATTATTACTGTTGATCTGCTGCAATGAAGAATAACGGCTCCCCCCGGCATCGCCACCATAGGCTGACCAACCATTGTTACTTTTGCCATTTTGTACATTATGATTTGTTTGCGATTGTAAAGCAGGTGAAAGCAGGCTCAACCCCAGGAAGAGAAGCAATGTATTTTTTAGTGACATAACAAAATATTGAGCGAAAATGATATGGCACAATAAAAATACACATCTTTTATACTTGCAGGATAAAAGATGTGCAACAGTAGCAGAGTCACTAAAAACATCAGATCAGCCGAAGAATGTGGGCTTTAAAATAAACCGGCATATATGCCGGCGCAGCGGTCAGTTATCAATACGCAGAAAATTTCCGTTCTTATCAAACTCCAGCGTTATGCCGTTAGAAAGCTTTATCTCCTGCTTTGTTCTTTCCAGCTTCCACTCTTTTATAAATTCCGAAGCATAATTGGCGTTAACGTAAGCGAGGATAGCAGATGGGATTACACTATCCGGCAGTGCACTGTTGCCCTCTATTTCTTTTACTTCCCCGTTTTGATTAAATTCAATTTTAACTCCGTTTTTTAGATACACCGTATATGTGATCTGAAGATCATCAAACTCTTTTACGGCATGAACGATTGTTTGATCAGGAAAATGAGTAATAATATAGTTGGTGCTGGTGGCAGGCAGGTCATTGGATCCTACTACTTTTTCCTTGGTGCAGGAAGCAAGTAGCAGCACGGGCAATGCCAGTAACAAAAATGTTCCTTTCATAAAATGCATTTTAGATAACGGGTGAGAAGATGATATTTTCACATATGTAGCATGCTACTATGCTTATATTTGTGTGAAGTAAAAAAGAAAAATGTTTAAAAGATGTTAATAACGTATTCAGAAGCGCATAATGCGCTTTAACTGCGGCTATTTAACTTTTCATTTGTTTTCAACATAATGCTTAAACAACTGCAGGTTATTATCCATGTAGGTTTCCCTGAAGCTTTCAGAAAACAAACCATAGAATTTTTCCCAGGGATACCATTTAATATCTTCATTAATCCACCACTCTGTTTTGGTGAGCAGGCTGTCCTGCGGATGGCTTACAACAGTAAACCCGCTGGAAAAAACCTGTTTGTTTTTAGATCTTATAAGAACGGTTATACTGTCGCGCGCAAATTGCTCTAATTGTATGGAGTTTGGAACGCCATCGGCGCTTATCCAGTCTACCCGTTGAGGCGATAATATGGTATACTTTGCAGTACTGTCCTGCAAAATAGGATTCCAGTTTTTCCAGTCCTCAATATGCAGCAGGGCAGCCATTACCCTTTCGTGGGAAGCATGTACCAGTACAGATTTGGATACCCTTATTTTTGAGGGCAGCAGAAAGGAAAACAACAGCAGTATGATGCTGAATATTATAAGTCCTGTTACCGCCTGTTTTAATAAACGCATATTTTTAAGATCAAAATTTATTACTATTTTTTATTCCCATTTAAACGCCTTTACCGCAAGCGTATAGCCTATTACAGCCCATATAGCAAGTATGCCTAACTGTTTGCCGCAATCTGTTAAATGCGCGCCTTCAAAAGCCACGTTGCGCATGGCATCATTTAAATGGGTAAGTGGTAATATTTTACAAAAAGGCTGCAGCCAGGCAGGAAAGTTATCAATAGGAAAAAAGGTACCCGCAAGCAAAAACTGGGGCAGCGTAACCATATTAGCTAATGGCGGAATAGTACTTTCATTTTTCGCTATCCCGCTTACCACAAATCCAAACGACATAAAAACAACCAGTCCTATGAAACTCAATACCAGCAATTCCATAAAGGTGATCCAGCCGTGGATTAATGTAAAATGAAAAAAATAATATCCTACTAATAATATCACTACCGCCGTTATCAGTTGAAAGGTTACGCGGCTCAGGCCTTCACCCAGTACGATAAAGGTGCGGCTGACAGGTGTGGCGAAAAAACGTTTTAGCACTAAGGTTTGCCGCAGGCTGAAAAACAAAAATGCTACCCCAAATACGCCGGCACTCAATAAAGAGAATCCGAGTTGCCCCGGTAAAATGAAATCAATGGTACGATAGGTTCTTCCGGGTATTTTTTCAATATGATTATTAATGGCTGCAATAGTAGGCGTATTCGGATATTTTTGACGATCAATATTTTTGATGACTGATTCAAGAATGGAGCGCAGTACCTGCAAATTCTGTGGACTTACCGCTTCCGAACTTTTGAGGTTGATAAAATATGCCGGCGACTCATTATCATTTTTGTGAATGGAGATAATAGCTGTTAGCCTGCCTTTTTCAAGTTCCTCATTGAGCTCAATGTCCGGTTTTTCAATGATGCGGATACCGGCGATATTATGGATTACGCTATATAAATAGTGAGTAGTATCCGTACCGGGAGCAAAAGCTGCACGCAGGGAAACCTTGCTCCCCCCGCTAAAGAAACCAAAAACAAGAATAAATATAAGTGGAAAAGCAAAGCTGAAGGCAACTGCCGAAGGACTTCTGAAAATAGCAATAAGTCCCGCTTTGGCAATAGCTAACATGGCTTTAAACTGGCTATAGGATTTTAACATGCAATGTATAATTTGCCCGGTAAAGGTAGCGGATTGAAGTACATTAATAATTTACTCTACAACAATATCATAAGGCAGCCTTGTTTGTGCCGTACCCACCCTTTGCCTGATGCGCTGCAGTTGTTCATATAACTGGTATTGGCTGTAACTCAGTTCCTCCCTGATTGCTTTGGCTTTTACTGTTTTGCTGTAACTACTTTTTAGCATATCCCAGAACGACACCGGCTCAGGGTATTCTCTCAACGAGTAATCTTTAAGTTTGGCCATGCCTGCGGCGCATGCTATGGCATCGTTCAGTCCGCCAAGGCGGTCTACCAATCCAATTTGCATAGCACGACTACCAGTCCATACCCTTCCCTGTGCAATACTGTCAACCAGCAGCATATCTTTTTTCCGGCCGTCCGCCACCCGTGTTTTAAAATCATGATAAATGGTATCTATTGCGGCCTGTATAATTTGCTTCTCTCCTTCGGTGAGTGGCCGAACCGTTGTACCTATATCTGCATAGGGCGTGGTTTTTACCTGGTCGAATGTTACGCCTAATTTGTTTTTGAAAAAATCCTGCATATTAGGTACGATGCCAAAAACACCAATGGAGCCGGTAATGGTATTGGGTTGTGCAAAAATGCTGTCGGCCGCGCATGAAATATAATAACCACCGGAAGCGGCCACATCTCCCATGGAAACCACCAAAGGCTTTCCGGCTTTTCGGGCAAGCAGGGTTTCCCTCCATATAATTTCACTTGCCAAAGCGCTGCCACCGGGCGAATTAACCCGTAATACAATAGCCTTAATATTTTTATCCGTGCGGGCTTTTGAAATCAGGTTCCTGAATTCATCTGAACCTACCTGCCCTTCGCTTCCCCGGCCATATACAATATCTCCTTCGGCATAAATAACGGCTATCCTGTCGGATGTATATTTTTTTATGCTGGTTGCTTCAGCATAACTCCCTATTTGTACAAATTCAATTTTGTCATCTTCTTTAATATCCAGTCTTTTCCTGATCTCATCTTTCACCTCATCGTCATATTTTACACCGTCTAATAACTTATATTTTACAGCATCATTGGCTGTTTGTATCATATAGGCGTTGGCATACCCGTGAAGCGTTGCGGTATCAATGCTTCTCGCATCCGCAACCGCAAGTAAAAAACGATGGTATACATCTCCCAGCCATACCGTAGTTTGCAACCGGTTGGCTTCCGTCATCTTTTCTTCGCGCAGCGGTTCTGTAGCGCTTTTAAATTTACCATCATAAAATATCTGCGGTTCAATTTCAAGTTTCTTTAACGCGTTCTTAATGAAAAAAAGCTGGGAGGCAAATCCTTTCCAGTCTATCATGCCTTTAGGGTTGCAGTAAATTTTGTCGGCCGCGCTGGCAACAAAATAAGCTTTCTGGGAAATCATATCGCCGTAGGCAATAACGAATTTCTTACTCTCCTTAAAATCAAGGAGTGCGTTGCGCAACTCTTCACTTGCAGCAAACCCGTTTGCGTTTTCATTACATTTAATATAAATACCCTTTACCAACGAATCGCTTTTAGCATGTTGAAGGAGGCGAACAACATCATACAGGGAGGTTGAATAGATATCCCTGTCACCACTGAGCCGCGCAAGGGTATTGTCTGTTTTTTTATCCTTAAAACTCCGGGAAAGGTCAATAAATAAAACTGATTTTGCTGCTATTGTTGTTTTTTCACTACTGGCAATACTACCTGCTACAGCAAATAAAATAAGAAACCCAATCAAAGTAAAAACAACCAGTGCCAGCAAAGCGGCCAGGAAAAACTTAAAGAAACTCCTCACGTTAAAAATTTTAATCTGGTAAAAATAGAGATATTTGAAGCCGAAAATTACATACTATCCATGAATAAAGCGTATTTACTGATAGGCGGTAACATGGGCGACAGGAAAAAGCAACTAAAAAAAGCGGCAATGAGGGTTGAAAAGGCATGCGGCAGAATAGCGCTTTTATCGCATTTTTATGAAACCGCAGCCTGGGGGAAAACCGATCAGCCCCCTTTTTATAACCAGGCACTTATTGTACATACCACTTTACCTGCTTTGGAATTGCTTGATACCATACTGCATATTGAAACCAGTATGGGGCGACACCGGGTTGAAAAATTTGGCCCCCGGGTCATTGATATTGATATTTTGTTGTTTAATGATGCGGTTATTCATTATCCCAACCTGGTGGTTCCGCATCCCGAATTAGCTAACAGGCGTTTTGCCCTTGAGCCCCTGAATGAAATAGCTCCTGATGCGGTGCACCCGGTATTGAAAAAAACGATTAGTCGTCTTTTAAAAGAATGTCCTGATACGCTAGAAGTACGAAAACTGGAAAATTAGTGTATAACCCTTTCCGGTTTATTTAAAAGGGTTGTTTAAGTTTGGCTTACTTTATGAATTATCGTTTCATCACCATTGAAGGTAATATTGGTGCAGGTAAAACAACTTTAGCCCATCTGTTGTCGAGATATTTTAATGCAAGGCTGATACTTGAACAATTTGCGGATAATCCTTTTCTTGCTAAGTTTTATGAAAATCCACAACAGAACGCCTTTCCGCTGGAACTTTTTTTTATGGCCGAGCGCTATAAGCAACTTAAAGAGCTGGTACATACCCGGGATATCTTTCAGCACATAACGATATCGGACTATATGTTTACCAAATGCCTGCTTTTTGCAAAAGTAAATTTACCGGATGAGGAATTCCTACTGTACCAGCGTTTATTCGACATTATCCACCAGCAGCTTGTTCAGCCCGACATCCTGATTTACCTGCATGCGCCTGTTTATAATCTGCAGTCGAATATCCGTAAACGCGGACGTGCTTATGAACAAAATATTCCTGATGAATACCTGTTCAATATCCAGCAAACCTACACGCACTATATCAAACAACATAATATCAGAACCTTATATGTAGATGCCGGCAAAGCAGATTTCCTGGGTAATGAAAATCATCTGAAAGCGATTATTGACGCGCTTGATAAAGATTATGATGCCGGCCAGTATTACATAGCGCTACCCTGAAAATTGAAAAGTGATGAGTCTTCAAACCTATTTTAAAACAGGCGCCCCGT
Source organism: uncultured Sphingobacteriales bacterium (assembly GCA_937871285.1). GTDB lineage: Bacteria > Bacteroidota > Bacteroidia > Chitinophagales > Chitinophagaceae > Agriterribacter. The sequence continues at coordinate 4,421 of CALMQS010000053.1, read as the reverse complement.
TTGAAGCAGTACAAATACCGGAGTTCAGATATTTGATAACCGGACGTTTTTTATTTATCCTTTCGCTGCGCATGATGAGCACTCTCGTTGGCTGGTGGATATACCAGCTTACCAATGCTCCCTTCGCTATTGGCCTCATCGGTTTGTCGGAAGTTATTCCCGCGCTCAGCCTTGCCTTATATGCAGGTCATGTAATTGATATGAGCGAAAAAAGAAAGCTGCTCCTCACAGGCGTGTTGATGTATGTATGCGCAGCTATTGCATTACTGATCCTTTCCTCGGCATATGCCGGAGCACATCTTACACAGCATCGCATAGCCATTTGCATTTACGCGGTAATATGCTGCACAGGTATTGTCCGTGCTTTTGCAGGCCCTTCTTTTAATGTGCTGCTTGCGCTGATCGTTCCACGGCGTGTTTTACCAAATGCCATTACATGGAACCAGGGTGCATGGCTTACGGCATCCGTTATGGGGCATGCCATGGGAGGCTTTTGCATTGCCCTGTTTGGAAACAGCGGAACCTTATGGTGTATTTGTTCGGGCATGCTTGCTGCATTCATAGCGCTATTGCGTATTAAAAAGAAGCCGGCGCTTATACAGAAAAGTGAACAAAAGACATGGGAAAGCGTTAAAGAAGGGCTGCGGTTTGTTTTCAGAACAAAAGATCTGCTGGGGGCTATTTCATTAGATATGTTCGCCGTATTTTTTGGCGGGGCTGTAGCTATGGTGCCCGTATTTGCGCGGGATATTTTAAAAATAGGGCCGGAAGGCTTTGGTATTTTAAACGGCGCATCCGATGTAGGCGCTATATGCAGTGTGTTGCTGCTTACTTTTTTTCCGATGAAACAAAAACAGGGACGGCGGCTCATTATTGCTGTTTCAGGGTTTGGTATCTGTATTGTTATTTTCGCCTTTTCCAAATGGTTCCTGTTGTCTTTTTTTGCATTGATGCTGAGTGGTATATTAGATGGGATCAGTGTTGTGATAAGGGGTACCATCATGCAGTTAAAAACACCCGATGAAATGAAGGGCAGGGTATTGAGTGTAAATTCCATGTTTGTTAATTCGAGCAATGAACTGGGGCAGTTTGAAAGTGGACTGATGGCGAAAATAATGGGGGTAGTGCCTTCCGTTATTTTTGGCGGATGCATGACGTTTTTAGTAGCCGCTGCTACCTGGTTCAAGGCGCCGGAGCTTAGGAAATTAGAATATTAATTATCGCAGGTTTTCCTAACGAAGAAGCTGTTTAAAAACAGTTGCTGTTACGCACGCTATAAGAAAAGATGCCGCAGATTGACAGACGCGGTCAGCGCACCTGCATCAATATACGCTGTCATCAATTACAATCAAGTTAACTCAACTGCGCCAGGCTTTCTTCTATCGCTTTAATTTTAGCTTCGGCATCGGCCATTTTTTTTCTTTCCAGCTCCACTACTTCCGGCCGGGCATTTTGAACAAACCGTTCGTTGCTTAGCTTTTTTGCTATAGCTGCAAGAAATCCTTTTTGATAAGCAAGGTCTTTTTCCAATTGTTCTTTCTGCGCTGAAGTATCAATTTTTTTATCAACGTATAAATAGAATTGTCTTTCAGATGAAGCAATTACAATGCGTTCTTTACCATCAATACTATAATCTTCGTTGGTATAAACTGAAGCGTCAAAAAAAACATTTGTTTGCTTCCTTAACAAAAGATCCATCCCTTCATCTCTATATATATGTTCACCTGCAGCATTTTTTGAGAAGGAAATTCTTTCACTGTTCTTTATTTCATTCTTTTTCCTTGCATCTCTTATTGCTGTTATATCTGCTTTAAGTATAGCTCCCCGTTGCAGTATTTCATTGTTGGCTATCCCCACCGGCTTACATTGCATCACGCATAAGCCTTCTTTGCCTTCATTAAGCCGCTCATTTATTTCTTCCGTAATAAAGGGCATATAAGGATGCAATAATTGCAATAGCTCAGTAAAATAAGCCACTGTTTTACTATATACATCCGCCGAAATAGATTGCTCAAAACCAGGTTTCACCCATTCAAGATACCAACTGCAAAAGTCATCCCATATTAAAGAGTAAATGGTTTTAAGCGCTTCGCTCAACCGGAATTCTGAAAATAGCTTTTCCACTTCGGCTTTTACTTCATTCAGCCTGCTTTCAAACCATTGCGTAGCAAAATCATCATTAGCGGGTAATGAAACATCTGCCCGATGTTCCCACATCTTCACCAGCTTCAGCGCATTCCATAGTTTATTGTTGAAGAATTTTCCCTGCTCTAAGGAAGCATTATCAAACAACAGGTCATTACCAGCGGGAGAAGAGATCATAATGCCAAAGCGAACAGCATCCGCACCATAATCTTCAATGAGCTTCAGCAGGTCGGGCGAATTGCCCAGTTGCTTGCTCATTTTTCGGCCCTGCTTATCCCGCACCATGCCGGTAAAATATACATCTCTGAACGGAACCGCTTTTTCGATGGGCTTTTCTTTATTGTATGCTAATCCCGCCATGATCATCCTGGCCACCCAGAAAAAAATAATATCCTGCCCGGTTACCAGCACAGATGTGGGATAATAATACTGAATATCCCTGTTGCCCGGATCAGAGATGCCTTTAAATACTTCCATAGGCCAAAGCCAGGAAGAGAACCAGGTGTCGAGCACATCTTCATCCTGCGTTAAAATATTGTCTTCGCCATACTGAGCGGTATATAATTTTTTAGCGGCAGTTTCATTTTCGGCCACTACTACATTGCCTTTATCATCGTACCATGCGGGTATCTGCTGTCCCCACCACAACTGGCGGCTGATGCACCAGTCCTTCACATTTTCCAGCCAATACTTATAGGTAGCCAGGAATTTATCGCCGGGGTGTATATTAATCTCACCCTCCAGCACCGCTTTTAAAGCAGGTTCGGCAAGCGGTTTCATTTTTAAAAACCATTGTGTTGAAATACGTGGCTCTACCACAACGCCCGTGCGTTGGCTGTAGCCGAGGCGGGTGGCATATTCCTCTTCTTTAACAATGAATCCTTTCTCCGATAACCCGGCAATGATCTTTTTCCGGGCGGCAAAGCGGTCTTCCCCCACATATATTTGCGCGGCTTCGCTTAATGTGCCATCCGCGTTCAGGGTATCCACTACTTCCAGGTGGTGCTTTAGTCCCAGGTTATAATCATTAATATCATGCGCCGGCGTAACTTTCAGGGCGCCCGTACCAAATGCCGGGTCAACATATTCATCAAAAATAATGGGTATGCTGCGGTTGATGAGCGGAACAACAGCCTTCGCATGCTTTAAATGCGCATAACGTTCATCGTTAGGATTAACGCAAACAGCCGTATCGCCCATAATGGTTTCGGGGCGCTGGGTGGCAATAATAATTCCTTTTTCGCCGGTCAGCGGGTTGATCATTTCTTCTCCCGCTTCATCCGTAATGCTATACCGTATGTAATATAATTTTCCCTGCAGATCCTTATACTCTACTTCTTCATCACTCAATGCAGTTTGCGCCGCCGGATCCCAGTTGATCATTCTTGCGCCGCGGTAAATCAGTCCTTTACCGTGCAAATCCACGAACACTTTCATTACGGCTTTGTAATAAGCATCATCCATGGTAAAGGTTACCCTGCTCCAGTCTACGCTGCAGCCCAGTTTTTCTATCTGGCTATAAATAATACCGCCGTATTTTTCTTTCCATTCATAGGCGTACTTTAAAAACTCAGGCCTGCTTAAACTATTTTTATCAATTCCCCTTTCTTTAAGCATACCTACCACCTTGGCTTCAGTAGCAATAGAAGCATGATCGCTGCCGGGTACCCAGCAGGCATTAAAGCCACTCATCCTGGCCTTGCGCACCAATATGTCCTGCACAGTTTCATTGAGCGTATGCCCCATATGCAAAACCCCGGTAACATTGGGTGGTGGAATAACCACGGTAAAGGGCTTGCGGCTATCCGGCACGCTCTTAAAATATTGTTCTGCTTTCCAGTGCCTGCTCCACTTTTCTTCAACAGCGGCAGGCTCATAATTTTTGCTCAGTTGTTCCATAAAGTTGGCAAAGGTAAGCATATTTGAGGGTGAATGAAATCGTGGTGAGTGGCCAGTGGTGAGTAGTGAATGGTGAAAAAAGGAATTATCAGATCGTTGTTAGTATTCTTTAGCTGAAGGCTGAAAGCCGATGGCTCAGGGAGCTGGTGAGTACCACAGGGCCGGGCGGTGGATAACCTAAAAAAAACACTTTCCCTGTTATCCGGGGAAAGTGCTTCTTCCAGGAAAAATAATTTTACCAGGAGAGGTACGTGATAACCGCAATCGTTGCATAAACCAGTATAACAATCATAGCGATTTTTACACCTTCACCTAAGTGCAATGAGTTAAAAAGCTTCATAATTGATGATTTTAAGATGAAAAAATCAGGACCGGAT
>CALMQS010000052.1 GCA_937871285.1 uncultured Sphingobacteriales bacterium | reverse complement strand
CGGTGAGACACCGACCGGTAGCGGGTTCTACAGGTGGGTGTCACCACCCACCTGCCAAAAATTGAAATGCGCCCTCATCAATTGTGTGATACCGAAAGGAATAAATCTTTTGTACATTTATAAAGATTTCATTTTTGAGGGTAGAAAAAATATTTATTATGTATCGCAGTTCCCACGTTATAGTTAAAAAGATATGTACGGCGGCAGTGCTGTTCCTTATTGCCTTACCTGTTTTTGCACAGGAAATTGGCGTGCAGTTATACAGCTTCAGAAAGCAGCTTCCGGGTAATGTTCCCGCCATGCTGGAAAAAATAAGCAAAATGGGTATTAAGGAGCTGGAAGGCGGCGACAGCTATGGGTTGCCGGTAGATGAGTTTAAATCCCTGCTGAAGAAAAATAACCTGAAAGTGGTTAGTGTAGGTGCCGATTTTCAGCAACTGGCTAAAAATCCGCAGGCAGCTGTTGACCTGGCTAAAACCTATGGCGCAAAATACGTGGTGGTGTTCTGGATCCCGCATACAGATGTTTTTACTATTGACGATGCAAAAAACGCGGTTACGGTATTTAATGCGGCCGGGAAGCACTTAAAAGAAAACGGCATTTCATTATGCTATCACCCGCATGGGTACGAATTTGGCGCTTATGGCGAAGGCACCCTGTTCGATTACCTGGCGCAAAATATGAATCCTGCTTATGCGAACTTTGAAATGGATGTATTTTGGGTAAAACATCCGGGGCAGGATCCGGTAGCGTTGCTTGAAAAATATCCCCGGCGCTTTCCTCTAATGCACCTTAAAGACCGTAAACCCGGAACAGCAGGCAACCAGAAAGGGCACGCGGACGTAGAAACCAATGTGGTGCTGGGTTCCGGCGATGTGGGTATTGCCGCTATTATGAAGGCGGCAAAGAAAGCCGGCGTGAAACACTATTTTATTGAAGACGAATCCTCCCGTTCGGTAGAACAGGTACCACTCAGCCTGGCTTACTTAAGGTTGCTGAAATAACCGGGAAGTTCATGAAATATGATCCGACTCCGCCATTGGGTGAGTACTTGGGGCCTTAAAAAATATTGTACATCATTCAGATCAGTTTATACCGATCTTGAAGTTTTAAAAAATACACCGCGAAGAATCGCGGCGTCTCATATATACTTAAAACTCCAAAACAACTTTTATATATTTTATAATATTTTGTGCTGTCTGCATTAATAAAAGGTAAATTTTATTAATGATAAAGTGTACAACATCCTATTGATTCCTATGCAAATGCATTGAATGCTTCGCAGATGAATAAGAAAAATGAACGGAATAAAAGTGAACCTGTTTTGGCATAAAGGGATCGCATCACCCTGCTTCTGGCATAAAGGCAGGAGCGTCCCGGACGCAACAGATTAACAGGAAATAAGGAACTGGAAATCGGGGGGTTGCCAGGGAGAAGTAGCAGAAAAAGAAAGAAGCGGAACAGACATGGGATAATAATATACCATTGCGTCAGCTTCAGCCGTCATATTCCAGTCTTCATTTTCCTGGCAGATATAATCACCACCTGAAAAATGAAAAGAAAAAGAAGAATGAGATGATTTGGTATTGGCCGCATCCTTTTGAAGGTCATTCACAAGGCCGAAGAATTCGTCACGGGCTGTACTGATCTTTATTTTTATATTGTTCGGTATGCAGAGGAGAACAAGTGAGTCGTTGAATATTTTGCGTTTTACATATTTGTAATGTACGCCGTCAATATCAATCTCCCCGTCATATCTTTCAAAGTCGCTCCAGTTGCTGTGATAGGGCAAATGTATAGGAACCTTTATTTCTACCAGGTCCTTTTCATCGTATTGCTGCTGGTCTAATCTTGCCTCCAGCTTCGTATTTTCCTGAGTTTCCCAATATTGCAATAAAGCCCTGTAACCAAAAAGGTTAAAGAGAAAGATCAATATAAGGGATATAGCAGCTAACTGGCGCACGATCAATTTAATTATCTATAAATGCTAATAATTAATATTTTGCAATATAAATCTATTTTGTTAAAAAATGAACAAGTTTATATAATATACTTCTCATTAGTGCTGTGTCAGACGTGAGAAGTGGTAAATGGGTGAATAGCGGAAGGTAAGATGCACTATTGCCTGTTCACTGCTCCTCTCACTTTCACGATAAATACAGGCATAACCTGCTTGACTTAACATTCGCAGTTTTTATTTAGCTGCAATTACGCTGATCTCAACATTCACATTTTTGGGTAATCCTTTAACGGCTACTGTTTCCCTTGCCGGAAAGTTGTTTGAAAAATAGTTACCGTATACTTCGTTCACAATGGTAAATAAGCTCATGTGCGACAGGAAAACAGTTGTTTTTACCACATGCTCAAAGCCAAGCCCGGCCGCGCCAAGAATGGCTGCTATGTTTTGCATTACCTGTGTTGTTTCGGCTGCGGCATCTTTTGCTTCTATGTTACCCGTTTTGGGATCAATGGCTATTTGGCCCGAAACGAATAATAAATTGCCTGTCATTACCGCCTGGCTGTAAGGTCCGATAGGAGCAGGCGCATGTTGGGCATTAATGATTGTTTTGCTCATACTGATGTGTAAAGAATGATAAAAATGCAAAGTTACTCAATATAGCAATGCTTGCTGATGGCTGTTGCTGTATTCCCGCTTCGGATTCCTGCTTAGAATTTGAATTTTGCTTTTTATTTGTCTTTTGTGATTTGTTTCCTGGTTCTTTGTACTCCTTTCAGATTTCGTCCCGCACGTGCGGGATCCGGCTTCGGACTTATAAATTTGTGGTTTATTGCTGATGGCATTTCGCTTCGGACTTTTAAATCTAATTTTGATAAACGCTAAAAAATTGAATTAAATGGCGCTTCTGTTACATATTGATACCGCATTGGAAAAAGCCTTTGTGGGCCTGTCGCGTAATGGTGAATTATTAATGGAACTGAATAATACGGTGCAGTACGATCATGCTGCTTTTGTGCAGCCTGCCATACAGCAAATGATAAACGCATTGCATATTACGCTCAACGCTATTGATGGGGTGGGCATAACCTCCGGGCCCGGGTCTTACACGGGTTTACGGGTGGGCATGGCCAGCGCCAAAGGAATTTGTTATGCGCTCGGCAAGCCATTAGTGGCGGTAAGCACGCTTGAAGTAATGGCGGCGGCGGCCGTTGAGGCGTTTCCCGGCTTTGATGTTTACGCCCCGATGATTGATGCGCGGCGAAAGGAAGTATATACAGCATTATATAATCCGCAGGGGGAAGTGGTATTACCTCCACATGCAGCAACACTTTCCGGGGATTTATTTGCACAGGTGCCGGGGTATAAAAAAGTACTTTGTTTTGGCAGCGGCGCGCCCAAATGGGAAGATATGCGTTTGGTTAATGAAAACACCTGTTTTGAAAAGATAGACTATAATAGTACCCACCTATCACAGCTTTTGTTTAACTCCTTTAAAAACAACAACTTCTGCAGCCTGGCCTATATGGAACCCCTGTATGTAAAAGATTTCTATTTTGAAGGATCTAAAAGGGCTAAATAACCAGCCATACATTTTTATTACTTTAACATGTGGGAGGGGGTTATTTGTATTTTCGGTTATATCTTTGCACTTGATATATTAATGATTAAATTTTAAAGTTATTATTCCTATGACAGGCCTTACAAATCCATACACAATGGTATTGAACGGATCAGCGCAGGAGAATGCATCCGAATTACGGATTGACTTTCTGAATGTTAAAAAAGCTGCGCTTATTTTACGGGCGCTCAATCACAAGTTGAGGCAGCAAATGATTCAGTTGCTGGATGAAAAACAAAAAATGACGGTTACTGAATTATACGTGCAGTTAAGGCTTGAGCAATCAGTTGCATCGCAGCATCTGGCCATCTTAAGAAGAGCAGGCATGGTAAGCACTACCCGTGAGGGAAAGTTTATTTACTATTCGGTAAACCATAAACGCCTGGCCGAAATATACCATTTTGTAGAGCAGCTATTAAGCTAATACTTACCGCTTTATTATAAACGGTTGATGTATCATTTTCATCAACCGTTTTTATTTAAACACATTTTAAACCATTCTGTCTGAAATGTTGTATTCACATCGTGTTGCTTTTACTCCGCGGCAATTGAGCGAACTGCTCAGGGATAACAACCATTTTATAATGGTGGATACCCGCAGCGCCGCTGCCTTTACAGAAGGATTTATACCCGGTTCTCTTTTTATAGGGTTTGAAGGACGCTTTATAGAATGGGCGGTTAATTTGTTACCCGCCGGTAAAAAGATCATATTAATTACCCCTGCCGGAAAAGAAGAAGTGTGTGTACAACTGCTTACAGATGCCGGGTTTACCAATGTTGCCGGTTACTTAGAAGGTGGGTTTGAGGCATGGAAAGATTCGGGAGGAGCTGTTGATATGATCATTGATGTGGATGCCGGGGAACTGGCAATGGATATCCCTTTTGATGAAAACCTTGTAGTAGTGGATGTACGCCGGCCGGTAGAATATGCGGAAGGACACGTGCAGGGTGCTTTAAATGTTCCCCTGATTGATATGAAAGATCCGGGCAATATTGCCCATCTTAATGAAAGAGATAACCTGTACCTGCATTGCGCGGCAGGATACCGGAGTGTTATTGCCGCATCGCTGCTTAAAATGCAGGGCTACAATAACCTGCGCAATGTTACCGGCGGATGGGAATCTATAAAACATACCAAAGGTATTACCATTGTAAAAGAACCCGCGGCGTTGAATTAGGTTACAGGTTGCAGGGACATCCCCTGTAACCTGTAACCTGCAACTTTTGTGCCCTGCACTCTCTTCTACTCCGCTCCAAGCCCGCCTTTGCCTTTGTACAGCTTTATGGGCCCGTCTAATTTTACTTCAAGCACCGTCATGTAGCCATCAGTAGCTGTTTCCGGAATTTCATCAATGTATACCAAACCCGGCACCGGGCTCCACGATATTTTACCCACAATTTTATGATGCAGGGGCTGATCTGCCCCTATCACTTTAATGCTTTGAATGGTATTGTATAATCCTTTGATCACTAATTTACTCCTGTTAAGGGCGGGCACAAAAAGATACAGGGTAGAGGAATCTTTTGATATCGTGCTTGGCCCGTAAAAATGACCCGGCGGCATGCCGGCTTCCGTATTAAAAATGGCTTCTTCGTGCTTATGCGTCCATTTGCCCAGCTCCTTTAATAAATGTACCTGTTCCGTGGGTATCCAGCCATCTTCCCGTGGGCCAATGTCAAACAGCAGGTTGCCGCCATTGCTGATCACATCGGCAAAAATGGTAATGAGCTCATAGGGTGTTTTATATGCGCTGTCGTCCGGGTGGTATCCCCAGTTATTGTTAGAGGTCATGCACAGTTCCCATGGGTTGAGAGAGGGGCGGGTAATCGGGAAATTTTGTTCAGGTGTTTCATAATCACCGTAACCGGCCAGCCGTCCGTTAATAATGGCTTCAGGATTATGCGCCAGTATCATCTCCCGTACTTTTTTAGCCTGCCATTCTGCAGCGCTATGCTCCCAATCGCCATCAAACCAAAACAGATCCGGATTAAATTGTGTACTGAGCTCTTTGATCTGTGCCTGGTAAAAGGCCAGGTACCTGTTCCATCTTGCCGGATCGTCTTTTACCTGGTAGCGGCTGCTGTCTTTTAAAAACCCCGGGTAATCCTGGTGGCTCCAGTCTAATATGGAGAAATAGGCCCCGGCTTTAAGACCTGCATTGCGCAACGCGGCAAAAAAAGGAGTGATCACATCTTTCCTGGCAGGCGTGAGCTTAGCCGTGCTCATATTGTTGGCCTTGGTATCCCATAAAGCAATCCCATCATGATGTTTGGTGGTTATTACCGCATACCTGGCGCCCGTTTCTTTGATCAGTTGCGCCCATGCATCCGGGTTATAGTTTTTGGCGGTGAAGCCGTTCAATTGCTTCATATAGTCGGCATACGATATTTTTTTATTGTGGAACGACCAGCTTTCGTCTACACCATTGACGGAATAGATACCCCAATGGATGAAAATGCCCAGTTTGGCATCTTTAAACCATTGCATCTTGGCGGGATTATCATTAACCCCGGATTGCCCCTGCGCATAAAACCCCGTTAAGAGGATGAGCAGCAGTGCGGAAAAAATGGAACGTATCATATGTATGTTGGTTTTTTAATGACTGTCTGATTTGGAACAATAGAAACGCTATAAGTCCAAATAGTATAATCATTCTGTGATGCAAATATCTTTCATTCAGGTTTTATTTTCTTCGTGCCCTGCTTAAAGAGCAGGCAGGTTAGCGGCTTTGTGGCAAAATATTTTTTTTAGACAGCCTCAGCAACAATTTGAATTTTCTCACCGAAGGTAAATGTGTTCTAAATCGGGTTAACATTTAAATTATTTTAAAAATTTATCAAAAACATATTGTTTTTTTAAAAAAAGTTAGTTTACTTTAACATATTATTCAGTAAATGTTAACCTTATTTTAATAGAAATGGCGGGTAAGACTCAATTATATAGGAAAAGAATAGTGAACCATCTTTATTTTTCAAGGATGCTTTCCTGTGCAGAAATAAGTGAAAGAATTGAAAAAAGCCTTTCCCTCACTACAAAAATTTTAAATGAGCTGGTAGAGGAAGGGTATGTGGTTGAAACAGGGCATGCTCCTTCCAGTGGTGGCAGGCGGCCGCAGATGTATTCTCTTAAGCCCGATATTATGTATACCGTATCGGTTGCCATGGATCAGTTTGTTACCCGTTTGGTAGTAATGGATATGCAAAACAGGCATATCGGGAAAATGGAAAGCATAGAACTGAACCTGGCGGGTAATCCCGGGGCGTTAGACATTATTACCGACAAGATTAGCGAAGTAATAGACGAAGCAGGAATAGCCAAAAGTAAAATCGCGGGTATTGGCATTAGTATGCCGGGGTTTATTGATGCGAAGGAAGGAGTGAATTACTCCTTTCCCGGGAACGGGCAGGGTACCATTACTTCATTTATTGAAAGTAAAACCGGGGTTCCTGTATTTATTGATAATGACTCAAGTCTTATTGCGCTGGCCGAGCAAAAGTTTGGCGCCGCGCTTAATAAAAAAAATGTGATGGTAATTAATGTGGGTTGGGGTATTGGGCTGGGTTTGATATTGAACAATGTGTTGTTCAGGGGAGATAACGGTTTTGCGGGTGAGTTCAGCCATATTCCGCTTTTCCAGAATGGTAAGCTATGCAGTTGTGGCAAAAGCGGTTGTTTGGAAACAGAAGCTGCTTTAACGGCGGTAATAGAAAAGGCCTTGGAAGGGTTAGCCTCCGGCAGAACCTCCGTTTTAAAAAAATCGGGACTGGAAGCGCTAAATCCGGAAGATGCTGCCGATGCTGTTATTGATGCTGCTGCAAAGGGAGATCGTTTTGCGGTTGAGCTGTTGTCGGAAGCCGGTTATAATATCGGCCGCGGCATCGCCATTTTAATTCATTTGTTAAATCCCGAACTGGTAGTACTTAGCGGAAGAGGATCTTCTTCCGGTAAAATATTGCAGGCGCCTATTCAGCAGGCATTAAACGAGCATTGTATCCCACGGCTTGCGGCCAATACAACGATTGTAATATCCGGGCTGGGGCATGAGGCCCAGCTTATAGGAGGCGCGGCCCTGGTAATGGAGAAATATGAGAAAGGCATAGCACGCAAAAATAAAATTCAGGAAGCTGCCTGAGAGAAACCCTTAAACAAAATTTACAACTAAAACTAACAATGATGAAGTCAAATGTTAAGCATCTGCTGTTAATGCTTTTTATAGTGTTATCAGGGGTTTATGCTTTCGCCCAGCAAAGAAAAACGGTTTCCGGAACTGTTTCCGATGAAAGCGGAGCAGCGTTACCGGGCGTATCGGTTGCGGTAAAGGGAGCAAGCGCCATTGCTGCTACGGATGCCGAAGGGCGTTTTAGTGTATCATTGGCAACTTCTCAGAATGTGCTTGTGTTTTCTTCCGTGGGATATGAAACTACAGAAGTAACCATTGGAACGCAAACTACCTTATCTGTAATACTCAAACCAAGTATAACAGAAAGTGAAGCGGTTGTAGTAACAGCGCTGGGAGTAACAAAACAAAAAAGGCAATTAGGCTTTTCCATAACGGAAGTTAAAGGCGCTGAGTTGTCTAAAACCAATGAGATTAACCCAATTAATGCCTTACAGGGCCGGGTTGCAGGCGTGCAGATTGACATGGGAGGAGCCGGTGGCTTGATGGCCAACTCCAAAATTATAATCCGCGGTAACTCTACCCTGGGAACCAATAACCAGCCCATTTTTGTTATTGACGGCGTGATCATGGACAACGATATTTTTAGCGGTAACGGGCGCGATTTTGGTAACGACCTGAAGAACCTGAATATGGAAGACTTTGAAAGTGTATCTGTATTAAAAGGCTCTGCCGCTGCTGCCCTGTACGGCACAAGAGCGGTAAACGGGGTAATTTTAATTACTACTAAAAAAGGAAAACAGCGCCAGGGCATTGGCATAACGGTTAACCAGTCGGTGAATATAACTGATCCATATGCGGGACCCGATTTTCAGAATGAATTTGGGGGCGGAACGGTTGGTGATTTCTTTACCGATGCCAGGGATCCGAATTATAAGGCCAATGAAAGATGGACTACAAAAGTATTTCCTACCGATCCTGTCTCAGGCCTGCCATATATTGACAGGGGTATAGGACGTGAACTGGAAAACTGGGGTCCGCGTATGCTTGGGCAGGATGTAATTAATTATGATGGTACGCCTACCAAATATCTTCCGCAGCCCAATAACTTTTTGGACGCTTTTCAAACGGGTGTTGGCTATAATACCAATGTTGCCATTGACGGCGGAACAGAAAAATCAACTTTTCGTTTATCCTATAACCGCAATGAGGCCGAGGGTGTTGTAAGTAACAACAAGTTTACAAAAAATGCATTTGACCTTAGGGTTACACATAAGTTCACCAAGTTCCTGGAAGTGGATATGAGCGCGGCCTATACTGATTTTAATGGTAAAAACCCGCCACGCTTAGGCGGGCTGGATGCATTTGCTTCCTATAATTTTGGCAAGCTGTATTCGTGGATGATGCCGCGTAACTATGACACCAAATACTGGTCGCAAAGAGAACATTATACCAGCCAGTTCGGTGGCGTTCCTAATCCCGGCAATTCTGCCGAAACCAACCTGGCCCCTGAAACAAGGTTCTGGTTCTCATTATATGAAAACAACTATTTTCAAAAAGAGCAACTGCTCCGTGGTCGTGTGGCCTTTACCGTTACGTTAACCGATTGGGCGAAACTGATCTTAGAAGGGAATATTAATAACATTTATACCCGGTCGGAAAGTAAGGAGTTGGGCCAGGGGCAAAATTTTACGGGCGGACTGTATTCACTCGGGTTCCAAACCAAGGAAAGCAATATGCAGAAATGGATGCTGATGATGAACAAGGATATTAATCCGGACCTCTCCATCAGTGGCTATATAGGTGGTGAAGCGCAACGCTATAAAACCACGTATGAAAACAGCTCCACCAGCGGGGGATTAAGCTATCCGGGTAACTATTATATAGCCAATTCTGTTAATCAGCCCACCACTACAGCGGGAATAAGGAACCGTAAAAGCTTTAACTCATTATATGCCAGCGCTGATATAGGATATAAAGACATGTTATTCCTGCAGGCTACCTGGCGTGGCGACTGGTCTTCTTCATTAACGTACACCAATGGTAGCGGTAATAACTTTTATACTTATCCCGCGGCCAGCTTATCATGGATATTTAGTGAAACATTTAAAAACAGCCTTCCGTCCTGGATCAGCTACGGCAAATTAAGAGGAAACCTTGCCGCATTGGGCGGTGATACCGATCCCTTCAGGATTAACCCCGGGTTTGCCTTTAATGGATACAGCACCGCTAACGGGCAAACCGTGCCGCTCTCAACCTATAGCTCCGGGTCAGTATTACAGCCGAATCTTAAACCCCAGCGTAAAATATCAAAAGAAATCGGACTGGAAATGCGGTTTCTTGAAAATCGTTTAGGATTAGACGTAAGTGTATACCAGGACAATACTAAAAACCAGTTGCTGGATATTGGCACGCCAACAGAGTCTGGTGTAAGCACCATATTTATCAATGCCGGTAACATACGCAACAGGGGTATCGAAATTTCATTAGATGCCACTCCGTTAAGAACAAAGAACTTTAGCTGGAATACGGCGCTAAATTATGCCGTTAACAGAAATATGATTGTAGATCTTTACCCTGGCAGAACAGAATTTAACCTGGGCGCCAACATTGGCGAGATCAGTACATGGGCTGTTGTAGGCAAATCATACGGCACATTGCGTACACAAATACATTCCACCGCTTTCGAGGGCACAGATAAAAATGATCCCCGCAATGGACTTCCTATTCTTCAATGGCGCAGCGATTCAAGAACAGCATTTCCTAACAGAAGTAATGTATGGCAGGATGTGGGTGATATCAATGCTAAATTCCGCGCAGGATGGGACAATACGTTCAATTATAAAAATTTCAGCCTGAATGTATTGTTGGATGCTAAAATAGGAGGTGATTTTGTATTGCTGAGCTACCGGTATGGAACGCATACGGGTGTATTTCCCAATAGTCTTCCCGGAAGGGATGCTCAGAACGGCGGTATTCAGTGGACATCCCAGTATGCTAATGATGGCGGCACTTACGATGATGGTATAATCCCCGAAGGTGTTTTTGCCCCGGGTCAAATAGTTGATAAACCCGGAGGCGGCACAGCCGATGTAGGCGGCATGACGTACCAGCAGGCATACGACCAGGGATTGGTTGAGCCTTCGCATCTTCCCCAGTTCTATTATCGCTACGGTTCGTCTTCAACCGGGGTAGCGGATTTTTGGGTACTTAAAAATTCATGGATATCGCTGCGCCAGGTGGCATTATCGTATCGTATACCGGCTAAGTTTTATGAAAAGCTTAAGCTGAACGCTTTGTCTTTGTCTGTTGTTGGTCGCGATCTGTTGTATTTGCATAATACACTGCCTTACAATTTTAACCCGGCTTCCAATAATTCAAACAACACGGCTTATTCCGGCGAAGAAGGATTTTTGCCTATGATGCGTTCATTTGTATTTACGCTCAGGGCTACCTTTTAATGGAATTGTTTTTTTATTATTTAATTATTACAAGTCATGAAAAGCGTTTCAAAATATATAGCAGTAATAGGGTTTGCGGCGATCGCCGGCACCTCCTGCGAAAAACAATTTGGCAACATCAATACGGATCCCACCATTGTAACCACACCCGATATTAAATACCTTTTAAGTTATTCCCAGGAAAGGCTAATGACCTATAATGGTGGTGAATGGATATGGGAAGGGATGGAACAGTTGTTCCGGTTTACCCAGCATGTTACCGCCAGCCCATATGAAGTAACCGGTAACGTAAATGGCCGTTATGGCGTGTACTATTCCCAGATATTGCCCAACCTGTTTGAGATCAGGAGGCAGATCAGTACCCTTCCGGACAAAGATCAGTATCAGAAAATGCAGGAAGTAACGTATATCATACAGGCCCTGCATGGCATAAAGGTTACCGATATGAACGGCTCCATACCTTATACAGGGGCGATAAAAGGACGGTACGAAGCTGATTACAGCCCCGCTTATGATACACAGGAATCTCTATTTACTACCTGGCTGGGAGAACTGGACAATGCGATCAGCATACTGTCTAACAGCTCGCTTTCCAATCAGCTTGCCTATGGTAACTCCGATATTTTTTACCAGGGCGATTGGACCAAATGGGTGAAGTTAGCCAACACCCTTAAGCTGCGCATAGCCGCACGGTTAGACAACCAGAACGCCGCAAAAGCACAGGAAATATTTAAGCAGGTAATGCAGAATGCTATTGGACCTATTGATAATGATGATGCGCAGTTAAAGTATACCAATCCTAACTTCTCACCTTTTGGCAATGATATCAATTACAGAAGCGCCCGCTATGGTAGTACTTCTATCGTTAACTTTCTGAAAGCCGCTGATGATCCAAGATTGCCCATATATTTTGAGTCCAACGATCTAACCGGCAGCTATGAAGATACTTTAGCCAAATATTCAACAAGCCTCCCGGCGTTTATTGATCCCAATGACCCGCATATCAGTTTCCAGGGGGCGCCGGCAGACTGGACAACAAACCCAACTGTTGCAGGCTATATAAGTAACGCTTTTGCAGTGGGCAATACCGACCCGGGCAATGTGGTTTCACGTTATTTCCTGATCTCACCCATTAACCGCAAATTCTTTTCGCCCAGGTTAAACGGAGCAACCGGCGATTATACGGATGTGCTGGTATCGAATGCCGAATCCTGTTTGCTGGTGGCGGAGTTTATTGAGAAAGGTTATGGTAATGGAATTGATACCAAAGGCACAGCAGAAGACTGGTATAAAAAAGGCGTTACTTCTTCCATTAAAACAATGAATGCTATAGCGGTAACCGCGCAATCTGCTACCGGATTCAGTGGAAATGGTGATGCGGAAATTGCGGCATATTTAAATGGCCCGGAAGTGGCATTTAATGGTACGAATGACCTTGAAAGAATATATATACAGCAATACCTGAACTTTTACCGCAATGCCAGTGAAGCTTTTGTATTGGTTCGCAGAACAGGCTATCCCAGAAACGGTTCAGCCTATTATGCCCGTGAACCTTTTAATGAGCAGATACCGCGCCGCTGGTGGTTAACCGACCCCGGAGAAGTGAACAGGAACAACTGGAATGCCGCAATGAGCGAACAGGGCTTTACACCCAACGCCCAGGATGTTCCAACATTAAGCTCACAACGGATATGGTATGATAAAAATGCACCGGACTTTGGTGAAGGGCAGTAACAAAGTGAGTTGTTGTTTGGTTAACCCGGGGGATTGTGTGGCGGAACAGAGCAGCCGCACTACGCCATAGTGGAATAGCGGGTTGTACCGGTCTTAAATATTGTTAGTCTTAGTCAATCATAAATTAAAACTCAACTGTAAATGAAAAAAGTAAAAAAACAAATTTTACTGGTTTTGCTGGTCCTGCTGGCGGGCAATATAGCGCTGTTCGCACAGGAAGGGCGGGTTATCAGCGGCATAGTAAAAGATGATAAAGGGAATCCTGTTGCAGGTGCAACAATAGCTGTTAGAGGTGCTTCCCAAACAGTTGTAACGGATGAAAATGGAAAGTATTCTATTTCTGTGGGAAGAAACAATGCAATCCTAGTGGTTAGTTATGTGGGGTTTGAAGAAAAACAGGTTTCTGTAGGCACTGCTTCTGAGATAAATATTACCCTGTCCGAAGCTGCAGGTAGCCTTGATGAGGTTGTTGTAACAGCTCTTGGCATTAAACGTTCGCCCCGATCACTGGGTTATGCAGCTCAGAAAGTTGATGGCAAAGATTTAACATTAGCTCAGGCTCCAACAATAGCACAAGGATTGATGGGGAAAGTTTCAGGTTTGAATATCAGTCAGGCCTCGGGTGGAGTAGAGGGCGGATCTTCAAGATTGGTGATTAGAGGTAATACCAATTTGACCGGAGACAATCGCGCTTTAATTGTAGTGGATGGAGTTCCTATTAATAATACGCCTTTAAACGGAAGCTCACTGGGAACAAAATTAAATGAGGATGTTGCTACCTATAATGACTGGGGAACAGGATTAAACTTTATCAATTCAGAAGATATTGAAAGTGTAACAGTGTTAAAAGGACCTGCAGCTTCTGCTTTATATGGTAACAGGGGTGCCAATGGTGTGATATTGGTAACCAGGAAAAAGGGAACCAAGAAAAAAGGACTTGGTATTGATTACTCGTTCAATGATCGCTTTAGTTCTGTATACAATGACTTCTTTAATTTCCAGAATGACTATGGAGCTGGTTTTATTTCTTCTTTATGGACAGGCGATAATAACAAAAGGTTTAATGTAAATGGTAATGGACAGCGTATTCAAACACCTATCTACGGCCCGGATCAGATGGGCGTTTATACTAAAGGTGCGCATGGTATGCTGCCTTATGATAATCCAACTGTGGCCTGGCCGTTTATTTCATTTCCCGGTGCTTTATCCTGGGGACCTAAATTTGATGGTCAGCCGATGTTGTGGTATGACGGAGTACAAAGGCCATACAGTGCTCACCCCGATGCCTGGAAAGTATTCTTTCCCAATGGGTCTACCAGTCAACATAATGTTTCTGTTTCCAGCGGAGGAGACATAGGGTCGTTTAGACTTGCCTATACAAGAGAGGACAATAAGGCAAATGTTCTTAATAGCAATTACGCCTCTAATATGCTTACTTTAGGTTCAACCATCAATATCAGTCCAAAACTTACTGCTGATATATCTGCCAGCTATTTAAGCTACAAAAGATTAAATACACCGGCGATAGGAAATTCTTACCTGCAGGGCATGTTTTATGCAGCTCCACGCGATTACGATCCTTATGTTGATCTTGCGAATACTTACAAGGCAGACGGCTCTTTAAATGATGTGACGAATTCCAGTAACTTCCCTGCCGGCGAACAGGCATATCCATTTAATGGAAATAGTTATTTGCAAAATGCATTTTGGTACATCGATAAAAATAATACACAGCTAAATCGTAAGAATTTTATAGGTAGTGTAAAATTGACAGCTACGCCTACCTCCTGGCTTACATTAACAGGACAGGCAGGTGTTGACAATAGCAACGACCGGATAGAAATTAGGAATTATCCAAGAGATCCTCAGGGAATTACAGGCGGTAAATTTGGAGTTCGTAACGACCGGAATAATACCCTTAATATGTTGGGTATGGCGCGATTCTACAAGGATAATGTTGCAGATAAGGACATTAATATAAGTCTGACTGCAGGTGGAGAGTCTGTTAACGTTAAGAATTATGCTAACAGTCTTGCAACACGTGGAAACTTTATTAATCCGTTTCTTTTCAATCTGAAAAACGGTAGTGAGCCAGTTAATATTAATGAAGATATTGTTGATTTACCATTTGCTTATAAAATCAATTCTTTAATCGGCATCTTTGATATCTCATACAAAAACTATTTGTTTTTGCAGGTAACAGGCCGTAATGACTGGACTTCCACTTTACGATCCCCCTATAATACCTTCTTTTATCCTGCTGTGAGTTTAGCATATGTGTTCACAGATGGGATCAGCAGCCTCAAAGAATCTGCTCCCTGGTTGAGCTATGGTAAAGTTGCTTTATCTTACGCAGGCAGAGGCAGTGGTACCGACCCATATGCAACAAATGCGATAATCGACGGGGTTGCATATAACGGTACGGTAGCGCAGTCATTCCAGAACATTCTTACCGACCCTCGTATTAAACCTCAGAGAACAAAACAATATGAGGCAACACTTAATTTAGGATTATTCAATAATAAGTTGAATATCGAGCTAACCGGCTATGCAGGCAATGCCTCCCCGCAAATTGTTGAAACCGCCCTTCCAATTTCATCAGGAGTTAGTTCGATAAGGATTAATGATGCAAAATTGGCAAGTAAAGGATTTGAGTTTTTTATCAATGCAAATCCGATAACCACAAAAAACTTCTCATGGAGCATTACGGTTAATGGTTCACGGGCAACAAATAAATTAATTTCCCTTTCTGGTGTGGATAGTGTGCTCACCATAGGAAGTGTTTATGGATCAAGTGGGGCGTTACAAAAAGTTCGGGTGGGAGATAACTACGGAACCATTTATGGAAAAGACTTTACGTATGATCAGAATGGTAATATAGTAGTACGTCAGGCGATTGGTGGAGATGGGCAAGTGATGAAATACACCACACCTGATGGGCAGGAACATATTGCTGCTACAGAGTGGGTGCTTACACCTAATGAAGTACCTATCGGAAACTCCATACCTAAACTTACTGGTGGTATTGCTAATACACTTCGCTATAAAAACTTCTCTCTCTATTTTCTTACCGACTTTAAATGGGGTGGAGATACCTGGTTTGGATCTTATAGCTCTGCAATGGGTAACGGGTTGAGACAGGAAACTGTAAAAGAACGTAACGGTGGTGGCTTACCCTACACCTATCCTGATGGAACAACTGGCAATGTGGGTATGATTATGGACGGCGTGTATGCTGATGGAAAACCTAATGATGTGATAGTACCCGCTTCCTGGTATTACGGAATTTCTTATGCATCATGGAATCATCTTGGTGTGCCTCGTTCATTATCAGTTTTCGAAAACTCTTGGATGAAACTCAGAGAAGCCAGCCTTTCTTACCAGTTTCCAGCCTCAGTGGTGAAGAAAACCCATATATTTCAAAACCTGAGTTTGTCAGTAATAGGAAGGGATCTGTTTTACCTATTTACTACAATACCTAAAGGACTCAATCCCGAAGGCGTAAACGGTATAGGAAATGTGCAAGGGCTCGAAAACTCATCTATGCCTAACTTCCGTTCATTTGGATTTTCTGTAAGGGCTTCGTTTTAACCAGAAAAATTAATAAGATGAAACTAAAATTTAATTATATAATAATTCTCGCTTTTGCTGCATTCTTTTCGTGTACAAAGGGTTTTGAAGAAATGAATGAAACCCCCGATAAGCCGAGTATTTCAACTTTAACTATTCCCGGGCTGTTTAATGGAATATCGAAAGATATTACCAATGGTAATGATGCGCTGAACATCTATCTGCTGCTTGATCTTACTAACCAGCAGGCGGTGCAAAATGAAGTTACCAGTACAGCTATATACAATGCAGGTTTATGGAATTCATATTATCCTGTTTTGTTTGATTATAAAAAGCTACAGGACTTAATCAATAATAGTCCAGCTAAGGCGGAGTACAGCAATGTAAAATTCATAGCGGATATTTTGATGGCTTCCAAGACTTTGCAGATGCTGGATTTTTACGGCGATATTCCATATACACAGGCCGGTATGGCAGACAATCTGGAGTCGCGCCGTCCAGCATATGATAAACAGGTTGATATCTATAAGAGTGTGTTAGCTGATCTTAAATCGGCTGCTGAAGGGATAAAAATTGGAGATGCTACTCAAATCAGCATTGGTAACTCAGACTCTTTCTTAAAGAATGATTTTACTGCATGGATCCGTTTTGCGAATGCACTTCGTTTGAGATATGCAGTAAGACTTTACGAAAAAGAGCAGGCACTTGCTTCTGAGATTATTACTGACATCATTGGCGGTAATAAGCCTTTGCCGATGAATCAGGACCCAGCCGCACTGGAAAAAAACAATTTCGGTTTTTGGCCTGGTAAGGTCGCGCCGGTTGTTACTACTGACAGGTTGTGGAGTAGTTTTGCAGAAAACTCTATTTCCAAAATTCGCATGAGCAGCAATGTTTGGGCCCAGATGTCGAGTAACAATAACACCGATGGCTCTGGAATTTTTGATCCACGTACAAAAGTTTGGTTCATGACAAACAATGCGGACCTTTGGGTTCCGCAACCACAGAACCACTCGGTGATAGATGGTGGCGATCCTTACCCTGGTGATGGAGCCCGTCCGGCAATAGGAGCAGATGCCGATAATAAATATGCTTCATTCAATGTTAATTTATTATTTAACGGAAGGCAGAATTATCCTTACCTGATTATATCGGAAGCAGATGTATATTTTTTGAAAGCGGAGATCTATCAGCGCGGATTGGGAGTAGCTAAAGATGTCGCTGCTGCTAAAACTGCTTACGAAGCGGGCATTAAGTCTTCCATTGATTTTTGGTATGCCATGTCATGGATCACAAATTTGCCTACCAAGCCTACTCCGGCAGAAATTACAACCTTCTTAAATGTTCCATCGGTGGCGTATAATGGCGCAGATGATGCGGATGCTTTTAAAAAGATTGTTACTCAGGCGTGGCTTAGCGCTATTTGGAATCCAATGGAAGGGTGGGCGTTAGTGAGAAGAACCGGATTAACACCTAAAGATCCGACGTATACTCCACTGGTTAGGCCTAACAAAGTTCCATACCCGGCCGACGAGGAGCTAAATAATAGAACAAATTGGTTAGCCGCATTGGGTGGAACAGCTTTATCATTGGATCAACAAGCACAGATAAAGGTATATTGGATGCCATAATTTTTTTAAGAAACTAAAAGAGAAGCTGTTTCATCAGGAGACAGCTTCTCTTTTTAATTATTGTTTAAATGAACTGCCATTTCATTTAATTTTGAGCATATAAAAATTACTGAAAAACAGTTTAAAAAATAGGAAATGTCTACCCGCAGAAAATTTTTGCAAGCCTCGGTAATAAGCTCCGCAGCGGTTTTAACAGGCAGGCAGGTATTGGCCGATACGGCAACCTTACCCATTCCCGTTATTAATAATCCTGTTGTAATCTCTACCTGGGATTTTGGTAAAGCGGCTAATGCCGGGGCCTGGACCATACTTGGCAAAGGAGGCAGGGCCTTAGATGCGGTGGAAGCTGGTGTAAAAATACCGGAGGCCGACCCCACCAATCAAAGCATTGGATATGGAGGCTTACCCGACCGGGACGGGCATGTAACGCTGGATGCCTGTATCATGGATGAGCAATATAATTGCGGGTCGGTAATGGCATTGGAACATATTGTGCATGCTATTTCGGTTGCCCGGCTGGTGATGGAAAAAACACCGCATATTGTTTTGGCCGGTGACGGCGCCCTGCAGTTTGCCCTGGCTAACGGGTTCAAAAAAGAGAACCTTCTTACGCCGGAGAGTGAAAGAGCCTGGAAAAAATGGCTGAAAACGGCTAAATACGATCCGGTGATCAACGTGGAAAATCAATTATACAATAAAGAGAATGATCCTATGCCCGGCGGCCCCAACAACCACGACACCATTGGTATGGTAGCCATGGATGCCGGCGGGAACTTAAGCGGCGCCTGCACTACCAGTGGGATGGCCTATAAAATTCACGGGCGGGTGGGTGATTCTCCCATCATTGGCGCAGGATTGTATGTAGATAATGAGATTGGCGCCGCTACTTCCACCGGCGTAGGCGAAGAAGTGATCCGCATTGTAGGTTCACACCTCGTGGTGGAACTGATGCGCCAGGGACATTCGCCCGAAGCCGCCTGTAAAGAAGCGGTTCAGCGCATCATTAAACGTAGCCCGGAGAAATCAAAAAAAATACAGGTTGGATTTCTGGCATTAAATAAAAAAGGCGAATACGGCGCCTATGCCTTACAGAAAGGCTTTACTTATGCCGTAAAAAGTGGCAAAGAAGAAAGCGTGTATGCATCAAAAAGCATCTATTAGCATTTAAAAAAACTCCCCATATTAGAAACTTCTGTGGTTAAGTATCTCGTGCAGACACTAAGCATGACGGGAGCATTTATTATGTGTAAAGTAAAACACAGGAAATAAATGCCGCCACAGTTGGTGGCTCACATAGTGGTGCCATACCGGCTTTCAAAATTCGGCGCTCATCAATAACAGGCGCTCACCAATAACAATTATAGTATGGGGTTAATGTATGCCGGAATTTCATTTTTTGACCCAGAGTCTTATTCCAGAAAATATTATTTTATGAGTAAGCAGCGTTTATAAATAAAATCTTCTCTACTAATAAGCGGAAATATTGTCATTTCGTTACTATTTACCAAAACTTATTTTATTAATTGTTTTAAAAACAAATCTTTTTGTTTTTTTTAAAAAAGTATTGTTAAATTTGCATTAATTATTATAATTAACATTAAGTTTCTTGTAGCTCCTTGATTTTAAGCAAATTCTTTCTTTATAAATTCAAAAACTAACAACGATGAAGAAATCAGCAACTCGTTTTTTGCTTATGGGAATGCTCTTCTTATGCAGTGCATTTACTTTCGGGCAGGGAACAAAAACAATAACCGGTTTGGTAAGAGACGCTTCCGGAGCAGTTTTACCAGGGGTTTCTGTTACTGAAAAGGGTAGCAATACCGGAGGTACCTTTACAAATGAAAATGGACGATTTTCAATCAATGCAGCAGAAAATGCTGTTCTTGTATTTAGTTATGTAGGTTATGCCACGCAAGAGGTGCGGATTGGCTCAAATGCAGATATTGTTGTTGAACTGGCAGCTTCGGAAAATGCGCTTACCGAAGTAGTTGTAACCGCGATGGGTATCAAAAAAGAACAAAGAAAATTGGGCTATGCGGTATCTACAGTGAGTTCAAAAGATATTCTGTTAACCTCGCCAACAAATTTTGCATCGGCTTTATATGGTAAAGCTCCCGGGGTAAACATCAATACTAATCCCGGAGGCGCTACCAGTGCGGTTAGTGTAGGTATCCGCGGATTGAATTCCATTAATTTTTCCCGCCAGCCTTTATTGGTAGTGGATGGAGTGGTTACCCGGAACGGAGAGGCTAATAATGACGGTTTCTGGAGCTCACCACGCATTAATGGAAACGGGCTTTTAGATATTAATCCCGAAAATATAGAATCACTAACTATTTTAAAGGGCGCCGCTGCTTCCGCATTATATGGTTCTGATGCTGCTAATGGTGTGATCGTGATTACTACAAAAAACGGGAAAGGTAAAAAAGGACTGGGTGTGGATTTTAATTCATCCTACATTAGCGAAACAGTAGCCATAGTGCCTGATCTTCAGAATGAATATGGACCCGGGTACGATCGCGGAACTAATATGGGTAGTTTTGGCTCCGATGATGCCGGGTGGCTTCAAACTACAGTAAACGGACAAACGGTGAAATACCCCATCTTCCGGGCTTACGGTCAGTTCGGCCCTAAATTTACCGGAGAGGATGTTTACTGGTGGGATGGGGAAATGCGGCCTTATGTTGCCCAAAAGAATTACTGGAACTCGTTCTACAGGGATGGAATGAGCGCTGTTCAGAACATTGCGGTAAGCAATGCTACAGATCAGTTTAATTACAGGTTATCGTATACCCGTAATGATTACAAGGGTATACAAATTGGCGGTAAGCAGGAAAAAAACACTTTTAATTTAAATACTTCCTTTAAGATCACTCCTAAGTTTAGTACCGATCTGATCATAAGCTATGTTAATGAAAAGGTGCACAATCGCCCCTACCAGATTGACAGGCTTACTAATAACTACGGCGGTTTCCTGAGTGCTGCAGAAAGAATGGATGTAATTTTTGATAAGTATAAAACTACAAAAGGATACAAGTACGTTCCTTTTAATGATGTTTCCAAAGACCCTGCGGAAGCATTAAAATATAATATACGGGGGTACGACTTCCTGGATTTTTTGTGGAACCAGCTTGAAAATAGTTTTGATGAAACCTCAAATCGTTTGATGGCATCTGCTACGGTTAATTATGATATTGTGAGGAATCTCCGCTTCAGGGGTAGGCTTGGAACTGACTACACTGGTTATTTTGCCGAGTCAAAAAATAAAGCAAACTATCCTTTGGCATTCGGAGAAAGTGGTTACTATGGAACCAACTTTAACAAATATAACTTCACATATGGCGATCTGTTGCTTACCTATTCCAATAATGTAACGGATAAGTTAACCCTGAATGTTTCTGCCGGATACCAGGCAAGAGAAGAAGTTTACCATAATTCCGGACAGGGTACACGTGATGGTTTGACCCAGGAAAACTGGTTTAGCTTTAATGCTTCCAAAACCACCCCAACATCTGGTTCTTCATCGAGGAGCTTTTTGGTAAAAGACGGGTTGTTTGGGATTTTGGGTGTGGAATACAATAACTTTTTATTTCTTGAAGGAACGGTAAGACGTGAAAGAACTTCTACACTATACCCGGGGAATAATACTTTTGTTTATCCGGCTGTAAGCGGTTCTTTTGAGCTGAGCAATGCACTTACATTGCCGCAGTTTGTATCTTATAGTAAATTAAGAGCTTCATGGGGTGTGGTTGGTAACCCTGCTCCGGCTTATGTAGCAAACACTATTTATAATGCAGGAAGCATTAACGGGGTTGCAACGCTGTATCCCGGCAACCCTTATGGCAACAACAACTTAAAGAACGAGCGCAAAACAGAAATGGAATTTGGCTGGGAAACCAAGTTGCTTAATAATCGTTTAGGATTTGATGTGTCTTATTATAACAATAAGGTTACTGATCAGATACTAAGCCTTACCGTTCCCGCCACTACCGGGTCAACTGGTATTTTGGTTAATGTGGGGTCCTTAAGAAATTATGGAGTTGAGCTTGCTTTGTATGGTAGTCCTGTTAAGGGAAGGAACTTTCAGTGGGATACCAGGTTAAACCTGGCATTTAACCGCAATAAAGTGCTTTCGTTAATGGAAGGGCTTGAAAGACTGACGAATTCAAATCTTGATAACGGTTCGTTGCTGATTGTTTCTGAAATAGGCAAACAGGCTGGAGATATTATAGGGTATAAGAGACGGCAAGATGCGAATGGCGATTATGTAATTAACGGAGACGGATATTATGATATCAATTTTGATGACCAGACAAAGATGGGTAACATCCAGGCCAAATCGCTTGGCGGTTTAACAAATACATTAATGTATAAAAATTTTGCACTCAATTTCCTTGTTGATTTCAGGTGGGGCGGGCAGGTTATCTCACAGGCGCTTTTGTACGGAACAGGTGCAGGGATGTACACCAATTCCCTGTTTGGTCGTGATAAATCGCATGGAGGTATTTCCTATTATGTGGATGGTACAGGAACGTACGTAAAAGTGGAAGGCAATGCTACGGCCGGCCCTAATGGCGAAAAGGTGTATGATGACGGCATGATATTAAAAGGTGCTAAACAAAGCGATGGAAAGGAAAATGATGTGATCATTGATGCACCTAATTATTATTTGAATACTTATGCATGGGGATCTTGGCCGGGTTCAGGTTCTTACAGCACTTATGAAGGCGCCGTGTTCGACAACAATTTTATAAAACTACGTGAGCTGGCATTGTCATATTCGTTGCCTGTAAAAGCAATGGAAAGAATTAAAATGCAGAATGTAACGATATCTATTTATGGAAGGAATCTTTTCTACTTCTATAAATCCCTGCCTTATCTTGATCCGGAAGAAAGCATTGGAACCAACTCGTTTTCCCAGGCTTTTGCCGGTGGCGCCAGTGCTGCAACCCGTTCAATAGGTGCAAGTATCAGGGTATCATTTTAATTTAAAATATTAATCAGATTACAATGAAAAAGCAAATTATAAGAGCCATTTTAATTTTTTCCATCCCGGTATTTTTGATAACGGGATGCACAAAGTCGGATTTTGACGACAATTACAATAATCCTGAAAGAACCGTTAATTCAAATGTAGAAGGATTATTTGCAGGCATTTTTGATAATGGCAGGGTAATGCCGAGATACTGGAACCTGTATACTTTTCATATTCCTATGCTGGGTGCCTATTCTCAAACCATAGGATATAGCAACGGGTCTAAAATTTATGAACAGGCGATTAACTATACACAGGATCGCTGGAATGACTATTATACCGGTACCATAGCCCGGTACAGGGAACTGGAGAAAAAGTATAATTCTTACGACGAAAGCTCACCAGAAAAAACAGGATACCAGCTTTTTGTGGAAATCGCAAGGATCTTTGTGTATGATCAAACTGCACAAATAGTGGATATGTGGGGTGATATTCCTTTTAGTACTTCAGGCCAATTAAATGCTACCGGCGGAAGCATCATTTTGGCAAGCTATGATACCGATAAAGAGGTGTATAGCTTCATTCAACAGGATTTAAAGCGAATTGCCGATTACCTGGCAACTATTTCCCTTGATCCGTTTTATACCAACCAGTTGCAAAAAAGTGACTATGTGAATGATGGAAATATTTTAAAATGGAGAAAGTACTGTAATTCCCTGCGCCTGCGGCTTGCTATGCGCACCTCTTATTCAGACGAAGCCGGATCAAAAGCTATTGCAGAGGAAATTCTTGGCAATCCAACTCAATACCCCGTAGTTGATAATATAGACGAAACCATACAGATTGTTGCTGAAGGAAGCTTGGTTTCAGGCGATATGGAAAGTGGCTTTGGGATCAATAGTCTTGCACCGGGATATATGGTAGAAGATATCCTTAATCCTTCTAATGACCCCCGTTTACCCGTTTTATTTAGCGCAAACAAAAACGGCGAATATCATGGCGTTATTAATACATGGACGAGTGCCCGTCAAACTGACTCTACAACTGCAGGTTATTATTCAAGATATGATTCTGTAACCTTTATCAAGAACAGGAATTTTCCAGGTATTATTTTAACTGCTTCTGAAGTGAGCTTTATTAAAGCAGAAGCCTATGAGAGATGGGGAGGAGGTAATGCTAAAACGGCGTATGAACAGGGTATAACCCAGTCCATTGATTTCTATTATTATCTCAACCATCTGAATGATTCCTGGGGCGCTCATGAAACGCCTCCAACGCAATCAGTTGTGAATACTTTCCTTGCTGATCCGCTGGTAGCGTATGGTGCAGACCAGGCAGAAAATCTAAAAAAGATTGGCACGCAAAAATGGATTGATTTTGGGATCATGCAGGCTAATCAGGCCTGGGCAGAATATAAGAGAACAAAATATCCTGAGCTTAACTTCCCCAACGATGCCAGTTCTACATTATCTCCCAATCCGCCTCTAAGGTTGCTCTATCCTTCAACAGAGAGGATATTAAACACAAGAAACTATGAAGCTGTTGCTTCCAAAGATAATGTTACAACCAAAGTGTTTTGGAATGTAAAGTAATTTCAGGCAGAAAGGAAATATAAAAAAGATATAAGTAAAGAGGCAGGTCACCATCTGCCTCTTTACTTTTGTATACCCGTATTAAAATGTTTGTAGCATGCCTGTTATTAAAGCCGGTTGGATTATTGCTTCTTTAATATTTGTATTTGTTGTATGCACCGGAGTAACAGAAAACATATCCGGGGTTATTTCAAAACGCTTAATAGAAACTGCAAATGTAGATTCTATTGCACCCGGCAAACAGTTAGCCTTACAATACTGCGGGATGTGCCACCTTTTCCCCGATCCTTCTTTATTGGATAAAAAAACGTGGATTGACCGCGTGTTGCCTAATATGGGGCTACGGCTCGGCATAAACGAAACAGGCAAAGACCCGTATGCCGATTTGGTTCCGGAAGAGCAGCCCACCATGCGCAAATTGAATGTATATCCAGGCACACCGTTAATTACCAAAAAAGACTGGGATCAAATTGTACAATATTTTGAAAGCGAAGCGCCTGAAGCGCCATTGCCACAAAAGAAACATGATCCCATTTCGGATACCTGCACTTTATTCTTATCAAAGCAGATCAGCTTCGATGATAAGCCGCTCCCCAAAACAACCATGCTCAAATTTAACAGCGCATCGGATGAAATATATATAGGAGACGGCCAGCATAAATTATACATCCTGGATAATCACTTTAACTTTAAATCGGCCTGGAATACGGAGAGTGCTCCCGTTGATATCAGCTTCAGGAAAGGGGCGGCACCCTTACTGCTTACGATTGGGAGCTTTGGTCCGTCGGATCAGCCGTTAGGACGCCTCCTGTCGTTTGATACGAGCTTTACGACGCCGCTGCCTGAAATTAACATTGACCATTTATACAGGCCGGTTCAGTTTGCACGCGCTGATCTGAATATGGATGGCAAGGAAGATGCAGTGATCTGCCATTTTGGAAATAACGCCGGGAAGCTGGCCTGGTACGATGATTTTCAGGCGCCAAAAGAAAATATTATAAAAAGCCTTCCCGGCGCCAGGAAGGCAGAGGTTAGAGATTTTAACGGAGATGGCAAACCTGATATTATGGTGCTCATGTCGCAGGCATGGGAAGGTATTTCCCTGTTTTATAATCTGGGGAATGGCGGATTCGAAGAAAAAAAGCTCCTGCAGTTTTCACCGGTATTTGGGGCGAGCTATTTTGAACTGGCGGATTTTAATAAAGACGGGCATCCCGATATTTTACTTACCAATGGCGATAACTGGGATTATTCGGCTGTAAATAAGAACTATCATGGCCTTCGGATATACCTGAATGATGGTAAAGATAATTTCAAAGAAGCCTGGTTCTATCCATTGTACGGAACGTCTAAAGCCGTAGCTGCCGATTTTGATAATGACGGTGATTTGGATATTGCAGCCATCGCGTTTTATGCTGACCTGGAGCATCCCGAGAATGGATTTGTTTATTTTTCCAACCAGGGAAATTTAAATTTTCACCCTTCTTCTCCCATAGAAGCGGCTTCGGGTAAATGGTTAACAATGGAAGCGGCGGATTTTGACCATGATGGTGATACAGACATTGTATTAGGCTCCTATTTTCATACGGTAGGAGAGTTAAGCAAGCTTATTGATAAAGGAACAACATCTTTCCCGCAGCTTCTTGTTTTAACCAATACAACAAAATAATCGTTTTAGTCGTGCCGGGGTTTTCATAGAAAGCCATTGTGAACAAACCATAGCTCTGGCGCTCTGCATTCGCCGGAGGCTTATCAGGCAATAAGATCGTACTTACTTTTGATGAATAGCTCCAGCCGGAGAAGATCGTTTCCGATGGAAAAAAACACGGTCCAGCTAAACCGGGACAATGAAATTACGATTGAGCTTCCTAACAACCTCCCGCAGAAAAGATATAAACCAAATTTTGATCCGGGCTTACATCATTGTCAATAAAAGGCTTAGGACGCTGAATGATTTATTTTACAAGAAAAACCAGCGCAACTGAGCTGTGTATGTATTGGGATTTAACGAGAAAGTTGGGTAGTTTGTGAAGGAGCCATAAAGGTCTGCTTTCACCGCTGCATCCCAATGCTTTGTAATTCGCATTCCTAATGTAGCATTCATGCTCACCCAGTGTTTGGAAGGAACAATATAGTTTTCCAATTCCTTTGATTTATTCCCCGGTTTTATAGTAGTGAATTTGTTTTCGGAGTATGATGAAAAATTATACGCTACACCAGCGCCTGCATATATTTTGTAACTTTCTTTATTTATAAAACTATAAAGTACCGAAAGTGATGGAGAGATGTTTTGTTGCTTCAACTGGTATTTCAAAATAACATTTGAAGTATCTGTCAGGTTTGAGGCTGTGGCTCCCTCTCCTGTATAACTCGTAGAATAATAGGATAGCTCTATCCTGATAAATAAAGCCTGGAGGTTTCTTTGTTCCACAAGATCCATTCCAACAGAAAAATAAGGCGAAAAGCCCCCGGAATAACTCATTTTTTCCATGTAAAACTGTTCCCCTTTAAATCGCAATGAGGAATACCCTCCTCCTATGCCTGCAAAAAGAGCTGCTTTTATTCTGCTACCACTCGTACTTCCAGTGCTGTAATACACCGAGCCGTTCAGCTTGTTAATTGCCGCTACCACCTCCTTTAAGTCTTGCTCTTTATAACCAGCAGTATTAATTTTAGTTTCCAGAGAAGATGGCATTTCTTTATTGCCCGCCACCGCTCTTAATTGGTTGATGTAATTTTTTTGGTTTGCAATATTACTTCGTTCGTTGATAAAAACCTTATAACTCAGTTCCTTAAAGGGCCCGGCAGCCTCCTTAATAAAATAGTGAGGTTTGGTGTCAATCAATTCGTACAAATCAATTGTGCTCCCTGATACAATTTGACGCAAAAAAACAGTGTCAGTAATGGTCATGTTTTCTGTTCCCTCCACAAGCTGGTTCTGGTCAACAGGGCGAATATCTTTTTCAACGATCGCCTTTATATACTTGTCAAACCCTGTGATTTCAAAACATATTATGTCATCGGGGCCAAACTTAGCCACGTTGTCAGTGAGGGAGTCTTTTTTAAAAAGAATTTGTTGCGGGTTTTTTCTCCAGTTTTTATAATTTATCCATCCCCGAAGTGTATCTCCGTTATTTTCAACGACATATCCTTTTTTGTTATTGTTTTGTCCAAAGGCAGATATGGCAATAAAGCCCGTCAGCAAGGCAATCATCTGAAAGGTCAGGGGTTTCATAAGTGAACTTTTAAAAGTAAATATACATGAAAAGAGTTGTCATTCTTATACAAAATCGCGCAATATCTTTCCCCAAAAAAGAAACCTTTTTAGTCACGCCGGAATCCTCACAAAAAGCCATTTCGGGAAAATCAAGACCCTGGCGTTCTATATTCGCCCGCGCTCATCCCATACACAATATTCCTGTAGTGAATACCATCGCGACAAAATAAATATTTTACGGGACAGGGTCCAGGAAGAACATATGAAATACGAAATTTGCAGACTGCTATGTAGAAAAGTATGGTATTTAATGCAAAACCTTATTCTCCGCGGAATATGTTTCTACCCGCTGTACTCATTTTACTTCCAGCACCTCCTTCAACCGTATATCCGTCGACGATGCCCCGATCATGATCGTAAACTCCCCGGGTTCTACTACTGTTTCCATTTCTGCGTTCAGCATGCTCAGCATTTCAGGTGTAATCGTAAATGTAATTTGCCTGCTTTCGCCTGCTTTGAGCCACACACGCTGAAATCCCTTTAATTCCATCACGGGCCTGGCTACCGATGCAAGCTTATCTGTAATGTATAACTGAACAACCTCATCACCATCTGCTTTCCCTGTATTTTTTATCATGCATTTTACCGTGGTGGTTTCACCAGGCGCCATTGTTCTTTTACTGAACTCGGGATTGCTGTATTCAAATGTTGTGTAGCTTAATCCATACCCGAACGGGAACAGGGGCAGCCCGCTTAAATTATTATAATCATCTCCCCGCCCGGTGGGTTTGTGATTGTATACCAATGGCAACTGCGCTTCATGCACCGGAAAGGTTACAGGCAGGCGGCCCGCAGGGTTATAATCGCCGAATAAAACATCCGCAACAGCATGCCCGCCTTCTTCACCAGGATACCAAACATCCAGCACACTGTGTACCTTATCTAACCAGTTGCGCATGGTAACCGCGCTGCCACCCACTAATACCACCACCACCGGCTTACCGGTAGCGGCTACCTGCTGAATCAGCTCTTCCTGGCGTCCCGGCAGTGAAAGCATAGCCCTGTCCTGGAACTCACCTTCATGTATACCCGCTACTATTACCGCTATGTCCGACCTGCGCGCGGCGGCAACGGCTTCCTGTATTTGGGCGTCCTGATCCGTAGTTATTTCTGCATTCCATACCAGCTTTATATGCGCATTGCCCACAGGCTCAAAAAATTCAACCCTGAGTGTATACGCTTTATCTTTTTCAAAAGTAAAATCAGACAGTAAAGTATTATAGCTGCGTTTGGTCCAGTTATCAACAATGAGGCTGCCGTTAATGTATAAACGATAACCATCATTGCCTTCCAGTCCTATTTTGTATTTACCGGATACAGGTGCTTTTAGTGTTCCTGCCCATCTAACAGAATAAAACTGTTCGGTAATGGCCGTGCCGGGTGTAAATAACGTCCATGAAAAATTAATGGCAGCATCTGTTCTGGTAAGGGCCGGTTCCCCGCTAAGGCTGATATTGTTAAAGTAACTGCCCTGCATCCCCGCCACTGTTTTGCCGTTCTCAATATGATGAAGATATTTTGGAGGGACAACCGTCCATGCTTTTGTTTCCCTTCCGGGGCCGGGCACATAAGATACCTGTATATTTTCCCCGGTTTTCTGGCGGATACCGTCCAAAATGGAAACCTTGTTATTCCCCGGCCCGCTGTATCCGCCCAGCCTGGCCGCTACGGCATCTTCCCCTATAACTGCTATAGAGCGGAGGTTTTTTGAAAGTGGTAAAAGATGCTTATCATTTTTCAGGAGCACAATGGATTTTGCCGCCGCTTCGCGGGCTAACGCTTTGTGCGTGGCTAATGATTTTACGATCGCCGTTTCTGCAACGTAAGGTTGCTCAAATAAACCCAGCTCAAATTTGGCGAGCAATACCCTCGACACGGCATCGTCTATTCTTTTCATATCTATTCCGCCATCTAAAAAAGGAGGAATAAAAAGTTTATAGTGGTCATAAGCAGTTTGAAAAATAACATCAAGTCCCCCGGTAATGGATTGCTGTGCCGATTCGGGATAATCCTTCGCCGTATTATGCAGCACTACGGTTCCTCCCGTAGCGCCGGCATCGGAGATCACAAAACCTTTAAAGCCCCATTTATCTTTAAGGGTTTTATTCAGCAGCCAGTCGTTCGCGCTGCTGGCAGTACCATCTAATGAATTGTAGGCGGTCATTACGGAGCGCGATCCTCCGCGTTCAATGCAGGCCCTAAAGGGCGGGAGGTAAATTTCTTCCAGCAGGCGTTCATTGAAATGAATGGGATAGCTGTCGCGGCCGCCATCGCCCACGTTGGCAACAAAATGTTTGGGAGTGGTAATGATATCCATCTTTTCGAAAGCGCTTACAAAAGCCACACCCATTTCGCTGCTCAGAAAAGGGTCTTCACCGTAGGTTTCCTCAGTACGGCCCCAGCGTACATCACCGGCAATATTTACAACGGGCGAAAGGATTTGCCGTATGCCGCGCATTTTTGTTTCCGTTGCAATAGCATGGGCAACACGGCTCATCAGTGCTGTATCAAATGTGGCAGCCAGGGCAATGGCCTGAGGAAAAGCAGTAGCGCCATCGCGCACCAATCCGTGCAGCGCCTCATCAAAAGCGATGACGGGGATGCCCAGCCTTGTTTTTTCAACAAAATAGTGTTGAATACCGTTGATCTTTCTTGCCAGCGATAATGCGTTTTCCGATGCGCTGTAGGTGAGCAATTGCTGCACGGCATTACCATCTTTTGAACCGGCATTTACCTGGAATCCGAAAATGCCGTTTTTATACTGTCCGGGAAGGGTATCATCTATGTTCCCGGGTATCATAAACAATTGCCAGAATTTTTCTTCAATGGTCATTCTTTGCAGCAGGTCCTGAACCCTTTCCGCCGCAGGAAGTGCCGGGTTTTTGTAAGGTAACAGGCGCTGCGCCGGAAGCAGGAAAGGAAAAAATAATAATAGTATAGCCGGGAGAAATATTTTTGCGTTGAGCATAACAGGAATATATGAAACACTAAAAATACAAATAATACAGGCTTGTGTGGCTGTTAGGTATCAGGTAGTAAACGTTAACCACGGGATGAATACACCTTGTTTGTACATTCTGATAAGCCGGGGAAAACAAAATCAAAAACAATTTACAGGCGCCTGATAGTCAAATTATTTAAGGATTATCCTATTACATATTTCTCCTGTATTGGCCACCTACTTCAAATAGCGCATGGGTAATTTGCCCGAGGCTGCAATGCTTAACGGTATCCATCAGTACAGCAAACAGGTTTTCGTTATTGCCTGCGGCTGTTTTGAGCGCTTCTAATTTTTCAGCCACTACCTCTTCATTTCGTTTTTGGAATGCCCTGGTATTTTCGATCTGCTGCTCTTTTTCTTCTTTGGTGCTGCGGATCACTTCACCGGGTACCAGGGTGGGGCTGCCTTTCTTATTTAAAAAGGTATTTACACCAACAACCGGGAGCTCACCGGAATGTTTGAGGCTTTCGTAATATAAACTCTCTTCCTGTATTTTATTGCGCTGGTACATTCTTTCCATGGCGCCCAGCACACCGCCCCTGTCCGATATACGGTCAAATTCTGCAAGCACTGCATTTTCTACCAGGTTGGTTAATGCTTCAATAGCAAAGCTTCCCTGTATAAAGTTTTCCGTTTTAGCCGAGCCCAGTTCGCGGTTAATAATAAGCTGTATGGCCATGGCTCTCCGCACACTTTCTTCAGTAGGTGTGGTAATGGCTTCATCGTATGCATTGGTATGCAGTGAATTGCAATTGTCGTAAATGGCATATAGAGCCTGTAACGTGGTGCGTATATCGTTAAAGTCAATCTCCTGCGCATGCAGACTTCGCCCGCTGGTTTGGATATGATATTTTAATTTTTGTGAACGTTCATTGCCATGGTAAATATATTTTATGGCCTTGGCCCATATTCTTCTTGCTACCCTGCCTATAACGCTGTATTCGGGGTCCATACCATTACTAAAGAAAAAAGAAAGATTGGGCGCAAAATCATCAATATGCATACCGCGGCTCAGGTAATACTCCACATAGGTAAACCCGTTTGCCAGTGTAAAAGCCAGTTGCGTAACGGGGTTGGCTCCGGCTTCTGCAATATGATACCCGCTGATGCTGACACTGTAAAAATTGCGTACTTTATTTTCAATGAAATACGCCTGCACATCACCCATCAGCTTTAAGGCAAACTCTGTAGAAAAGATGCAGGTATTTTGCGCCTGGTCTTCCTTCAGTATATCTGCCTGCACGGTGCCGCGTACCTGCTGCAATGCTTCAGCCCTGATCTTTTCATACACCTCACGGGGTAATACCTCGTCACCACTCAAACCCAGTAA
The DNA here is from genome assembly GCA_937871285.1 of uncultured Sphingobacteriales bacterium. GTDB lineage: Bacteria > Bacteroidota > Bacteroidia > Chitinophagales > Chitinophagaceae > Agriterribacter. Next base: position 29,196 of record CALMQS010000052.1, on the reverse strand, counting down.
CTTTAATCCTAACCCGTTGTTGCCATCCGGTAACCTTTCGGGTGAAGAAGGATCATAGTATACGGGGGGCGGCTGATGTTCATATTTCTTTTTGCTTGCTTTTTCCACTTCCTGCCATAAGCCTTTTGCTGTAATCCATTTTTCACATTGCTGGTCAATGGCCGCATTCATAAAAAAAGCAAGTATCACCGGGGCCGGGCCATTAATGGTCATGCTTACGGAGGTAGAAGGATCGCACAGGTCAAATCCGCTGTACAGTTTTTTGGCATCGTCTACCGTTGCAATGCTAACGCCGGCGTTACCAATTTTACCGTAAATATCAGGACGGTATGCCGGGTCTTCACCATACAATGTAACGCTGTCAAAAGCAGTAGAAAGCCGCTTTGCCGGCTGTCCGGCGGAAACATAATGGAAACGTTTATTGGTGCGTTCAGGTCCGCCTTCGCCGGCAAACATCCTTGTAGGATCTTCTCCCTGCCGTTTCAGCTCAAACACCCCGGAAGTATAGGGAAATTCACCGGGCACATTTTCCTGCATTCGCCATTGCACAATATCGCCCCAGTCTTTGTAGGCAGGCAACACAACTTTTGGAATTTTTGTTCCGCTTAACGACACTGTATTGATTTCCTGTTTGATGACTTTACCGCGTACGGTATATTCAAAAAAATCGGACTCATATTTTTTTTGCAGTTCCTTCCATTCTTCCAGTAATTGCTTTACTTCAGGGCTTAGCTTCTTTTCGAGTGCTTCGTATTGTTTTTGTAATATGGATTGCATGAGTTGTTATTATTTTTTGGAGCGCCTGTTTTTGCCTAAGAACTTCTTTATTTCATTTCAGGTAGTGTTTTTAATATTTGAATCGCACCGTTCAACTGGTATAGTTGCGATGCGATATGGCTTTGCTCTTTTACCTGGTTGTTATACGTCCGTATACTGTCGCTGATCTCACTAAGGTACCGCACCCGCCGGGCTGGTATAACAATGGCATCTTGTCTTCCCTGCTCATTCCCGGAGATGCCTGTTGGCAGACCGTTCCACGATACACCTGTTTTTGCTTTTATTTTCTGCAGCAATAATTCAAAAAACCGGTTTACCCTTTTATCATTAAATGTATTGGCACATATGCCCAGCACAGGTAATTCGTCATTAGCTGCTGCAAATAGCAGGTGATTGCGTTTGTATTGCTTTCTTACGTCGTTTAACGCATCTTCCGCACCCGCTTTATCAAATTTGTTGATCGCAATAATGTCCGCGTAATCCAGCATGTTGATTTTTTCTAATTGCGATGCTGCGCCGTATTCCGGTGTCATTATGTATATGCTCACATCGCAGTAATCTATAATGCTCATATCACTTTGTCCTACCCCCGCCGTTTCCAGAATAATGCAATCGTACCCCGCGGCCTTACATATGGCAATGCCTTCTCTGGCTACCTTGCTGATGGCTGTGTTGTCTTCTCGTGTGGCCAGGGAACGCATATACACGCGGGGGCCCGAAACGGAATTCATTCTTATCCTGTCTCCCAGTAAAGCGCCGCCGGTTTTTTTCTTGCTGGGGTCAACCGAAATAACGGCAATGGTTTTATCGGTAAAGGCGCCAAGGTAACGGCGTACTATTTCATCGGTTACAGATGATTTTCCGGCGCCACCGGTGCCGGTAATGCCAATAACAGGGATGTTGTTTGCCGGGGCTGAATGCTTCATTTCCTGCAGCAGGCAGGAATAGCTTTCTCCTTTTTCCGCCAGGGTAATCGCTCGCGCCACCTTCCTCGTATCCCTGTATTCACCTAACGGCAGGGCTTTGGTTGGGCTTTGGGGCACTTCGGTAACGGAGAAGCTGCAATGTGCCATCACGTCTTCGATCATGCCTTCCAGTCCCATTTTCCTGCCATCATCGGGACTGTATATCCTGGTAATGCCATATTGATGCAGTTGCTCCGCTTCCTGGGGCAGGATGGTACCGCCACCGCCACCGAAAATTTTAATATGGCCGCAGCCGCTTTCATCCAGCAGGTCTTTAATGTATTTAAAAAACTCCATATGCCCCCCCTGGTAACTGGTAAGGGCAATGCCCTGCACATCTTCTTCAATGGCGCATTCCGCAATTTCCCGGGCCGACCGGTCGTGACCGAGATGAATAACTTCCGCGCCTTTACTTTGCAGTATGCGGCGCATGATATTGATGGCTGCATCATGCCCGTCAAATAAACTGGCTGCTGTTACTATCCGGACTTTATTATCTGATTGATTGTTCATGTTGCCTGTTATTACAATTACCTAAAATTAAACCAAATCCTAATGCCCGTTAGCTTTTCAATCGTTTGCACAAAAAATGGTTTGGCGTGCACAAAAAATGGAAGTAGTTTAGTCCACTAAAAAACAGATGATTTATGAAATTAATTCGCTTTGGAAAGGCCGGTCAGGAAAAACCCGGAATAGAATTGAAGAACGGCAAACGCATTGATGTTTCCGCTTTTGGAGAAGATTATACGGAAGATTTTTTTGCAACAGATGGCATCAGGCGGTTAAGCGAATGGTTAAAATCAAACGAGTCCTCCTGCCCTGAAGTGAACAATGCAGAAAGATTAGGTGCGCCATTGAGCCGCCCTTCCAAGCTGATCTGCATTGGATTGAATTATTCCGATCATGCTGCCGAAAGTAATATGCAGTTGCCTGTTGAGCCCATCATATTCTTTAAAGCCACGTCAGCGGTTTCCGGCCCCAATGATGATGTGGTTATCCCGCGCAACAGCACTAAAACCGATTGGGAGGTGGAACTGGCTGTTGTTATAGGCAAAAAAGCATCCTATGTGGAAGAAAAAGACGCTATGGATTATGTGGCCGGATACATGCTTCACAACGATTACAGTGAAAGAGCTTTTCAATTAGAAAGAAGCGGGCAGTGGGTGAAGGGTAAAAGCTGCGATACCTTTGCTCCCATCGGGCCCTGGCTGGTAACGCCCGATGAAATCAGCGATATCAATGATCTTCGTTTATGGCTAACCGTTAACGGTAAAACCATGCAGGACGGCAATAGTAAAAACCTGATCTTCAAAATTCCTTTTTTAATTGCTTACCTCAGTGAATTTATGACCCTGCTGCCCGGCGATATTATTACTACGGGCACACCTGCAGGAGTGGGGTTAGGACAGAAGCCGGCGCCCGTTTACCTGAATGCCGGCGATGTGGTTGAGCTGGGTATTGACGGACTGGGTCAGGCAAAACAAACCCTGGTTGCCTGGAGCAGATAACCGCCCGCTGATCTTTTTGAGATAAAAAAATTCAAAAATGAAACGATATTGCCTTGCCGTGGATCTGAAAGACGACCCTGCTGTTATTGCGGAGTATAAAAAGATACACCAGAACATATGGCCGGAGATCCGGGAAAGGATAAAGGCCGATGGCATTACGGTTATGGATATCTATCTTACCGGCAACAGGCTGTTCATGATCATGGAAGTAAATGATGATTTCTCTTTTGAAAAAAAGAGCCGCTCAGATGCCGGTAATCCAAAAGTGCAGGAATGGGAAAATTTTATGTGGAGCTTCCAGCAATCGCTTCCCTGGGCCAAACCCGGGGAAAAATGGGTTATGATGGAAAAGATATTCGAACTACAATAATATCCATTTATAAAACAACTATATGAACCGTTTCATTGCATACTTTACGTTTATTGCTTCTATCGGTTTTTTATCCGCTTTTACTGTTATGCAAAAAAAGAAAGTCATTTTTTTTGGTGATTCCATTACCCAGGCAGGTGTTGCGCCCAACGGGTATATCACCCTGTTGCAGCAGATGCTGGTGAAAGACGGTAAGGATAAGGCTTTCGATCTTATTGGCGCGGGTATTGGCGGTAATAAAATATATGATCTTTATTTAAGGCTGGAAGAGGATGTGCTGTCTAAAAAGCCCGACCTTATATTTATATATGTAGGCATAAATGACGTATGGCATAAAAGAAGCTTTGGAACCGGCACAGACCCCGATAAGTTTGAGCGGTTTTATAATAAGATCATTGATAAAATTCAGGCCACCGGCGCTACAGTGGTGATTTGCACACCTACTGTTGTGGGAGAAAAGAAAGGGTATGTTAATGAACTGGACGGTGACCTGAATAAATATTCGGAGATCGTACGCCGGATCGCTAAAAACAAAAAGGTTGAGTTGATTGATCTGCATAAAAATATTATTGACTACATCAACAGCCATAATCCGGAAGATAAAAATTCAGGCATCCTTACAACGGATGGCGTACACATGAATGATGAGGGCAACAGGTTTTTGGCAGAACAGTTTTGGGGGTATATCAAATAGTGGTAAGTAGTAAGTGATAAGTGGTAAGTTGTAAGTGAGGTGTACATTGTGACGGTAGAACACATTTTTAACAGCGTAATGTTAACCTAAAAAATACCTGTTATGAAAGTTGTTAAATTTGAAGACCTGATAGCCTGGCAAAAGGCGCGGGATCTGACGGTGGAAATTTACAGCGCATTTGAACAGACGAGAGATTTTGCTTTTAGAAATCAGATACAATCAGCAGCGGTATCTGTATCAAACAATATAGCAGAAGGTTTTGATTCCAAAAGTAAAAGAGAATTTATGAGGTTTTTGGGAATAGCCAGAAACTTCTGTAATGAAGTAAAATCTATGTGTTATTTAGCAGAGCGGTTAAAGCACATTGAAGTGTCAAAAAAGAATCATTTGCTATTCTTTTGTGAGGAAGTAACGAGAATTATTGTAGGCTTATCCAAATCAATAATACCTAAAATGGAAGCAAAATGAATTTAGTCAAACTTGTTTGATAACGACTTACCACTTACCACTAATAACTTACTACTTTATGACTTGCATAGACACACACGTTCATTTTTGGAAATACGACAGGAAACGGGATGGCTGGATGGATGATATGAAAGTGCTGCAGCAGGATTATATTCCGCAAACAATTGAATCTACCTTAAGGCGGAATGATGTAGACGGGTGTGTTGCTGTGCAGGCCGACCAGTCGGAAATAGAAACCCGGTTCTTATGCGAACTGGCAAAAACGCATCCGTTCATAAAAGGTGTGGTGGGATGGGTTGATCTGCGGGCTGATAATGTAGAGGAAAGATTGCAGCATTTTTCGGAATACACCGCCATAAAAGGGTACCGGCATATTGTGCAGGGAGAACCCAATGATTTTTTGTTGCGGAAGGATTTTCAGCGGGGCGTAAAAGCGCTGAAGGCTTTTAATTATACATATGATATACTGATCTATCACTACCAGTTAAAACCTGCATTGGAATTTGTTTCGCTGTTTCCCGATCAGCCAATGGTTATTGACCATTGCGCCAAACCGGATATCAGGCATAAGGAAATTGATGAATGGGCCAGGCTGATGAGGGAAATCGCCCGTCATCCCAATACATATTGCAAACTGTCTGGCCTGTTTACCGAAGCCAACTGGAAAGCATGGAGCGCCGGTGATTTTTATCCTTATCTTGATGTGGTATTTGAAGCTTTTGGTACCGGCAGGCTGATGTTTGGGAGCGATTGGCCGGTAATTTTGGTTTCGGGTATGTATGTGCAATGGAAAAGTTTGCTGGAAAAATATATGGAAAACTATGGGGAGGAAGACAGGGAGAAGGTTTTTGGAGGGAATGCTATACAATTTTATCATCTCTGATTATCTTCACCTGCGTGCAGGAAGTATGCATACAGTATTTTATGCTCTTACCGGGGCAATATGTATTATCAATCTAAACCGTAAATAATGGATCTGAATCTTGCTAATAAGGTATATATCGTTACCGGGGGAGCCAAAGGCATTGGCGCCGCCATCAGTAAAACCATAGCCGCGGAAGGGGGCATTGTAGTAATTGCCGGAAGAAATAAAACCGATAACCAAACTATAGTTGACGAAATTGTAAAATCCGGTGGTAAAGCCAGTTATGTAACGGCAGAGCTGGGCACTCCGGAAACCTGCAGCAGCGTGATTGACTTTACCGTTGAAAAATACGGACAGATAGACGGTTTAGTTAACAACGCGGGTATAAATGACGGGGTAGGACTTGAAAAAGGATCTCCCGACAAATTCTTTCAATCCCTTCAAAAAAACCTGAGTCATTATTATAACCTGGCGCATTTTGCATTGCCTTACCTCAAAAAATCGAAAGGCAATATCGTTAATATTGGTTCTAAAGTAGCTGTTACCGGGCAGGGCAACACTTCGGGTTATGCCGCTTCAAAAGGAGCCATTAACGCGCTTACGCGGGAGTGGGCGGTGGAACTGCTGCCTTATTCCATACGTGTAAATACTGTGCTGCCCGCAGAAGTTTGGACACCTTTATATGAAAACTGGATAAAGACGCTTCCCAACCCGGAAGAAAAACTAGCGCAAATTGTGGCTAAGATCCCCCTGGAAAAAAGAATGACCACATCGGAAGAGATTGCTGATATGACAGTTTTTTTGCTGAGCAGCAAATCAAGCCACACCACCGGGCAAATTATTTTTGTTGACGGAGGCTATACGCATTTAGACCGGTCGTTATAACATATTTAGTACGATTACCAAACTACAAGTTACATGGCATTAACATCAACCGCTACTTCAGCCGCTGAACCCTCTACAAACGGAAAGGGGTACCTGTTTCCGCTGATCCTGGTAACCAGCTTATTTTTTTTATGGGGATTAGCCTATGGTTTACTTGATGTGCTGAATAAACATTTTCAGGACGCGTTGAATGTAACAAAGGCCAGGTCTACCCTGTTACAGGCGGCCTACTTTGGGGCTTATTTTTTGATTGCCCTGCCTGCGGGTATTTTTATGAACAAGTATGGGTATAAGAAAGGCATTATCCTTGGCTTATTATTATATGCAACCGGTGCTTTTCTTTTCTTTCCATCGGCGCAAATGGGCAGTTTCGATTTTTTTTTACTGGCGCTCTTTGTTCTTGCTTCGGGCTTAACCTGCCTTGAAACCGCTGCCAATCCTTATGTAACGGTGTTGGGTAAACCCGAAACATCGGCGTTCAGGCTTAATTTATCACAATGCTTTAATGGTGTAGGATCTTTTATTGGGCCTATTATTGCGGCCAATGTTTTTTTTAATGAATCTTCCGGGCAGGATAGCGGGAACCTCGATTCCGTAAAAATGGTTTACGTTATTATAGCTATAGTGGTGTTATTTATCGCGGTGTTATTCTGGAGAACGTATCTGCCGGAGATCAAGGAAAGTGAAATCGTTTCCGATAAAGCTCAGGACACCAAACCCCTGTTTCAGCACAGTCATTTTGTATATGGCGTTATTGCGCAGTTTTTTTATGTGGCGGCACAGGTAGGTATAGCGGCACTGTTTATTAATTATTGTACGGAGGCCAAAAATGAAATTGACAATTCAAAAGCCGCGTACCTGCTTTCCATCAGCTTATTGCTTTTTACAGTAGGCAGGTTTGCAGGAACGGCCCTTATGCGGAAAATTGCTCCCAATATACTGCTTACCATTTTTGCCGTTATCAATATTGTGCTTTGCGTAATGGTAGTTTGGGGCAAAGACTGGATTTCAGTGTATTCCCTGATGGCTGTGTTTTTCTTTGAATCTATTATGTTCCCTACTATTTTCGCTTTGGGTGTTAAAGACCTGGGGCACCATACCAAAAAAGGGTCGTCATTCCAGATCATGTCTATTGTAGGCGGAGCATTAATGCCGTATTTTATGGGCTTGCTGGCCGAAAACGGAACAGCCAAAGCCTATATTATACCTCTGTTTTGCTTTGTGGTAGTAGCGTGGTATGGCGCAAAAGGGTATAAGATCAAGAAGGGGTAGGGAAGCGGTTGCAGGTTACAAGGTACAGGTTGCAGGATGATTGATCAGGGATCGATCAAGAGCCGGTATTCTGTAACCGTAAGCTGTTATAGCAAGAGCCGGAAAGGGGGCACGTATTGATGCTTAATCCACCTAATTTGACTTCCCCCTGTCTTTATCTTTTCTGATCGTTGGCCTGGGCTGGTTTTGCTGCGGAGGACGGGGCGCCTGCTGCCTTGTATTGCTGCGGTTTCTTTCCTGCTGCTCTCTTTGTTTGAATTTCCTTCGCTTGTCATTTTTTTCTAAGCTGCGCAGGCTGATTTGTCCTACCACGTCTACAAAATCAGGTTCAACTTCCTTGGGCTTACTGCTTACCAGCTCTTCTGTTTCTAATGCTTCCGGTTTTATGCCCTTTACGTTCATCTCTTTTATTTTTCGAACAGTGGCAATAGAAAGCGGGTAATGTTTATTGCTGTCGGGCAGTATGTACCACATCAGGTTACGGAAAATATCTTTCTTGATCAGTAAAGCGTTTCCTTTTGTTGTTTCCAGCATATCCGCATTATCGGGGAAGCCCTGGAGTGCATCTAAATAAGTATCCAGCTCATAGTTCAGGCAGCATTTAAGCCGCCCGCACTGCCCGCTTAATTTGGTTTGATTAATGCTCAGGTTCTGGTATCGGGCTGCAATGGTAGTTACGCTTTTGAAGCTGGTAAGCCAGGTGCTGCAGCAGAGTTCACGCCCACAGCTGCCTATCCCACCCACTTTTGCCGCTTCCTGCCTTGCTCCAATCTGCTTCATTTCAACTTTTACCTTAAACTCGGAAGCATATATTTTTATCAGTTCTCTGAAATCAATACGCCCGTCGGCAGTATAAAAAAATGTAGCCTTTCTTCCGTCGGCCTGGAATTCCACTTCCGACAGTTTCATTTCTAATTTCAATTGCCTGGCAATGGAACGGGCACGCATCAGCGCCTGTGGCTCGCGGGCCTTGTTTTGTTTCCATAACTCCAGGTCGCGATCGCCGGCCCGGCGCAAAATTCTCTTTATTTCAGGATTATGCTCTTCAACACCTTTCTTCTTTAGCTGAAGACGTACCAGTTCTCCCGACAAGCTCACTTCTCCCGTATCAAAGCCACTCACTCCTTCCACGGTTACCATGTCTCCCTTGTCATACAGGTGTACCGTGCTGTTGCGGTAAAATTCTTTTCTGCTGCCATTATTAAAAGAAACTTCAATAATATGGCACATGCTATCTTCATCCGATAAGGGAAGGTTAGTTAGCCAGTCGTGTACATTCATGCGGTTGCAACCACCTGTGCTGCACCCCCCGTTGCTTTTACATCCGTTAGGCTTGCCCCCGGTATTGGTACCGCAGCTACTACAACTCATATTTCGGCATATATTAAATAGTTAATAATAATGCCCGGTTAAAGGGAATGATGTTACAGTAAATAAAATGCACACTATTATCCTGCTGAGGAAAAGCCCGGTTTTTGAGCTCCTGTATAAAATGCGGTATTATACGAAAAGGTATAATAGCCTAAATCAGAATAACTATATTGAAATAAAATAAACGTTTTCAATACTTTCAACCCAACTCACCAATTCTGTAACATTAATATATATAGAATCCCTTTACAGGACATTTGTATCCAAAAGTAGCAAAATGTTGCGATAATTGTGTGATTAAAAAATAAGAAAGCTATGAAGGCGGAATTGAAGTACAGGCAAGAGCCGTAAATCCGGGGATACAAAGCACCCAAAGACAAATAATAAGAAACAAATAGATACAGATGGTTCGTGCCCCGCCGCGGCGGGCAGGCTCACCATGACAGGCAAATATTAAATCCGAAGCTGGAAATCCCTAAGCATTGCCTGGTATGATATGCTTACCCTAAAAGAAGGATTGATATGTTTTGTGCAGTTGCCCCAATGGGCGTATTTCAATTTTTCGCTCCATGTACAACTTACCGGTCGGTGAGACACCGACCGGTAGCGGGTTCTACAGGTGGGTGTCACCACCCACCTGCGAAAATTTGAAATGCGCCCGCCCCAATGCTTAATTATTTACATTTGAGTATTAAAAGACACCGCGGATCATTTGTTTTAAGTTGATATGCATGGTAAACAACAAAATAATGAACAGATCACTCTTTTTGCTTTGGCTTACCATTTCCGTTGTTTTGCTGTCATGCAAAAAGGAAGCTCCGCCGCCGGATCTGCATACACCGGCCGTTAACTATACCAATATGGCTTACGGCAACGATGCCCGGCAGGTAATGGATATCTTTCTGCCCGAAGGAAGAACCATACAGCATACAAAAACTATATTTATTATTCATGGCGGAGGATGGACAGAAGGTGATAAAGCCGACATGGCAGAAGCCGTGGCATATCTCAAAAAAGAGCTGCCGCTATATGCTTTTGTTAATGTAAACTACAGGCTGGCATCCAATGGCTCTGTAAATATATTTCCCGCGCAGGAAGAAGACATTAAGAGCGCGGTGGGCTTTTATTTAAACAGGTCCGGTGAATACCTGGTTTCCGAAGATCTTGTGATGGGTGGAGCGAGCGCCGGCGCCCACCTGGCTATGCTGCACAGCTATAAAAATGACCCGGGCAAACATGTAAAAGCGGTGGTAGATTTTTTTGGCCCCACAGACTTGGTGGCTTTATGGAATGAGGGGGTATTACAGCAATGGGCCTTGTTGGGGGCTGTAGGCAGGCTGTATACTGATAACCCGGATATATACGTGAACAGCAGTCCTTTAAATTTTATTACGAATCAAAGTCCGCCTACCATTGCCTTGCAGGGAGGCGCCGACTTTATCGTTATTCCCGCTCAAACTACCAGCCTTGTTAACAGGCTTATTGAGCAAGGCGTGAAAAATCAATTAGTGTATTATCCTCTCGAGTCTCATGGATGGGCGGGAGCCAACCTGCTGGATTCTTATAACAAGATCATTGCTTTCATAAAGGAAAATGTTAAGTGAAAAAATATTATACGCTTTGTTCTCCTGCTAAAAAAATGCTTTACCTTAAGTTTTCATTCTACTATTTTTATGCTTAGCAGAAGAACGCTTATAAAACGCACAGGTGTAGCGGCTTTATCAGCCTTTATACCATCCTTTATTAAAGCAGGTCCCAACCATGCCGGCGGGGCATTTCGCTTTTGCCTTAATACCAGCACTATACGCGGGCAAAACGTAGGGCTGCTTAAGTCATTAGAAATTGCATCTGCGGCCGGCTACGATGGTGTGGAATTGTGGGTAAGCGATATAAGGGATTATCTTAAGCAGGGAAACAAAGTGGATACACTCGCAAAATTTATTGCAGACCGCGGGCTTACTGTTGAAAATGCGATCAGCTTTACTACGTGGATGGTGAATGATGCCGCAAAAAGAAAAGCAGGATTGAAGGATTTGGAAGAAGAGATGAAGATAATGGCTGCGCTGGGTTGCCGCCGTATAGCAGCCCCACCATCGGGCGTAGACAAAGGTGAGCCGGTGGATCTCCCGCAGACGGGTATATATTACCGTGAGATACTGGATCTGGGACGAAAATATAAGGTAATTCCGCAATTAGAATTCTGGGGCGCTTCGGGTACGCTGTATAGTTTAAGCCAGGCATTGGCAATTGCCGCCGCTGCCAATGATCCCGATGCGCGGATATTACCGGATGTATACCATCTTTTCCGTGGGGGGTCAGGGTTTAACGGGTTAAAGCTGATGAATGGAAGAGCCATTGAAATAATACATATGAACGATTATCCGGGTAATAAACCTGTAAATGAACAAACGGATGGTGACAGGGTATACCCGGGTGATGGCGTGGCGCCGCTTAAACAGGTTTTGCAGGACCTCCGGGTTATGGGCGGTACAAAAGTACTTTCGCTGGAACTGTTTAATAAAACATACTGGGCGCAGGATCCCTTGCTGGTGGCCAAAACAGGCCTGCAAAAAATGAAGGCATTGGTAAATGAAGCTTAACGGAAAAAATAGCCAATGTGAAAGATGCGCAATATGGAGCGCATTAATAAAACAAACAATAACCGGTATGAAAAAATTAAATGTCCTCTTTTTATTTATCTTCTTAACGCATTACGGTATAGCACAGCAGGAAAAGCAAAAAGACAGGGCTGAGATGATCAATGATACACGCACCCTGCGATCGCTGATGCAATCCGATCCGCACCGGCCTATCTATCATTTTGTAGCCCCGGAGGGTCATGCCATGCCTTTTGATCCTAATGGCGGCATTTACTGGAAAGGGAAATACCACCTGGGGTATATCTATCAGAAATTACGCAATGGCAAAATGGAACATGTATGGGGGCATGCGGTAAGCACCGATTTGTTTCACTGGAGTTTATATCCTGATATGCTGAATGTAAAAGACGGGGATATGGAACAGGGTATTTTCAGCGGTGGCGCATTCTTATCAAAAGAAGGTGTTCCGCATATCATTTATCACGGTCAGGGCGCTTCTGCAAACATGGTGGCATACTCAACAGATGATGATCTGAAAGTATGGAAGAAATTTGAAGGTAATCCTGTTTTAAAAACGCCTGCCGCCGATGATCCGTTTGGTAATTCAGGCAAATACACGGCATGGGATCCGGAAGGATGGTACGATAGAAAGGCGGGCTGGTATTACCAGATCTCCGGGGGCAAAACACCGGCCCTGTTCAAGTCGAAAGATATGTATAAGTGGGAGCATATCGGCCGGCTGTTAGACAGCACCAAAAGCTGGTTGTATGCATCGGAGGACCTTTCCTGCCCGGATTTTTTTTCCATAGGTAACAAATCCATGCTGCTTTTCATCAGTCATAATATAGGTGCGCAGTATTTCATCGGAAGCTTTGTCAATGATAAGTATACCATTGAACAGCATGGCCGGATGAATTGGCCTGGCGGAACATTCTTTGCCCCGGAGCAGCTACAGGATGATAAAGGAAGGAATATTATATGGGGATGGGTGCTGGAACGCAAGCCCGAAACACTTCCTGATTATGGCTGGTCGGGCATTATGAGCTTGCCGAGGGTATTGTCGCTTGCCAAGAATGGCACATTACAGATCAATCCGCCTGAAGAGGTAAAAGCCATCAGGCTGAATGAAGTGCAGGAAAATGATATAGTGCTGGAGGCAAATAAGGAACAAACATTAAAAGCAAAAGGGAAATCCATTGAGCTGAAACTTGAAATGACAGGCGGAGCTACATCACCCTATGGCGTAAAAGTTTTTTGTTCTCCTGATGGGAAGGAAGAAACCACCATTAGCTACGATCCGCTTAAAAAGGAATTGGTTATTAACTTCATTAAATCATCTGTAAAAGGGCCGGTGAGCATGCCATCCAATGCTATATTCGGATCACCCATGGATGGATTTCCGGAAAAAGTATCGGAACAAAGAGTGCCTTTTGAGCTGGGCAAAGACGAAACATTACAGCTTGATATTTTCCTGGACAGGTCTGTTATTGAAGTGTTCGCCAACGGCAGGCAGTGTGTTACGCAGGTGGTGTACCCTGAATTGGAAAATAGTACAGAAACAAAAGTTTTCAGTGGCGGTGAAAAGGTAACGGTAAAGAAAGCGCAGTCGTGGACAATGGCAGAAACAAATGCGTATTGAAGACTCCGTTGAAAAAATAAAGCTGTTTAAGCATTATCCGTGCTTCATGGCTTTAAAAGTATTATTTACATGCCTCAGGGTGTTAGCGGAGCGCATTTCCCTAAGTAACTCCTTTTCCGCTGGAATCTTCCCTTAAAAGGGGCTTGGTGAAATAACGTGCAGCCGGTTTTTAGAGTTCCCCACAAAAAATCGGTTTTGTTCGACAATTTCATATGTTCGCATTTACCAAACCGGATATTTTAATCGCATCGGGTGCCATGTGGGCAACCAGGCCCTGGCGCTCAATATTTACCAGCGCCTCATTCATATAATGGAGATATACTGCCGATCGCAGTGCTGGGCGTACAAGGGAGTGACACAACAGGCGATGCCATGAAATACAAAAGCCGGATTCAAAATTTTTTTACCCTTCAATCCCATAGTCCAATATTCGCTTACATATCTACGAATTCCCATGCGCTTTGATAAGCATTGTGTTGCTCTGTGTAAGCAATAAAGTTAGCATAAAAAGTAAACTGGCTCAGCGTAGCGCTGTCGCCAATCACCACTAATTTCTTCCGGGCACGGGTCATGGCCACATTCATTCGACGGATGTCGGACAGGAAACCGATCCTGCTTTCGTTGTTGCTGCGCGTCATGCTGATGTATACAATATCCCGTTCCTGGCCCTGGAAGCTGTCAATGGTATTCACCGAAATTTTATCGCCATATGCATGCAGTTGTGTGGTGTGCTGTAACTGCTCTTTTAATAATTGGATCTGTTGGCGGTAGGGGGAAATAACAGCTATCGAAGGAAAATTATGGGGTTGGTAGTGCGTGCTCAATGCTGTTATCAATTGTGTAAGATGTTTAAAAACAAAAACCGCTTCTTCGGGGTTTGAGGTACTGGTGCCTTCGATTTTTTCATCGAAGCCGCAGCCGGCAGTATCTACAAAAGCTATAGGAACATCTGTATCAAACAGCACATGTGCCGCTACGGAAGCATGCGCTTTTAACCTGCTCTGGTAAAACACACCGGAAGAGTAGCCCATGATCATTTCATGCATGCGGTATTGTTCTTCCAGCAGCACAACGGATCCGGGATGGAGCTGCACGCATTTTTCGAGCAGGGTAGTGCTCAAGCCATTACGGGCAGCTTCTTCCGATTTGATCGTTGGAGGCAACTGGCAGTGGTCGCCTGCAAGCACAACTTTCTGTGCTTTGAGGATGGGTATCCAGCAGGCAGGTTCCAGCGCCTGTCCTGCTTCGTCAATTACTACCGTGTGATACCTGAGATGGCGCACGGTATAATGATTTGCGCCTACCAGCGTAGCGGTAATTACCTGCGCTCGGCCGAGCAGGTCATTGGTGATGTATTGCTCCGTTTTTTCAATATCTTTAATAATGCGGTGCGCTTCATCAAACAGCGCTCTGCGTTGCTCGCGTTCGGCTTTGCCAAAATTACGCTTATACTTATGCGCCATATTGCGAAGCTCGTTAGCCTGCTTCTTCATTTTCTTCACGTCCTTCATGCTGTTGTGTTCAGCCATCCTGCTGTCGAGGGTAAGGGACATCAGTCGTTCAGATACGCGGGCCGGATTGCCCACGCGCAATACATCCAAGCCTTCATCTGATAATTTTTCCGTGAGCAGATCTACAGCGGTATTGCTGGGCGCTACTACCAGTACCTGTTTATGATCCTGTTGTATCAATGCTTTAACGGCTTGCACCAAAGTGGTGGTTTTACCTGTGCCCGGCGGACCATGCACGATCGCCAGCTCATTGGCCGATAAAATTTTATTTACCGCTGCCTGCTGCGAATCATTTAATATGGCACTGCTAAAATGTGGAACGGTGGTTTCAAAAGTAGCTGGTTTTTCACCAGTAAGTATTTTAATCAAATGTCCTTCCTTTGGCTTTTCACTGAGCGTTGATGCAAGCTTCAGCGCATTCTGCATTTCATCGTAGCTGTTGTCGTCAAAAAGCAGGTCAATCCCTAACTTCCCGTCGCGGCTCCAGTCGGGCAGTTCGTCTGTGCGTAATGTAATTTTCAACCGGTTGCCACCCTGGAAAGTGATTACTCCCTCCACCCTGTTTTCCCGTGGATCGTGATTGGAAAAAATAACGGCCGATGCGCCGAAGCGAAGCTGGTGTGGAATATCCTGGTGTGTAGTGCGTTCCACCTCTACCGTTAAATAGTCGCCGCGGCCCAATTCCGTATCACGTATGGCTATGGGATACCAGGTGAGCCCGTTTGCCCTGCGTTCGGCTACAGTAGATGTTTCGATGAGTTGCTGGTAAGCTTTGCGATCCTGCTCCCGCTCCATTTTCAATAAGTCCAGCAGCTTTTTGAAATAATCCATGGAGCAAAGGTAAGGAGGGAGGGTTTAAGAATTTTGAAGCTTGAATTCCGAAACCCGAAGAGAATACAAAGTATCAAGAGACAAATAACAAGAGACAAATAAAATTCAAATGCTAAAATTCAAATCCTAAGCCAACGGTAACTACCTATCGTTAGTAGCTATTCACCTGAACCTGATACCTATACCCTGCAACCTGAATTCTTCTTTTTAATCTGCTAACGGCTTAACCATTATATTTTTATAATACACTGTACTTTTGGGATCGTGGCCCTGCAAGGCAAAGGTACCGCTGGAGAGTACGCGCTGCGTATTTTTTTCATCCCTTCCGGGGTTTTCAGGCTCCGTATAGTCAACTACCGTTTTATCGTTTATTTTAATGATGATCCTTTTACCTTCTACTTTTATGTATTCGGTATACCATTCATTATCTTTCGCATATACTTCCCGCACATCCGAAAAGCCATATAAACTGCCCGACCTGCGCCAGTCGGTGTGTGAATTGTTTACCTGTGCTTCATACCCTTTCTCGGGCCAGCCGCCTTCCTGGTAGCTGGTATGAAAATAGATACCTGAATTAGAGCCTGGCAATGTTTTTACATCTGCTTTGAATTCAAAGTTGGTGAAAATATGTTTTTTCACAGGGCCATCATAATAAATATGTGCAACAGGTCCGTTCACCTTAATGCTACCGTCTTCAATACTAAATGTAGATGCATTCCTGCCAACTTTCCAATTGTTCAGTGTTCCGTCAAATATAGATATCCATCCATCCTGTTGATTTTGGGGAAGGTATGTAAACGATAAAAAAGTTAAACTGAATACAGCCAGCGATACAAAATATTTCATGTGCATGGGAGTTTTGAATAGCATTTATATATGAAGCTACGTTATTTGAAGAAATCAGAAAGCCCCGGTGTAGAAACAGCGGGACTTTTGGTTAAGGCTCTGATTAGTAGCTATTTTAAAATCTGCTCTATGCCGGCATTTCGGTATGAACAAACTCCATTAATTCTTTTATATAGGCTGGTGATAAATTGAACTGCAACCCTGCGGATGCATATAATTCCGGTAAGGGTTTTATATTACCCAAACTTAGTGCTTTCATATAATTATCCAAAGCATTTTCCTTATTTTCTTTAAATTGTTTCCACATTCCTATGGCGCCCAACTGGGCAATGCCGTATTCAATATAATAAAAAGGCACTTCAAAAAGGTGTAACTGGCGCTGCCATGCGCTTTCACGGTATGGTTCCAGTCCACCGAAATCTATTTCGGCAGAAGAAAATTCCTGTAATATCTCCATCCACCGGTTAGTTCTTTCTTCCGTGGTATGAAAAGGGTTTTCATAAAGCCAGTGCTGGAATTTATCTATGGTAGCTATCCAGGGCATTATGGTAATTACTCTTTCCAACTGGTGCTCCTTTGCTCTTTGCAGATCATTGGCATCAGTAAAAAAGGTATCCCAGTATTCCATGCTGAACAGCTCCATGCTCATACTGGCCACTTCCGCCATTTCTATAGGATATTCTTTAAACGCAGATAATTCCAGCGGATGTGCCAGGAAAGAGTGAACCGCGTGCCCGCCTTCATGTACCATGGTAGTAACATCGTGCATTTGCCCGGCGGCATTCATAAAAATAAAAGGTGCGCCGCTTTCGGCTAACGGCATATTGTAACCGCCGGGAGCTTTACCCTTCCGGCTGTCGAGGTCAAAACGTTTCAGCTCATCCATCTTCCGCAGGCAATCTGCAAAGAAGGGTCGTAACCGGTTAAAGCATACGATGGATTTTTCCAATAGTTCCTTTCCACTGGCAAAAGGCCGCAAAGGAGATACCCCTTCCGGTTCGGCCTCGGTATCCCAGGGCTTTAATACATCGAGTCCGAGCTTTTTCTTTTTTTCCCTGTTAATAATGTTCACCAAAGGCAAAACATACTGCTTTACACCTTCATGAAAGTTAAAGCAGTCTTCTTTGGTATAATCAAACCGGCCCTTCTCTACGAACATATAATCCCGGTAGTTGCTGAACCCGGCATTTAAAGCTACCTGGTGACGCTTGCGGACAAGGCCCGTAAACAGTTCATTAAAGGTATCTTTATCCTGCAGGCGTCTTTCATTTATTTTCCGGTAAACCGATTCACGTAAGGCTCGGTCATGACTTTCCAAAAACCTGGAAGCCTGCTGCAGCGTATATTCCTTTCCTTCTACTTCAATGGTCATTTTGCCTGCTATGGCGCCGTATTGCTGCTGCATTACACTGAGTTCAGCAAACAAGGGAATATTTTCTTCTCTGAACAGATCAATACTTTTTTTAACGGAACGCAGGTAAGTGAAATATTTATCCTGGTCTAACTCAGCCGTATATGCGCAACCAACCAGCTTCCTGTTGATCTTATCGGCATAAGGTTGAATATTGGGCTGAATAGCCGTGTAGAAAAAAGTAAAGGCTTCGGTAAGCGCTTTATTTTCTGTGTCGCGGGTCATGCGTACCTGGCGCCAGCAGGCATCTTCCGACACCACGGCTTCGAGTTCACTGGAATCTTTTAACCATTGTTCCAGTTCCTGTTTAGTATTAAGAGGTCTTTCAGACAGTTCTTTAAAATAGGGTTCAAGGGCTTCCCACGTGGTTACTTCAAAATCTTCCGGTAGAAAATATCTTGGCTTCTTTTTAATATCAGCACTTGCCATGGATCATGGTATTATAATAGGTAAAAGATGAAAAGAGAGGAAAAGACAAAAGGAAGTTTTTTCACCGCTCACTTCTGACACCACATTATTCTTTTGCTTTTTTCTTTGGAGCGGCTTTCTTTTTGGGTACGGCCTCTTCTTTGGCTGTTTCCGCTTTTTTAGGCGCTGCCTTTTTCTTTGGAGCCGTCTTTGCTTCTTCTTCTTCTTGTATTACTTCTTTTTTCTTTTCTGCTTTTTTGGGTGCAGCTTTCTGTTGGTCCGCTTCTTTTACCTCCTCTGCTTTCTCTTCGGGATCCACTGTTTCCTCTTCTTCTTCAGGCTGAGGCGCTTTGATCTCAATATTATTCGCCGTTAAGATACTAAGCCATTTCACCATTTTTTTCATATCGCTGGTATATACCCTTTCAAAATCCATATCGGGATATACAGCTTCAAAATATTTTTTTACCGCGGCATTGTCTTTTTCATCAGGCAACGACGTGGTGTCTTTTTGCATGGCGAGAAATACATCGGCCAGGTTCACATTTTCACGAACTGTAAATATTTCAATACTTTCTAAATGTGAGAAGTTATGCACGCGGGAAGATACGAAGCGGGTGCTTTTATCTTCAAGGGAGCGTACTATAGCGCCATCGCCTTTGGAGCTTAACAATTCAAATAAGCCGCCTAAGCCGGTTACGGAAATGATCTTACTGTATTCCATATCAATCAAAACATTTTAAGGACGTGCAAGATAACGGGAAATTTGGAAATGTTAGTCGGGGAACAGGGTTTTATCAATATTCGGGATAATCCGCAGGGCATTTTTGTAATAAATTTTTTTCAGAACCGTATCGGAAAGTCCCATCCCGTACATGCGCCAGAAGGCATGGTATTTTTTGTGGTAAGGAAAATACTCGTCTTCTGTTTCTAAAACCCTGAAATATGTAGCGTATTCATCGGGCACCCAGCTATCCTTGCCGAACATGATCCTGTTCTGGTATTGCTCAAAAAACTGTTTTGCCGCTTTGGGCTGCCTGCCTAACTCTGCGATGATAGCGCCAAATTCAATCATCATATTCGGTATTTCCTCTAATAAGCTGCCTAATTTGCCCAGGTCGTTGGGGTACCAGCCAAAATGTGCAGCAATAAAAGTTGTGGAAGGATGCTTTTTGAACATACGGTGCTGCTCAGCAATAAGCTGTTCCCACGGCTCAGGGTCATTGGCTTCTCTTTTCCTCCGGGGATGGGTAACCAGTTCCAGCCAGCGTTCATTATGCTCATCTACCGGGTCCCAGAAAGGTTTCGGATCCGCGGTATGTATAAGCACGGGGATTTTAAGCTCGCCGCATTTTTCCCATATAGCGTCTAACCGGGGATCGTCTATAGCCACCCGTTTGCCCGCTTTATCTGTAACTGAAAAACCCAGGTTTTTAAATATTTTCAGTCCGTTAGCACCGTTTTTTACATCGGCTTCTAACTGTTGAACAGCTTTGGCTGTCCACCCCGTTTCACCAATGCCGTTAAATTCAATATTAGCAAATACGATAAAGCGTTTGGGAGCTGTATGGCGAATGCTTTGCGTCATCCCCTGTAACCTGCTGCCATTACCGCCGCTGAGGTTTACCATTACGGCCATATTCAGCTTATCCATCGCCGTTAGCAGCCCCGGGATAGCCTGTTCAGAAAGGTTCCATTGGTGGTTATGTACATCAATGAAAGGAAATTTTGCCCTGGTAAGCAGGTGTTCCGGCACTTTGAGCGTAGATACGGGGTCGTATTTTTCAAAGTCCATAGACTTTTGCTGGGCAAACCCGGAAACAGTGCAAAAGAATAAAAAAATAAAGCTGATCTTTTTCATGCTATTGGCAATTGATAAGGTTAATCGGTAAGCGCCTGGTAGGTGAGCACTTTAAACTTTTCATGAATATCGCCATGACTGTTGGGGTACAACTGTAAAAACAGTTGCGCCACTATTTTTTCTTTGGGGTCTATCCAGTAAGAGGAGCTGAACATGCCGCCCCAGCTATAAGATCCTTCAGAACGGGGAGAAAAGGCGCTGCCTTTTTCTGTTACCAGCTCAAAGCCCAGTCCAAAAGTGTTGCCCTGTCCCAGCCTCAGGTCGCCGATCTGGTTGGTAGTCATCATGCGAATAGTATTGCGCGAAAGGATGCGTTTACCATTGTACACCCCGTTGTTTAATAACATCTGCATAAAAACGGCATAGTCGTATGCCGTGGATGCCAACCCGCCGCCACCGGAAAAATAAGTACCGTTCATATTGGGGTAGTTGGTATAGAATGTGCCATTAATATCCATCGTTGCCGCTGCCTTTTTTATATGCCTGGTATCATCTTCCGTATACAGCGTGGCCAGGCGATTTTGTTTCTCTGCGGGCAGGTAAAAATAAGTATCCTTCATACCCAGGGGTTCAAAGATCCTTGTTTTCAAAAAAACGTTGAAGCTCATGCCCGATACCACTTCTACCAGGTAACCCAGCAGGTCGGTATTAAGCCCGTAGGTAAATTTTTCTCCGGGCTGATGCGCAAGCGGCAGCGACCCTAATTTTTTCATGATGTCCGCCAGCTTTATCCTGTTTACGCCAATGCCGGCTATGATGCCTGCTTTTGCATAAATGGCGTTAAAGGTTTTGTTGCCTATTTGCGCATAGTGGATACCGGAAGTATGGGTGAGCAACTGGCGTATGGTGATCTCCGATTTAGCGGGAACAGTGGTATAGGTGGTATCGGCTTCATTAAAGCTGTCTAATACTACCGGGTTTTTAAATTCGGGGATGTATTTGCTCACCGCATCGTCTAACAAAAACTTTCCTTCTTCATACAACATCATTACGGCCACGCTGGTAATGGCCTTGGTTTGTGAAGCAATACGCATAATAGCGTCTTTTGGCAGGGGCTTTTTCGTAGCGGCATCATCATACCCCAATCCTTTGTAGTATACAATTTTGCCATTGCGGGCAATGATGGCCGTGGCGCCATTGATCCAGCCGCTGTCTATATACTGCTGCACCAGTCCGTCAATCCGTTTCAGCTTTTCTTCCGAAAACTGCACGGAGGCAGGCGCGGCGGTTTGCAATATTTGGGAGAAGGAAGCAGTAGCTGTGACAGTAAAACACAGCAGCATGATAGTACGGGTAAATGATCTTCTCATATAACAGCATTCATATTTGGAGGATGAAAGATAAGACTTATAAAGCACCAAGAATACCAAATCACAAGAACCAAATAGATACAGATGGTTCGTGCCCCACCGCGGCGGGCAGGCTCACCATGACAGAAAAATCCGAAGCCTGGAACCCGAAATTCGAAGAAATACAAAAGCATCAAACAACAAATAACAGGTACCAAATAAAATTCAAATACTGAATCTCAAATCCGAAGCGAAAAATCCCAACGGCAAACCAAAAATGATAAACCACAAATTAAAAATCCAAATCCGAAGGAAGCCGCCAGCAATCAGATCAGCTACGAGCAATACAAAGCAAAGGAGTATTCATTCTATCGTTAGTAGTAAACACTGCTAGCTGACTGCTCACCCCTCACCCCCTACCTGGTAAATGTAAAAACCTGTTCCGCCACATTACCGGCTTCATCCGCCACGCTTATTTTTAATGTGTGCTCACCCGGCGTGCATTGTTCATCAAAAATATATATGAAATTCTTGCCCTTATCATTGGTAAACCGCAGCCATTTGCCATCTAATTCCGCCCTGAAATTTTTAATACCTCCCATATTATCTGTTGCGGTAAACAGCAGCCTCGAAGCCTTGCTCATGTCCTGCCCGCTTTTGAACCCTACCGGAATAATTTCGGGAGGAGTTTCATCCAGCACCAATTGAAAACTGCCGAAACTGTTGAATTTGGCTACCGCCCATCCGTTTTGCCATTCCACTTTCCTTATTTCCTTTTTTGTTCCGGCAAAGCGTTGCATCAGCACCCTGTTCATTTTTCCGGGAAGCAGTGCGGAGTCGGGCTTTATGCGCACCACCAGTCCTTCCTGCAAAGGAATATATGCGGCGCCAATAGTATGTATGGCAGATACCACCACGGGGTTTACTGAAACCGACCTGCGGTAAGCGATCTGCACAGAATCGTACAAGCCGCCTTCACCAATATAAAATTCGCAATCCGCGCTTCCTTCTCCCACATTTATCATAAAAGGATAATACATTTTGCCTGACGGGGCCGCGGGAGCAGTAGCGGAGGGTTTATACTGAATTTTAAAGCGCAGCGTAGCGGCATTGTTGGCCGCGTCTTTTGTTTCAATGCGGATGTTGTGCGCTGTTCCTTCCGTTAGCCGGATAACGCCGTTTCCTTTTTGCTGGCGATAGATACTATTGACATACCCGGGCAGTTCCGATAAATGTTGCAGGTAGGGGCCGCCATTGGCTTTGGTTTTATAGTCTATATGCGCGTTCAGGTAGCGGGTGTTGTAATAGCTGATCGTATCCATGGTAAAACGGATAATTTCCGCTCCGTTATCATACAAAATGCCCTGGAAAATACCATTTTGATTGGGTGCGGCCGACTGTGCATCGTAGCTGGTAACCGCAAAACTCACCTTATCTGATGATACAGTTATTGTGGAGGGAACAGTTATATAGCCTTCGGCCGTTTTTTTAATGGTAATGATCTTCGGCGATTGATCATAGAGGCTTTTGTTGCGGTCGTATATGGCTAACCTTTGGATAACAGGAGGTACATTATCTGCTATTAGAAACCCGAACAGGATAGGGTTAAGGTTTGTATCCGTTTCGGTATCGCGTATTTCAAAATGCAGATGCGGGCCCTGCGAGCCGCCTGTATTACCGCTATACGCAATAACATCCGCCTGTTTAACCGGAAACAATTCCATTGGAATGTCTAAGTAAACGTTCCACGATTCCAGCTTGTATTGCTGTTGCTTTACGTACGCTTCTAACTTTGGAAAGAAAGCGTTGAGATGCGCATATACCGTAGTTAGTCCGTTGGGGTGATTGATATAGATGGCCCGTCCGAAGCCAAACGGCTCAATCTTAATTCTGGCTATATAGCCATCAGCGGCTGCGTGCACCGGCAGGTTTTCTGCCCGGTTGGTCTTAAAATCAAGCCCCATATGATAATGATTGGGACGGAGCTCGCCGAAATTGCCCGATAAGCTTGCAGGAATATTCAATGGCTTAATAAAATATCCTTTGGGATAGCTATTGAGTGAAAGGTTTTGGGCAAATGAATGGGAAGCTGATAAAAGCAACAAAAAGAAAATACATCTCATCAACAAAGTAATTCGTATATGTTAGGTAACAAATCTACCCATGATTGGTTTAACGGTAAAATCATTTTCTTTATTCCTGCTATGATCTGTATTTTATGGGGAATACTTAACAATGATTTTTTTAAAAATGCATTTAAAATGTTGAAATATGCACAGCATTTTAAAGTCTGGCATTCTCTTTGAGAAATAAAATATAACTGCCCCTGAAAAAAACAGATACTGTTTTGCCCGCTCTGTAAAGATTGTTACAACTCTTTTTCAGATTTGTTTAAGTTTCCCAATATTTTGAAAAACCGGTAAGGTAAGTGAAGTATTAAAATGCTTATTATACCCTAAACAGGGTATAATAAGGAGAAACACTGATTTGATTTTTGATAATAATCTTTGAAATGACGAAAAAACCCTTAAAAGAGCGTACTATTTTCAAACTATAATACAGCGTTTTTCGTCTATATATTGTCTACTATTATATTGTTGAATCTATAAATTGAATGTTATGAAAGGAATGAAAAGAAAAATTGTACTGGCGTTGGCCATCATGACAGGAACGGTAATCGGCACTTTTCGCGGAGAAACAGCGAAACAGCGGTTTATTACAAAGGTGAAGGATAAATATGAAGATCATAACAAGATTCGACAACAGGAGATCATGCTTGATGAATTTGAACTTTCTGCGTTCCATACCAGTTAGTTCTGTTATAATATTTTTAAAAGACACTGGCATTCAGCAGTGTCTTTTTTTATGTACCTGAGTAAGCTACGCCTTACAGGCAAAGCTTCTATCTATGTTAGTAACCATAAGATGCCATATCGTGAAGGTGAGAGGATAGAGGTGAAAAGGCAATGGTGAATGGCGCATTCCCTACTCACCATTCACTTTTCTCGTTTCTCGTTTCTCGTCTCACATCATCCACCTCTCAGAAAGAACCATACAACATATTACAATTAACCCCGCACAAATACCTGTAACATGGCCCATTCCTCTATAAATTACGTCTCTCCGAAATATTAAGCCCCGGAGTTTCGCATTTAATTTTTCAACCCGTACCTTTGCCCGGTTTTTTCAGTGCCAACCCAGGAGGTTTATACGGAAAATGCCCACCTGATTCTTTCAAATCTTTATTAAGCAATGCCTAAAGACAATTCTATCAAAACGGTTCTGATCATTGGTTCAGGCCCCATTATTATCGGACAAGCATGTGAATTTGATTATTCGGGAACACAAGCCTCCCGGAGCCTGCGGGAAGAGGGGGTTAAGGTTATATTAATTAATAGCAATCCCGCTACTATCATGACCGACCCTATGATGGCCGACAAAGTGTATTTGTTACCCTTAACAGTGGAAAGCATTGAGCAAATACTGGAAGAGAACCAGATTGACGCAGTTTTGGCTACCATGGGCGGACAAACCGCGTTGAATTTGGCTAAGGAAGCCAATGAGCTGGGCATTTGGGAAAAACATGGGGTAAGGTTAATAGGAGTGGATATTAAAGCTATAGACAAGGCAGAAGACCGGGAACTTTTTCGCAAGTGGATGATTGAGCTGGGAATAGCAGTGGCGCCTGCCAGGACTGCTAACTCATTTTTGGAAGGGAAGGAGTTTGCCCAGGAAATAGGATTTCCTTTAGTAATACGGCCTTCTTATACCCTTGGTGGAACGGGTGGGGGCTTTGTGCATAGCAAAGAGTTTCTGGATGACGCGCTTGAGAGAGGTTTATCTGCTTCCCCCATACATGAGGTGCTGGTGGAAAAGGCGGTACTGGGCTGGAAAGAATTTGAGCTGGAGCTTTTGCGCGATGATGCCAATAATGTAGCCATAATATGTACGGTGGAGAATTTTGATCCTATGGGTATCCATACGGGCGATTCCATTACGGTGGCCCCGGCGATGACCCTCAGCGATACCGCCTTCCAGCTCATGCGTAATACTGCCATCCGCATGATGCGCGACCTCGGAAATTTTTCCGGGGGATGTAATGTGCAGTTTGCCCTTAATCCCGCAACGGAAGAAATTATTGCTATCGAAATCAATCCGCGGGTGAGCCGGTCGTCGGCGCTGGCTTCCAAGGCCACCGGTTATCCCATAGCTAAGATA
This sequence comes from uncultured Sphingobacteriales bacterium, assembly GCA_937871285.1. Classification (GTDB taxonomy): domain Bacteria; phylum Bacteroidota; class Bacteroidia; order Chitinophagales; family Chitinophagaceae; genus Agriterribacter. Next base: position 3,407 of record CALMQS010000052.1, on the reverse strand, counting down.
GCTGCAAAGCTGGCTATCGGCTATAACTTAGATGAGCTCAAAAACCAGATCACCCAATCTACCTCCGCATATTTTGAGCCAACACTCGATTATGTTATTGTGAAGATGCCCCGCTGGAACTTCGATAAGTTTAAAGGAGCCAACGATACCCTCGGGCTCCAGATGAAATCGGTAGGTGAAGTAATGTCTATCGGACGCTGCTTCACCGAAGCCATTCAAAAAGCGTGTCAGAGCCTCGAAAATGAAGCGGTGGGTTTGGGATATTATGGAAAAAGCATGATGCGGCCGGAAGAAGTGGTGGAATACCTGAAAACACCAAAGTGGGACAGGATATTCCGCATTAAGGATGCGCTTATGATGGGCGTAAGCGTAAAATCTATTTGTGAAGCTACTTATATTGACCGCTGGTTTATTTACCAGATACAGCAAATTGTAAGTATTGAGAAAAAGCTGGCGGAACACAACCGCGAAACCTTGCCTGATGATTTACTGATACAGGCCAAGCATAATGGCTTCAGCGATGAACAGATTTGCCGTATTATGAAAGATGGTAAAGACGAAGACATTTATGAGCGCAGAAAAAAAATGGGGCTAACCCGCGTATACAAAATGGTAGATACCTGCGCTGCCGAATTTGAAGCTAAAACCCCTTATTTCTACTCCAGTTTTGAGGCGCCCTCCTCTTCAGATAACGGGAAAGCCGCCGTAATACATAATGAAAGCATAGTACATTCGGCTAAAACAACTTCTTCAGGCGCTTCTAAAGGATCCGTGCTGGTGCTGGGCTCCGGCCCCAACCGTATAGGACAGGGTATTGAATTTGATTATTGTTGTGTGCACGGTTTACTTGCAATAAAAGAATGCGGGTATGAAGCCATCATGGTAAACTGCAACCCTGAAACGGTTTCAACCGATTTCGACATAGCCGATAAGCTCTATTTTGAACCGGTATTCTGGGAGCATTTATGGGAAATAGTGGAATATGAAAAACCGGTGGGCGTTATTGTGCAGTTGGGCGGACAAACCGCTTTAAAATTGGCCAAACGGCTTCATGAAAAGGGCATCCGTATCATCGGCACCTCCTTTGATAATATGGATATTGCCGAAGACCGCGGACGTTTTAGCGATGAGCTAAAAGCATTAGGTATTCCCTACCCCCGATATGGCACAGCATTCAATGCAGATGATGCCATTGAAATAGCCAGGGAAGTAGGCTACCCGGTGCTGGTGCGCCCCAGCTATGTGCTCGGAGGGCAAAGAATGCGTATTGTGCTGAATGATGAAGAGCTCGAAAAAGGAGTGCTGAGCTTATTAAAACATCTTCCGGGAAATAAAATCCTGATAGATCATTTCCTCGACCGTTGCCAGGAAGCGGAAGTAGATGCCATTTTTGACGGAGAAACCTTTCATGTAATGGGCGTAATGGAGCATATAGAACCGGCGGGTATCCACAGTGGCGACAGCAATGCCGTGCTGCCTGCCTTCAACCTTAGCCCGCTGGAAGTAACCACCATGGAAGTGTATTCAGAAAAAATTGCCCGCGCGCTGGACATCCGGGGACTGATCAATATCCAGTTTGCTATTAAAGACGGGGTAGTATATGTAATAGAAGCCAACCCCCGGGCTTCCCGCACAACACCTTTCATAGCGAAGGCCTACCAGATCCCCTATCTTAACATAGCTACTAAAGTAATGCTGGGAGAAGTAAAGCTCAAAGACCTTAAATTTGAGAAGAACCTGAAAGGATTTGCTATTAAAGAGCCTGTTTTCAGCTTTGATAAGTTCCCCGGTGTAAATAAAGAATTAGGGCCGGAGATGAAATCCACGGGTGAAGCTATCCGCTTTATTAAGGATTTACGCGACCCTTATTTCAGAACCCTGTATAAGGAAAGAAGCATGCATTTGAGCAAGTAAGGCGATTTGCGGTGATCAGGTATCAGCTTATTAGCAGTCAGCCAGGTTACTGCTAATAATAGGATAAATACTCCTTGCTTGTATTGCTCATGGCTGATAGCCGATTGCTGACAGCCTCCTTCGGATTTTTGATTTGTGGTTCATCGTTTATGGGTCATGGTTGCATTTCGCTTCTTCAGTCTCCGGATTTTGCTTGCCATAGTAGGCACGAACCATCTGTATCTATTTGTTTTTTTATGATTTGGTACTTTGTATTCCTTTCGAGTTTAGCGCTTCCGGCTTTGAGCTTTATTTACCGTTAGTTTATTTACTTTGCAGCCATAAATAATAAAAGCATGAAAATATTAATAACCGGAACAGCAGGGTTTATTGGATTCCATTTGGCTAATTACCTGATACAGCGGGGTGATGAGGTAGTGGGATTGGATAGTATTAATGATTATTATGATATAGGTCTCAAATATACCCGCCTGCAAACTGCCGGTATAGAAAAGGAGGCTATTGAATACAATCAACTGGTACCCAGTTCCAAACATGCTAATTACAGGTTTATTCAGCTTCAGTTGGAAGATAAAGGGAATCTGGAAAAATTATTTGCGGCTCAGCAGTTCGACAAAGTATGTAATCTTGCCGCCCAGGCGGGTGTGCGTTATAGCCTTACGAATCCCGATGCGTACATTAACAGTAATATTGTAGGGTTCCTTAATATACTGGAGTGTTGCCGCCATAATAATGTCAAACATCTTGCTTATGCCAGCAGTTCGAGCGTATATGGGCTCAATGGTAAATCGCCTTTCGCCACGTCCGATAATGTAGATCATCCCATTTCCTTATATGCTGCCAGTAAAAAGAGCAATGAGCTCATGGCGCATACCTACAGTCATTTGTTTAAAATACCCACTACCGGCCTCCGGTTTTTTACGGTATACGGTCCATGGGGAAGACCGGATATGGCCTTGTTTTTATTTACCAAAGCCATACTTGAAAACAAGCCCATACAGGTGTTTAACAACGGCAATATGGTAAGAGATTTTACCTATATAGCCGACATCGTAGAAGGAGTAGTGAGGGTAATTGATAACCCCCCGGCCGGTAACAGCTCCTGGGATGCTGCCCACCCCGACCCTTCTACTTCTACCGCTCCCTATAAAGTATATAATATTGGAAACAATAACCCGGTTCGCTTACTGGATTTTATTGAAGCCATTGAAGAAGCCCTGGGTAAAAAGGCTGAAAAGCAATTCCTGCCTATGCAACCGGGAGATGTTGCTGCTACCTGTGCCGATGTACAGGACCTGGTGAGCAATTTGCATTATAAGCCCGACACAAAAGTACAGGAGGGTATACAGCGTTTTATTGAGTGGTACAGGGATTATTACAAGGTATGAAATGGGGAAAATATGGAAGGGGCTGTCTGAAAAGTAATATTTAGCCACGAAGTCACGAAAACACAAAGAAAATAAAACCTGAAAATCAGGGCTTTGTGCCCTTGT
>CALMQS010000051.1 GCA_937871285.1 uncultured Sphingobacteriales bacterium | reverse complement strand
TTCCCTGCTTTCCAGATACATCACATGCACAAACATTACTTTCCTGTCTGTGCTTAAATCCACCACCAATGTTCCGGGCGTTAAAGAGATCATGTTGGAAAGCATGGTGATCTCGAAATCTGTTTTTGCATCTAAGGGAAGTGCTACGATACCCGGCTTCATAAAATAATGAGGGGTAATTACATCATGGCCAACCTGCAGATTAGCTTTGATCATTTCAAAGAAATAAAAAAAGATAAACCCTATGATCTTAGGCACCCTGAAAAAATAACGTATATCATTTCCTGTCCGGTCTCTCATCCATAAAATAAAAAACGCCAGCGCAAAGCCAAAGCCAATATTGGCAATCGTTAAAGAACCCGTTAAGGCCACCCAAACGAAAGTCAATATAATGTTTAAGAGCAACTGTTTTATCATAAAACATTTTATTTAGAAAGGAGGTCTCCTAACACAGCATGAATATAGGGTTGTGTATCTATCATTTCTACAGCAATCTTTTGTGAAATTTTCATAACATATTCAGCTCCAAATCCAATAAATATACTTACGGCAGCCAAACTCACCACAGGTAAAATCAACACAAATTTCTTCTCTCCGGGCAAGTCTTCAAATTCATCTCCTTTTTCAATATCGCCCTTCGGCAACCCTTTCCAAAAAACTTCCAGCCATATCTTAGCAATGAGGTATAAGGTAATAAAACTCGCAAATATCAAAGCTAAAATGAGAATAAATGAATTGGCTGTAAGTGTTGCCTGGAATAAATTGATCTTGGGCCAAAATCCGGATAAAGGAGGAATGCCTGCCAATGAAAATAAAACAATCGCAAACAAGATAGAAAGTTTCGGATAATCTTTATAAAAACCGCCTAACCTCCTTAAATCCGTACTTCCTCTTGCCTTGTAAATTATTCCGCTTACCAAAAATAAATTCGTTTTTACAATGATGTCATGGATCAAATAAAATATGGCGCCCGCAATGGCTATTTCTGTAAACAGGCCCAGACCAGCTATGAAATAACCAATATGGCAAACAATCAAATAAGAAAACATTCTGCGCATACTGTTTTTACTTATTGCACCCAAAGCGCCTGTCACCAAAGTCATGATAGCTACTATAATAAAGAGGTTCATCATAAAATGGTCAGGAACAAATATTAAAGTAAATATTCTGAACATAGCATAAATGCCCACTTTCGTCAGTAGTCCCCCGAATAAAGCAGCTATGGAGGATGGTGGTGTATGATAGGAAGATGGTAACCAAAAATACAATGGAAATACGGCAGACTTAATGCCGAACCCTACAAAAAATAATAAACCGGTTACATTCACTAAACCCCTGTTTTCAATTTGAGCAACTTTTACAGCCAGATCTGCCATATTCAAACTTCCTGTTATCCCATATAAAATTCCGATAGCGGTCAGGAAAATAATAGATGCCAGCATATTCATCGCTACATATTTTATAGCTCCTTCCATTTGAGGTTTGCGTCCTCCAAGCGTCATCAGAACAAAGGAAGAAATAATAACGATTTCGAACCACACATACAGATTAAAAATATCACCGGTTAAAAATGCGCCATTTAATCCCATGATCAGGAAATGAAAGATAGCAAAATAACCATATCTTATCCTGTTGGTACTTACAGCGGCAGTTGAGAATAAAGAAACCGATATAGCAACAATTCCAGTTAATAAAACCAATACGCTGCTGAAAGTATCTGATACAAACGTAATTCCGAACGGGGCCTGCCAATCTCCCGCCTGCATCGTCAAAATACCCGTTCCCTGCGTTTTTAAGAATAATTTCAAGGACAAAACCAGCCCTATACTACTTCCTAAAATACTAATCACCCGTTGTATGTTCACTTTCTGCCAAAAAAAGATGGCAATAATGGCAGTAAACATGTGCACTAAAACAGGAAGAATTATAAAATTATCTATCATATATCTTTATCGTGGGTATTGAGCGTATCCAGATCATCAGACCCTGTTAATAAATAAATCCGTTTTAGTAAAATAATGGCAAAAGACTGTAATCCAAAACTAATGACAATGGCAGTTAAAATCAGCGACTGTGGAACAGGGTCTGCATAAACATCTGTAAAAACAGAGGCGCCCGCTTTAATAATAGGCGGTTTTCCTTTAGCAATATCACCCATTAAAAAAATTAAAAGGTTGGCGCCATTTCCTAATAAGATCAGTCCCAAAAGAAGGCGTACCATACTTCTTCTGAACATTAAATAAATGCCTGCAGCGTATAACACACCAATTAAAATAACGAGTAGTAATTCCATAAATTATACTTCTTCCTGTTCCATATCTGATTCTGAAATCGTAAATAAAATGGTTAACGTAACACCAATAACGACAATAAAAACACCAATATCAAAAAACAATGCTGTTCCGATATGACCAATACCCGGAATGGATTTTTCTAACCATAATCCCTTCATAAACGGCGCACCAAAAAAAGTGGGAACTGCGCCCATAATAAAACACAGGAACAAACCTACCGGGATCAAGAATCCCGGGTTCGTTCTAAAAATAGCTCTCGCTTTATCGAATCCATGCGCAAAAGCATGCAAAACAAATGCAATGGAAGCTACCAGTCCACCCACAAAACCACCACCGGATAATGAATGCCCTCTTAATAAAATAAATACCGAAAACATCAGTAACAGCGGCAGCAAATAACTGGAGGCTGTTTTTAAAATTATTGAATTCATACAGCATTTATTTTAACGATTTATTCCTTTTCAGGTGCTTTTACTTTTAATTTCAACAGGCTATATACGCCCAGTGCCGCAATGGACAATACAATAATTTCAACCATGGTATCAAAGCCACGAAAATCAACTAAAATCACATTCACCACATTTCTGCCCTTTGCCAGCACATAAGCATTGTCGCCATAAAAATGGCTCACTACCTTATCTGCAGGCTCATTAAAAGCCTGAAGCGCAATTATGGAAATAATGGCTCCAAAACTCAACGCAATCAAACCATCTCTGAACTGGACCTTTAGATTTACATATTTTTTAAATTGCGGTAGCCTGAACAACACCAACACAAACAAAACAACGGTAAGCGTATCAATAGTAAACTGCGTCATTGCCAGATCAGGGGCGCCATAAAACACAAATATCAAACACATACAATAGCCTATAATGCCCATGCCTGCAATAGCCGTTAACCGGGAAGATGTAAAAACCGTGATAAGAATTGCTGAAACAATAATGATAAAAAAGACAACCTCATAAAACCGGGTTTCAGATAATTGAGCATAATTGACAGATAAGGGAACTTCTGTAAACAGGCGATACCCCACCAAACCAATCAGAAATACAATAATGGTGATTAAATAATAACGCAAATATCCATTGTGTAAAAGCCGGGTATATCTGAAAGCAAATTTATCTGTTTTACTGATAATTAGTTCTGTTAAATACTCAGGAGATACTGATTCGAAACCCGCCAGCTTTTCCTGATTGAATGGTTTTCCCTTTCTCAAAAAATAAAATATAAAGCCCACGCTTAGCGTTAAAATGCTCAATAATATAACCAAACTAAAGCCATGCCATAACTTCAAAGAAATATCTATCACTGTGCCATTAATTGATTGTGCCACCGCAGTAATTAAATTTCTATCTAAAAACATAGGAAACACACCAAAAATAATAGCTGAAACCCCAAGAATAATACCCGGCATCCATAAGAATCCGGAAACTTTTTTTACGCGGGAAAATTTTTGCGGCAGCGCTCCAAAAAACGGTTTGATCCCCACCATCAATCCGGCAATTAATAAACAAACATTACTTACAAAAGCAATACCCGTCAAAATCCAGGCTAAATTTCCGGGGGCGCCAAGCGTTGCTTCATAAATCAGGTCTTTCCCTATAAACCCAAAAGTTAATGGCATACCCGCACTGGAAAGCGCCGCTAATAACCCACCTATTGCAACCGGTTTCATCACTTTTCGCAATCCGCTTAATTTGTGTAAATCCCGGGTTCCGGTTTTATAATCAATTACACCAGCCGTTAAAAATAATCCGGCTTTGTAAAGCGCATGCACCAAAATAAATACGGAAACAGCTAACAATGCCTTTTCTGATCCAATGCCTAAGAGAAAAACCATCATGCCTAAAGAGGCAATTGTTGAATACGCCAGAATGGCTTTTAAATCCTTGCGGAATAAGGCATGGATGGCGGCATACAACATGGTGAAAGCACCAGTAATCATTAAGGAATTATTCCAGTAACTATGCGTTCCTAAAACCGGCGTAAACCGTGCTAATAAATAAATGCCGGCTTTTACCATAGTTGCAGAATGCAAATAAGCGGAAACAGGCGTGGGAGCTTTCATAGCATTGGGAAGCCAGAAATGAAAGGGAAACTGTGCTGATTTGGTAAAAGCGCCTAAAAATAAAAAGACCAGCAATAACCCATACAAACTACTGTCCTTCAAAACTTCGGAAGAAAATATCATCTCCCGGATGCTGTAACTGCCACTTAGGTTTCCCAATAAAATAAAACCTGCCAATAAGAAAAATCCGCCGCCACCCGTAACAGATAAAGACATGATAGCACTTTTCCTGGATCCTTCCTCTTCATTGTTAAAGCCAATCAGGAAAAAAGAACTGATGCTGGTTAGTTCCCAGAACACAAAAAGCAGCAATACATTATCTGCCAGAACCAACCCCAGCATGGAAGCCATAAAAACCGATAAAAAAACAAAAAACCGGTCAATAAATGGATGGTGCTTCATATATGCAGCAGCATAAAAAAATACCAGGCTACCTATTCCGGTAATCATACAACCAAATAATAAAGCCAGTCCATCTAACCGAAAATCAAGATTTATACCCATTGACGGAACCCAGGAATAATGAAACATTGCCGATTGCCCGGAATTGATCAATGGAAGAAATGATAACAGATATATAAAAATACCTAATGGAAGAAACCCAATAAGAGAAAAATGACGACTTTTTAAATATTTGCCGAAAAAAAACAATAACAGTGCTAAAAGAAAACCAGATAAAACGGCAATTAACATCAATGAGCCCTTTTAAAAATTTGGAATGCGCAATACATAGCAACTTTATCCGCAATATACATTCTTTACATCAGGATTTTTAACCAACCGGGTGGTTTTTCCCCGTGAAATTTTTAAAGTAATAATTCTTTTTCGGAGGATTATAAAAATAGCCACCATCCTATACATTATGAATCACCTGTTTCTTTGATGCAGTCTTCACAATCAGGCCTGTTTTTTAAAGTAAATGTTTAATTAAAAACTTTTCGTAAACAGAACTGTACCGCGCTGGCTGTAAATATAAAAAAGCTTTATAAAACCCCCGGACTCCAGATTACCGGTTCTTGTTATACCGCAGGCCTTCGTTGAATTGGAAAAGACCATAACCCGCTCCTTCATCATAACCGGGCACATCTTCTTTGTTGTTCTCCACTGCCTGGTTACTGATGGGTATGGTAACAGGCATCTTACCGCTGGGATTGAATTTTCCCGACACCACATCCAGCAACGCATCCGGTTCCACACCAAAAGTGGCTATCACTCCTTTAAAACGATTTTTGGTTTGGTCATTGTAAATCTCATCTATCACAAACGGGTTAGCAAAATTTACTACAAGGATAGTTGGTTTCTTAGCAGTCAATGCATTCACATAATCCACATCCACAGCGCAGGCAGATAAATTCACTTTTAATGGGCTGTCATCTGCCGGAAACAATGGACGCATAGCGGGTTTTACCCAAAGCAAAATAATATCTGCCGCTTCGGGTGTGGCAACGAATGTGAGATTTGGATGAGACTGTGCATAAACGGTTCCGGGGCCGGGCGCAGGTTTGTTGTAGTTCTTCTGGTAATCTTCGAAATAAACTTTTGTGTTTGGCGCTAAAGGCAGGCTATTGCCTTCATTGCTTAACAACACAATTGATTTACGTTGTGCTTCCTTACCAGCTTGTACAAATGAGTCCTTACCTACTGTTTCAATGGCTTTTGCTTCATCTACATAAGGGTTTTCAAACAGACCAAGCTGAAACAGTTCCATGAGCAGCAACTGTACCGATTCATCTACAAGCGGCATCACTTCGGGATGGGCTTTCAATGCGCTGATCAGTTGTGTGGGATCGGCATTGCCGGCAAACATATTGGTGCCGGCCTCCAGCGCTTTTACATAACGTTGCTCAATGTTTAAACTATCCACGCCCCAGGGCATTGACTCAATAGGACCGGTATCCGAATTGATGATACCTTTAAAGCCAAGTTCACCACGCAAAAGATCCCGTAATATTCCTTTATTGTAAGCATAAGCCACTTCCTCATACTTCGTGTCCTTCGGCAGCGAGTAATAAGGCATGATGGATGATGTTCCCGCTTTAATAGCAGCTTTAAAAGGGAGCAGGTTGGCTTCAAACCTTCCTCCCGGGAACACCGCATTTCTTCCATAAGTGTAATGTGGATCAAACCCTTTGTAGGTAGCCCCGCCTCCGGGAAAATGCTTGGTGGTTAAAGCAATGGAGCTATTGTTGAGTATATCTCCCTGGAAGCCCAGCACGATTGCCGCCATGGTTTGGGCAGCCAGCGCAGGATCTTCTCCCAGGGTGCCTTCACCCCGTTGCCAGCGCGGCTCGGTAAGCAAATCGGCCATGTACATATAACCTTTGCGGATACCGGTAGCTAACCATTCCTGGCGTGCCATATCGGCAAACTGCTGAACCATTGCTGAATCACGCATGGCCGCCAATCCAATTTCCGATGGCCATTTGGAAAAGCCAACCGATGCAGAAGCCGTTGCTCCCATGGAACCGCCGGTGATATGGTTGCGCGGATTAGAGGCAAAAATTACCGGTATGCCCAGATTATCGCTTTCCGCAAGCGCCTGCACTTTATTGGCCCAGCGTGCCATGGTATCGGCCGGCGCCGAAGTGGTGCGCCAGATGAAATGACGCATCTTATGTTGCAGGATACCCTTAGTTGTACCCACCGTGTTCATGATGGTATAAGGTAGTGGCTCTCCGGTGAACTGGTTTTTGTCCACCACAATATCCTGCTCATTGAAATCACTTGTTACAGTTTTGGTTTGAGCATTGGTCTCCAGCATAAAGGCCTCGTTGTACATGCGCATATCAGCGATCAGCATCATGCCTGCTTTTTCATCCAGTGTCATACGCTGCAGCAAATCTATACTGCGTTCGGCTGGCAACAGGCGCCAGTCTTCGTAGGCATCCAGCTTCCCATTTTTGTTCAGGTCTTTGAACTTCAAATCCTCCTGTTCAATAATGGCTGCCCCACGGGTGCCGAGTTCAGGTTGTTGCATCTCTGTTGTTTTTTTATTATCCGTGCATCCGTTCAGTGAAATCAGTAGCAGGCAAATTGCCAGAAAGCAAATGTATTTGCTGGTCATATTGTAGACATTTTTTTGCTGAGTTATCTTTTGGAAATTACTTTAAGTATAAGTTCACCACTTACGCATTTCCATAAATATTCGATTCTCCACCATCAATTGCAATGGTCTGTCCATTTACGTAAGAGGCATCTTCACTTAAAAGGAATGCTACTACTTTAGCTACTTCGTGTGGTAGCCCCAATCGTTTGGCAGGATTACGCTGGGCATATTCCGTTTCAGCAGCTTTGGGATCATCAGGATTTACCTGTCTGAACGCTTCTGCTACCATAGGAGTAAGTATTGCACCGGGTGCAATGGCGTTGGTGTTGATTCCATCCCTTCCATATTCGAGTGCTGCATTTTTTGTCATTCCCGAAACCGCATGCTTGCTGGCTACATAGGGCATTTGATTTAAAACTCCACGAATACCACCTACAGAAGCCGCATTTACAATCCGTCCATATTTTTGTTTCTGCATAACAGGAATAACATAACGCAGGGCGTAATACACGCCCATCAGGTTGATATCAATTACTTTTTTAAAAACGTTCATATCATACCCGGTTATGCTTGCTTGTTTACCTTCAATACCTGCATTGTTGTACAATCCATCAATGCGGCCAAAAGCTTTTACAGTTTCATCTATATAATTTTTTACGGCATCTTCATTGGAAACATCGGCAACAACGGTAATGATTTTTACATCCGGAAATTCTTTATTGAGTGCTGTTTTGGCATCATCCAGGCTTTTTGCGTTGTAGTCAACCAACGAAAGATTTGCTCCTTTAGATGCGAGTTCTTTTGCAGTGGCAAGACCAAGCCCCATAGCGGCACCGGTGACGATGATGGCTTTGTTTTCAAAATTTTTCATACTTATACTTTTTTACTGTGAAGAATTAAATGGATGTTACTGAATTGGTTTTGTTTTCACCAGGTTTTATAATCTGCTCAAAAAAGTGATCAACTTGAAAATTATATTATACTTTTTTGATTTGAACGTATTTTTTAGCCGCATGCGCCATGGTTACAACTGAAGCCCCCAACATAATTACATCCTTAATGACGAGCCTTCCGGCACCACTTAAATAAGGAAACCCATGTTCCGAATCTCCTAAAGCAGGCACCCAGGTTTCGGGTGTTGTAATAAGGAATGAAAGCGTAACCAATGACATGATAAAAGCTAAAAAACTACCAAACGCCGATACCGCAGGCCATATAGGGTACAGTGCAATTAATATACCGATTAAAATTATAAATGTACCCAATCCCAGGGAAAAAGCATACGTATTGTTTTCTGTATGCCATTTAATATTGTCGGGCTTATATTCTCCTTCCCTGTTCATGTGCTTTTTATATTCGGGTGCGTCATACTTGTAAAAAAAATTCATAGTGGGGCTATTGGCTACAAAAGGAACGATGCCTGCTGCTTCATACTTAAAGGCTTTTAACCCTCCAATCCATAGCATTACGATTACTATACCCAGACGGGCAATATGTATACCAGTATTTTGCAGGCTTGCTGCATAAGAAAATATTTTATTCATGGTATTAAATTTTATGCCAAAGCCAACATGGCAAAGGTACAACCACCGGAAAGCTGCTCTATTGCGTACAGGCAAGAAAAAGCGTTAACAGGGGTCAATGATAACTATTAAATAATGATCAACGGAGATACCGGTAAGCCCGGCTGTTATCAGGAAAGTACGGCCTGCTGTTTATGCCGGTTTTTTGCAAACAAAAAATGATCAATGGAATACCTCCCACTGCCCATGATTAAAAGGATGATATAGGTTAGCAAATAATGCAGCCCCATTTCCTGTTTTACAAAGGGATCTGCAATATGCACATGAAATACCGCCACCAGCATGATTATTATTGATGGAATAACGGCAAGCCGGGTGCCCAGTCCAAGCATAACGAACAGGGAGCAAATCACTTCACCAAAAATGGCCAGGCATAAGCTAAACGTTGCGCCCAGCCCTAAAAGGTCCATGAACTGAACAGGGTCTTCCGATAGCTTTCCTATTTTGGGAATGCCATGTGTAAACATCAGCAGGGCAATGCCAATACGCATAATAAGTAAAGAAACGTTTACACTTTTTGCACTATAATGCGTGCTGAACAATTTCATCATAACTAATTTTTTATTTTTTTCCTGATTGTTTTGAGTCGCTTACTGCTTTTCTTACCACCGGCGCTACTTTAGTACCAAACAATTCTATAGACTTCATGGTTTTGGCATGCGGCACGTTACCTACACTGGCCTGAGCCAGAAAGCGGGTATTACCAAACAGTTCATGTTCGTATAATATCTTATCAATTACCTCCTGCACACTGCCTACCATCAAAGCGCCTGTGGGTGATCGCGAATAATCAAATTGCTGGCGGCTCAATGGCGGCCAGCCCCTGTCGCGGCCCACACGGTTCATCATAGCGGCATAATAAGGATAAAATTCATCCGCTGCTTTCTGTGAATCTTCTCCTACATAAAAGTGATTATTGATGCCCATTTGTAGCTGGTTCAAATCCCTTCCGGCTTTTTTTGCCGTTTCGCGATACAGGTTTACAAAGGGTACAAACTGCTCCGGCTTTCCGCCTATAATAGCTAACATCAGCGGCAGCCCGAGTGTGGCCGCTCTTACTGCAGATGCTGGCGTACCGCCGGCTGCAAGCCATATGGGAATGGATGGCTGGAATGGCCGGGGGTATACGCCAAGATTCTCAAATGAAGGGCGATGTTTTCCCTGCCAGGAAAGCTTTTCACTTTTATTCAGTTTTAGTAAAAGGTCTAATTTCTCTGTAAAGAGCTCATCATAGTTGTTCAGATCGTAGCCGAACAAAGGAAAAGATTCAATGAATGAACCCCTGCCGGCCATTATTTCCGCACGGCCGCCCGATAAAAGATCCACTGTGGCAAAATCCTGGAACACGCGAACCGGGTCATCAGAGCTCAGCACCGTTACAGCGCTGGCGAGCTTTATATTCTTAGTAACCGCCGCCGCCGCACCCAGTATTACCGCGGGTGATGACACGGCATAATCGGGGCGATGATGCTCGCCAACGCCAAATACATCCAATTCCAACTGATCGGCAAGCTGAATTTCTTCCATCAGGTCTTTAATGCGCTGATGGGCATTGATTCCCCGCCCCGCAACTGTTTCCGGGTGCATGTCGGCGAAAGTAATGAGTCCTAATTCCATGTTTATTGATAATTAATAAGTTGATTTCTTTGTCATCATTATTAAACGCTGTCAACCGGTGCATTTTAGCTTCCTGTCCATTTTCACTTTTTTAGTAAGCACTGGCTTCATCTAACGCAGCCATTTGTTTTTCATTTAATTGTAAAGTAGTTGCGTGAATTAGTTCCTTCAATTGTTCTTCACTGGTAGCGCTGGCTATTGGCGACGCGATATAGGGCTTGTGAAGTAACCATGAAATGGCTAATTGAGACAGGGGTACATGCTGTTCTCCGGCTATTTTGTCCATTGCAGCCAATATCCTCAATCCTCTTTCATCCAAATATTGCTTTATTCCCTGTCCCCGTGGGCTTTTATTGAGATCTGCATCACTCCGGTATTTTCCTGAAAGAAAACCGCTTGCCAGGGAATAATAAGGGATAACGCCCAAACCTTCATCAGTAACCAATTGGAGGTACTCATTTTCAAATTTTTGCCTGTCATATAAATTGTATAACGGCTGAAGGCTGATATAAGGCTGTACATTATTTTTGCGTGCAAAATCATTGGATTCTTTGATTCTGTCAGCGCTCAAATTTGACGCGCCGATGTAACGCACTTTTCCCTCTTTGATCAATTCATTCAATGCGGTCATGGTTTCAGAAACCGGCGTTTCCGGATCATCATAATGTGATTGATACAGGTCAATATAATCTGTTTGTAATCTTTTTAATGAAGCTTCTGCTTCCTCTTTAATATACCTGGCACTCAACCCTTTTTTGCCGTCTCCCATATCGCCTCCAAGCTTTGTTGCAATTATAACATCCGCTCTTTTACCGCTTTTCTTCAACCAGTTTCCAATGATGGTTTCTGATTCGCCTCCTTTGTTCCCGGGAATCCATGTAGAATAGGTATCTGCCGTATCTATAAAATTTAATCCTGCTGCTACAAAGGCATCCAGTATTTTAAATGACTCCGTTTCGTTTAGCGTCCACCCAAAAACATTCCCGCCAAATGTTAATGGCGATACCAATAAATCTGACTTTCCTAATTTTCTTTTGTTTTCCATTTTTAAGTTTTTAATATTTTAAATCCGAATGTTTTATATGCCGGTTCATATACATTCATACTACTATCCCGGATTTAGCTGTTATTCTTTATCTTCTTTTATCGCCTTCAGTCCTTTTGTCCATCGTACCAACTGTCTTAGCATGTTGTCTGCCGTTTTGTGCGCCGACTCACCGCCTTCAAATTCGTTCTGGTCGTTGATATTTTTCTGAAAGAACGGGAAGTTTACCGATTCCGCTAAGGGTACCATTCTAAGGGTAGACAGGTCGGCTTTTAAGGCGTTGGCTGCCCTTGTACCGGCCGAAACGCCACCGTAGCTAACAATAGCCGCGGGCTTATAGCCCCATTCCTGCGAAAGATATTCCAGCGCGTTCCTTAAGGGAGCGGGATAGTTGTAATCGTATTCAGCGGTTACAAAAATAAAGGCATCCGCTTCGTCTATTTTAGCGCTCCACCATTTGGTATGCTCATGCTGGTATTTTTTAAGCACAGGATGATTGGGTTCATTCATCATGGGCAGGTTGATCTCACCAAGATCTAAAAATTCTACATTAAAGTTCCCGTTTTGTTTTGCCAGTTCCGTAATCCACGCGCCTACAATGGGGCCTTTTCTGCCCGGGCGAACGGTTGATGAAATTATTTTCAGGTTATACATTTTCTTTGTTTTGCTTTTGCTGATTATCCGTTTATTGTTCCTTATCCTAACTTAACTGAAGTCATTGTTAACGACCCTGCCACCGCTTTATCATTAAAGAAAGCTACTTCATCCCTTCCGCTTTTTAATCCTAAAGTATACAACAACGGTAAATAGTGTTCCGGAGTAGGAATAGCCAGTTGCCCATCCCTTCCAAAACCTTCATAATGGATCAGGGGTTTGTGATCGCCATCGCTGATCAGTTGCTTAAAGGTTTCATTCATCTTTAATGCCCAGTCGTATCCATAGCCCGGCTCATCCATTTTATCCCATGCCACCATCCTCAGGTTGTGAACCATATTGCCACTTCCGATAATCAGTACGCCTTTCTTTCTTAATGCATACAATTCCTTAGCCAAATCGTAATGATATTGCGGCCCTTTTGTATAATCAATACTCAACTGCAATACCGGGATACTGGCTTCTGGATACATATGTCTTACCACTGTCCAGGCGCCATGATCCAGTCCCCAGTCGTGC
This sequence comes from uncultured Sphingobacteriales bacterium, assembly GCA_937871285.1. GTDB lineage: Bacteria > Bacteroidota > Bacteroidia > Chitinophagales > Chitinophagaceae > Agriterribacter. The sequence goes on along the minus strand of CALMQS010000051.1, from coordinate 3,330 downwards.
GACAGTTCTACCGGGGAGGAATGAATAAGCGCGGCCGTTTCTTTGGCCAGCAGGGCATTGCCCGGCGCAGGATACTGCACATCGAAAAGCGCTTGCGGAAATCCGCCGAAATCATGAATGGTTTCGGGAAAGTCCATTGCTGTAATGCGGGTGCCTTTACTGAACCAGTGCGCAGATACTACCAGCACCGCCGCCGGTGTTGGAATTTCTTTAGCCATTTGCGTCCAGCGCCGGCTGAATGCATTGTCTTCAATTCCGTTCATGGGCGAACCATGACCTATGAACAGAACAGGCATAACCTGTTCCTGTTCTTTCAGATCACTGGTAAACTTGTTGAATGCGGATAAACCTGTCATAGCTGTTGCTCCTGTAATTATTGTTTGAATAAATTTTTTACGCTTCATCGGGCGTATTTATTTTTATTGTTTAATAAATTCGCCGTCGGCTTTTATCTGAACCTCATCGCTGATCATAGGCGCAGGAAATTTAGGACCAATATTAAAATCCGAACGTTTCAAAACGCCTGTTAACTGAAAACCGGAAATAACGGCTTTTGATTGCGGGTTTTCTATTGTTCCCCTGTACCAGAGATCCATCGTAACCGGTTTGGTAATACCATGTAGTGTAAGATCACCGGTAAGCTGGTATTTGTTTTGTCCGGATTTTTTTACTGACGTGCTTTTAAAAGTCATTTTAGCATATTTTTCCACTTCAAAAAAGTCGGCGCTTCTCAGATGGTCATCCCGCATCTGCACTTCCGTATTAATGGAAGCCACATCTACCGAAAGTTCAAAAACGGCATCGCTGAAATCGGCCTGTTTAGCAACGGCTGTAACATCAAAGGTTTTAAATAATCCTGCCACATCGGAGATACCGAGATGCGTAACAGAAAAGGTTAATTTAGAATGCATCGGGTCTACCTTCCAGGTAGTTTGTGCAAATAAAGAGATGCTTAATAAAACAGCTACTCCAAAAGAAAATAATTTTTTCATGTTCTGTGTTTTTGTTTGTTTGTTATTTGTTTGTTTGTTATTTATTGTCTAATTACAGTTTCCTCCGGGTGAACAGGCTTCCCCATTCTCAGCCAGCTCAACATTGCGGTCCTGCTCAAACGACAGCCAGCTTTGCTGCAATGCCTGCAAAAACGTGTCGGGCGACTGTGCGCCTGAAACCGCGTACCTGTCATTAAAAACAAAGAAAGGAACACCGCTCACACCAATGTCACGCGCTTCCTGTTCATCCTGCTTTACCGCTGCAGCAAAAGCATCTGTAGAAAGCATTGTTTTTATTTCTTTTTCATCAAGGCCGATAGCCACGCCGGTTTGAGTGAGCACTTCCTTATCGTCAATATTTTTACCTTCCGTAAAATGTGCTTTAAACAATTGTTCTTCTGCCTCATTGCCCAGCCCATGCGTTTTGGCTAACTGAATTAACCTGTGCGCATTAAACGAATTGGCAACCACCGCTTTTTCAAAATCAAAATCCAGTCCCGCTTCTTTAGCAACCCTGGTTACATGGGTATGCATTTCTTCCGCCTGCTGTTGTGAAATACCTTTGACTGCAGCAATATGGTCAACCGCATTTATACCGGTTTTCGTTTCAAGGTTCGGATCCAACTGAAAGCTGCGCCATACCACTTCAACCTTATCTTTATCAGCAAATTTGTTTAAAGCCTTTTCAAATTTCCGCTTGCCGATATAGCAAAACGGACATCTTACATCTGACCAAATACTCACTTTCATATTTCCATTTTTAAATTGTTCTTTATATAATCAATAGGCAACGGTAAAGCGTTTACGAATATGCTTCGGGCTTTCCGCTTCGTCTATGATGGCTACCGCAAGATCATTAACCGATATGGCGCTTTTATTATTGGCATCAAATACCGGGTTATCCAAACCTGTTCTGTACACTCCTGTTCTCTGCCGGGGCGTACCCTGGTGCATTTCCAATGCGGGACTTAAAAAAGTCCAGTCCAACTGGTCTTCTTTTTGCAGCAGGCTGAGGTAATCGCGGGCAGCTGAAGCACCGGGCTTCCAGTCTGCAGGAAACTCAGGCGTGTCAACCACCTGCACACCCGGGGCAATGAACAGGCTTCCCGCTCCTCCCACAACAAGCAGCCGTTTTACGCCCGATTGCCTTGTTGCTTCCTGGATGGATTGCGATCCTTTTAAAAAATCATTATACAGGTTGGGGTTGGTCCAGCCGGCATTATACGCGCTTATAACCATGTCGCTTCCTTTTATTAGTTCCGCTAAGGCAGCGGTATCCATCACATCGCCGCGCACTACCGAAAGATGATCATTTTGTACGCTTACTTTTTCGGGATGTCGTACAATGGCGGTAACCTGGTGACCCCTGTTCAGCGCTTCTTTTAAAACTTCGGAGCCCACAAAGCCGGATGCTCCTATTACTGTTAGTTTCATATGTTTGTTTTATTTATTGATGTAATATTTTCCAGCCTGCCAGCCAGTTATAATTGTATTTCATGCCCAGGCGTATAAGTAATAATTGCATGTTTTCCAGTATCCTGCTAACCGTCAGATCGCCTGCTATAACAGGATTAAATCCTGCCGTTTGTACTAATTCCTTCACCATTTCCAGTGCATCAGTGTCGTTTCCTGCAATAAATGCATCTACTTGTTTTCCATCAATTACAGGTTGGTCAAAATCGGCCGCGAAAGTGGTGTTAAAGGCTTTGATCACTTTAGCATTGGGCAGCAGCTTTTGCAATTCTTCCGCAGCGCTTGTGTCCGGCGCGGTAACCAGCTCGTCGTAGGTTTCATTTAAAGGATTGGCAATGCTGATAACGATCTTCTGATTCGCCACCTCTCTTATTTTGTCTGCCACTTCTTTTTCCGCTGCAAAAGGAACGGCAGCAATAATAACATCCGCCTCCCAGCTTGCCATATAACTGCAATTAACAGATTCTACATCAGCGCCGGGATAAGCGCTGGTTATTTCCTTCTCCAGCTTTTTAAGCTTGCTTTTATCATTGGTAAATAATAATAACCGGTAATTGCCCTTGGCAAGGCTTTTTGCTATAGCCGACCCCATACTACCTGTGGCGCCAATAACAGCTATGGTTTGTTTTGTTCGCATATCATAATAAATTTGATACTGCAAAGCTACGGCAACAATGAGCCTCAGCCCATTGCGTTCGGATAAGAAATAGCATTGATAATCGTCAAGGCATAGTCTTGATAAAAATCAATATACATTTTTAGAATTAAGCAGATCAGTTGCAAGGCATTATTGTGATTCAACTTTTTGTGCTAAGTGATAGTATTGGGCAACTATAAATCAGGGAAAGTAACAATAGTTCAAACG
>CALMQS010000050.1 GCA_937871285.1 uncultured Sphingobacteriales bacterium | reverse complement strand
CAGGTTAAAGCGGCTGCGGAAAAATTGCTTCAATCGCTTTCTTTATAACCATTTAATCTCCGTTCCGCGGGTAGTCAAAAACGCTTCATCTGATTCAACTGTTTTCCATTTTATAGCCCACCCCATTGATGTATATTCCGCTCCAATGCAAATGGCTACTTCGTCTTTATGTGGGTGACCTGAACTGATAATAACCGCTTTTTTGCCATCATAGGTTGTGGCTACAAGGGGATGCCTGATTTCTTTGTTCATCTTTTCTCATTGCTTTTATTTCTGTATAAAATTATAATAATGTAATTAATTGTATTCTTTTTTATCTTTACAGGGCCTACAACGGCAAGCAGGTGAGCAACCTTACGAGGAAAGGCATAATCAGTCTATCCAGGGTGAAAGCCTGGTTAAGAAGGCGACTTTAACAAGCCTGATTTTATGTTTATTACATTACAATTCCCGTTGTTTGATTACCGCTTTTTTAAGGCGGACCCCAACAAAACGGAAAGACCAAAATGGCCCGAACCCGGCAGTAACGACCGGGTGCGTTATTTTGGAGAAATTTTAGGCCGAAATAAAAAATACCTCGGCCCGTGGGATGATGAAAAAAAATATTGCAATGCGGGCAGCGTATTGAATTTTTGCGGATTGAAGGACGATCATTTTTTCAAATCTTTATACAGCGATCCATACCACGCCAGGATCCTCTTTCGCAGATTCCAGTCTGATGGCCGGTGCATGGCCAAATTTGAAGTAGGCTTCAATGATCAGCTGCGCAACAGGGTAGCTGCGCATGCCGCCGGTGAGGGCGCGCCCTCATTTAACCTGTTCAAACATATTGAACGCTACCTGTTGTGTCCTGTGAAAATAAAGATCGGCAGCAGGCTATCAGCGTACCTTCCATTAATTGAAGCGGGAGAAAAGTTACGGGATGCCTATTACTGGACTACAACAAAAGGAAAAAAATCTTTCGATGCCAGGGATATACAGCGCCAGGCCGAACCCTGCGAGCCCGTGCTTTTAATACAATTCCGCACCGGTGAAATAAATCCTGATCAGCTATTTGCACAAAAGGTAGATATGCCCTTTCTCGGTAAAGAAGGTATTGAGTTGTACTGCACGCATATTCCGTATACTATCGGGCGAAGAAGGTATCAATTGAAAACATGGATGATCATTACGGCAGGCGATGAGGCCAACCCTTTATATTCCGGCCAATTTCATGCATATAATCAAACGGTTCGTTACCTGCGGATCAACCTGCTGCGTATACATGTGGAAACATGCATGCAGAAGAAGCTCATAGAAACTTTTGGCACTACGGATGAAGCCTATCAAATAAAAGATCCGGCGGTGAGGGACAGGCTCTATTTTTACCTGCACAAAATTTTACTGAATTTAACCAACATCCAGCGCAACGACCAGCCGCAGACTGCCCTGGTGGAAGCCGCGTTCAGGCTCGATGAGTATTATTACGGCTCTATGCGCATTGAAGACCAGGTGAAGGTTTTAGATGAATATAGAACCTGGCTGAAGGAATTGGAGCTTACGCCCAAAAACCAGCAGGTGCTTGGCTATATACAGCGGAGTGCCGAAGACCTCCGGGATCAGCAAAAGCAGCAATCGGAAAACTGCGTTGTTTTTATTTCCTATAATCATGCAGATGAAACAACCGCCGCCTTGTTGAAAGATAAGCTGGAACATGAAAAAATAACGGTTATCCTCGATTCGGCTTCCATGCAGGCGGGTACGGCTATAAAGGATTTTATCACTAAAAGTATTCTCAGGTCACATGCTATACTTTCCGTGGTTTCTGTAAACAGCCTTACATCGGGTTGGGTAGGGGTGGAAACGATAAACGCTATGTTTATAAAAGACTTTTTTCCTGAAAAGAAATTTATTGCCTGCTGCCTTGATACTGATTTTATGGAGGATGATTTTGTAGAAAAAGCCAATACAAAAATTGATCAGCGGATTACAGCAATAAAGGAGCTTGCCAGGGTACGCTCAGACAATGCTTTACGTTCAACCGATATAGATGATGAATGGAGGCGCCTGGAAAGCCTTCGTTTGAAATTGCCGGATATTATAACGCATTTAAAGAATGACCTGGGTATTGATATAATGGCAAAAAACATCAATGCTAATTTCTATAGAATTTTGGAAGCGATAAGAAATTAGAAGGGGTGCATTTCAAATTGTCGCCGGCTGGTGGGACACCAGCCGGGGCGGCCCGCC
>CALMQS010000049.1 GCA_937871285.1 uncultured Sphingobacteriales bacterium | reverse complement strand
AGAGTTTGTATGCCACCACCAGTATTTATTTGTATTATTTTTCATGATTGAGGCACAAATGTCTATGCTTTTTTGTTAAAAAAAAAATTTTGACTTAGTTTTTCAGAATTATTTTCATTCATCCCTAACGGATCACTTCAAATGTTACAAAAAAGACTGCTTTCGCTCGATTTCCTTCGTGGCTTAATTATGGTATTACTAGCCCTGGAAGCTTCAGGATTATACCATGTGCTGAATAACGCCGCAGAGGGAAGCTGGTGGCATGCCATTACCATACAGTTCGATCACCATAAGTGGAACGGGCTCCGGTTCTGGGACCTGATACAGCCGGGCTTTATGTTTATTGCCGGAACGGCTATGGCCTATTCCCTGCATAAACAACAGCAGAACGGCGTTCCCTGGATGCAATCTTTTCGCAAAGCATTGAGAAGAAGCGGCTGGCTGTTTTTTTGGGGCGTATTAGATTATGCCGTAAAAAAAGACGGGCTGGCTTTTGAGCTCTGGAATGTATTAACCCAGCTTTCTTTTACCATGCTGGTGGCTTTCCTGATCTTCAGGCTCAGCGTTAAAACACAAATCATTATTTGTGCGGGCATATTATTACTCACAGAAGCATTATACCGCTTTACCAACGTGCCGGGGTTCGATCAGCCTTTTACGGATCAGCACAACTTCGGTAATTATGTTGACCTGCTGTTAATGAATAAAATTAACCGTGGCGGCTGGGTAGCCATTAATTGTATTCCTACAGCCGTGCATACCATTGCCGGAGCACTGGCGGGAAAACTGCTGCTAAGCGAAAGCGGCCACAAAGCAAAGCAGCTACTGATCTGGGCGGCGATTTGCCTGGTAGTAGGTTTTGGTTTAGACTGGCTGCATATAACGCCTATCATTAAACGCATTGCCACCACATCCTTTACACTGGCTTCATTAGGCTGGTGCCTGCTGGCATTGGCCGCATGTTTCTGGTGGATTGATATCCGCAACCACCGTAAGCATCTTTTATTTTTTACAGTGGTGGGCATGAATTCGATTTTCATTTATCTGTTCTTTGAAATCGTAGGCAGCAGGTGGTTTAACGATTATGTTGCCGCCGTTACCAATGGATTGATGGGCATGGCGCACTTCCCTCAGTTGCTAATGGAGCTGATTACCTGCCTCACCATTTTCGCATTGGAATGGGGACTCTGCTATTTTTTATATAAGAAGAAGATATTTTTTAGATTGTAGGAGTGGAAAGCACGAAGCATAAAGCACTAAATCCGGAGGAATACAAAGAAACAAATAGCAAATAACAAAAGCCAAATAAATCTCAAAGGACAATATTCAAATTCGAAGCGGAATACAACCATAAACCACAAAAAAAAATTCGAAGGAGGCTGTCGGCAAGCGGCTAATTAATATTTTGATGTGCCACATGCAAAAATAATTCAATGATAAGGCCGTAGGCCTGTCTGCATATTGAAACTCCGGAATTTACAATACTGCCCGTGCGATGCAGATGAACGGAGCGTCGCAAGGAACGTTTCACCTGTGATTCAATAGCCGGCTTCCACAAAGTTTTTCTCCCCCTGATTGGTTCAATATTATTGGTGATCCGGCCAAAATGCAGCAGCAATAGTATTGGTAAAAGACGATACATTTGTTTCCATGAAAAACAGGTATTTCCGTTGGAGAGAAATATGCTTTGCCGGTTACTGGATAACTGCAATAATACTATGCGGAGGAATTGCCGGCTGCACTGCTCAAAAGGAATACGATAACCCCGTAGTGGTAATTGAAACAAAGTTTGGAAACATAACAGTGGAACTTTACCCGAAAAAAGCACCGGCTACCGTATCGGCATTTCTCCGGAATATGGATTCCGGCTATTTTAATAATAGTTCATTTTACCGGGTGCTGCGCAAAGACAACCAGGTAACCGGATCGCTGCATTCGTACCTCATACAGGGAGGTGTATGGCAATCCAATCCGGAATTGAAAAGTAAATTCAACCCTGTTCCGCACGAGTCTACCCAACAAACGGGCATACTCCATAAAAAGGGAACGATTTCAATGGCAAGAAACGAACCGGGAACTGCCACATCGGAATTCTTTATTTGTGTGGAAGATGAACCAGGCTTTGATTACGGGGGTAAAAACAATACAGACGGACTGGGTTACGCAGCTTTCGGCGAGGTGGTGGAAGGCATGGAAACAGTAATGAAAATTTACCGGCAGCCTGAAGATAAACAACGGTTTATTCCTCCAGTTACCATCCTCAACACATATCGGCTTCAGCAGGAAATTCCGGGAAATATTTCTCCATCTGACCAAGAAAAATGATATCGCCTATTTTAAATTCTTTTCCTATCTTTAATATTACTTAACCTTTTGATTAGCCTTTGTTAACATTTTGGATATATTGCATACGTATTTTTGCATAGCCTGTATAAACTCCGCACTACTTCATTTTTAAAATCACTTTATGAGAAAGGAAACCCTTCTTTACGCATTTATTATTTATTTTTTAGTTGCCTGCCAAACGCAAAGATCAGAAAGCTACCCGGCAGGTATAGAACATGTTATTGTAATTGGAGTGGATGGAATGAGCCCTGACGGCATACGCAACGCTACAACGCCGGTAATGGACAGCATGATTGCCGGCGGCGCCGTAAAATGGAACGTACGTACCGTATTAACTACTGCCAGCAGCCAGAACTGGGCTTCTATGATCATGGGAGCGGGTCCCGAACAACATGGCATAATTAATAACGATTGGGAAAGAGATGATCATACGCTTCCTCCCATAGTAGCGGGAAAGGAAGGCATATTTCCTTCTATCTTCGGGATCATCCGGGAGCAAAAGCCGGATGCGGAAATTGGAGCGGTTTACCACTGGAGCGGCTTCGGCAGACTATTTGAAAAGCAGGCGGTGAACTACGATAAAAAATTTTCAACGGAAGACTCCACAGCAGCCGATTTCATCAGCTATATCAAAACAAAAAAACCCACTTTCGGATTCGTGCATTTAGATCATGTTGACCATGCAGGACATCACGACGGACATGGCACACCACAATACTATACCGCAGTGGCAAAAGCGGATTCATTGATAGGCGAAGTATTGAAAGGCATTAAAGAAGCCAGTATGGAAGGAAGCACATTGGTGATCATTACTGCCGACCATGGCGGTATAGGCAAAGGGCATGGCGGACCCACGCCCGAAGAAGGGGAAATTGCCATGATACTGCACGGTAAAGACATAAAGAAAGGCTATAAAATTCAGCAGCAGGTATACACTTATGACCTTGCCGCCACCATTGCATTCGCCTTTAACCTTACACCACCTTATGCATGGATCGGCCGCCCCATTAAGCCCGCCTTTGAAGGTTTTGCCGAGCCGGCTAATTTATGGGAAGGAAAAGAAGTGATCGCGTCTCCCGTAATATTCCCTAAAAGAAATTTATACCAGCAGGCCGGCGGACTATACATTAACGAACCCGCCACGGTGAAGATGAACGCCATGACAGACAACAGTGTTATTCACTATACTTTAAACGGCGATATTCCTGACAGCAGCTCACCTGTATATAAAGAACCCTTTGCTGTTGACAGCACTACGGTGGTGCAGGCAAAAGCCTTCGATAATAAAGGCAATGAAAGCTTAGTAACCGCGGCCTATTTCAGAATACTGAGATCAGGTATGGATAACGGACTGAATGTTTCTTATTTCAAGGGCATGGGATGGAAACAACTGCCTTCCTTTGGAAAGCTTACGCCTTCAAAAAAATGGAACAGCTATGAATTTTCCGTTGACGAAAAAACAATTACGCCATTACTTGAAAAAGGTAACCGAACCTTTGGCCTGGTATACGATGGCTATATACAAATTGATACGCCCGGCAAATACCGTTTTTCTACGCAATCGGATGACGGCAGCAAACTGTTCATTAATAATAAAGAAGTGGTAAACAATGATGGCGATCATGGCGTAACGGAAGAAGCCGGCAATATTACATTAGACGCAGGACGCCATAAAATAAAAGTGGAGTTTTTTAACGCAGCGGGCGGTTACTGGCTGGATGTGTTTTACAAGGGACCCGGCATCGCCAAACAACTTGTTCCGGCAAATAAACTGTTCCTGAAAAAAGCCTGATGTGAATATGTGAACAGAAACACCCGGTGGAACACATAGAAGGATCATAGGGTACACACAGGGTTTTTTATTGTGTGGCTATGTGCCTGCTGTGCCTATGTGTTTTCTTTGAACTCATTCATCCGGATAAGTTAAAATGCCAAGATAAAGACTCTCATACCTGCCCGTTCGGCCAAGTCGGGGATGGCACGGATTTACACAGATGATCACAGATAGATTTGCCTGTTCTGCCAACACACTCTTTTTACTATCTTGCACCAATGAAGAAACTACTGATACTCATCTTTACGCTGATCACCGTTACCGCTTTTGCGCAGGACAAAAGAAAATGGAAACAGCTTTTTAACGGCAGGAACCTGAAGGGCTGGACCGTTAAGATCAGCGGGCATGAACTGAACGATAATTTCGGCAACACGTTTCGCGTGGAGGATGGAAAATTAGTAGTGTCTTACGATCAGTATACTTCCTTTAACGACCAGTTTGGCCATATCTTTTATAAAAAGCCGTATTCGTATTATTTACTTGCAGTAGAATACCGTTTCGTAGGCAAACAGGTTGACGGCGGCCCGGGGTGGGCGTATAAGAACAGCGGTATCATGCTGCATTGCCAGCCGCCCTCCACGATGCTTAAAGACCAGGACTTCCCTATTTCCATAGAAGACCAGTTGCTTGGCGGCGACTCCACCGGCGAAAGAACAACCTGCAACCTGTGCACACCCGGTACCAATGTAGAAATGGATGGAAAATTATTTACACCACATTGTATCAATTCCAATTCAAAAACATTTCGCAATGAAGAATGGGTAAGAGCTGAAGTGCTGGTGCTGGGTGATTCGGTAATACAGCAAATTGTGAACGGCGATACCGTGCTGGTATATCAAAAGCCACAGATAGGGGGAGGTGCGGTGAACAATTATGATCCTATGATGAAGAAAGACGGGCAACTGCTGAAAAGCGGTTTTATTTCACTGCAAAGCGAAAGTCACCCGGTTGAATTCAGGAAGGTGGAGATCATTGACCTGGAAAAACAATACAGGAAAAAAAGAAAGTAATCAATATGGATACAAATATTTTTGGCGCCGTAGACCAGTTCATCAATAACCTGTTTGTTAAGGAAGATGCCGCATTGCAGCAAACCAAACAGGCCATTATTGACGGCGATCTTCCTTTAATCAGCATTTCTGAAAACCAGGGAAAATTTTTGCATATCCTGGCGAGGCTCAGTAATGCTAAAAAAATATTAGAGATCGGCACACTGGGCGGCTATAGCACCATCTGGCTGGGCAGAGCGTTGCAGGAAGGCGGGCAATTGATTTCGCTTGAGCTGGATCAGCATCATGCGGATGTGGCCCTTGCCAACATTTCAAATGCGGGCTTAGGCAATAAAGTTAACATACGGGTTGGCAATGCGCTTGAGGAACTGCCCAAAATGAAAAAAGAAGGCGCCGGCCCTTTCGACCTTATTTTTATTGACGCCGATAAAGAACCGTATGCGGAATATTTTGAACTGGCTTTGCAACTGTCGCGCCCCGGCACGCTGATCATTGCCGATAATGTAGTGCGGGAAGGTAAAATATTAGAAGAAAACAGCACAGATACCAACGTAACCGGCGTACAACGCTTTATAAAACGAATGGCCGCCACCAGCGGGGTTACCGCCACCATCATTCAAACGGTGGGCAGCAAATACCATGATGGCATGGCGCTGGCGATCGTGAATGAAGCAGTGTAGCAGCGGTAGTAACAGCCTCCCGTATCGGGGGACACGGTGACACAGGCGACTTTCACATTTTTTTTGTCACACGAGACCATTGCGTCCCACGGAATAAGTAATAAACAACAAGCCCCGCGCAGTCTCTTACCAGAGGGTTAATGCTTTATAACAGCTTTGTATGTATATTTATGCGTTGGAAATTGAATACACATTATAGTAGTGGTAATATTTTAACCCGACACAAAGCAATACCATAACAGCACGATTTGAATTATGAAATTAGACTGGCTACTTGATTACAATCCGGTGTTACTGGCGCTTTTTGCTACCTTATTTACTTATTTTGTTACCGCCTTAGGCGCGTCTATGGTTTTCTTTTTTAAGAAAATCAACAAAAATATCCTGAATGCCATGCTGGGCTTCGCGGCGGGTGTAATGATAGCCGCGAGCTTTTGGTCGCTGCTGAAGCCGGCCATTGAAATGGCGGAAAAAAACGGCAGCATTCCCTGGGTGCCCGCAGTGGTTGGTTTTTTAGCAGGCGGCGCTTTTTTATTAATGGCAGATAAAGTATTACCCCACTTGCATATTGGCCGGCCTATGGCTAAAGCCGAAGGAATAAGAACTGCCTGGAAAAGAAGTGTGCTGCTCATTCTTTCTATTACCCTGCATAATATCCCGGAAGGGCTGGCGGTGGGCGTGGCATTTGGCGCTTTAGCCCACAACCCCGATATCGGCCTGCTTGCCGGCGCTGTTTCACTTGCCATAGGCATTGGATTACAAAATTTTCCTGAAGGCGCGGCCGTTTCCATACCCCTGCGCAGGGAGGGCTTTTCGAGACGAAGGGCTTTTTTTTACGGGCAGCTCTCCGGCATTGTGGAGCCCATTGCCGGGGTTGTTGGAGCCTACCTCGTTTTTACGGTTACCCCTTTGCTTCCTTACGCGCTTTCATTTGCTGCCGGCGCCATGATATTTGTGGTAGTAGAACAACTGATCCCGGAATCTCAAAGTGGGGATGAAACCGATCTGTCTACCATTGGGGCCATGCTCGGGTTCGCCACCATGATGGTATTGGATGTGGCTTTAGGCTAAAGTGCCGGTTGGAATACCGCATACAACTCATTCATTAAATTTTGTGAACGTTTTAAGTAAGCGCAGCTTTTTACCGGGGCGCTTAATAGGTAATATTTTCCAAAGGAGGTTATATAAACCATATCGAACCTGGAAAGCGGGAGCATTATATCGGTTGATGATATTGTACTTTACAATGCAGACACCGCGCAATCCCTAACCCTTAAGGGACCCAGGGCATTTAAAATATTATAGATATACAACCACAAAGCAAAACGCTGTTGCAATTTTACCTAACATCCTAAAAGGTTAATTTTTAATAAAGTGCCGGCACAAGTATAACACGACAAACATTTTAATCAATACAGTACAGTTCTGCGAGGCGTCTTCGCCTCGCAGAACTGTACTATCGCCTCCGGGCGATATCTGCACAAAGAGCATTATAATACCCCCTTCGTGCTCGGCAAATAGTTGCTCAGCGGGTCGCGCTTAACCGCCATGCGGATAGCTTTCGCGAACGCTTTGAATATCGCTTCTATTTTATGGTGCTCGTTATCGCCCCGGCATTCAATATTGAGGTTACATTTGGCGGCATCTGAAAACGATTTAAAGAAATGATAGAACATTTCCGTAGGCATCTCTCCTATCTTCTCGCGCTTAAATTCCGCATTCCATACCAGCCAGTTCCGCCCGCCAAAATCAATCAGCACTTTGGCATCGGCTTCATCCATCGGCAGGGCAAAACCATAGCGCTCCATACCTCTTTTATCTGCCAGCGCTTTGGCAAAAGCTTCTCCCAGCGCAATGCCGGTATCTTCAATGGTATGATGTTCATCAATATGCAGGTCGCCTTTGGTTTGAACAAATAAATCCATTTTACCATGACGGGCGATCTGCTCCAGCATGTGATCAAAGAAACCAATGCCTGTTGTAATATCCGCTTTCCCCGATCCGTCAATATTCAATGCCACGCTGATCTTTGTTTCATTGGTATTACGTTCAAGGGTAACCGAACGCAACCCCAGCTTCAAAAATTCATATATCCTGCTCCATTCGGTTGTTTCCAGGGCAATGGTATCCTGCAGTGCAGCTACTTTATCCGAAATTTCTTCAGCACCCAGCGCGGCATCGTTATTCAGCCATATGCCGCGGCAGCCCAGGTTCTTAGCCAGTTGAATATCGGTTATGCGATCACCGATAACAAACGAACCGGGAATATCATACGCCGGGTTATTCAAATACTGCGTAAGCATGCCAATGGCAGGTTTACGGGTGGGCGCATTCTCATGCGGGTAGGTTTTATCTATATGCACCGCGCTGAAAAAAATGTCTTCGCCTTCCAGGCTCTTCATCACCAGGTTATGCAAAGGCCAAAAAGTATCTTCCGGAAATTTGTCTGTGCCCAGCCCGTCCTGGTTACTCACCATCACCAGCTCATAATCCAGTTCCCTGGCAATTTTGGTCATGTATTCAAACATGTGCGGGTAAAAAGTAAGCTTGTCGTACGAATCTAACTGGTAGGTTGGTGGGTCTTCGTAAATCAATGTACCATCTCTGTCAATAAATAAAATCCGTTTTGCCATAATGCTTATTTCAGGAGTTTAGTTTAAGGTGTAAAGGTGTTATAAATAGTGATCTTAATTTAGTCTATCATATCTTCTTCTCCGCTCTCACTTTCTTTACTTCCCTTGCGGTAACCGCACTGGCTTTATTGCCAAAGCTATTCCGCACGTAGGTGAGCACATCGGCCACCTCCTGGTCGGTTAAATGCAGGTGAGGCGGCATGGGATTATGAAAAAGATCATCATCAATTTCTATAGGATCCGTTAAGCCGTTCACTACAATATTTATCAGCCGGTTCTTTGGGCCCAGTACCCACTCTGTTTGTGCCAGCGGCGGGTTCATACCCTGCACACCCAGTCCGTCCGGCTGGTGGCAGCCCAGGCATTCTTTCCCGTATATGGCTTTTCCCTTTTCCATTACGGCGGGCGGCGGCTTGGTTTGATCCAGGTCGAGGCTCAGCAAAATAAATAAAAGTGCTGCTATCACCACATTTACAGGAATCAGTCTTCTTCGCATATCATTTTTAAAAGCCTAAAATTACAATGCCGCACTGAAACTTTTTAAACTGTTTAGCAGGGCTTCGTTTTCAGCAGGACTGCCTACTGTTATCCGCAAACAGCCCTCACATAACTGCACATTACTGCGGTCGCGTACTACAATACCCTTATCCAGCAATGCGCGGTATACCGCCTTTGCATCCCTAACTTTTACCAGTAAAAAATTCGCGTCAGACGGGTACACCTGTTCTACCACACCAACGGATAACAGTTGCGCTGCCATCCTATCACGCTCTTTCACCAGTATCCGTATCATTTCATTCACATCTTCCACCTGGTCAAGTGCCTTCAGCACCAGGTCCTGCGTTGCCTGCCCGATATTATAAGGCGGCTTTATTTTATTGCATACAGCTATGATAGCTTCTCCCGCAAAAGCCATACCCAAACGTAATCCCGCGAGCCCCCAGGCCTTGGATAAAGTGTGCAATACCACCAGGTTGGGATATTCCGCGAGTTCCTGCACAAAAGACCGGTGGCGCGAAAAGTTGATATAGGCCTCATCAATAACCACGATGCCAGGGAAATTATTCAGCACGGTTTCCACATCCTCCCTGTGCAGCGAATTAGCCGTGGGATTATTCGGTGAACACAGCCAGATCAGCTTTGTAAAATCATCTACCCGGGTTTCCATATGCACCAGGTCTAACTGGAAATTTTCAAGCAGGGGCACTTTACGCAATTCCACATCATTGATATGAGCGCTCACTTCGTACATACCGTAAGTAGGTGGGCAAATAATCACATTGTCTTTCCCCGGATTGCAAAAAGCGCGGAACAAAATGTCAATGCATTCATCGCTGCCATTGCCCAAAAAAATATTTTTTGCCGGCACACCTTTTATAGCTGAAAGCTTTTCTTTTATTTTCAGTTGATGTGGGTCGGGGTAACGGTTATACCATTTCGTTGTTGGTGATCCCAGACTGTTTTCATTGGCATCTAAAAAGATTTTCGCCTCGCCGCTAAATTCGTCGCGCGCGGAAGAATAGGGAACCAACTGCTTTACATTTTCCCTTACCAGGTCGTTTACGTTAAAATTCATAGCCGTAATTCAATTTGTAGTTTATTGTTTGTGGTTTGTAGTTAGGAAACCCACTCACTACTGACGACTCACCACTCACATTGGAATTTATAGTTTTGCATTTGCAGTTTATCCTTAATCTCTCATTTTCAAATCACCCGCACTTCCACATTTATCTTTCCCTCCTTTAAACCTATGAGGCTTTCCCTCGCTGTAATTCCCCTCCCACAAACCTCATGGGGTTTTCCGCTCCCAATTCTCACATCCTCTTCCTCACCGCATTGGCATGCGCCTGCAGGCCCTCTGCTTCAGCCATACAAATTACAGTGGAAGCAAGATTTTTCAATCCTTCCTGTGTTAACTTTTGATAAGTGATCTTTTTTACAAAACTATCCACGCTTACGCCACTGTACGCTTTGGCGTACCCGTTAGTAGGCAGGGTATGATTGGTTCCGCTGGCGTAGTCGCCCACGCTTTCCGGCGAATAATTACCCAGGAACACGGAACCTGCATTCACTACCTGTTCCGCAACAGCCTCATCGTTGGCACAACTGATGATAAGGTGTTCGGGTGCATAGGCATTAATGAATGCCATACTCTCATGTATATTTTCAATTATAATTGCCCTACTGTTCTCTAATGCCTTTATGGCAATGTTTTTACGCGGCAGTTCATTTAATTGTTCATTCACCTCCCTGATCACCTGCTCCGCAACCTGCACGGAAGTGCTCACCAGCAATACCTGGCTATCGGGGCCATGCTCCGCCTGCGACAGCAGGTCAGCGGCAACATATGCTGCATTGGCGGTTTCATCGGCCAGCACGCATACTTCGCTCGGACCGGCGGGCATATCAATGGCAACGCCATAGCGTTGTACCAACTGCTTGGCGCAGGTTACATACTGGTTGCCCGGGCCAAAAATCTTATATACAGCAGGAATGGTTTCCGTACCGTAAGCCATAGCCGCAATGGCCTGTGCGCCGCCGGCTTTATATATTTGCGTAATGCCCGCCACCCCGGCCGCATATAATACAGCAGGATGAACAGTACCGTCTTTACCCGGCGGGGTACATAAAACAATTTCCCTGCAACCCGCCAGCACCGCCGGTATACCCAGCATCAGCACCGTGGAAAACAACGGCGCCGAGCCGCCCGGAATATACAATCCCACTTTTTCAATTCCCGTGTTTTTGCGCCAGCACTGCACGCCCGGCATGGTTTCTATTTTTTCAACCGGTTGTACCTGTGCGGCATGAAATTTTTCTATATGCTCTTTTGCCTGCAAAATAGCGGACTTCAGTTCGGTGGTTAATTCCTGCCCTGCCGCTGCTATTTCTGCGTTGGATACTTTAATCTCTTTCAGTAACACCCCGTCAAAACGTTGGGTGAGCTCAACCAGCGCTTTATCCCCGTTTTGTTTCACATTGTTCAGCACCTCCAGCACAGCAGCTTCCAGCGTGGAATGATCCAGCGCCGGCCGTTGCAGCAATGCTGGCCATTCGTTACGCGGGGGATGGATGATAATGTTCATGGAACGGTTTGAAATTAATATAGTTTATTGTTTGTGGTTTATCGTTGATGGTTGCATTTGTTTTCGGATTTCGAATTTATTTGGTTCTTGTTTTTTGATTATTGGGTCTTCTACCTCGGATTTCGGATTTTCCCTTTTGGATTTGCACCTACATCACCATTTTCTCAATGGGCACCACCAGTATACCCTGTGCGCCTGCGGCTTTTAACCTTTCTATTTTATCCCAAAATTCATCTTCGCTCAATACACTGTGCACTGAGCTCCATCCCTTATCTGCCAAAGGCAATACCGTAGGGCTTTTCATGCCAGGCAGCAAACCAATGATCTCATCTAACTTATTGTTGGGAGCGTTCAATAAAATATATTTATTGTTCTTCGCTTTTCTTACGGCGTGTATACGAAACAGTAACTTATCAAGTACCTGCTGCTGAACCGCATCGAAATTATTATGCCGGATAAGCACTGCCTGCGATTGCAGTATGGTTTCCACTTCTTTCAGTCCGTTGGTAAGCAGGGTAGACCCGCTGCTCACTAAGTCGCAGATGGCGTCGGACAAACCGATGCCGGGAGCAATTTCCACGGATCCGCTGATCTCATGTATTTCAGCATTCACCTTATTCTTTTTCAGGAACTGCCGGGTCAGGTGCGGATAGCTGGTAGCAATGCGCCGGCCTTCGAGCGATTGTATGTTATTATACTGTTCGCCTCTTACCACGGCAATGCTCAGCCTGCAACCGCCGAATCCCAACTGTTCAACGGTTTTTACCAACTTGTTCTTTTCATATACTACATTCTCACCCACAATGCCAATATCGGCTACCCCGTCTTCCACATATTGGGGAATATCATCATCCCTCAAAAAAAATACCTGCAGCGGAAAATTGGTAGCTTCTGTTTTGAGCTTGTTGGCACCGTTGGAAATGGCGATGCCGCATTCTTTGAGCAGCTTCATCGAATCTTCATGCAGCCGTCCCGATTTTTGTATAGCCAGTTTAAGCATTGTCTGATGGGTTTAAAATAAAAAAGACCTACCGAACGGTAAGCCTCTAACATGTTGTATTGAAATCTGCACATACAGCACCGGCCTACCCTTTGGGCAAGAAATGATGGTGGTGATGTGTGCGATGAATCATTATTGTTTCGTTTTAACCGCGCAAAAATAAGGCACAGGTTTTACCTGGCAAAATTTATGTCGGTTCTTTTACGGGTTTCACGCAAAGGAGCAAAGGAAGGTTAAGTGCTGTTTTAAGTATGAAATCATAAGTACAGACTATACGTCCCTCTGTGCCACCCTGCCTCCGTGGTTCTATGTTTCACGCAATACGCGCGAAGGAGCAGAGGATAAAGGGGGTATGACATTACAGTCAGGAATCTGCTACTTCCTGCCCTTTGTTTTTGCGGTAACTTTTTGTATAACCATAAACTATAAATTAGAAATCTTCAAACTTTTAATTCGTTGCGCGTTTGTTAAAACCGGCATCTAAACAAATTATTTTATAAATTGTACCCTCTTTTATACACGCAACAAATTTTAACTATGATCATTCGTTTATCTAAAATTGTAATGAGCGCTTGTTTATGCTTCGCTGTTTCCGCAGGTTTTGCACAAAAAGCACCCCGGGAAGGCGACCCTAAATTAACCGAATACTGGGATCCCGCAGTACGTGTCATCACTCCCGGCAAAACCGCCGCTGATGCGCCTTCAGACGCTATTGTATTGTTTGACGGCAAAGACGCTTCCAAATGGAAATCGCAAAAAGACGGTGGAGCCGTAAAATGGAAAATCGAAGATGGCGCTCTGGTGGTAGTTGGTGGTACCGGCGGTATAGAAACAAAAGATGGTTTTGGCGATTGCCAGTTGCATATTGAATGGCGTACCCCTGCTGTAGTAAAAGGAGAAAGCCAGGGACGCGGTAACAGTGGTATTTTTTTGATGGGCAGATACGAACTGCAGGTTTTGGATAATTACAACAACCGCACTTATGCTAACGGGCAGGCTGCCAGCATTTATAAACAAACACCTCCTTTGGTAAATGCTTCCCGCGGACCGGGCGAATGGCAAACCTATGATATACTGTTTACCGCTCCCACTTTCCAGGAAGATGGTACCGTTAGAACACCCGCAAAAATTACCGTATTTCATAATGGCGTTATTGTGCAAAACAATACTACCATCTGGGGCAGTACGCAATATGTGGGCACACCCAATTACGAAAAGCATAGTGCTAAAGAACCAATCAGCTTACAGGACCACGGCAACCCCGTGGCTTTCAGGAATATATGGATTAGACCGTTGTAGAAATTTGAAAATACGGCAATTTGAAAATTTGAAAATGTGGTCGGTACCCGACAGAAGGAGGGTCAGATCACATGTGGGTATATACGCCTCGTAACCTGAAATATATTGCTGTGTCAAACGTGAAAAGAGGAAGGCAGAAAACAGTATGCTTTCCCTGCACCCAGTAACTTGCTACCTTTACAGTATGGCAGAAGATCTGATCATTGCAACGGGTTCCAAAGCGGAGCAATACCAGGCGCTTATTCCACAGGTAAAAGCACTGATAGAGGGCGAGCGCGACCTGGTGGCCAACCTCGCGAATATAGCCGCTGCCCTGAAAGAACAGTTTGGCTGGTTTTGGGTAGGGTTTTACATCGTTAAGGATACTGAGCTGGTAGTAGGCCCTTTCCAGGGACCGGTAGCGTGTACCCGTATCCGTAAGGGAAGGGGCGTGTGTGGCGCCGCCTGGGAAAAGGCACAAACGATCATCATTCCCGATGTTGGGCAATTTCCGGGACATATTGCCTGCAGCAGCCTGTCGAAATCGGAAATTGTTGTGCCTGTTATCAGAAACAATATAGTAGTGGGCGTACTGGACGTCGACAGTAATGCTTATAACCAGTTCGATACTACCGACCGGCAATACCTTGAACAGATCGTAGCGTTAATACAATGGTAATGATATAAAAATATATTATGCAATACAGAAGATTGGGCAACACCCATGAACAATTATCCGCTATTGGCTTAGGCTGCATGGGTATGAGCTACGCCTACGGACCAACAGATGACACGGAAAGCATCGCTACGCTGCATAAGGCTTTAGACCTGGGTATCAATTTCTGGGATACAGCCGATATGTATGGCAACGGAAAAAATGAAGAGCTGATATCGCAGGTATTGACCACTAACCGCGATAAGGTTTTTATTGCCACTAAATTTGGTTTTCGCTTTAAAGACAGTACACCGGGGCATAGCGGCCTGCCAGGCACCTATGTTGACGGATCGCCGGCTTATATAAAAACGGCTGTTGAAAAAAGCCTGCAACGCTTAAAAATTGAAACCATTGATCTGTACTATGCTCACCGCATAGATAAAAATATTCCTATAGAAGAAACCGTTGGCGCCATGTCCGGCCTGGTGAAAGAAGGGAAGGTGCGCTACCTCGGGTTGAGCGAGGCTTCCGCCCAATCTATCCGGAAAGCACATGCCGTTCACCCTATCGCTGCATTACAGAGCGAATATTCATTACTGAGCAGGGACATAGAAGGTGAAATAATGGATACGGTACGTGAACTGGGTATTTCATTGATCCCTTATTCGCCGCTGGCACGCGGAATTATTACTGCCACGGTAAACGATCCCACGCAACTGGCGGCAGATGATTTCCGCCGCACATTACCCCGTCTCAATGAAGAACATCTGCAAAACAATGTGCAATTGGTAAACGCATTTGCAACGCTGGCTAAAGACAAAAATGCAACGCCGGCACACCTTGCCCTGGCATGGGTATTGGCGCAGGGTGATCATATTATACCCATACCCGGTACTAAAAAAAGAAAATACTTAGAAGAGAATGCAGGCGCGGTAGATATTCATTTATCAGCTAATGATTTGAAAAAGATCAATGATGTAATTGCCCGCTATCCTAATGTAGGCAACCGGTATAGCGATGGCGCTATGAAGCTGGTGAATCAGTAGGCGTAGCTGTCAGCCGTCAGGTATCAGAGCTATCGGGTGAGTAGCTACTAACGACAGGATGAATACCAGAATGGTGAGTGGTGAGTATTACACAGGTTACAGATTGCAAGTTTCAGGGGGAAATCCGTTTCAATGTTGGATTTATCGTTTATGGCTGGTGGTTTATGGTTGCATTGGCTTCGGATTTGAACGTCATTGCGAGACCCTAAACGGATCTGAATGATGTCTACTATATTTTAAAGGGTCGAAGCAATCTCCAAGGCCGGAGACGAATTCATATTTCTTTAAATTGGCTTACTGCTCCGCTGCGCTTCAGGCAGATTGTCTACCTGCCGGCAGGCAGGCTTCGGCGTGCATAGTTCTTCTAATTATCCGGCATATTTTTGACGCCTCGCAAAGACGGGCCTTTTCTGGCTTCTATTCTTTTTAGTTTACAGTTTATAGTTGTATCCACTTCGGATTTAATATTTGAGATTTATTTGGTTCTTGTGATTTGTCTTTTGGTGCTTTGTATTCTCTTCGAATTTCGGATTTGAAGTTTCGGATTTGATTTTGTCTGTCATGGTGAGTAAACCATAAGCTCCCTTAAGCACTTTGAAAATGACATGGTGTTTCATTGGCGGTAACAAGCCATCTGTATTTTGACTTTAACTGTTTGTTACTTTTTTTGCGGAAAAAAAGTAACCAAAAAAGCCGCCCGAAATCAATATACAGCCCGATTTCGGGAAGGAGCCCTGATGAAGCCTTAGTGCTGCTGTGATTTCAGCTTCATTTCGCTGCTGCTTTCTCATTTTTCAGTAGTCCGCAGTATAGCTGTTTGATTTGAGCGTTGAGATTGTATTTAGCTTCGAATTTTATACTTGAATTTTATCCGTCCCGGCGGACAAGCTTGCCTGCCGCAGGCAGGTTTGTTTTTTGTGATTTGTTCCTGGTGCTTTGTATTCTCTTCGGATTTAGAATTTTCGGCTTCGGATTTGATTTCACCTGTCATTGCTCCCCATCCCGCTCCGCCAGCTCCGTGAGTACCTGCATCATGGCGGCTCCGGCTGCTTCGCCCGGCGACATACCGGTAAGGTAAGGAGCGGCATGCAGCCTGGTGCCTGGTTCAAAAAAATCGGGTTTCAGAATATAGCCCAGCTCATCCTGCCCTAAGCCTATAATGAATTTTGGCCCGTTATTGGTCATTAATTGCTTGGTGGCGAAAGCATATAAAGGAGAGGTTTCACCCGGATGCGTGGCAAATACCGCGTTGCCGATAGTAAACCAGGCAATTTCGGTAGGAGTGCCGTCGCTGATATCTCTCTTAATTATTCCCGCGGCGGTCATTTGCTTAAACCCGTTATTGTTAACCGGTATCTCAAAACGGCGTGAAGCAAAGGATATAGCGGTTCCCTCTAATTTCTTCGCTTGCTTTAATGCCCCGGTAACTGCAGTAGCAAGCGCGGCTCCTTTCTTTTCCGCTTCTTCAAAGGTACGCGCCACTTTTTCAGGCTGCACCCATCCTCCTATCGCACCCTGTACGTATAAGTTGATGCCACCCGCATTTTTCTTCATTTGTTTATAAAACCCGGAAGGAAAGTCGGCGCTCACCAATGTATTTTCTCTTCCCAAAAAAGTAGGATGGCAGGCAAAATTAGTAAGTGTGGCAATATTCTTTCCACCGGAAGTGGTAAACTGCATAATGCTAACCGAACGATCAACTTCGGTGCTGTCTGAAACATTCTCTACCCATCCTTCCCCGAATACGGTATCGGCATATTTTGCCACAGCCGCCTGCCGCCGCTTCCATGCTTTTTCGATCACCTCCGCGGTAGTCTTAACTAAAAAGCGGATATACCCGCTGTCTGTTCCGGTATGCGCCACATCCATTCCCCATATGCCAATTACATCCGGACCGGAATGGGTGTGCGTAGAAGAAACAATGATTTGTTCTGCATTGAATACATCAGGCGGGAGTTTTAATTCCACCGCATCTCTTATTTGCTGCACAACAGGATAGGGCAAACCTATACAATCTATAGTAACAAGTGCCAGTGCGTTGAGCCTGTTGGCCACTACTACCGCTTTTACAAAAAGATTGTCGTGCACGCCTGTGCTCCTGCGGTTCTGATCATAACCGGCGAGAAAGCTTTCATTGGGCGGATTGATTACCGCCTCGGCCGCACCTGCCAGAAGGCGGCCCGGCGCACCGGTTTGAGCGGTAAGTGCAGCAACTGTAAAAAAGAAAATAAGGAATGGGAATACCTTTTTCATAACTGCGTTCTTTATTTAAAAATAAGTAATTTGCCTGCTACTTAATTATATTTTCACTATGCTAACCAACCGTTGCGGTTTTTTATTGAACTGGCATATTTTTTATACTTAACTTGTTAACAATACCTGACGTATGAAACAATTGCCTTTAACTGTAACACGTTCTATAGAGCTTTTGGGGTTATGTTTACTCATAGCCCTTTTTTCTGTGGCCAATTCCATCATTATGCCCCTGCTGATGGCTTTTTTCATCAGCCTTATGCTATTGCCGCTGTTCCGTTTTTTGCGAAAAATAAAAATCCCTGAGCTCATTGCTATCGTACTGGTTATTTTAACAGCCGCCCTTATCATCATAGCCATACTGGCATTTTTTTCCCTGCAGATCGCTTCTCTTGTAAAAGATTTTCCCCAATTAGAGAAAAACCTTAACCTACACTGGACTACACTGAGCAACTGGATCAACAGGAACCTGAATCTTTCTGCCGACCAGCAAATTAAAGTGCTGCAGGAACAGGGTGGCAAGTTGCTCAATAACGCGGGCTCTTACCTGAGCGGAGCGGCAGTATCCATTACCGGCGTATTTGTATTTATGGGGCTGCTCCCTATTTATATTTTTCTCATCCTCTTTTACAAAAATCTTTTACTGCGTTTTATTTTTTTGTGGTTTAACAGGGACGATCACCCGCAGGTAGAATCGGCGCTGCGCGAAACGGAAGTAATGGTTAAAAGTTACCTGATGGGCTTAGTGATACAGGTAACCTATATGACCGTTTTACTGGGAGGCATTTTAATGATCATAGGAATCAAGCATGCCATGCTTATCGCTATCATCTTTGCCATACTTAATCTTATTCCTTATGTGGGCGCCCTCATTGGCAATGTCATCGGGGTATTGCTTACGCTTACTTCCTCCAGTGAACTATGGCATATTTTTGCCGTGCTAATCGTAATTACTGTTGTACAATTCTTAGACAATAATATCCTCATGCCACGCATTGTAGGCTCTAAAGTAAAGATCAACGCCCTGGTAAGCATCATAGGCGTTATTATCGGCGGCACGCTTGCCGGCGTTTCGGGCATGTTCTTATCGCTGCCTATGATTGCCATACTTAAAATTATTTTTGATCATACTACCGACTTCCGGCACTGGGGTATTTTACTGGGTGATGAACGCCCCGGCCTCAGCCCCATGACCAACCCGGCGGTGAGGTTAAGAAACCGGCATGTAAGAAAGCCCGATACGGAAGAAGAAAAGGAAGATTGAAAGATTTGAAATTTGAGGTGCCTGGCATATAGTGAATATGTTTTGCCTGATCTCCTTCGTGGCAGGGTATTTTATGTACTTAGCTGCATTGTTGCTATTAAGCTACAGTTGCCACGCTCGCTTGTGCAACACCAATGCTATTCTGCTTTCCCACCTGCAGATAATAAATCTTTCATAAACATCATTACGTGACCCTGAACTGATCTGAATAATGCGTAATAATTTTTAAGAGTTGAAGCCTGCCTACCGGCAGTAGGTAATCTCACAATGGCAGAGTCCGATTTATATTTCTTTGTAGATGGCTTACTACTCCGCTTCGCTTCAATGGGATTGTCTACCTGCCGGTAGGCAGGCCACGGCGTGTATAGTTCTCCTAACATCCGGCATGTGTTTGACGCCTCGCAAAAACGGACCTTTTATGAACGGCACTCTGCAACCTGCAACCTATACCCTGCAACCTGCAACCTGAAACCTACACCCTCCCCCCTATTTCTTCACCACAAATGTTTTGAAGAATTCCAGCGACTCCGGGTTTTTTACTGAACCGGTGTTTACTGATTTCTCCAATGGCCTGCCCATTAGTATCTTCTTAACGGGCATTTCCATTTTTTTACCGCTGATGGTATACGGAATATCATTTACCGCGATTATCTCATCGGGCACATGACGTGGGGAATAAGTGCTGCGTAATGTTCTTTTGATGGTATCTTTTATTTCCGCGGTTAAGCTGTGGTTTTCTTTCATCACCACAAATAAGGGCATATAATCGCCGCCACCGGGCAGTTCAATATTAACGATCAGGCTGTCTTTAATTTCCGGGATCGTATCTACCGCCCGGTATATTTCCGCCGTACCAATACGTACGCCCTGCCTGTTAAGCGTAGCGTCTGACCGGCCGAGAATAACCACCCCGTTCTGCGGCGTTATTTTCACCCAGTCGCCATGCCGCCATATCCCGGGATAGGTTTCGAAATAACTGGAAAGATATTTTTCAAACTGTTGATCATTCCAGAAAAATACCGGCATGGAGGGCATGGGTTTGGTAATTACCATTTCTCCCACCTCATTCCATAAACGATTACCCTCTTCATCCAGCGCATACAGATCGCAACCCAAAGCCCTGCATTGAATTTCTCCTTCGTATACCGGCAACAGGGGGCACCCGCCTACAAACGCGGTGCACACATCCGTGCCGCCGCTCATGCTGCACAGCCACAGGTCTTTCTTTATTTTTTCATACACATAATCAAACCCTTCCTGCGGCAGCGGCGACCCGGTAGCGCTTACAGAACGCAATGCAGAAAGATCGCCGTACTCACCCGGAAGTATACCCGCTTTTTTACAGGCCATGATAAAAGGCGCGCTGGTACCAAAATGATGCACCCCTGCGTTAGCAGCCATCCGCCACAGTACGCTGATATCAGGGTAGCCGGGGCTGCCATCGTACAATACAATGGTAGCACCCGTAAGCAGGGCCGCGTGCAGGTAGTTCCACATCATCCAGCCGGTGGTGGTAAACCAGAAAAAAACTTCACCGGGCTGCACATCATTATGAAAAGCCAGGTATTTAAAATGTTCAAGCAATACACCGCCATGACTATGCGTGATGGCTTTGGGAATACCAGTTGTGCCGGAAGAATATAATATCCATACAGGATGATCAAAAGGAACAGCGGTAAACCGCAAACCTGTATAGGAGGTTTGCATCACTTCATCCCATAACACGGTATCCGGCACGTCCTGCATATCAGTGTCATTAGCCGCATAAGGGATCCGTATTAATTTTTCAACCGAGGGAAGCGCCTCCCTGATGGCTTTCACTTCTTCCCTCCGGTTGAATATTTTTCCATTATACATATATCCATCCACCGCAATCAATATTCTGGGTTCAATTTGCTGAAAACGTTCCATTACGCTTCCTGCTCCAAAATCGGGCGAACAACTGCTCCATACCGCACCAACACTCATAGCGGCCAGTAACGAGATGGTAGCCTCGGGAATATTGGGTAAATAGGCCGCAATCCTGTCACCAGGCTGTATACCCTGCTGTATAAAAAAGCTTTGCAATGCAGCTACCTTGTGTTTCAGCTCTTCCCAACTCACGGATGTAAGCGGGTGCCGCTCGGATTGAAATAACAGCGCAGGACGTTCGGCTGTTGCATTGCGAAAAATGTGCTCCGCATAATTCAATGTACCTCCTTCAAACCATTTTGTATGCGGCATGTGATCTTCGCTCATTACGTTCCTGCATGGAGCGTGATGGATGAGCTTAAAGTAATCTGAAATGCTCTGCCAGAAATCAACCGGATGTTCAACAGACCATTTCCATAAAGTATCATAATCTTTACATTCAAGGCTCAAATTATCTTTTAACCATTGCATATATTCTGCAAGATTGGAATTGACCTTAAATTGTTCTGAAGGTTGCCATAATATAGGTGAGGGCATAGTGTGCTAAGATAAATTAATTACTGGCAATATAAAACGCCAGCCGACCCTTCCTTCGTCAGGATAACAGGCAATAGATTTTTAGTTCGGCATTGGCACAAAATGCTCAACGCTATTACAGGGTAGTATAGCACACAAATACCGGTTGTACCAATTTTAAGCGGGGTGCCGCTCTATTTGTTATATAAAAGTAAAGATTTGGCGTAGTTTTTTCTGTAACTGTACTTTTGTACCGGTATACCCGTCATAACAATACATAAAACAACACCCGGCTTGAAGAAAATACTACTTATACCCCTTTTAGTGGCTTTCTGCAGCACTGGCTTTGCTCAAAAGGTAGACAGTATCTATTTTAACTTGTATACCGACAGCCTGAAAAAAGGAACCTACAATTATATTAATATCATTGGAAAGCTTTCGAACGGTAGTTTCCGCCCTATGGACAGCACCCAGCTCATTTTCACTTCCTCCTACGGGAAATTTTATGGCAACAGCCTGTGGCTGCCTTTTGAACCTGCTGTTGAAAAAGTAGAGATCACTGTTAAATCCCGGCAAAATCCTTCGCAAATACTATACCGTACCATTTATATAAAAAAAGCGGACGACGATGCGAAGCTGAAAACCGTGGATGAAATAATGGCTGAACCGCCAAAGCGTACGAAACGCAGAAAGAATTAGTATAACTGATTTTGCTTATTGTATTTTTGCAGTACAACAACGTTTTCCGTGAAAGATATAATTACAATTGAATATTGCCCGCAATGTGGCTGGCTGTTACGGGCGGCTTACATGGCGCAGGAGCTGCTCACCACCTTTACCGGCGATATAAAAGGAGTTACGCTGCAGCCTTCGGACACTGCCGGCCGTTATAGCATCAGCATCAATAACCATGTTGTTTTCGACAGAAAATCTGCCGGCCGGTTCCCGGAAATCAAAGAATTAAAACAACTGGTGAGAGATGTGGTGAACCCGGGGAAAGACCTTGGGCATTCGGGCTGATTGATCAGGCATTCATTATATAGCTACAAAAACAGCCTTGAATTTCAGGCAAATCCTTTCTTCGCAATGCAGGGAAGCTACTATATGCATACCCTCTTCTCTCTTATCGTTATACTGAACAGACGCATTAACAGGCTTTTCTTCCATTGGATTGATGACCGATAGAAATTTGATATGATCAGATTGTTTTAACAGCAAACTTTTTCCGGTAACGGTTTCTACTATTTCTTTTATCATTTGTATCATACACACACCCGGCACTACCGGCTGACCGGGAAAATGTCCTTCAAATATCCTGTGCCCCGGGTTCAGCTTCAGCATGGCCCGGATCGTGTAATCTTCTTCCGTTAGTTGCGTAATAGTATAAAAATCATCTTTCAATATCATACAAACGTTTTAAACCTATATCAAAACTGAAATTGTGATGTTTAATGCCAATGCTATCAGGCATACCATCATTGCCTGCCAGCATTACGGCTTCCACCACCTTTTTTTTCCTGCTTCCTCTTTCCATCTGCAGCAGGTTAGCGCAGGCACTGTCGGTAATGTAATAATAAAAATCCTTACCGTTCGGAAACACCCGGTAATACGTTTCATCTTCTTTTAACGTATATGCTCCCGGAGCATCAAGGTGCCGCATCAGCACCAGCTCAAAATCTTTACGCAGGGTTCTGATCACCGGCTTTTTATCCATCTGGCTGAAAATATAATGGACTTTAAACGCATGCTTATTCCATTCAAAATCAAAGAATGTAAACCCGGCTTCGCTGGAGAAAACCACTCTTACGCTGCTGTCGGGCATGGTTTTGATCAGCAGCAACCCGCTCAGGTGCTTCCCGGTTACATTTACCTGCGCATTGTATAAGGCGCGGGTAAAGGAAGGTTTGAAAGCCGCAACACAAGCTGTACCGGCTTCTGTACGCTGCAATTTTTTATAGGCAGAAGAACATGCGGCGCATACCAGCCAGCAACTAACGTATAGCAAACAGCGCATCGGCAAGCGGTGTGTTGAATTGGCGGTTAACAAACTGAAGGCTGGTATCATCGCCGGAAGGCTCATGCATTTCAATGCGCGACACGGCATAATCCTTTTTCTCAATGATCATATTAACATGGCTGAAGAAAGTTTTCAGGTTTTTATCAACGGGTGAAAGTTCCGCGAGGTAAGCCGTACTGCCCTCAAATATCCGTACCTTAAAATCATTGCCCTGTAAAGCCCTGCCATTTACACAGTCTATTATTATTTTGTTGATCTGCTGAAAAAGCTTGTTGGATTTTGTGGATATTTTATTTTCTTTCTGGCTGTCCTTTATATATACATTACTCCCGTTAATAACCATCAGGTACTGAAAGGGCTGTGTATACTCCATGCGTATGGCATTTTCCTTCCTGAACCAGAATTTTCCTTTCGACACAATTTTTTCTGCCAGCAGGCTCAGGTTTTTTTCCTGTATGAAGTCGCTTTTAATGGTATTTGTTTTTTGCGAGGCGGTGGCAAACTGGGTCTGAAAAGCTGAAGGGTCTGCCAGCAGCTTATACCCCGGGTATTGTGCCTTTACAGCCATTACGGCCGTACATAGTATTACAGTTAAAACGATTTCACGCATAGGGCTCCAAATTAAGCAATTTGTCTAACCGCACAATCTCATAGCCCTTTTGCCTTACTTGTTGTATAAACACAGGAAGCATATCCAGCGTAACTTTGCTGGTATCATGAAATAATATAATAGCTCCCGGTTTTAACGATCCGGTAACTTTTGCCAGTAATTTCCGGACGTCTTTTGCCACGGTATCCATTGAACGCACCGTCCATCCTATAGGAATAAAATTATTTTTTTCGATCGCTTTTTTAAGGTTGGGGTTGGTAACGCCGTAAGGCGGCCGGAAAAAGCGGGGTTTAACACCCGTAACCTGTTGCATGGCTTCATTCATCAACTGCAGATCCCTGTTCATTTTTTGTGCTGAAAAAAGGTCAAACCACAGGTCGTGCGAATAGCTGTGATTACCGATAACATGCCCTTCATCATATACCTGCTTTAACAAGGCACCGTTTTCCTGTATACGTTTACCAATGCAGAAAAAAGCGGCCTCCACATCATGCGCTTTTAAAACCTGCAGGATTTGCGGAGTATATAAAGGCATGGGACCATCATCAAAGCTGATGGCAATTGCTTTGCGTGTTGTACTGGCAGCAGAAATTGTTTTCAGGTAAAAATTAGACCTTACATTATAGCTGCCATAAAATAAAAAAGAGGAGTAGACCAGCAGCAATATAATAAAAGCATACACCGGAATGCTGTAAAAGAAATGATAACCGATCATCCCGATCAGCAGGGTAATAAAAATAATATTGATGGTATTAAAGTTCAGCATGCAGACAGCAGGTATAAAGCGTGATGGGTATTTTGATAGTGATTGTATATTAAAACGCGCCGGGGCCGAATGGTAACGGGATTAATGAAAAAGCAGGAAGGTACAAGTCCTGTTTTTACCATATTAGCGGCCAGCCACAATGCAAAAGCAGTTGCGGTAGGATATTCACCGCACAAATGCTTGAAGCGGGCGGCGGGTTTGCCTTCGAATACGGTTGATGCAAGCTGTTCATATACCGCATCATCCTGTATATGGCCGTTATGACCGGTTATAACCAGGTCTATATCTTCCATACGAACAGCATGAGCAGATAAAAATCCATGAATATTTTTTTCAATTTCCGCGATGCTCCCCGGCTTATAGAAAGTACTTACACCGTTTAACTGCGCATAGTCGTTGCCGGAAGGTTGCGCCGCCAGTAAAAAAAAGGCAGCGCCTTCACCCGCTATCGTTCCTTTTGATTTTCCATTGTATAAGGACGTATTATCAGCAATATGCTTTTTATACAGGCCAAAGCGGCTGAGCAAAGCATAGCTTGTGGCGGTAAGCTCATCTATCCCGCCTGCCAGCGCGGTTGTTACCTGCTGCTCCTTTAATAAAGTGATCGCATCCAGCAGCGCGCTCTCAAAAGAAAATCCCCGGTGTACAAACGTGTTGTTATAGTTATGGCATTTAAGCAGCAAGGCAATTTGCGCCCCTACGGTATTGTGGGTTGATTGTATGAAAGCGGTAGGCGTAAGCAGCTCTTCCCCGTTCTCTACCATTTTAGTAAGAAAAGTTTCCGTATCGGCCAGGCAGCCGTAGGCCGTGCCGGTAATAACGGCGCCGGGCATTTCCGTTGAAGACGCTTTTAAACAATCCATTGCGGCGGCAACACCCATTTTTATAATGCGGCTCATGCGCCTGATCATCTTAGGATCAATGAGCTGTGTATAATCGGGCTCTATACAACTGAGCCGGTTGCCTGTATATACTGCCGGCTCCGATAGTAACCGTTCAAATGAGAGCTGGGGTGATATGCCTGCCGTAGCCTGTATATACATTTTACACTTTTGAAAAAATGAGCGATGAACAATTTCCGCCAAAGCCAAAGGAATTGGAAAGTACATGGCGAACGGGAACACCTTTCTTAAAATGCTTTTCGGGCACAAACGGCAGGTCCTTCATGGGTGTTTCCAAGCGCAGGTTGGGATAGATCAATCCATGCTGAATGGCCAGCATCGAAAATACAGCTTCTATTCCCCCACTGGCTCCGAGCGTATGACCGGTAAAGGATTTGGTAGAGCTCATGGGCGGATAATGCCCTTCAAACAACATTTTAATGGCGGTGCCTTCCGCTATATCATTATTTTGCGTGCCGGTACCATGAAGGTTTATATAATCAATTTCACCGGGCTGCAAACCGCTCTGCTCCAATGCTCCCTTCATGGCCAGGTAGGAACCGGCACCATCGGGAGAGGATGCGGTTTGATGATAGGCATCGTTGGCATTGCAATAGCCGCTCAATGTACAAACAGGATGATGCGATAAGGTTGCAGCAACTTTTTCAGACACGAGCACTACATAACCAGCGCCTTCTCCAAGATTCAGTCCCCTGCGGTTTTCATCAAAGGGCTGACAGTGCTGCTGGTCTACGATCATCAATGTATTGAAACCATTGAGTGTAAACCTGGTAAGCGCGTCTGTTCCGCCGGCAATTACCACATCCAGCATGTTTTGCCTGATGAGCCTTGCACCAAAGAAAATGGCGTTGGCGGATGAGGAACAGGCCGTGCTGATGGTAGAGATATAATTTTTTATACCCAGTTGGTCGGCCACCAGTTCGGTAGCGGCGCCGCATTCGTGATGAACAATATTGCGGAGCCTGCCTTTATAAGGATGGCTTAAAAAATCTGGGAAAAAATCTTCGGTCTTATCCATGCCGCCTACCGTATTAGCGGAGATAAAACCCGTTCGGAGCTCATTGAAATTTTCTATAGCCGCATGGCGGAGCGCCTCTTTTGCCGCGATAGCCGAAAGCAGTGCCGTGCGGCTGATATGCGCAGGCATTCCTGCCATTACTGCCAGCTCCTCGTTACTCATTTTTACTTCCGCCACAGGCAGCTTACGGCGATGTGCCGAATGGAGATAGCGCATCTCACTTATTCCGGCAGTTTCGCTTTCAAGCGCTGCAAGATTACCGGCTATAGTATGGCCTATAGCGGAAATGACGCCGGCGCCTGCAATGAAAACGGGGGAACTCATATTTCAGATTTGAAACCTGCCTGCCGGCAGGCAGGTTTGAGATTTGAGATTTTACTGTTCAAATCAACCATGTGCTATGCCACTATACCGCTTTAGGCTGATGTTCTGTAATATATTGCGCCATCGTTCTAACGGAACGGAATACACTCTGCCCTTCTTCGGCACTGGCAAGCTTTATTTTATATTCCTGCTGTAACAATACGATCAATTCCAGCGCGTCAATAGAATCCAGCCCCAGCCCTTCCACAAAAAGCGGCTGATCGTTGCCGATATCTTCAGGTTTCAGATCTTTCAGGTTCAGTTGCGCTATGATCTGCTGTTTCAGATCAGCCATTAATTTCTCCATTAGCTATCTCGTAAATTTGATGAATATGCTCAATATCAAATGGTAAAGCCCCTTTTTCCGGGTGGCTTTCCACTAAGTAAACCACGGCTTTATACTCCGCTCCCAAACATTCTACCCAACCGCTTATACATGCTTTTACGCGGTTACGTGCCATCAGGTCCTGTACATAAAACTGCATGAAGCCGGCATCGAACCGTTCGTTCACAAAAAAAGCATTCTCTCCCTTGCAGCGGTGCCTGATGCTCACTTCACCAATTACAATATTAGGCAAAGTATATACAAATTGGGCCGGACTGGGAATGTTTTTAACGGATTCGAAGTAATGGAGGTCGGCATCGAGGCTGGAACTGGCATTGCTGAATACGATCCCTATGCTTTCAGGACTGTATGCTTCCGCAATCCGCCTTTCTTTCAGCAGCAATTCCACGGCTAAAAACCCAAGCTTACACAGATTATCCATTTTATAAAATTTGGGATAATCCACATTAAAATATTTGTATGCGGAAAGCAGGAAGTCAGTTGTACTGCTATTGGTTTCATCTTTCAAAAGCAGCATACCATCCTTATATATCTCCCCGCGGTGTATGCAGCAATGAGCAGTAATGTATGTTCGCGAATCTGACAAAATATTAATATTGTTTTTATTAGCTATGAGCAGTCAGCTATCAGCTATCAGCCAGCAAGACACTCACTACTCACTATTTCATTACTCACTATTCACCGCTCACTTTTCTCCTCTCGTGAAACGATAAACGTGAAACGATAAACGTGAAACGATAAACCATTCACCTCTCACCATTCACTATTCACCCCTTACTACTTACTACTTCTTCAAGCTGTCCCTCATCGTTATGATCCGCGCCAGCTTGTGCAGGGCGGTGGTGTGGTCTTTTACATACGGGTTGGTGGTATCCCACACATAACCGGCCAGAACGGAACATATCTGGCTTTTAATAAGCGGATCCTGGTCGTCGGCAAAGAAAATGGTATCTAACGTGCCTTCATACCATGCCATTACATAAGAACGGAAAGTATTTACACCCTGCATCATAATATCCATGTATTCCTTATCCCAGTCTACCGCTTCTCCTTTCAGCTTACGGATCACCAGCTTTGCGGCCAACTGGCTGGAAACGGTAGCCAGCGTAACGCCCGAAGAGAATACGGGATCCAGAAACTCGGTTACATTTCCGGTAAGCACAAACCCGTTACCATAAAACCTGTCGGTTGTAGACGACCACGACTGCAATATTCGCGGTTCAAACACCAGTTCCACATCCTTAAACCGCTCCTTTAAATACGGTTCGGTGGCGATCATTGCCCGGAATTTTTCTTCAGGTGAACCTTCAAAATCTTCAAAAAATTCAGGGAATCCCACAAAGCCCAGAGAGGTAATGCCATTAGCGAAAGGGATGATCCATATCCACACCGATTTTTTATGCACCACAATGGTAATGCGGTTAGGCTCGTCAGACATGGCACGTTTTGTATCTACCGTATGTGCAAACAAGGCCTTTCTTGGCGGCAGGTTGGAAGGCTTTTCCATATTGAACATACGGGGTATTACCCGTCCATAACCGCTGCCATCTATAATAAAGCGGGCTTCTATATATTTTTTATTGCCATTGGCGTCTTCTACAGTAGTTACGGATTTCCCGTCATCATTAAATGCAATATGCGTTACCGTTGCTTCATACTGAACAGGCACGCCCATTTTTTCAACGGTTTGGGCAAGCGTATGGTCAAAATCGGCACGCTGCACCTGCCAGGTCCTTTTCCAGCCCTGGGTAAACTGATCGGCAAACTGGTAGTCGCATATTTTACCATTCTTTACAAACTTGGCCCCATTCTTTTCCTGGAAGCCTCTTTCTGCCACTGCATCTAAAAATTTAGCTTCTTCCAGCGCTTCCATACAGCGGGGTAAAAGACTTTCGCCGATCACAAAACGGGGAAATTTCATTTTCTCAACAATACGTACTTTATACCCTGCCTGGTGAACAATGGAAGCGGCAACCGTTCCCGAAGGACCCGCGCCAATGACCAATACATCCGTTTTTTCTGTTTGCATAATATATTATAAATAAGAACCAAAAAAACAAATAATAAGAACCAAGTAAAATACAAAAATTAAAATCCAAATGCGAGCGATCGGCAGTCAGCTATTAGCCATCAGCCTTCAGTACCCGCAGTCTGACGCTCCTTCGTTGCGTACCGACCGCTTTCATTTTCAAATTACCACATTTTCAAATTTTCAAATTCTGCTACTTCTTCTTCCTGCATTTCAGCAGGCTGTGGCTTAACCCTATGCCATCGGTTTGTTCCACAATTTCAAAGCCTGCATCGTATATGCATTGTTTAAAAACCCTGGAATCATACATCTGGCTGTTGCCATTGGCTATGGCGGTAAAATAGATGGACGTTTGCTGCAGGCAAAATGCCGCGGTTTCAAACCGCTGTGTATCCCAGAACGCTTCCAGGATAAGTACATAGCCATCATCATCTATTGCCGTGGCGCAGCGCTTCAGGATAGAAACAATTTCCGCTTCTGAAAAGCAATCTAAAAACTGGCTCATCCATATCGCGTCAAATCCTTTGGGAAAAGGCTGGCTTTCATCCAAAATATTAGTTGGATGAAAAGATACCCGGTTGGTAAGCCCCAGCTCTTCCATCCTTTTTTTGGCCATATTTAACTGACCGGGCAAATCCATAATGGTAATATGTATATCCGGCGCATAGTTTGCCGAGGCAATGGCCCATTTGCCGGTATTTCCGCCAATGTCTAATATATTTTTAATGCCATCTTTATATACATGTTTTATCACCGCCGGGAAAGCATTATCTGAAAAGAAATGATCGAAAGCGAACCAGCTTTTCTGCACATGCGCCGGCAATTGCGACAGCCCTTCATAAACGGTAGGCCAGTTACCGAATGTTTTAAGTCCTTCGGGCCTGCCGGTTTCAATGCTTTTATCCAGATCAAACAATCCTTTGTAGCACACATCGTGCACAAAATCCATATTTACTTTCGTAAGCGGATCGTGCAAAATAAAATAGCCCGTGCGGGTTAACGTATACTTACCATCGTTTTCCACAACCAAACCTATTCCCAGCGCCGATTCCAGCAATACCCTCACGCCGTAATGGGGCAACTGCACACGGTCTTTAATTGCTTCAAGCGTTATGCCGGCGGAGGCGCTTTCTTCTATAACGCTTAATATACCCTTGTCTCTCATTACCCTGGCTACCTGGAATACCACGGGACCGAATGCAATAAACTGAGCCAGATCCTTAGCTTCCAAAGCCGTTTTCTTATCCTTTTTAAAAAATTTCATGTAATAAAATGTACTATGGTTATGGTTTATAGTTCAATAATTAAACAGCTTTTTGTAATACGATCGCAGCGTTGCAGCCCCCAAACCCCGAAGCGGTTTTCAAACAGGTGCTGTATATGCCGGTTTGCAATACCTTATTGATATGCACAGGTTGCGTGGTGCCGGACACTTCAAATCCGGGCGTGGGTAATATTGCATTTGCTTTTAATGAATGTACGGATGCTACGGTTTCTATTAAACCGGCCGCACCTAAAGTATGGCCGTAATATCCCTTCAAACTGTTAACAGGAACCTGCTGCAATCCGGAGAGGGTGATGGCTTTAGCTTCCATTTCATCATTATACACGGTAGCTGTTCCATGCGCCGAAATAAAGTCAATCGTACTTTTATCCACCCCTGCTTCCTTCACAGCGGCTTCTATAGCATAGTGTAATTCTTCACCCGTGCGGGAAGGCCCGGAAATATGGTTGGCATCGTTACTCACCGCTCCGCCTGAAAGCCATATACAATCTTTCGTTTCCGGCTTTTCTACAGAAAGCACCACGGTAGCCGCGGCTTCTCCTAACGTAATGCCGTTACGTTTGGCGTCAAAAGGCCTGCAGGGTGCATCGCTGATGGCATGAAAAGATTGGAAGCCCGATAACACGAATTGGGTAATGATATCTGCTCCCGCTACCACCGCATGATCAAAGCGGCCACTCTGCAATAGCCGCATACCTGTAATGAGCGCCACCAAACCCGAAATGCAGGCATGCGATACCACTACGGGATGGGTGGTGAAATGAAAATAATCCGCTACCACACGGGCCGATTCATGCAATGCTATCCGTCTTTTCACCTCCGCATTCAGCGGTCCTTTTTCAATAAGGCTGATATTGCCTTTGGTGGAAGAGATGATCAATACCGTTCTTTTACCGGCACAATCAGCAGGAGCATGCAATAAGGCATCCTGAACGGATGTAATGAGCAACTGTTCAAATTTCGTATACACGTCTGCGTTACGTATGGAAGCCTTAAAACCGGCATCTTCATTAAATAAAGAAGCATAAAAAGGCTCGGGAGAAATGGCTTTATGATGTAATTGTATACCTGACCTCCCCGCTTTCAGCAAATCAAAATTTTCATTTGCCGTTAGCGCTATGGGTGATACAATATTATCTGCAATAATAAAAACCGGTTTCATCCGTACTTGTTTGTTTTTTACATTTTTGCCGGATTAAAAAAATCAGGTCATCCCATATTTCGTTTTCCAGGCATCAAAAAAAGGAGGGTTGATTAATTGCAATACGGATGTTTCTTTGTTCAAAAAAACCTGTACCGAGCTTCCCGTTGCTACCAATTGACCGGAGGTGGAATTGAATAACCGGTATTCAAATTTGAGCTTTGCAGCTTCGCAGGGCACATAAATTGTTTCCACTACCACTTTCTCTCCATATTTCAGCGACCGTTTAAAATCGCACTGAATGCTTACGATAGGAATAATAAGCCCCTGATTGTAAAAATCGAGGTACCCGATCCCATGCTCATTACCGAAGGCTTCCCGCCCGTCTTCAAAATACCGGATATAGTGTCCGTGCCATACTATACCTAATGGATCAGCTTCATTAAACCGTACATTAATTTCAATTTTCCCCGATAATGTTTTTTCCATTATTTGTTTTTTCCCCTAACGGTGATCCAATCCTTATCCCGCAGTGGCTTTCCACTGTTTGTATTTCGATTTTCTGATATCGTCTAACACTTCGTATATTGTTTTTGCCCAGTAATTCCTGAAGCCAAACCCTGCGGCTTTTGCAGTCATGCGTTCCGTAAGCAATACCTTACCCGAAGCCAGATCTACAAAAGTTACATACATAGAAGCTGTGGCGGATGCCTTATTCATGCTTTCCATAATGAACATCAGGCCAATACCTTTTTTACCGGTAAACTGGTAACCCTTAATAATAGATTCGATGGTTGATTTGTTAAGCCGCTCTTCCTTAACCTCGCCCGATTCAATAATCTTTTCAGCGTCTATTTTAGCATTTTTTGCATTAACGAAGCTGATATCGTTTGTTACGCTTGATTTGGAAAGCGCTTTCTGGAAATCGTATTTCTTAGGCTCGTTTACAATTACCTGGTTAATGGCGGCAAATTGCCGGTCTCTTATATCCATAGCATTAGCGGCAATGTCGTTAAACACTTTAGCGTGGGTGAAATCAACCCCGAGGTAAGTAAGCGGAACTTCTGAAGAGTTAAAAAACTCCTTTAAGGTTTGCGCGGAAGCAGACTGTGTTCCCATAAACAGGAGCATGGCAGCAAACAGCCATTTGGATACATGTTTCATATCATTGCAGATTTATTGGTTGACTGAATAAAAATTTTCATTTCGCATTGCGCCAGCACTGTGCCTTTGCAGGTTATTTTTCCCGTAATTACAGTAATATCAAACACCTGGTTCTTAATTTCAATTGTTGTTTCCAATAGCTGCCCCGGTTCCGGCAAATTCATCACCTGCAGGTTTTGCACCGCACCTATAAAGCCCACGGGAACAGGTTCCTTTTTTTGGCTGCAAATATAGCCTATTCTGGCAGCCGCTGTTTGCGCAATATTTTCTATCAGGGCAGGTTCTGTCAGTTTTCCGTTCACAGTAAAAATATTATCTGCGCTCACCTTAAACTTCGTTGTGCCGGCATTATTATCCACTGCCACCAGTTCATCTACCATCACAAAAGGAGGGCGCTGCGGAATGAATGCCAGAATATCTTTCATAATCACAATCAGTTACCTGCCTGAAATTTATGCAAGTTTGCGCTGCAAAGTATGGATTTATAGTTTATTGTCAAAAACGGCAGCCGCTGTTACCCATACTTTTTTTAGAACACCGGAAAGTGGGTCATAATATCGCCTCCAGGCGAGGGGGGTTGTTTATTAATTATCTATTATAGAAATTAGTTACTTTAGTACAAATATATATTGATATGAACATCTCTGAATTGATAATGATTGCTGTATTTATTGTTGCTCTTTTCTTAATCAACATATTTTTAAGCAAAAGATACCTGAGCAAAATAGCACCAGATAAGATTGAAACAGTAAGATTGATTGTGCTGTCCTTCCTTTTGGGAACATATTACTCTACAGCATTTGGAGGTGCCCACGGTATTGGTTTCCAAGTCGCGCTGATAATACTAACTGGTTATTTGATCTATAGAAGTTATAGATTGATAAAGGGGTTAAACGCTACAGAAGCATAGAGATAACCACGTATCCGCACTACAAAGCGAACTTAGGGTACTTATACCGTAGCAAAGCTATAATAGATTTAATCCTTACTGAGGCATACAATAGCCTGGATGTTTACCATCAATAAGTAAGATATCCTTCATTATAATCGCAACATCGCCATTTCCCCCGAACCGCCCGGCTGCCCTTATTTCATAAATTATTTAATCATTTGATTAAATAATTTGTTTAATTTATCCAATTAATTTTTAGTTTTGTGGAACAATAGTAAAACATGAGCGGAAAAGGAAAAGCGGTTACCGACCTCTCCACAGAAGAAAAAATAAAAGAGGCGGCACGAAAAGTATTTACCCAAAAGGGCTACGCAGCCACCCGCACAAGAGATATAGCAGAAGCTGCCGGTATTAACCTGGCCCTGCTTAACTACTACTTCAGAAGCAAGCAAAAGCTTTTTGAACTGGTGATGGCAGAAAAACTACAAAAATACTTTGGGGTGCTGGCGCCGGTTTTAAACGACGCCGCTACTTCACTTGAAGCCAAAGTGGAAAGCATTGCTTCAAAATATATTGACCTGATTATTGAAAACCCCGAATTGCCGCTATTTGTATTGAGCGAGGTGAGAAACAATCCGGAACATTTTATAAAACTCACAGAAAAGGTTGATTTTATGAACCAGTCTGTTTTTCTGCAGCAAATAGCTAAAAAGCGGCCGGATATTCATCCTTCCCATTTTTTGGTCAGTCTCCTGGGACTATGCCTGTTTCCTTTTATAATGAAACCGGCATTTATAAGAATAGCGAATCTTAAAGAAAAAGCATTCATTGAGATGATGCTGGAGCGAAAAAAACTGATACCCGTTTGGATGAAAGCGATACTGAAAAC
This sequence comes from uncultured Sphingobacteriales bacterium, assembly GCA_937871285.1. Lineage (GTDB taxonomy): Bacteria > Bacteroidota > Bacteroidia > Chitinophagales > Chitinophagaceae > Agriterribacter. The sequence goes on along the minus strand of CALMQS010000049.1, from coordinate 123,729 downwards.
AAAAAGCGTTTTACCTGTTATCTGAAACAAATAACTGAAGCCATGATACGCAAACTGAATACGCTCATAAGCATCCTGATCCTGCTGGCACTCCATGCCCCGGTGCATGCACAAACGCTGCAGCTTAGCATTGATAGCTGTTACAGCATGGCAAGAGAAAACTATCCACTCATTAAAAAGCAGGACCTGATTTCTAAAAGCAGCCGGTACTCCATAGCAAACGCTTCCAAAATATATCTTCCACAGCTTACCGTAAATGGTCAGGCTACCTATCAGTCACAAACTATAAGCTTTTCGGATGCGCTGCCTTCCATACCCGGCATTTCTTTTCCCACTATTGATAAAGACCAGTATAAAATACAGGCAGAGCTGAGCCAGGCCATATATGATGGCGGTATTACCAAACATCAAAAAGCATTGATCCTGGCTAATGAACAAATGCAGCAACAAAGCCTTGAAGTGAATTTAAACACACTGAAAGACCGCGTTACCCATATCTATTTTTCCATCCTGCTGTTTGATGAACAATTAAAGCAAAACGAAATCAGGAAAACCGATTTACAGGGTGCGCTGGCTAAAGCCAATGCCGCGTTTGAAAACGGAACAGGCTTAAGAAGCAATGCGGATGAATTAAAAGCCGCAATTATTAATACAGATATGACAGCTATAACGTTCAGGGCCAACCGCAAAGCCTTTATGGATATGCTGGCATTGCTGATTGGCCGGACTGTTGATGAAAGCACGGTATTGACTTTACCTGAACAATTGCCCACCACTTCCGGAATTAGCAGGCCGGAACTGAAATACTTCGATCTGCAGAAAAAAAGTTTTGATATACAGGAACAACAATTGAGATCGGCATACACACCCCAACTCAGCGCTTTTGCACAGGGGGCATATGGCCGTCCCACCTTAAATATTATTGAAAATAAGTTTGGTCCGTGGTGGATTGCCGGGCTTCGTTTAAACTGGTCGGTAGAAAGTTTATATTCCTTAAGAAACAACAAACATCTTTTAGATATCAACCGTCAAAACATAGATACAGATAAAGAAACCTTCCTTTTCAATACCCGCATTACACTTAATGAGCAACATGCAGATATCAAAAAATACAGCGATCTCCTTGAGCAGGATAATGCCGTTATTGAGCTTCTTACTGCTGTAGTGCAATCGGCGAAGGCGCAATTAGACAATGGCGTGATAACCGTACATGAATATATTGCCAAGCTCAATGAAGAAAACCTGGCCAGGCAATCGCGCATTGTTCACCGCATTCAATTATTACAGGCACAATACAATTTTAAAAACACATCGGGCAACTGACCTCAAAACTGAAATTTATGAAACGGTATATGATCATATGTACGGCATGGGTGATACTGGCCTCCTGCAACAATAATGAAATCAGCTACGATGCATCGGGCAATTTTGAAGCAGATGAAGTAATGGTATCGGCACAGCAAAACGGGCAGTTGCTGTCTTTTTCGGTGCATGAAGGCGACCAGCTAAAAGAAGGAGCCGTAGTAGGGCAGATTGATATGACCGTTCAGCGCCTGCAGAAAGAACAAACAGAAGCCACAATAAACGCGCTGCAGCAAAAAACAGGCTCGGCTGCCGAGCAGGTTAAAGTAGCTAAAGCGCAACTGGCTGCGCAGCAAATACAATTGGATAACCTGCTGCGGGAAAAGGAACGGTCGCAAAACCTGGTAAAAGCAGACGCCGCACCAAGCAAGCAGGTAGACGATATTAACGCGCAAATTGACCAATTACAAAAGCAGATGGCGGTAACGCGGGAACAGATAAACCTCTATCATTCCAATACCGCCACTCAAAACAGGAGCATACTCAGCGAAAAAGCCCCGCTTGAAAAAGCAGCGCAGCAATTACAGGCGCAAATTGATAAGGGGCAGGTGGTTAATCCCGTTGCCGGTACGGTGCTCACTAACTATGCATTGAAAGGAGAAATGGCGGTATTGGGAAAGCCTTTATACAAGATCGCTGATACCGACACCCTGTTCTTAAGAGCATATATCACCGGCAACCAGCTACCGCTCATAAAGCCGGGGCAGCAGGTACAAGTGCGCGTGGACCAGGGAGAAAAAGAAAATAAATCGTACCCCGGAACGATTACATGGATTTCGGATAAATCGGAATTCACACCCAAAACCATACAAACAAAAAAAGAAAGAGCCAATTTGGTATACGCCATAAAAATAAGCGTAAAAAATGATGGCTACCTGAAGATCGGCATGTATGGCGAAGTGTTTTTTAAAACAGTAAAAAAATGAAAGCAGTAACACTAAAAAATATTACCAAAACCTACGATAAAGGCAAGGTGCTGGCAGTAGATGATGTAACGCTTCAAATAGACAGGGGTGAGCTGTTCGGCTTAATTGGCCCGGATGGCGCCGGCAAAACATCTGTTTTCCGTATCCTCACCACGGTGTTACTGGCTGATAAAGGAAGCGCATCCGTTGACGGGTTTGACGTAGTAAAAGATTACCAGTCCATCCGCAGGCGCATTGGCTATATGCCCGGCAAATTTTCTTTATACCAGGATTTAACGGTGAAGGAAAACCTGGGCTTCTTCGCTACTTTATTTGGTACCACCATTGAAGAAAACTATGCACTCATTAAAGACATTTATGAACAAATAGAACCCTTCAAGAACCGCAGGGCGGGCAAGCTATCGGGTGGCATGAAGCAAAAGCTGGCATTGTGCTGTGCCTTAATTCATAAGCCGGAAGTGCTTTTCCTTGATGAACCTACTACCGGCGTAGACGCCGTATCAAGAAGAGAATTTTGGGAGATGCTGAAAAGGCTGAAACAGCAGGGTATTACTATCCTGGTTTCCACACCTTATATGGACGAAGCGGTTTTGTGTGAAAGAATAGCGCTGATGCAAAACGGTAAGATCATGTCGGTAAATACACCACAGCATATTATTGCCACCTACCCGGTACCGTTATACGCCGTAAAGTCCGGCAATATTTACAAGCTGCTGAACGACCTGAGAAAGAGTGAACTGGTAGAGAGCAGCTTTGCTTTTGGCGAATACCTGCACGTTACCTTAAAAAATAACGATGCCGCGGGCGCCGGCAACCTAAGAAACCATATAGCGGCACAGGGTCATACAAACATAGAGGTGAGCGTAATGGCGCCCACCATTGAGGATAGCTTTATACGGCTAACAAACAAAAAACAGGGATCTTTTGCACAGGCATAATTTTCATACATGGAAGAAAAGGTAATCATTTGTAAAAATCTCACTAAAAAGTTCGGCGATTTTGTGGCGGTAGATAATATCAGCTTTGAAGTGAACAAAGGTGAGATATTTGGCTTCCTCGGAGCCAACGGCGCAGGCAAAACCACTGCTATGCGTATGCTTTGCGGACTTTCTTTTCCCACTTCGGGCGAAGCCGCTGTAGCCGGTTTTAATGTGTACCGGCAGCAGCAAATGATAAAGCGGAATATCGGCTACATGAGCCAGAAATTCTCGTTGTATGAAGACCTGACCGTTTTAGAAAACATACGGTTTTACGGCGGGGTATACGGAGTACCCGGTGAGATCATAAAAAGCCGGAGCATTGAACTGGTGGAAAAGCTCGGGCTGCAGCAGGAAGCCGGAAAGAAAACAGGCGGGCTGCCTTTGGGCTGGAAGCAAAAGCTGGCGTTTTCGGTGGCCATTTTTCATCAGCCCAAAATTGTGTTTTTGGATGAGCCTACGGGCGGCGTAGACCCTGTTACGCGCAGGCAGTTCTGGGATATGATTTATGAAGCAGCCGCCTCGGGCATCACCGTTTTTGTAACCACCCACTATATGGATGAAGCGGAATACTGCAACCGCATAACCATAATGGTGGATGGCAGGATAGAAGCGCTGGATACACCCCGGCAACTAAAAGCACAATTCGGCGCCAACAGTATAGAAGATGTTTTTTACCAGTTAGCCCGCGGCGCGAAACGATCGGCAGACTAAACCATACCTACCGGCATGAAACAATTATTGGTGTTCATAAGAAAGGAGTTTTACCATGTGTTTCGCGACCGGCGTACGCTGCTCATTATGTTTGGCATACCCATAGCTCAAATACTGCTGTTTGGATTTGCCCTAACCAGCGATGTTAAGAATGCAGAAATCATTATTGCAGACCATGCGCAGGATATTAATACCGGCCAAATCACTGCCAAAATAAAAGCTTCTACCTATTTCCTGGTAAAAGAAGCCAATATCAATACGAATGACATTGAAGCGGCTTTTAAAAAAGGCGGACTGAAATGCGTTGTTATTTTCCCTTCCCGTTTCGGCGCCGACCTGCTGCATAACGGCAAGGCACAGGTGCAGATCATTGCCGACGGATCGGATCCTAACACGGCTAAAACGCTCACTAATTATTTAACTGCCATTATAACGGATTATCAACTGCAGATAAGCGCTGCAACCGCGCTGCCCTATTCCATTGTTCCCGAAACCAGGATGCTGTACAATGAAAACGCGAACGGCTCGCTGAATTTTGTACCCGGTGTGCTGGCGCTGGTGTTAATGATCGTTTGTACCGCGCTTACTTCGGTTGCCGTGGTTCGTGAAAAAGAATCCGGCACTATGGAAATATTACTGGTATCGCCGTTTAAGCCGGTGATGGTATTAATAGCAAAAGCCATCCCTTTTCTTGCCCTGTCTATTGCCATTTTTACCTTAATCCTGTTGTTATCGGTATACGTATTAGACGTTCCCATAAAGGGAAGTATTTCCCTGCTGTACATAGAAAGTATCCTCTTTATTATTACCTGTCTTTCCCTGGGATTGCTCATTTCCAATACCACCAATTCGCAGCAAACCGCCCTGCTGCTTTCTATGATGGGCATGATGATGCCTACGCTGATCTTCACCGGGTTTATGTTCCCGCTGGAAAATATGCCGCGGATATTCCAGGTGATCTCCAATATTGTACCTGCCCGGTGGTATTTTTTAATTGTAAAAGCGGTCATGCTCAAAGGCCTCGGTTTTGAATACGTGTGGAAAGAAACGCTGGTGCTGGCCGGCATGACGGCAGTGCTCCTGGCAATAGCGCTGAAAAATTTTAAAACACGGTTATCATGAAAGTGCTGGGCTACATATTGCAAAAAGAATTCCTGCAGATATTCAGAGACAGGTCTATCCTGGCTATGATGTTTGCTATGCCTACCATTCAGCTTATTATCATTCCGCTGGCCATGAACTTTGATGTAAAGAACATTGATGTGGTGGTGGTAGACAATGATCATAGCAGCCTGTCGCAAAAGTTCATTTCAAAGATCGGGGCATCCGGCTATTTCCGTTATGTAAATGCGGAACCATCTTACCGGGAAGCGCTGCGTTATATAGAAAACGGGAGTGCCGACCTGGTAATGGAGATCCCGGCTGGTCTTGAACGTAACCTGGTAAGAGAAGGCCTGCAGAAAGTTTCTCTTTCCGTGGATGGCATCAATGGCACCAAAGCTGCTTTGGGAGCGGCGTACCTGAACGCGGTTATCGCAGATTTCAACAAAAGCCTTCCGCTCAATAGCACAGGCGGCACAGCGCAAAAAAACGTACAACCTGTTATTGATATTACCTCATCTAACTGGTTCAACCCGCTGGCTGAATACAAGTATTATATTGTACCCGGCGTGCTGGTGCTGCTGCTTACCCTCATTGGCGGATTTATTTCGGCATTGAATATTGTAAAAGAAAAGGAATCGGGCACCATTGAACAGATTAACGTATCGCCGGTTAAGAAATGGGAGTTCATCGTTGGAAAACTGGTTCCCTTCTGGGTAATTGCCATGATCGTTTTTAGCATAGGATTAGCTGTTACCCGCTTAGTATATGGCATTTCTCCCCAGGGGAATATAGGCGTGCTGTACTTGTTTGCCGCTGTGTATTTAATAGCGCTTTTAGGGTTTGGATTACTGATATCCACCTATAGCAATAACCAGTTGCAGGCCATGTTCATCGCCTATTTTTTCATGATGATCTTCATGCTCATGAGCGGCTTATTTACTTCTGTTGAAAGCATGCCCGCCTGGGCAAAGATGATCGCCAACCTCACACCCATCACTCATTTCATTAAAGTGGTAAGAATGATCGTATTAAAAGGAAGTGGCTTCGCAGATATCAGGTTAGAATTTTTTTATATGATCCTGTTCGCTATTGCACTGAATGGCTGGGCGATATGGAATTACAGGAAGACAAGCTGAGCAGGATTGCAGATGATAGTAGTACAAAAGCTGACGAAATGCATGTCAGCCCTACTATTGCCAAACCCACTGTAAGCGATTCGTGCCGCCTTGTCAAGTAGGCTGTTTTTCTGATACCTTGCTTTTACGTTTGTCAGATTTGCCCTGCTTCTCTTTCAATTGTTTGATAAAAACGCTAATAGAAAGTTGCTCTTCCTTGGTTAACGGCTTATTTTGTCCACCGATAAAATCCACATCCAATTCTTTTGATTTATTTTTCATTTTGCAAAATATTTATCAATTAGTTTTAAAGCTGCGATCGTGTCAATAATCATGATTCTTCCTCCAACGTGCATTGCTCCCAAACTGTCAATGTAATGTTGAACAAGCCGGGTCTTAGAAAAGAATGATACGTTCCCTTCATGTCCTCTTTGAAAAGAAAGTTTACACGCAAACGCAACTAAAGTTGCATTCTGTGTCCACCGAAGCAGAGTGTGTCCCCGCAGCGTTGGCACAAGGCAGGCTCTTTTGCAAGGTTGGCTTTTGTGTGTCGGCTTTGTGTGCCTTGCAAATGTGCCTGCCTTGGTGCGTTGGCGATTAGTCATACACTAGAATTATTTAGTCTAACATAAAGTGAATTGTATTTTATCTTTCTGTCTTCAATCCAATGTATGGTGTCTTGAATCTCTAATAATTTAGATTTTAATTTGGCTTCATAAAATGACAAATTCTTTAATAGGGCATTTTTGGTTTGCAGATAAATATTGTCTAAGTCCGTATAAAATTTGTTTAGTGATTTTATAAATTCGTTTTTTATATCAGTATGAAGTTTGTCGAATTTCATACTAATCTTTTTTACTTCTGTTTCCTTTGTGTCAATTAATCTGTCCTTATTCCTTTTAATTTCAGCTTCTTTATTTCTAAAAATAGCATTTAATGGAGAAAGAGTCTGGGAGTGATTATTTTCAATACTACGCCATTTTAAAGAAATTTCACTTAGTAATTTATCATACTTTGCATTAACCTCTCGGATAATTTTAGCATTCTCATCGGCTTCAATTTTAACTCTCCAGATGTGAAGTTTATTCGACCTTTCTGTACCCATACCTGGTATTCTTACATCTTTGTTTGAAGTATTACGTAAGTATCCGTTACTATAAACTTTATTAAAGTCAGCAGCAGTGAAGAAATTTAATTGTTTTAAGGTTGAAATAACCGAAGGTAAATTTCCGTGAAATATCTTGATGCATTCTTTTTCAATATTGTAGTGACTTAGCTTAGTTGGTGAATTTATTAATCTTTCGATTTCATTCTTTTTTTGGACATCATAAGAGTTGATGTTAGCTTGATGTTCTAATCGTTTTTTGTCAAAATTATTAATTAAATCGCCATAGGTCAAAGAATGGAAACTTGCAAGAGAAACATCTTCCTTATGTATCAATGAATTTATCTGAGTTTGTAGTTGAGTAAGTTCTTTAGCTTCTTCGCTTTGAATTTCATTTGCCAGATATTCTGCATCATTTAGACTTAATTGCAACGTTTTTTTTAATTTCTCAATTTGGTTTTTTTCTTCAGCTTTAATTTCTTGTTGCTTCTTTTCAAACTCTGAAATAATGTCTGAAATGTCACTTTTAATTAAAGGTTGTTTGTCAATAGTTGCTTGTATGTCCTTTTCGATTGTTTTTAGCTCATCAATTAACATCCGCTTTGGCGACTTTGTAAATATATTTAATACCTTATCAAACATGCTTAATGAATTTGATAAGTTTTGAAACTTTACATCGGGATAAGTTACTTCAACACTTTTAAGGGATAGAGCCGATGAATACACATTGAATTGCAAAGCATTTTTAAATTTGTTGCTATAAGTTGTATCGGTATTTAAAAGCTCTGTTATTGAAGGTCGTTTAGCAATTAATTTATTATAGGAGAGTACCCTGCACCAATCTTCCGCACTTGGTCTTAAATGTGGCTTATCATGTCCGCCATCAAAGCATTGAATAAAAATAGATTGAAGTTCCTGATTTAGTTTTGAAAAATTTGAGTGCTGAGGACTTTTGAAATTAACATAACTGCTTTTTGCTCCATGGAGAAAAAGACCGTTTTTAATCATGTCTGGGCTATCAGTACAACCCTCAAATGGTGGGTTACAACCGACACCTACAAATGGATGAATTCCGCAAAGAATATTATAAAATAAAATTGCTAAACTATACCTATCCCAATTTTGTGAAGCTGCACTTTGTTTATAATTCAAACCTTTGTGAAACTCTGGGGGACTAAAATCAGGTGTTATAACTTGGGCTGCGTAAAGCACTTTTCCGTTTTCTACAACTTCAATATTATCTATATCAATAATTGAAACAAGTCCGTTTTTATATACTTTAAAGTTCGCTGGTTTAATATCCGCAATTGTGTAGTTGCTATTCTTGTGTATAATGTTTACAGCAATTGCTATATTTAAACATAGCTTTATTCGGTATTCAATGCCGTTTTCGTTTTCTAATTTAAACTTATCCCAATCTTTTGTTTCGTTTTTACGCCACCATCTGTCATTTAAGAATTGTTCCAACCCAATGCCGTCAGCATAATTCATTGTGAAGCCAACAAATCTGCCATTGTCAACAACTGTATTTTTAATCCAAACTATTGATTCGTGGTCACCTTGGTTTATTTTCTTAGCAACTAAATATTTTATTTTCTCTTCTGCTTCTTTGGTGAGTCTTTCTTTGTGATACAGTTTGACAACTTGGTTTGTTAGATTTGTTGGAGAAAGAATTTTATATACTTTACCAGAGCCGCCACTGCCACATGGTTCTGTGTCTATTGTTATGTTAGTTTTGTTATCTAATTGTAATACTCGTGGCATTATGTTTAACTTTCTAATTGTGGCACTTTAACTGCCAGTATCATTGTTTTATCATCGCTTTCATTTTTTAATGTATCATTCCCATCTGTTAAAAATGATTCCCAAATCTGATTAAGTTCTTCCTGACTTTTTTGAGACTTTATCAAATTTGGGATATGAAGATTTACATTTTCGTGAAAGAAATCTTTGAATGGCTTATTAATATCTTCGGGAATTTGGGTTACCTCGTCAAGTTTGTAACATTCAAAAGATGCGTTTTCGCAACCATCAGTAAGTAAGCAAAAAGCCTTAATTTTTTCTTCAACAATTACGCTCTTGATATACTTATTTAAACTCGTTTCATCTTCCCATATGTCAGATGTGATAAATACTGTTTCATTACTGTATCTTCCTTTATATGGCGTCAACATTGCTGCCCATTCGTCATTAGAATTGCAATAGCCAGCTCTGCCATCTCCAATATGGGTTACTAATAGCTTGTTCTTTATTTGAATTACAACAATCAGTGTACAGGATAATGACTTAAAATCATAGCCCTGAATACTTATTTTTTCTAAATCATCACGAACAGCTTTTAAAGTTTTTTGTGATACCTGTTGCCATTCCTCTAAAGTGATTTTCTTTTTCCCCTTATTCCACTTTTTTTCTTCAACCAATCCTGAAAAATGGATATTAGCAAACTGTGTTACTTTTTCAGAACCAATATGTGAATTCTCACATGAACCTGCACCGTCGCTAACAACACAAATTGTATATCCAGTATGTGGGAATACTGAACAATAATCTTGGCATGATATGTTTTCTTCAATATGTCCTTTGCCTCGAACAGAGGCAAATAAATAATTCCAGTCTCGCATTAGTTTATTGGGCTTTGGTGCATGAAATCATTGTAGCCGGAAATATCAATGAAATTTTTCCCGCTACTTATTTCATCTGTGCTTTTGCTTAGCCACTTAAAGAATCTGGAATAATTCAAGCCGTCAAGTTGATAAATCAATTCTTTAGGACAGAACTGTGCAATTTTAGCATAATTGCATCCGGTTGTACCAATTACGTGTAGAGTGTATTTTTTTGAAATCATGTCGGTCTTTAGCTCTTCAGACAACCCAAAAATATCTTGTCCAGTATCTGGCTCTCCGTCTGTTATAACAATAATCATTGGTCGTGAGTATTGTGGACTATACTTCTTGTAATACTCTTTCCTCAGTTCAACTTGTTTTATTGCTAATCTTATTCCGTCAACTAATTTAGTTGTCCCATCTGCTTCAAGTGAAGGCATTTTGAAGTTGTCAACTTTAGCAGGCTCCTGAATACACTTCACTTCACTTCCAAAAGTGATTAAACATATTTCCAATTTTTCGGCAGCTTCATCGTCATTATTAATACTTTGATAAAATCCTTCCAATGCCATATTTAGCTCTATTATTGGAGCTCCAGCCATTGAGCCAGATACATCCAATGCAAGGATACATAGGCAAGGTTTCTGAAAATTATTTGGTGATTGTGCAGTTAGTCCGTGCATAGTGATTTATTTTAACTGTTATTTATTTCTTTGCTTTCATTTCCAATAAGTTTTGTTATGTCGTCATCATCTGTTTCCAGTAATTCTATTTCCGCAAGAAAAGCATCAGGCATTTTGTTTTTTACTGTCGCCTCCAATTTCCTAATATTTTCAATTCGTCCTATTATTGTTTCACCTCTTTTTCTGCCATCTTTAAGTTTATTCATTGCAGCATCATAAGCATTGTCTGCATCCCTAATTCTTCTTTTAATTTCTAACATATCGTTTGCAAAGCCAACGAACTTGTCATACAGACCACCGCACAGCTTAAATACTTTTTCAATATTCTCTACTCTTTGTTCCTTTTGCCATAGAAGTTTTACAACCTTAAGAGTAGCCACTAAAGTTGTTGGTGTTAAAATAATTATTTTTTTATTGAGTGCATAATTAAACATGTCAGGATTTTCATTTAAAACCAAAGTGTATGCATTTTCAATAGGCATAAATAGTAAGACGTAGTCAGTAGTATTGATGCAGTTTATTTTTTGATATTCTTTACTCGAAAGTCCATCAATATGGTTTTTGACACTCTCAATATGCTTTTTCAGGTGCAAGGCTTTTTCAGGAATGTCTGATGAGTTGAAATAATCAACATAAGATTTTAATGAGACTTTCGCATCAATAATTAAACTTTTGCTTTCTGGTAATTTTATAATGTAATCGGGTTGTTTATTTGTTTCGTATTCCTCGCTCTTATAAACATCCTGTTTGGTGTAATCAATATGCCTCTCCAATCCTTCATTTTCGATTATCATTTTTAGCCTGCCTTCACCCCAATTGCCCTGAATCTTGCTGTCACTCTTCAATGCTGTAACCAGTTTGTTTGCATCCTCGCTAAGTTGATTATTCAGTTCAGCCAGATTTTTTATTTCTGATTTCAGGCTTGTAATATCTTTTATTTCTTCCTTTCTGTCCGCATCAATTTGTTTTCCAAATTCTTCAATTTTTGTTTTCAAAGGGCTTAAAATGTTGTCCAATTCTGTTTTGTTTGCGGTTTTAAATGTATTGCTTTTTTCTTCTAAGACAGTATTAGCTTGGATAGTAAATTGGTCTTTAAAGTAAATATGAAGTTTGGTCATTTCTTCTTTCAATGTGTTGAGTTTATCATTTAAAGCAGTCCGCTCTGCTTTCTCCTTTTCTAACTCTCTCGATAATTCTAATATTGATTTTGTCTTCTCATTAATTTCAGTCACTTTTTCACTTAACGTCAGCTTTGATTCTTTTAATTCATCTGTCTTTGCTGTTAGGTTGGCATTAGCTGTAGCTAATTCAGCAACAACTTTATCATAATCAATTTTCAAACTATTGTTTTTTGTTTTAAACTCTACTAAATCTTTTTGCAGATTAGTGATTGTAGTTTTTGCCCCATTCAACTCAGATTCCAATGAACCCAATTTTCCGGTAATTTCTGTAATTGTGCTATTATAGTTCTTGGATTCCAGTTCCTTTTCTGTAATTCTTTTGGATAAGCCTTCGGTCTTTTCTTTTTCAGCATTTAAGAGTGGTTGTATCTGTAATAATGAATTATTCAATTCGTCAAACTTGCTTTTTGAAACACTATTTGATTTTAAGTAGAAATATAGCAATGCTAAGCAAACCAGAAAGGCAATGCATAATACAATTATAAATGTTGTGTCGAACATGGTCTAAAATTTCATGAGCTTTAAAATTACGATTCTGTGTTGAGGTTTTTAGATGATGTTGGGATTTGTTCTACTGCTGGGCAGAAGCGTTGGCAGAATTACAGCTCTTTTGCAGGTTAGCCTTGTGTCAGGGTTTGTGTGCCTGCAAATGTGCTGTAATTGTGTGTCGGCGGTTTTGTCTTACGATTTTGAATTAGCAGAGTGTGTCCCAATAGGGTGACGCATAACGCTTTGCTTTACACAACAAAAATTCATTTTTAAGTATTTATAAACGCTTAAAACGCTTCCAAGCGTTTACAAACGGCTTTGCTTCAAGGGTACAGTTCTCATAGCCATATCAATGAATATTACGGTTCTATTCTTATCCGTTTTTATATACCTGGAATTGGATGGGTTGAATATGGGGTATTACATAGGGTGAAGAAGGTAATGATCACCAAACTTATTCATTTATTTCAAAAGAATTAAAAAAAATTATCCAGGCTGTAATGGCAAAATGTAAGAATACCTCGCAGGACGGAGTCCCGGAAGAACATACGGGGTACAAAGTCAGAGACTTTGTACAGCGGAGAGACTTTATGCAACGGATGGTTATTACCGGCTGTGCTTATTTCTCTTCTAAGATTGTCAATAGTTGTTGGTTTAAGTATAGTTTCTCTTTCCCTACTTTTACTGATTTCAAAAATCCGTTTTCTTCTAAAGCAATCAAATAGTTTCCGACCGTTTTTAAGTTTCCCATATTTTCATCAATTAAATGCTGGCGTTTGGTGTAAGGCAAGCGAAACAAAATTTCAATCAGGTTTTTGGAATACATTTTCGGAAGTTTCTTTTTAAGTTCTTCTGCGGTTTTGTCCATTGCAATGGTGATTTTATTTAAGCGCTCCAAACCTTTTGTTGATGTTTCTTCAATCATATCCAATATGTATAAAATATAGCTTTCCCACTCATTGTTTTCGGTTACGCTGCGCAAACGCCTGTAATATTCTGTTTTGTTTTGGATGATGTATTCACTCAAATAAATAGCTGGTGTGTTTAACAAACCTCAAAGTTTGAGATACAACAATAATAAAATCCTTCCTGTTCTTCCGTTTCCGTCCGAAAATGGGTGAATGGCTTCAAACTGATAGTGCATTAACGCCATTTTTATCAATGGGTCAATGTTTTCATCTTCGTTGATAAATTTTTCCAAATTCGCTAACTTCTCACGAATAACTTTTTCGCCACTTGGAGGGGTGTAAATTACTTCACCTTTTGTGTTGCTCAATGTCGTGCCGGGTGTATTGCGAATGGAAGATGTATTTTGTTTAATGCACTGAACAATACTTACACAAAGATTTGTTGTGATAACCGGTCTTTTCTTTAATTGTTCTAAACCTAACCAAAGAGCCTCCTTGTAACGCAATACTTCTTTCGTTGCCAAATCTTCAATTTTTCTGTTGGCAACTACCGATTTATACAGTTCATCATTGGTGGTAATGATGTTTTCCACTTCCGAGCTCGCCTTTGCTTCCTGTAAAGCCGGGTTTGGCAAATTCATTAAAGTGCCATTCAGTTGAGCCAAAGCCCTGCCAGCAGAAATGGTTTTGCGAAGTATGTTTTTCGTTTCTATGTCTGTCTTTGGCGGTAGCACCGGCAGGTTGTTGTACGGTATTTCTCTGTTAAATTTGCCCATTTTATTCAAGTGTAAGTTTTACGCTCACTTTTAACACAAGGGCAAAAAAACTTAAAATCTACGCTCGTTCTTTTTAAGAAAAAAAGCAGGGCTCTTCACATCCGTGCAACTGTGCGAAAAGCGATACCCCGGCAAACCGCTCAGCGTCAGGGTCTCATGGCTAGCCCACAACCGCTCCTGATGACCCCGGCACGAATCAGCAGCATTTACATAAAATTAATTTTGTGTATTTGACACAACTCATATATATTTGTTTTATATATCTACTTTTTTTTCAATTACGGCATATTCGTTTGTCTTTCTGATTTCGTTCCTTTTGAAATCTGATTATCCTTTTTATTTTATCAGCCTTAAAATAATTATGATGAGAAAAAATTTCTTTTTGCTGACAACCGCATTAGTATTATTAAGTTTCTCGAGCTGCAAAAAAGTTTGGGATTATGTCAAAGATCATCCTAATGGCACAGCGGATAATTGCAGTATTGAGCATTTATATTTTACTCAATACTATACTAATAACTATAGCATTGATGATCTACCCAACGTGCTTTTTGATGACACCGCCAGCTTTAAGTATAATTCCCAAGGGCAGCTTATTGCTATAGACTATGCATCAACTAAATACGACCTCACCATTGATGTACACCCGGCTATTGGTCATTATTTCAAATACGATACCCAGGGCCGGTTGATAGCGCATATTGAGAGGCATTCAATATGGAATGACCCTGATAGGGGCAATATGGTTGGCGGATTGCGCGGGCATAGATACGTATATGTAAATGATAATACGATTATTGACTCGTTATTTAGCTATGCCGTTGCTGCTTCCTACAATGATGATGAAAGAGTTTATGGCAGTTTTTCAGGCGCTTCCTATATTACAATAGACAATTTTGGCAGAATTGTTAAAGATAAAAATGCAACTTATAATTACGATGCCAACGGTAATCTGGTAAAACCAGGAGTAACATATACAAACAAAACAAGTATGTTACAAACCAACAAAACGCTTATGTTTATCAGCCGCGACTATAGCGTGAATGCACCTGCGGGATTCGCTACCCAATTTAATTCAAACAAATTACCTGTAAAAGTCAATTCAGGTAAATTACCCATTTTTACAAGAGGCGGGCTTAGTGGAATTTATTATGATAATGAAAATATTCGTGTTAAATACCAATGTAGGTAATTGATTTCTTTGGTAGCTAATATTTTGTGGGCTAACAAGCCCCATGAAGTTGCTAACATATATTATATTATATAAGAGTATAGAATTGGTGCGGTATGATATACAGGCAGTACCAATTCTATGCCTTTTTTATAGGTACGTTTCCAGGTTTTTCGTTCAGTAACTGGTAGAACTAAGCCTCAGCAACAACAGCAACATTCTTCTTTGCCGCCGCCGCGTATCTTTGTGTACGTTGCGTGAAACACCTGCACTCGCTACTCCAAATGCTTTCTGGTCTCAGCGTTTGCCCAAAAATCAT
This sequence comes from uncultured Sphingobacteriales bacterium, assembly GCA_937871285.1. GTDB lineage: Bacteria > Bacteroidota > Bacteroidia > Chitinophagales > Chitinophagaceae > Agriterribacter. Next base: position 108,296 of record CALMQS010000049.1, on the reverse strand, counting down.
AGTAATTATACCATTGTGCAGGGTATAGCTTTACTTTCTTCTCCATTTCAGCCGTAAAATCGCTGAGCATTTGGTGCATGGCTGCGGTTTTATCGCTGTAATCATACTCTTTTATGCCTGTGGAATAAAAATGATAGTGCGTACGGCCTTCTTTCATAGCAAATACATAACATACCGGCACTTTGAACTGCGCAGCCAGCACAAACGGACCTGCGGGAAACCGGGCTGCTTTGCCGAGGAAATCCGAAGTTAGGGTTCTGTTACCTTCCACGAAACGATCGGCATGGATACAAACCAGTTCCCTGTTCTTTAAAGCTTCGTTGATAGCGTAAATATGGGAGAGGTCGTCTTTAATAACGATGATATGGGCATTACGCTCACCGGTAACCGAAGTAAGATAATCCTTGATCTTCTGGTGCTCCCCGTCAAACATTACCACGTTAATCCGCGTATTTAAACGCTCCAGCAAATGCCCGGCAGCTTCCCAGTTGCCAATATGAGAGCTCAGCAGCAACCCCCCTTTTTGAAGATGCACCAATTGATGAAGGTGCTCTTCTCCCTCAAAATGGAAAGAAAAGCGGTTAGCCATGCCCGACATGATGGCTATTTTATCAATAAGACTTTGTCCGAAGCTGTAATAATTTTTATACAATGCCGCAATTGACCGCGCGAAGGAATACCCCAGTCTTTTTTGGAAAAAATAGAGCATATGGCGGGATGACTTCCATGCAAATAAAAAATAATACAAGCTTACCAGGCGCAGTAAAAAATAAGCAGGACGAAGTCCAAGCTTCTTCAGCACAGCGATAAATATCCCGTAGCCTACCCTGTTGCCGCTGGATTTACCGCGCCACAGTGGCATTATGCCAGTTCTTTAGCATTTACACGGGAAATAACATAGTTGTAGAAGTCACTGAAGGTAGTGATGCCTGCAAAATCTTCGGGCTTAACTTTAAAAGAGAAATTATTTTCTATTACTACCACCAGGTCTATATAATCGAGACTATCTAATTCCAATACCTCTTTAACGTTTCCCTCAGGGGTGATTTTTTCCTTTTCCACCTCAAATTCTTCAGACAGGAAATGGTTGATCTTCTCAATGATTTCTTCGTTCTGTTTCATAAACAACTATTTGCTCCATTTTCTGACAATCAGCGACGAGTTGGTACCGCCAAAGCCAAAGGAGTTCGACAAAAATACATTTATATCCTTTTCCGTGGTAGTTTTTACAATATTCAATTTAACAGAATCTTCATCAGGATGTTCAAAATTGATATTAGGTGCTATAAAACCATAATGCATCATTAATAAAGAGTATACGATCTCGCTGGCGCCTGCCATCCAGCATTCGTGTCCTGTCATGGATTTGGTAGAGCTCACCGGAACGTTGGCATCGCCGTATACGGCATATAATGCTCTGGCCTCACTGGCATCGCCGGCAGGTGTAGAGGTGGCATGCGCATTCACATAATCTATATTGGCTGCATTCAGCCCCGCATCTTTCATCGCCATCTGCAAAGAGCGCACGGGGCCGGTTACGGTAGGATTTGATATATGTTCCCCATTGGATGAAAAACCATAGCCGATCACTTCCCCCAGGATGGTGGCGCCTCTTTTGGTGGCAGACTCTAAGCTTTCGAGGATAACGGTTGCTCCACCGCCACTGGGGATCAGGCCGTCGCGGCTGCGGTCGAACGGGCGGGATGCTTTTTGCGGCTCCGACTCATGAACAGAAAAAGCAGACAAAGCATCAAAAGTAGCCATCGAATAGCAATTGATCTCCTGTGCTCCGCCGGTAACAATACAATCCTGCAAACCGGTTTTTATAAAATGGTAACCCAATCCTATGGCATGCGAGCCGCTGGCGCAGGCAGCGCTGATGGTAAAATTTACCCCTTTCAGCTTAAAGATGGTGGAAAGGTTCATGGTAATGGTAGAATTCAGTGTTTGAAACACCGAAGCCGAGCCAATAAGCATGTTGTCTTTCTTTTCGCGCATAATATCCGTAGCGTCTATTACGGGTTTTGCCGAACTGTCGTTGCCATATAAAATACCTATTTCGTGGTCATTGATATAGGCCTCGTCAATACCTGCCTGCTCTAATGCCTGCAGGGTTGCCATGTAAGCGTATTCTCCCTGTTCGGGCAGCATTATTCTTGAGCGGCGGTCTAACAACCCTTTTAATACAGGTCTTTCCACAAAGCCGGTGAGCCCGGAACGGTACCCCATTTCTTTACGCACAGGATCCAGTATAATTCCCGAACGGCCAACATACAGCGAATCCCTTACCTCATCAAGGTTTTTCCCGATGCAGGAGTAAATACCCATACCTGTTATGACTACCCGTTTATTCATTTCATTTTAAAATCCTGATTAAAATTCAAAAATCAAATAACAAAAATCAAAAAATTTTAAATCCGAAGTCGAAATTTCGAAATTCGAAAAATGAAAACAAGGACCAAATAAAACCTCTCGGTCTGACCCTCCTGCGTTGTATACCAACCGTACTGTATTCCTATTTCAAATCTTAAATATCAAATCTTAAATTTTCTTACGAATACATTCCCCCGTTTATGGATAATACTTCGCCTGTAATATAGGAAGATTCCGCAGACGCGAAAAAGCCTACCGCATGGGCCACTTCTTCGGGCTCGCCAAAACGGCTTACCGGTATCAGCGAGCGCAACTGCTTCTCATCCAGTCCTTCCGTCATATCGGTTTTGATGAATCCCGGCGCTATGGCATTAACCGTAATGTTTCTTCTGCCCACTTCCTGCGCCAGCGCTTTGGTTGCCGCAATTACACCGCCTTTGGCAGCCGAGTAATTGGTTTGTCCGGGCAGCCCTTTTAACCCCGACAAGGAAACGATATTGATGATCCTTCCGTATTTCTGCATCAGCATATCCTGCAATACCAGCTTTGTAACGTAAAAAAAACCGTTCAGACTGGTATTGATCACGTTGTTCCACTGCTCGTCTTTCATCCACATCAGTAACACGTCTTCTTTTATCCCTGCATTGTTCACCAGCACTTCTATCCTGTTTTCCGTATGCGCTGCTATCCACCCGCCCAGCGCCTCGGCTACCTCCTCCTTATTGCCTACATCAAATTTAAGTACTTCGCCATCACCACCTTTTTCATGAAGCGATGCAAGCGTTATTTCGGCCGCTTCCCGGTTGTCTTTATAATTAATAAGTACATGGTAGCCCATAGCCGCCAGCTTTATGCATATCGCCCTGCCAATACCTCTTGAACCGCCTGTAACTAATGCGCATTTCATTTGATCCTGTATAAATTTGTTGTAAAATACTGTATTTGAATCAAAGGCTAATGAATTGCAGCCTGTTCTGTAAGATGTGCTTCAAAAAAAACGACAGGATTTTGACGGAAATGAGTTGCCACCTGCTCCAGTTCCCGGTAACGGGGTTTATCATCAATAAATTTGGGAAATATTTTTCTGACGGTTGTATACATTTCCTTTGTTGCGGGAGATAATTTTTCAACACATTCCGCGTAATCAATTGCCTGCAGCACCGTGATCATTTGTATGGCAAGCACTTCAAAAGTATTTTCAATAACCTTCTTAGTCATCAGCGCGGCATTACAGCCCATGCTTACAATATCCTGGTTATCATTATTATTAGGGATGCTGTGCACATACATGGGAAAAGAAAGCGTTTGGTTCTCTGCCACGGTGGAGGTGGCAGTAAACTGCATACCCTGCATTCCGAAATTTAATCCAAGCACACCGAGGTTTACAAAGGGCGGGAATTTTTCATTGAGCTTATTGTTCAGTAAATAATTCAATTGCCGCTCCGAGAGCATAGACAACTTTGTAACAGCGGTTTTCAGCTTATCCATCTCCAGCGATACATAGTCGCCGTGAAAATTACCGCCATGAAAAATATTATGATTTTCATGATCAATCACCGGATTATCATTTACCGAATTGAGCTCATCCACCACTATTTTTTCCGCCTGTTCAATGGTATCTAAAATAGGTCCCAGCACCTGGGTAACACAGCGGAGCGAATAATACTCCTGCACTTTATCTTCAAATACATCGTGCCTGATGTTTTCAGGATTATACAAATGTTCGGAACGGCTGCGAATAAGCTTACTGTCCTTTAATACATCCCGCAGCATGGCTGCCACATTGTTTTGTCCCCTGTGCTTTTTCACAACATTCAGCTCGTACGAAAAATGATCATCGTATGCTTCCACCACTTCGTTGGTCATTGCAGAAAGCATCACCGCGTATTGCAACAGTTTTTTGGCCTGTATAATATTAAGCAGCCCGATGCCCGTCATGGCCGATGTACCGTTTAAAATGGCAAGCCCTTCCCGGATATGCACACGCAGCGGGGTAATATTGAATTGCTTTAATACTTCGGCTGTAGGCCGGGGCTGGCCGTTTACGATCACTTCACCTTCCCCGATAAGCACTAATGCCAGGTGCGCCAACTGAATAAGATCCCCACTGGCGCCCACACCCCCATGCTCAAAAATGCAGGGTGTAATATTATTATTGATCAGTTCCTTAAGCACTACGGCTACATCGGTATGCACGCCCGAATAACCCTGCATTAAGCTGTTCAGCCGGGCCAGCATCAGCGCTTTTACCAGCTCCGGGGCAAGGTATGCACCGCTGCCGGAACTGTGGCTTCGGATAAGATTGTACTGGAGCTGCAGCACATTTTCGGTGCTTACCTTGTATTGTGCCATGGGGCCAAAACCGGTATTGATGCCGTAAATAAGCTTCTGATCCGAGAAGTGCGTGAGAAAATGAAAGCCGGCTTCCATCTTTTCAAGCGCCAGGGTATTTAAATTAATTTTTCCGTTATTAAATATGATCTCAGAAAAGTCTTCTAAAGAAAGCGTTCTGCCACCTACATTTATCATTGCCCGAAGATTATTTTAAAGTACTCGCGACCGCAAAAAAAATAAATATTGGTAAATGTATCAAATTTTTGTTCATCGCCTGTCTATAAACTTCACCGCCTTTCTCCCCATTTCCGGAAACTGCATGCCCTGCATCTCTTCCGCGGTAATGTATTTAATATGTGGCGTTACCCGTAGCTTGGCCTGGAGGTAGGCCCGTATTTTATGATCGCATGCTTCACTATAGCGTACCGGCAGCAGGTGCAGCAATACTTCATCTGTTCCTATTTCATTGGAATATACTTCTGTCACATAATCTTTTATATCTTCCATTCCATTCAGCAAATCGAACAAAGCAGGGGCAAAAAGCGTTGTGCCTTTAAACTTGATCATCTGCTTTTTTCGGCCGATAACAGGAGACAGCCTGATGGTATTTCTTCCACAGCTACAGGGTTCTTCAAAAAACATGCAGATATCACCTGTTTTATAACGCAGCAGTGGCATCCCTTCCACGCCCAATGTGGTGATGGTTACCTCAGCTGGTATGCCCGGCGGCACCTGGCGGTTATTTTCGTCCAATAATTCCACTATTACCAGCTCGGGGTTATGATGACCGCCTTTACCGGCGCCGCATTCTGTAAACGCGGTTTGCATTTCGGTGGAAGCATAGGTAGAATATAAGCTGATCTTCCATGCTTCCGTTATTTTTTTGCCTAATACATTCAATGAAAAATCGGTATTCCTTATATTTTCGCCAATGCAGATTGCCTTTTTTACCGAACTGTTATTGATGTCTATCCCGTGTTCGGTGGCGTAATGAATCAATTTTAATATAAAGGAAGGAACACCCACTATAGCCGTGGGCTTTAGCCTGAATATGGTTTCCCATTGCAGGGAAGGAACACCCGGCCCCACACGTATAATGCCCGCGCCTAATTTCCGGATGCCCGAATAATAGGCCATGCCAGCCATAAATTGCCTGTCGAGCGTAAGCATCAACTGGTACACATCGGTTGCTTTTCCATCGGCGCAAACAAAAGAAGCATACTCATTGTATGCCAGCCGCTGCAGGTCGCTTTCGGTTAGCGCAACGGTAACCGGACTGCCCAGTGTACCCGAGGTGGAAGTATATTCAATGATCTTATCACGGCTCACACAAAGAAAATCATCATTGCGCTGCTGCAGGTCTTCTTTTAACGTAGGGGGAATATGAGCCATGCCGGCTACTGAACTGATCTGTGCTATATTAATATGATGCTTTGCAAATACTTCTTTATAAAAGGGAGATTTTTGCTGAAGGTATCGTAATAGCTCCTGTAATTTTTCTTCCTGCACAGCCTGTATGGCTTGTTTTAACTGAAAGGAGGTTTTGGATGAATAGGGCATGCGCAAATTTTCAACAATATTTAGCTAACCGGTGGGCTAAATTAAGATTTTCGGAGGAGAATGAAAGTATGGCTAAAACAGGAGCGATTTGCATTGTGTATCAGGTATCCCGGTCTGTTCCATCATCATCATTCTCTTCTTCGCCAGTACGGGTGTCTGTATCAAGGTTACTGTCAGTTCCATCTTCCGTTGTACCGGGGCCAGCGGTTACTGTATCATCTGTTGCTGCATCTTCGTCAGCTACATCTCCCGCTTCGCCTGCAGTTGGTTCATCCCGTACTACTTCTGCTTCTGTTTCTCCTTCAATAGTAAGTGTGGTATGCTGCACCAGCTCACCATTTTCAGCCACTACTAAATTGCTTTCGGCTTCCACCTCAAAATGGCGGGCGTTTACTAATGTAGGTTCCACTACCTGGTCGGCCAATATTTCCTTTATCCGGGGAAGATCTTCGGCCGAATTAATGCCGAAATAATCCATAAAGGAACGGGAGGTAGCATATATTAAAGGTTTTCCGGGCAATGCTTCATCCCTGCCTGTAATTACCACCAATTCCTTTTCGAGTAATTTCTGTATCACATAATCGCAGTTTACACCCCGTATAGATTCTATTTCACCTTTGGTGATGGGTTGCTTATATGCGATAATGGCCAGGGCTTCCATGGCGGCGGCTGATAACCGCTTTAAAAATTTATCCCCATTTAGCTGGGCAATGGTTTTATGAAAATCGCCCTTGGTCAAAAATTGCCAGCCACCGCCGCTTTGCCGTACCTCAAAAGGATAAAATTCCGTGGCATATTTTTCCCGTATGCCTTCTATGGCCGATTCTACCTGGTCTAAGGTGGCCCGGTCTTCAATAAATCCCAGCGCATTGTTTACCAGGTCAACCAGCTCTATGCTGGTGAGTGGTTTTTCGCTGGCAAATATCAGCGCCTCTATATGTAATATGATCTGTGAAATTTCCATGTATCCCTCTTAGGAAAATTTGAAGATTCAAATAGTTTAATCAGCGCGGTAAATCCATACTATTGTATAAACCGGTAACTACCCCTGCAATGCAGCAGCGCCGCTCACAATTTCGGTAAGCTCGGTGGTAATAGCAGCCTGTCTTGCCCTGTTATAAGAAATACGGAGACTTTTCAGCAATTCGTTCGCGTTTTCACTGGCCTTATCCATGGCCGTCATTCTTGCCCCATGCTCGCTGGCATTGGCATCAAGCACTGCTTTATATAACTGGGTATTTAATATCTTAGGCATCAGTTCCGCTATGAGGGCTTCTTTATCAGGCTCAAAAATAAAATCTGCTTTGGTTGTTTTACCGTCTTTATTTTCCGCTTTTGGAATAGGCAAAAATCTTTCTACGGTAAATCGCTGTGTGGCCGCGTTCCTGAACTCACTGTAAACCACTTCTACCACATCAAATTCTTTTTTTGCAAAAGCTTCTATGGCATCCTGGGCTACCTGCTGAATGTGTTCGAAAGAAATATGCTGCAATACATCTTTATAGGCGGGATTTACTTTAAAACTTCCTCTCTGAAAAAAATCAAACGCCTTTTTTCCTACAGGCCAAATGTTGATATTGCCTTTTGCCATTTGCGAAGGATACTTTTCCTGCGCTACAGAACGGGCAAGCTTAATAACATTGGCATTATAGGCGCCGCATAAACCGCGGTCGGAGGAAATAACGATCAGCAATACTTTTTCCACCGGCCGTTCGGCAGCCAGATCCCCGCTGCTATCACCATCTGTATTACTCACTAAATTGCTGAGCATCTCCTGCAGCTTTTTGGCATAAGGACGCATTTGAATAATAGCATCCTGGGCACGGCGTAGTTTTGCCGCACTTACCATTTTCATGGCCTTGGTTATTTGCTGCGTACTTTGAACGCTTTTGATCCGGTTACGAACTTCTTTTAAGGCGCCGGCCATATTAAAAAGTTAAGTAGTTGATTGATAATTAGTTAATTGAATAACAACCTGTTATTCCTTACAGGTTATCGCAAAATGACCGCAAAGGTATTTGAATTGCGTGAAAAAACCATAGGGGGAAGCAAGTTGCGGGATACAAGTTGCAGGGTACAGGATACAAGTTGGAGGTTGCAGGCACCGGGCTCAGGATAGGATGTTCGTTTTAATATGCGCTTATGGTTTGTTATTTGTGGTTTATGGTTTATAGTTTATAGTTGCATCCCGCTTCGGATTTTACCCGTCATTGCGAGTTCCCAAACCAATTTGAATGATGTGTATTATTTTTAAGGGGTCGAAGCCTGCCTACCGGCAGTAGGCAATCCCCTGATGGGGCAACGGATTTTTTGTTTTAGTTTACGTTTATTGTTATGGTTGTATTCGCTTCGGATTTAAGACTTTTGGCTTCGGGTTTGAGTTTTATATGTTTTTGTGATTGGGTTTTTGGTTCTTCTTTTCGAATTTCGAAATTCCGGCTTCGTATTTTTAAACTTATGGTGTACCGGTACTTTCGCTAATCATACCTTATACCTTATACCTTATACCTTACACCTTACACCTTACACCTTCTACCTCATACCTCCTCCTCACCACTGACGATCTCCTCTTCTTCCTCCCCGTCCCGGACCTGTTTCCCCGCTCTGTTCAGTGGTTTGCTGCCCGCTTTTAAACTGCATCAGCCGGTAAGAAAAAGTAAGCATGAAATAACGGGTAAGCCGGTTTACCCTGCTGTCTATAATGGAGTTGCCGGTTACCTGCCTGCTGATATTGGTATTCTGGTTAAAAATATCAAACCCCGATACCCGTATAAAACCATTCTTCTTTTTAAAGATGGTTTTCTCAATAGAAGCATTGAATAAGGTGGGATTGCCATTTACAGTGGATGCCAGTCCGTTATTAATAAGATAATTGATATCATAACGCAGTATCAGTCCCCCCGGGATATCCATGCGCATATTACTCCTCAATGTCCATGCGTCTGAACCAAGGCGTTCACCATTTTGGGAGAGGGTGTATTTTGTGGAATTAAGACTGTAAGCCCCGCTAAAGTTTAACTCAAGCCATTCTTTATAATTAAATTCAAGATTCAGCCGCTGGGTGGCAACCCAGTTATTACCGATGTTCTTTTTGCTGTCTACCAGTCCAACATCATGATTATAATTTACATTTCCATTTAAGGAAACAACGTATTTCCTGTTCCGGAAAGGCTGCGCATAATTATAAAAACCGGATAAGCTGTAGTTGCCCTTTACATTTTCAGGCATGCTTAACTGCGCGCCGCTGCTGTCTATCCGCATATTATTATTTACAATCCGGTTATTGATCATATTTCCCCTCATCCCCACAAACATGGTGCGGCCGCTTGTATAATTAAAATTATTAAAAAAAGCACGGAAATTATGGTTGAATGCCGGCCGCAGATTGGGGTTACCCTGGGTTTGGTATTGCGGGTTAGATACATCCTTAACCGGCTGCAACTGGTCAAAAGAGGGTTGCTCGTAGTTGGCATTATAGTTCATATTCAGCCGTTTGGTCCGGGAAAAATTGTAGGAAAGCCTTGCGGAAGGCGCCACGCTTATTCTCCGTTGCGGTGTATATGCGCTGTCTTTGGTAATAGAATAGCCGTTGATCTCCATAGGCTGCACTGTTAACCCTACGCTATAATTATATTTTTTATTAACCGTGCGTAAGCTAACCCCTGCTCTTTGATTGATAAAGGTATTTTCATACGCATTGCTAAGACTGTCGTTAAAAGAAAGGGCACTGCCGAGGGCGTCGCGGTCGAAAGTGCGGCGGTCATTTTTCACATACGAGTTATTATAGGCGTAGCTGATATCAAGGAACCTGTTGCTGGCAACCGGTTCCGTGTAGGTGGCGCGGATGCCGTAGTTATAATTGTTATTATCCTGTGTGATCAACTGGTCGAGATAAGCATCCGAATACCCACCCGCCTTCAGGAATTCCCGTGTAAAGTTGATCTTATCGTCATCACTTAACACGGAAGAAGTGCCCAGCCCGATATTAACCGAAAAGTTCCTGCCCCTTTTTCTGAAGCGGTGATTATAATTGATGTCTCCGCTGAAATTGGGCGTTTTCCGGTGAACCGTATCCCCGTTATATCCTTCCTGCGTTTTAAATATATTATCTTCCCAATAATTAAAATCGCTGTTACTCCTGCTATTGGAATACCCGTAAGAAAAGTTGGGGCTCACCTTAAGATAATTCAGCGAATCGAAATTGTATTCAAAATTGAGATTGGCGCGGTGATTATTATTAATGTTATCGGAAAGGCTGTTTTTATTATTGACGAATGAGCCGTCACCAAAGAAATTCTCCTGCGAGGTATTACGTAAGGTAACCGTGTTGCGGTTGGCAAAGCTATAGTTACCGTAAAAAGAACCTTTCTTGTTTTTGAAATCCGTTCTGAAATTAGCCCCGATGGATTTATTATCGGTAATGCCATTCTGATCCGCATTGGTATCTGAAGAGCCGCCATCACCGCCCCCTGAATTTCCTCCTCCGCCGCCTCTTCCGCCACCGCCGCCCCTGTTGCCGCCGCCTGCATTACCACTGAAATTAAAGAGGTTCTGATTAATATTATTCATATTCCCCAGAACGGAAAGCTGTGTGCTTTCCCTGAACACGTTAGCATTCAGGGTACCCTGGTAACGGTCATCCGTACCGTACCCGGCGGAAGCGCGGCCAAATACGCCCTGGTTCTTATCTTTCTTTAGCTGGAGGTTAATGATGATATCCGGATCGCCATCCTTAATACCCGATGCAGCAGCAAGTTCACCGTAATCGTCCACCACCTGCACTTTGTCTATAATATCTGCCGGCAATTCGCGGGAAGCGGTTTTGGGATCGCCGCCAAAAAAGTCTTTGCCATTTACTTTAATTTTAGTTACCGTTTTACCCTGCGCGGTAATATTGCCATCCTTATCTACCTCCAGACCCGGCAGCTTTTTTAAAAGATCCTCCACCGATGAATTGGGCCTTACCCTAAAAGAATCCGCCCGGAATTCAATGGTATCTTCCTTAATAACAACCGGCGGCGGGCTGATCACTATTTCCTGCAGTGTTTGGAAAGCGGGCAGCATGGTAATACTGCCAATATTAAAATCGGATTTGCCTTCTTCAACGTCATACGCGTTGATCACATCTTCCAGCCCTGCATTGGTAATCTTTAATGTAAATCTTTTTGTTGCCACCTGTAAAAAAATGAACTGCCCGGTTTTGTCCGTTACTGTTTTTAAAGTGTCTTTACCTGCATCGGGAATAAGCATTACCGTTGCGCCGGGTAAAACCACATGGCTGCTGTCGTATACCTTACCCCGTACCGTACGGTTTGTTTGGGCAATACTTGCTATGGAAAAGCTAATCAGCAATATAAAAATCAGAATACCGGGTTTCATTATAGTATTGTAGGGTTATCTGTAATCATTCACCACAAGCCAGATGCCGCCAAAGATAGCTTCAACCATACTATAATAAAAAGAACAGAGGTTAATAAAGGTTAATGTTTATCAATCCTTAGCTTCAAACAACGGCGCGGCCTGGCTTGCAGCCGTTACTCCCGGCGGAAGCTCAATAATTTGCAGGTTGCGGAAATGGATAAGGGCACCTTCCGATTCTAAGCACAGGTAACCTTTTTTTTGAGATGCATGTGCCACGCCATTAACAAATTTTCCATTTACGGAAAGTTTGATCACACCATCCACGCACACCACATCGTAGGTATTCCATTCGCCGCGGCCTTTACACAGGTTCTCAATAGATTTACTGCGCTCGCCGCGCGGATTATCGGGAGTAGTGGTTACTCCACCCACGCCAAAAAGCTCGCCATGCACATAAGCGATAGGCGGTGTAACGCCATTTTGCTTATTCAGCTTCACCCAGTCTAACTCCAGCATTTGTACCTCCACGCCATCCGGCAGGCGATTGCTGCCAGGGCGGGCGCTGCTCCATACAAACACGCCCGAGTTCCCTCCCGCCTCCATATGCTTCCATTCAACATGCATAATGAAATTCTCAAACTGTCTTTCACTTCTCATTACACCAATGGGCAAGCCCTTACAAATAAGAATGTCATCTTTTAACGACCACGTATCTTCCGCTGTATTTACATTGATCCATTGTATGGGAGTGCCCTCATTTAAACCTGAAGTAATCGTATTAAGCGGCTTCACTTTTCCAAATGCTAATGTTGCTTTTTGCGCGTAAGCAAAGCTGCCAATAATCAGCATCACAACAACACATAGTTGTGGCTTTGTGATTTTTAATATATTTTTCATTTAACTTTAATTATAAAAATAAAATCCAGGATAGGAAACCGTTCCTGTTTATCTGTTATAAGCACCAACATAGTCATAAAAAATAAATAATCAATAAAAATCCCCACCAGGAAAAAATGAAAGACCTGTCACGCCGTGATTTCTTACGCAAAACCACTATTGCGGGCTTAGGATTAACCGCCGCCGGAACATTAAGCAGCTTTTACAATGCCGGTCCCAAAATGCGGTTTGGATTGGTAACTTACCAGTGGGGAAGAGACTGGGATTTACCCACACTACTTGCCAATTGTGAAAAAACGGGCTTATGGGGCGTTGAGCTCAGAACCCAGCATGCACATAAGGTTGAGATCAATCTGTCTGCGGCAGAACGGGCAGAGGTGAAGAAACGCTTTGCCAACAGCCCGGTTACCTGTATCGGCTATGGTTCTAATTTTGAATATCACAGTCCCGACCCTGCTGAACTGAAAAAAAATATTGAACAAACAAAAGCATACATACAGCTTTGTAAAGATATTGGGGCCACAGGCATAAAAGTAAAACCCAATAACCTGCCGGCTGCTGTTCCCAAAGAAAAAACAATTGCACAAATAGCCTCCTCTTTTAATGAAGTGGGAAAATTTGCAAAAAATCTCGGGCAATTGGTGCGGGTGGAAGTGCACGGTAACCTTACGCAGGAAATTCCTAACATGAAAGCTATTTTTGAACAGGTTACCGAACCCAATGTAAAGATCTGCTGGAACTGCAATCCCGAAGACCTCCTCCCTCCCGGGCTGGAAGCCAATTTTAATTCAGTAAAAAAATGGTTCGGAGATACTGTTCATGTACGCGAATTGAATACTAACGAGTATCCCTACCAGCAACTCATGAATCTTTTTACCGGTATAAAATATAACGGGTGGATACTTTTAGAAGCCCGTACCGAACCCCAGGACAGGATACTAGCCATGAAAGAACAACTGGCGGTGTTTAACGAAATGACCGCCAAAGCACAGCGAAGGTAAAGAGTTACAGGGTGCAAGTTTCAGGGTGCAGGGCAGGCAGGCTAATTCCAATAAAAAACGATTTGTTCATATAAAAAAACAAAACAACCATGCAAAAAAATTACCCGAGAAGGGAGTTTATTAAAAAATCAGCTATGGCCGGTGCAGGTATCGGTATCACCGCTATGGGCTTAAGCGCTAAATCGTATGCCGCCATACCCGGCGCTAATGAGCGGCTTAACATAGCGGTTATAGGCATTCACGGACAGGGACAAACCCATATCAATAACTGGTGCGCGCTTAAAACCAGCCGTAATATCCGGCTTAAAACAATTTGTGATGCGGATGAACAGTGGTTTGACTCCAGGGCTAAGATAGTGAGCGATAAGATGGGCGAAAAGCCACTAACGGAGTGGGATATGCGCAAAGTATTCGACGACAAGGAAATAGACGCGGTTTCGTTTGCAACACCCAATCACTGGCATGCCCTGGGCACCATTTGGGCCTGCCAGGCGGGGAAACATGTATATGTAGAAAAACCCGCATCGCACGATGTATGGGAAGGGCGTAAAATGATTGAAGCCGCCCGAAAATACGACAGGCGTGTTCAGGTAGGATTTCAGAACCGCTCCATCAGCAATGTAATGGAAGCCATGAAATTTCTGCACGATGGCGGTATCGGCGATGTATTTATGGCAAGAGGACTTTGCATTAAGCCACGTGATTCTTTCGGCATAGCCAAAGACAGCACGCCCCCCGCTACGCTTCATTACGACCGCTGGTTAGGCCCCGTTACTTACCGGCCCTATAATGAGAAGAAAGGACATTATAACTGGCATTGGTTCTGGGATACCGGCAATGGTGATACCGGGAACCAGGGACCGCACCAGTTTGATATCGCCCGTTGGGGACTCAATAAAAATGAACACCCTGTTTCCATTTATTCGCATGGTGGCATATATGGTATTGACCCTAAAGAATGCGCGCAGGAAACGCCCAATACCCAAACTTCCATTTTCAAATACGAAGACGGGAAGATGCTGGAGTTTGAAACCCGCGGCAGGTATTCTAATGGAGAGTCAAGTCTTGATATCCGCATTGGCAATATGTTTTATGGTACGGAAGGTTATCTTGAATTAGATGGCGGCACATGGAAAGCATTCCGCAAAAGGGAAGACAAGCCTTTTGCCGGTTCGCAAAAAACAGACGCCAAAAAGCCGGTTGACCCAAGAACGCCCCCGGGAGGCACTGAACATTATGCCAATTTTATTGACGCCATACGCTCAGGCAATAATAATGATCTGCATTGCGACATCAATGAAGGCTTCTTCTCATCATCGCTTCCTTTATTAGCCAACATTTCTTACCGCCTCAACCGCGATCTGAAATTTATGGGCGGCAACAGGGACAATGAAAAATTTGTAAATGATACGGAAGCGGATGCCATGCTTACCCGGGTATACCGTCCACCGTACATCGTACCAAATGAAGTATAGTAAAGATTTCGAGGTTAACGATGATATAATGGCATGATCTTTTAGCCACAGATCCGCAGGTTTTTATACAGGGTATATTAATCTGCGAATCTGTGGCAATTTAATTAAGGAATTGGTAAAAATGATCAGAAGAATAATTCAATGCTTTTCTTGTTTTATAGTTGTTTGTTTATTGGCGGGCTGCCATTCCGGTAAAGGCCCGGGTATAAAGCCCACCCCATTAGATTCACTTGAACGGAAAGAGATAATAAGTCAATCCCCGGTACTATCGCCTGAAAAATCGCTTGCGGCAATGGAAGTGGAAGAAGGCTTTGAAGTACAGCTTGTAGCCGCCGAACCCCTTATCAGCACACCCATTGCGTTAACCTTCGATGATAAAGGAAGAATATGGGCGCTGGAAATGGAAGGGTATATGCCCGACACATCCGGTACAGGTGAAGACCGTCCTAATGGTAAGATTGTAATATTAGAAGATAAGAACGGAGACGGCGTTGCAGATAACAGGAAAGTGTTTATGGATTCATTGGTATTGCCAAGAGCCATATGCTTAATAGAAGATGGCATCCTGGTGGCGGCACCTCCTGAGCTCTGGTATGTTGAAATAAAGCACGACCGTCCGGGTAAAAAAGTTTTGGTAGATGCAGCATATACTTCCGGCAACAATGTGGAACATGATGCCAATGGCTTAATGAGAGCCATGGATAACTGGATATACAGTGCCAATACTGAAAAGAGGTACAGGAAGAAAAACGGGTACTGGCTTACGGAGTGGACGCGCTTTCGCGGGCAATGGGGGATAACGCAGGATGATTACGGCCGGTTGTTCTACAATAATAATTCACAGAATTTATTGGGCGACTATTTCCTGCCGGCCACCGGAACGGGTAATGTCAACCAGCGCAGCCTGGCGGGATACAATGTAAAAATAGTAGAAAGCAACCGGGTATATCCCGCGCGTCCCACACCCGGTGTAAACAGGGGTTATATGGAAAACATCCTCGACGACAGCTTACGCTTAGTAAACTTTACCGCTGCCTGCGGCCCCGTTATTTACCGGGGCGGGCTATTTAAAGCAGCCTATCACAACAATGCTTTTGTTGCAGAACCTTCGGCGAACCTTATCAAGAGAAATATACTGGAGGAAGATGGCTATGTTATTAAAGGGAAGCAGGCCTATGCAGGAAAAGAATTTCTTACGAGCATTGATGAACGTTTCCGGCCGGTAAATTTGTATAATGGCCCCGACGGCGCCCTGTACATAACGGATATGTATAGAGGCATCATCCAGCATAAATTTTATTTAACCGATTACCTGAAAAAAGAGATCAGCGGGCGGTCGCTTTCCCAACCGCTGAACTGCGGCCGTATCTATAAGGTAGTTCCGGAAGGCGCGTCATTGAAGCCGGTAGTGATGCCTCACGACCCCGTGAAACTCGCCGCACTCCTGCAGTCGCCTAACGGATGGATAAGAGATAAGGCACAACAAATGCTGGTAGACGGAAAGCTTACAAAAGCCGTACCCGTATTGCGCAACAATCTTAAAAAAACGGATGATCCCTTAACGCTTATTCATTCGCTTTGGACCTTAGAGGGTATGGGAGTATTGCAGGCGGAAGAGGTATTGCCACTCACGCAGCACAGCAATGATAAGATCAGGGTACAGGCTATTGCCACGCTGCCATTCGTAGTAAACAAAACCAATTACAAACAGTTTGTGCCGGTGCTGCAGCAAATGATAAGCAGTAACGACAGCATTGCCGCGCCCTATATTGCTTTTGGCATACGGGCTATCGGGCCTTTTAATAAATCCATAGCCGATGATATGCTAATGGCCCTTGCAAAAACTTACGCTGGCAATCCATTCGTAAGCGATGCTGTAATCAGCAACCTGGAGAACCGTGAAGCTGTGTTTTATCAAAAGCTCGCACCCGCTCCTGCAGATTCGAATCTTGCCATTATACAACAGCTCAAAAAAACAATTGCCAATATCAATAGCAAACCCATCAGAAAAGATACGGCCCTGTTCAGGAAACAATTCCCCGCGGGCATCAGCTTGTTTAACTCCACCTGCCAAACCTGTCATGGCGAAGACGGCAATGGTATAGCCGCGCTGGCTCCCCCGCTGAACAATTCAGATTGGGTAACGGGCGACAAGGATAAGCTGATCGCCATTGTATTGTACGGGTTAACCGGACCGGTTAAGGTGAACAAAAAACTATACAAATCACCCGAGATCAGCGGTGATATGCCCGGGCTTGCGCAGAATAAAGACATTACAGATGAAACCATTGCACAGGTGCTGAGCTATATCAGGAAGAGCTGGAACAACAACGCCTCCGGCATAACAAGCGATGAAGTATTAAAGATACGGCAGCACTGGAATGAACGGCAGCAACCTTTTACGGCGGAGGAGCTGATGAAGTGGTAAATAATCTGCTGAAACAGATCTGTCAGAAGGAATACGATATTGAAATATTGTTCAACATGTATGTACAGGATACCTGTTTATTGCTATTGTTCTATCTTCCCGGGGAAATCATTTTTATATTGCGCAAGTTCACGGGGAAACAGGCGCTACCATTAATCTAATTACGTTTATGCTCAGGAAATATATGTCCCGGCTCCCTTACCATACATTATTCTTTTACACTTTCCTTTTATTTTCCTGCTCCACAAAAGTGCGTGTAGTTCACCAGCTTAACCCTCAGTCCAACAGCCACATCGTTTTTATAGGAAACACTTTCGCGGAGCGGTTGCAGAACTACAACTACTTTGAGCCATTATTGTATGCAAGCTTCCCCGACCGGGACCTTACCGTAAGAAACCTGGGATGGAGCGCGGATGAGATCAATATGCAATCCCGCCCTTTAAACTTTCCCTCCCAGGATGAATACCTGGCAAAGCTGAAAGCGGATATCATTTTTGCCTGCTATGGTTTGAATGAAGCGTTTAAAGGACCCGATAGTCTTGACAGCTTTAAACAACAGCTATCCGCTTACCTGCAGCACATGCAGCAGCAAAAGTACAATGGCAATACACCGCCGGAAATTATACTGGTATCTCCCATCGCTCATGAAAAGCTGGGCGGTTTTTTGCCCGACCCGGCAGCACATAATAAAAACCTTGCCCTCTATACAAAAGGCATGCAGGAAGTTGCACAAAAATTAGGTATCCCTTTCATCAATCTTTTTGAGTCTTCAAAAAAAATGGCGGCAGGCGCCGATTCCGTTACCATTAACGGTATTCATCTTAACGATAAAGGATACAAAGCGGTGAGCGAGGTAATGGCAAAATCATTAGGGCTTCAGGTTTCAGCATGGGAAACTGATAATTATTCCATCAATCTGAAAAAACTGATTGATCAGAAAAATCAGCAGTTCTTTTATTTATACAGGGCGGTAAACAGCGAATACATTGTAGGCAGGCGTAAGGAACCCTGGGTGCAGCCGCCCGGCGGGCCCATCTCCTATCCCGGTGAGCTGGCAAAATTAAATAACATGGTTACCCGGTTAGACAGTATCGTGTGGGCGCAAAGCAAAACAAATGATGCCGGTCACTTTGTGCAGGCAGATAACATATTAAATGATACCATTCAATTTATACCAATAGATAAAGCGGCGCTTACCGCACCATCTGCTGATCAGTTTATTTTACCGGAAGGATACGAGATCAATCTTTTTGCTTCCGAAGTTGATTTTTCTATCAGCAATCCCGTAAAAATAACGTTCGACCCGCAAGGCAGGCTATGGGTTGCCGATATGGCTTCCTACCCTCAATACCTGCCGGGCGCACAACCCAATGATAAAATTGTTGTGCTGGAAGACAGCAATGGCGATGGCATAGCCGATAAAGAAACCATTTTTGCAGACAGCTTATACATGCCCACCAGTATAGAGCTGGGCAATGGAGGCGTATACGTATCGCAGCCGCCGAATATTTTGTTTTTAAAAGATACAGACGGGGATGGAAAAGCAGATCAGAAAGAGATCATACTGCACGGATTTGGAACGGAAGACGTGCATCATTCCATAGATACCTATACATGGGGACCGGATGGTGCGTTGTACTGGCATACCGGCACTTTCCTCCATTCGCAGGTTGAAACGCCTTATGGGCCTCAAAGAGGAGACTATGGCGTTACATGGCGTTTTGAACCTGAAACACAAAAATTAGAGCCCTACGTTTCTTATCCATATGCCAATCCATGGGGGCATGTTTTTTTGCGAAACGGAACACAAATTATAAGTGATGTTTCTACCGGAATGAACTATTTCGCTCCCCCGCTTTCTGTTGCCAGCACTTATCCTGTAAAGCATACCGGCATGAGGGACTTTTTAACTTCCGCCGCAAAGCCCAAAACCTGCGGTACCGAGATCATTTCAAGCAGGCATTTCCCCGATGACGTGCAGGGCAATGTGCTGTTCAACACCTTCATTGGCTTCCAGGGCATCAAACAGCACCGTGTACACGAAGATGGCAGCGGCATCATCGCCCATGAAACAGAACCTTTATTGCAATCCACAGATCCCAATTTCCGCCCGGTTGATCTGCGGTTTGGCCCCGATGGCGCATTGTATATAGTAGACTGGTACAATCCAATCATCAATCATGGTGAAAGAGCTTTGCGTGATCCGCTGAGAGATCATACACATGGGAGAATATGGCGACTGACCTATAAACATAAAAAATTATTAACGCCGGTTGATCTTACCAAACTTTCGATAGAACAATTACTTGATCAGCTAAAAGTATACGAAGACAGGCACAGGTACACCACCAGAACGCAGCTCAGGCAACTGCCCGCTGAAACGGTTATTCCGGCATTAGAGAAATGGACCGCCGGTCTCGATGGCAATGATAAGGAGTACGAACAAAACAAACTGGAGGCGCTATGGGTATACCAGCAATTCAATCATCCTTATGAACAATTGCTGAACGAATTATTGCAAAGCAAAAATCCGTATATAAAAACTGCCGCTACAAGAGTTTTATTTTACTGGAGAACGGATATAAAAGATGCAGAAAATAAATTGATTGCCTTGTCCCAGGACAGTTCTGCGAAAGTAAGATTGCAGGCCATTATATCATTAAGTCATTATAATACCGAAAATACATTAAACGCTTTGCTGGCAACAACAACGCTGCCGGTTGACGATTACATTGACTATGCACTAAAAGAGTCTTTCAGGCACTTAAAGCCTGTATGGATGGCCATGTTTAAAAAAGATAAGAACTTTTTGTTCAACGAACCCGCAAAAGCCCGTTATTTGTTAGGCTCACTTTCAAATGAAAAGGAATTGCAGGTTCCCGGCTTTATCACCGATGATCCGGCCTGGCCGAAATATGGATACAAAGCGCTTACAGAAAAGGATTACAACGAATTAAAAGATGTAACAGCAGTAAGTAATTTCAGAAAAAACATGCAAGCGCCTGTTGAAAGAACAAAAAACGCAGCAATTTCCATTCCCGGAAAAACAGTACTTCGCCTGAGCGCAGTACCTGCCCGAATGGCTTTTGATAAAACGTCCATTACGGTTAAGGCGGGTGCCGAGGTTGCACTTATTTTTGAAAATGCAGATGGGATGCCCCACAATGTTGTAATAATAAAACCGGGCAGTTCCGAAAAAGTAGGCAAGGCGGCAGAAGCCATGGCAGCGCAAAAAGATGGGTATGAAAAAAGTTTTGTACCCCAAATGCCCGAAGTGCTATTCGCTACGCCACTGGTAAATAGCGGTGAAAATTTCAGACTCGATTTTACAGTGCCTGACAAACCCGGAGATTATCCTTTCATTTGCTCTTTTCCGGGTCACTGGCAAACCATGAAAGGAGTAATAAAAGTGGTGAAATAGATCAGAAACAAAAATCGCCTGTATTCATCAATGGCCCGGTTCGGCAATACATAAAAAGAGCCGATGCCACCACAAAGTTGTTCGTTGCTATTAAAACGGCTTCTTTTTATCCAGACTCCTGCCACGGTGCTTGTCTGTATATCAGTAGGTCATCAGCAACACTTACAGCAGACGAATAAATAGCAGCTTTTTGTATTTACATTCGGCTGTAGTTTTTCAATCGGCCGACGTTCTGGTATGACGCCTATTGAATATCAGCCCGCCACCAAGCCTTCAACATTAAATTCCATTAAAACCATCATGCGAATTTCTCTATACTTCATCTTTTTGACACTTCTGAATTGTTCACCGGGTTCGCAAGGTGCAAACGTGCATTACACTGTAATTAAGGATACAAACCAAATTGAGCCCTACAGACTTTCATATAACCCTGGCGACAGAGCATCCATAAAAGCAATCGGGTTTATTGACGAACTTAGTAGTAGTCCTTACTGCTTTACTAATTTTAATTTATCAACTCAAACTGAACCCAAACTGCAGCTTTCTGGCCAGGACTACCGACGCGAATTGGGCCTTCTAAAACCATGGGTGTAAGGTCCCGGATTTTTGCAAGCATTAAACCATCATTGAAATCGTGAAACTTTACTCCTCTGCCAATCGTTAAGTCGGGAAAATTTTCAGTTGGATTCAAACTTTTTAAGCCCAATAAAATTTTAATTACTTCACTTATTTTTACATTTATCGGATCGTTGTTCATCAGAACTTTGTCATTATTGCTCCCTAAAGTAGTGATAGAGTATTCCTTCAACCAGGTAAAAATCTTAAAGGATGCATTTGGATCGTTTAATTCATTCAATGTAACATTAAATACCAATGAATTATTGATCATGTTCCGGTTACGTTGCTTTATATCACCATCTTCTCTTACATGGATCTGGTTATTCATGTCGCCGTTAACAAGCATGTTCTTAATACCGGGAACCTGGCCACCAAGATCAATCCGATTGGGGAATTTATTGATATCGCGACTTACATATTTTTTTTCTGCTTTATTTGCCTGGTAAACAATATACTGCTGGATAGCATAGTCGTCAGGATTGGCGCCACCACCATCTCTGCCATTAATACATTGAATGTCTGTAAGAGTAACTTTTAGTTTAAATACGGATGCAAGCGGTACTGGGGTTTGGGTGGTAACTGTTTGTGTCTTTTTGCTTTTTTGACCAACCACCTGGTTATTCATATTCTTTAAAGTGAAGCCTAAAGGCAGCGCCAGCCGGTAATTGTTGGGTTGCGCCCTAATGTAGGTAAAGATATCGGGAACTCCACTGTTCACCGTATTCTCCATCGCCTGAATTACATCGGGAGCAGATCCTCCGTAAAAACGCGCAAATACTTCTACTTCCTTTTTTCCACTTAGCTGCTTATAAGCTGTACTCATTTTTGCCTCAGTAAGTCCGGAGTTGTAACCTGCAGCAGCACTAATACCCAACTCATCTAAAGTGCGGGTAGACTTGAAGATAATAATGCTTTTCCGTCCATAATCAACCTGGTCAATATAAACATAGCCAGACATATCAGAGACCGGCTGTTTGAATACATTAGCGGGTGTCATCCCATCCGCCTGGATGCTAAACATATTTTGTTGGAATTCGAGCATATAGTAGTGGTATTCCTGTTGATTCCCAGCTTTTAAACCAAAATTTGCTGAAAAAGTACCTAAAGCGCCCCTGTACTTCCCTGTTAATTTAAATTCCATTTCTTCTACTGAATGAATCTTGTGAAAAGAAAATGAAAGACTAGCCGGCGGCGGATTGGCATTTTGTGACATTAAAACATTTATAGCGTCAAGTAGCTGCGAATTTTGTTCGGGGTTCTGAACCTGAAATGAGGATTTGGTAACACCGGTTAAGCTGATGCCCAGTGTTGTCGGATTTCTTGGACTCATCACTGTCGTCGGTTGGCCGCTGATAAATGACTGTGCAGTAAAGATCTGACCGGGTTTAAGCCACGATTCAGGGCTTTCTGAAAAATGACTGAAATTCCTGGCATTGACATTAATAGAAAGGTCTTCTGTTACAGTAATATATCCCATTGCTGTTTTTTTGCCTTTGGGGGTGACCTTTGTGGTATTCAAACCAGGGAAATTCTCATTAACTACCAACAATTCATTTTCACCCTGTTTTTGAGATGGGGCGCCGGTTTTCACCGTGGTGAAATGTTTGATGTTCAATTTTGATAAATTATTTACCGGTACTCCAGGATGATTTAATTTATTTAAGTCAACGGTTTGATCTTTTGTTGCAGGCTTTACATCAATTGTAGTTTTACGTTGTATCTGCGCATGTAAGCTGCTTGTAAATATGAGCAGGAAGATAATTGTTATTGCAGAAAAAACCTTTTTCATATTGCTGATTTTAATGTAGTAAATAGTATTTATGGAAGGCTGGCTTTGGTTTAATTCCATTCATTTTGATTGCTTATTATTTTGTGTTTAGCACCATTTCGTTGGGTTCAAAGGCAACACATTCCATGGTGGCGCTGGTATTTTTCTTTTTTTTGCTTTTCTTATCCACCATTTCCATGTACATCATCAGGCCGTTTTCGTATTCCCCGGCGAATTTTTGCATAGCTGGGGGGATGTTGGCATGCTCGCTTTTAAACATGGTTCCAAATCCTGCTTCCATATCAGGAGCTATATAAATGGTGAATTTATAGTCATCATTCTCCATTTCGCGCCCAACACAATCGTAATCTAAAAATTGACGATTGGGCAGTTCTTTAAAAGTGTAATCATTATATATGTTCAGGTCTTCCAGGTTCACTTCACTGTTTAAATCCATTTTCGTAGCCGTTGCCATACCGTTCACTTTCGTGAACATTATTTTGTTGCCTTCGTCAAATACCATAAACATTTCCATCCCCATATTCATTTTTACCCCCATATAGGGTTCGGTTTTACTGAGGTAATAGTCGATGTCTATTGCTCCTTCCCGGGTGGTCATTTTCAGAGCGTAGCGATAGTTGAAGTTGTAAGTGTCGGGCACATTTGACATATCAACTTTTTTACCGCCCGGTTTCATCAGCCTGCTAAAATCAGGATTGAGAATTTTGTCCATTGCCTGGCCGGTTTTATCAGCGGCCTTTTCAGCCGTTTTCCCTAAAACAACATCCTTGCTCCGCTCCAATGTGCGATTTTTCAGATCTTTTAAAAACTGTCCGTTTACATTTTTCGTCCCGACGGCGGCAATCAAAACTGCAATCAGTAGTATCCATTTCATAATTTCCGGGTTTAAAAGTTTATTTTAATTTTTCATCTATAATCATTCTTGCCAGTTCAATACATTTCTCTCTGTTCAGACTTTTATCTTCAGTAATGTCAATTACCAGAGCAAAACTCAGTCCGTGGTAAAACACTTTCAGTTCGTTGAAGTTTGGATACCATGCGGCAGCTTGTCCGACTCCATTAATCTCTTCCGGCTGAAGGTTATTGATTAACCCAGTGCCTATGTCCGTCACTTTTCTTCCTATTTCCGTATCGGTCTGTTTAGGTTGCTTCTCGTTTGCTTGCTCTTTAAGTTTTTTGCCGGCTGCCGCTTTCTCTTCATCGGAGAGGCTACGGTAATTTCGTTTGAACCTTTCGAGCGTGGTGTTTGCAACCGAATTGATGCCCACTTTGTCCAGGTAAGGAGGGTTTACCGTTTTCCCGCCAATCGTTACGGATCTTGTCCTGCCATTCGTCCACAAATAGTTGCATTCACGTGGCGGAGCATTTTTGCCACCCAAAAATCCGGCTGTCTTATTTTCATAATCTTTAGTCGCTTTAGATTTGTCGAAGCCACTCACCTTAGCTGCCATCTCAACTGTCAACAGTTCATCAAGTTTCCCTTTAAAATCAGCTGCATCTATTTGGCTTGGCTTTATGGCTGCAGAGGAAACGGCTTTACCCGGGTTTGATGTGTCGGATGGACTGCTTTTACTATCGCAGGAAAGCAGCAACAGAGAGGATGTGATCAGGAAAAAAGCAACAAGGACTTTCATTATTGTTCTAATTATGGTATTTAAAAAAAGTATTTTGCAATCCACATTATCTTCGGATTATCACCGGCATTGGTCATTCTTATTTTTTTCGGAAAGGAAGCCCTTATATCAGGGTTAGTTTTGTAAACCGATTCAAGTTGGTACGCTATCAGGTTTAACCCTTTTTTTAACTTGAGATCATATTCAACATTTACCTCAATATCCTCATCATTGTAATAGTCAAAATTGATACACTTCTTCTGAAGGTTGACATCTTCTGTTACGAGTAAAACTTGATAAAACGAGCCCTCAACTGCATCGTTAAAACCGTTGTTCTCCATCCATAGTTGGAGTTTGAGATTTGAAACCGGGAAAAGCACACCCGCCCAGGTATTGTCTGCCCACAAAGCAATGTGTCGCGCACTGCTGGCTATTTTGGCTTCTCCCTCCGGGAAGTCCCCAGGATTGCCGCATACATATTGAAACCCATAACTAAGGTTAGAGATATACAGTTCACGCTCTTCTTCCGACAGCTTTTCTGTAGGATCTACAGACAGATTGATTTCAAAATCGCCGTTGGCATTTAGTGTACCTATTTTAACCGGTTTTTCCATCCCAAACATAGTTAGCACGATGTCCATTTCTCCTTTGTCATGCCCTTCAATTTTACCACTCCATTTTTGTGCATAGGCGAAAACAGTGGTAGCCAGTAAAATCGCTGTCAGTAAGACTTTCATAAGTGTATGCATTAGTTTATTATTTGCTTTATACTAACAATAAAAGATATAGTTGCCGAATGAGAACATTTTTTTGGGAATGCACCTGGCTAATTTTTTTAAAATATGAATGAAATTGTTACAGGCGGTATAGAGCCGGAGATTTCCTGTCCGGAAGAAACTTTCATTTCCAAAATAATATCGTAGCGACCGGAAAGTGCATTCATTTTAGAGTCTTTGATCCTGCTGCCCGCTTCCTTATGAAGCATCGGAATAAAATCAAAAGCTTCAGCCGGCAGAAACATATCTCCGGGTAACCAGGGCCAACCCGATCTGCTGGAAGAACCAATTACTCTTCCGTTCCTTTTTACAGTTGTACGCATATCAAACAATACCGGCTGCTGTGGCGGATATGTTCCTCCGGGCCAGAAGGTAAACCCTATCCGATATTTATCTTCTTTAAAGCTCTTAAAAAGGCCAGCCGCTGTTTGTTCTTTAATGCGTCCATCTTTGCTAAAGCCGGACACGGAGATTTTACCGGAAAAGGATGCCTTACCGGAAACGGGTACTTTACCGGGAATTGTTTGCGTATAAGCAGCAGCGTTAAATAAAATGAACCCGGTAATTAAAAATAAAATACGCTTCTTCATGGTGATGTATTTTCTTAAATGATTTAAATTCTATCAGATAATAATGATTGTAAAAATGGCCTGTTTCTTATTTTTTTACAATACCTGAAAGGCACCATTTAGGCATTAGAAAATTACCTGTATTCAGGTAGATGGGTATTTAGGCAATTCATTTATATTTATTGAAAATTATACATTGAGAGACCGCTGGCTATATTCTTTTATATTTTTTATCTTTTTGGTGAACGGATCATTGCTGTTTGCTCAGAATGATAAGACAAAAGATAGTCTATTGGCTATTGCATTAAAAGATAAACCGGACAGCAATTCTGTCATCGCTATTAAAACACTTCAACGGATTTTTTTTAATGCCGGATTGTATGACTCCGCCTTCAATTATGCACATCTGGCCATTGCTGTAACAAAAAATATAAATGACAGAGACGGGCTGGCAAAAGCGTATTACAATTTAGGATCCATCTACACAAACCTTTACCATTATGATAGTGCAGTATATTATACCCGTTTGGCAGAAAAAGAAGCATTAGAAAGAAAAGATTCTTTCCTGCTGGTGCATTGCTACAGTAATTTTTCCATTCAATATCGCTACCAGAATGATTATGAAACCTCATTGGATTATGCAATAAAGGGTGCAAAAATTGCAGAACGCTCTTCCGATTCTGCAATTATCAAAATAATACCCAAGCTTTACTGGGATATTGGCGCCGGGCTGAAAGCGCAAAAACAATTTTTAAAAACGATTGAGTACGATAAAAAGGCATTAAAAATTACCAATTACCCCGATGAGCAACGTTACCGCGTTTTACTGCTGTTGGAAATAGGCGATGCCTATCTCAAACTTAATCAACTTACTGAAGCGGGAGCGCACATTTCAATGGCAGTGGCAGAAAATGAACTGCTCAACAATATTGTTATTGCCATACAAACTTTTAACACTCAAGGAATTTATTTTCAAAAACTGGGCAAATCAAAACTGGCTTTGGAAGCTTTCCTGAAAGCCTACCATTTATGTGATAGCGCTAAAGATGATAACCTGAAATCGGATGTGGCGAATAATATAGCGCTTAATTATTTAAATCAAAAACAATACAGCAATGCCCAACACTTTGCAGAAGAAGCAAATGTTCTGAGCATCCGGCAGAAACAATTTAGAAGAGCTGCTAACAGTTTTGACGCCTTGAAAGCTATTGCAGCCGCACAGGAGAATTATCAACAGGCTTTGCAATATGCCAATCAATTCAAAAATTATTCTGATAGCACTATTAATGAAGAAACGCATAAACAAATGGTTAGCCTGGAAAAGAAATATGAAACAGAAAAAAAAGAAAAAGAAATTGCTGATTTAACCCTGGCCAACACCGCTAAAGAACTGCAAGTCGTTAAACGAAATCGTCTCTTAGTGGGTGGAGGACTTGCAGCACTTTCTCTGATGATTATATTAGCACTATTGGTTCGAAACAGCAAACAAAAACAACTATTAGCCCGCAAGGAAACTACCCTTCACCAGGAACAAATTGAATTCCTGAAAAAGCAGCAACAGGTCGTGTCGTTACAGAGTATGGTAAATGGACAGGAAACCGAACGATCGCGAATTGCAAAGGATCTGCACGATGGGCTTGGCGGCTTATTCAGCACCATAAAAATGTATTTGAGCACTTTGCAATACGAACAGGAAACCCTGCAGCAAAACGCACTTTTCGCAAAAAGTTATCATTTGATCGATACGGCCAGCGAAGAAGTACGGCGCATCGCACACAATATGATGCCCGAAGGATTGATGAAGCTGGGCTTGCTGCATGCACTGGAAGATATGTGTTCAAATATCAGCGCTGCTAAACAATTACAGGTAAAACTGCAATCGTACGGCATGGAACAAAGAATGAATGCCTCTACAGAAATCATGTTGTATCGTATTGTGCAGGAATTATTAACCAATATTATAAAACATGCCCAGGCTACACAGGCAATTGTGCAGTTTAACAGGGAAGAAGACCGGCTTACCGTAACAGTTGAAGATAATGGACGCGGATTTAACTTAAAGGAATCGGATGATAAAAAACACAAAGGTTTGGAAACCATTAAAAGCCGCGTAAATTATTTGAACGGGCAAATTTCCATTGATTCAGAAACCGAGGTAGGTACTACTGTATTAATGGAATTTTTGATTAACGAAGATCCCGAAATCTTTTAACCCTTTTTGGTTATCAAGCAATGATAAATATTTATATTATAGACGATCACCCTCTGGTAGCCGGCGGCATAGCCATGATGCTGAAAGATGTTGCCTATGTAAATATTACGGGCACAGCCACTACTGCCAATGAAGCGGCAACCTATTTAAAAGACAATAAGCCGGAAATTATTTTGCTGGATATCAGTCTGCCGGATATGGATGGTCTGCAACTATGCGATATCATAAGAAAAGAAAACAAATACAGTAAAATAATTGGACTCACTTCCGCTAACGAAAGTTCTATTATTACCCAGTTGCTGCACAGGGGCGCTAATGGCTATTTATTAAAAAATATGGAACGGAAGGAATTATTAGAGGCCATCGATAAAGTAATGGACGGAAAGATTTTTCTGAGCCAGGCTGCCAATGAAAAAGTGCTGGAACATTTTTCCTCTCTTTCTTCTGCATTGAATGAAATGCCCGCCATTACAAGAAGGGAGAAAGAAATTTTATTATTTCTGGAAGATGGTTTAAACGGGCCTCAAATTGCCGCAAGGCTTTTCATTAGCCCTTATACGGTGGAAACCCATCGTAAAAATTTAATGCAAAAACTAAATGCAAGCTCTACTCAGCAATTATTAAAAACAGCAAAGAAGTTAAGTATGATATAAATTGATCATTGAAAAGCAGACATTGAGAAATTAATTATTAGCCCTTCGATAAAGAAGTGAAGAGCACATTTACCGCCCTTACCTGCTGAAGGAGTACCGGAACCGGTGGTATGTTGCCTGTTATTCCGCCCGTACCAAAAATTCTATTGTACTCGCCTTTGACAGGATCCGGTGCATAGAAATAGCTACAGAATCCTATTTTAACGATCCTGGCTTTAACGGAAAAGAATATTTTAGATACAGTTTTGGTGTTACGCACCGTTATACCGAAAATCCGGAAAAAGTGATTCTTTCCTTTACACCAAAACAAGCGAAACACATTTTGAGCCAACCGCTGCATCATTCACAAAAGCTGATCCTGGAAAGTTCTGAAGAAGTGCAGGTTCAGATAGGGGTTTATATCACGCAAGAGCTGATGATGGCTATTTTAAGTTATGGCGCGAATGGGGCCTTCATCAAAAAAATGAAACTAAAAGCGCAATCAAAATATCATTGAACTGCCGCTTTAATCTTCTGATGAAAAGCCTTGCGATAAGATTCTCCTTCTTCGTTATAATGGGTGATCCCTTCCCGTTCAGCAATACGGCAGAATTTATCATACGTTCCATCCTGTCTGGCCGAAGCCGGGGCCTGCATACACTTCAGGTACAAAAAAGGTAACGAAGCCAGTTCAACCCGCTGCAAAACCTCAACATTATCCGCCACGCTTTCCGCTTCAGCAAAAATATTTTCCGCCTCGTTAATAAAGTCTTCTGAATATATTTCATCGGATGGTTGAATACCATATGCAAAATGTATATCCGGTTTTACCAGGCTTTGCAGCAAATCAAAGTAACGGCGCACGGCCACTCCGGCCCGGCCATAGTACCCTGCCAAAAAATCATCAACCACTTCTTCCGTATTACAATCCGGGTTCCACAATATCCTGGAAAGAAGATAAGCCCTGAGCTCAGCAAACTCACCTCCCCTGCTTTGATAGGCTGCCTGTTCCATAATTCCAATGGCCTTATGCTGCTGAAATGTTTTGATTTTGGGCTGTAACGTAGCAAAATTGGGGAGCGGTGACAGATAGTGTACGAAGTTTACCACATAATCCCAAATATACAGATGCGGTGAAATGGCAGACCACTCTTTCAAGTCGGTTAAGAAGGCCTGGTTTGCGGAGCAGTGAAAATCGTGAGCTACACAACACTCAATGCTGCATAAACGTACAATCACATTACTGCGCGGAACAATATCCCGTGGTGCTGAACGGGTATACTGGTAAGCCAGCGTTCCAATGAATTTACCGGGGAACTCCTGCGCTACAGCATCAGCCACCTGGTTGACAAACCATATCATTATTCCCGACTCACCACCATACCGTTTTACAATTGCCTGGCAGTTATCACATTGGCACGGGTTAGCCCAGTCATTCTGGCTAACATCATAAATCAGGTATTCCGGGCTTTCACGCATTCTTTCCTTTATTCGTTGCGTTATAATCCGCAGCACATCAGGATTCGACAAACAAAGCTGTGCGCGTTCATAAATGCGCTTCCCGTCAATCAGACTGTAATACCCAGGATGTTTTTTGTAAAATTCTTCAGGCGGCATAAGCGGGAAGAAAGTATGAACCGCCCAGTAGGCTTCAACCCCGCCCGGCTGCTTACGGTAAGACATCGCGCCGTTCACGCGGTTGCGGGCTGCCCATATGGGTTCAAAAGCTTCATAATAAAAATCATTCCGAACGCTTACACCGGGTTTTTCCGAATGATCAAACCAGGTAAACTTAAGTTCGCCGCGTTTCGGAATCACAGCAACCTGTGGGGTATACCAACGACAACCTAATTCGCGTTCTAAAAAAGAAAAAACGCCATACATGGTTCCACGCTGTCTGCCGCCGTATATATAAATGTTTGCCCCTGAATTGAAATACCGGAATGATTCGTCATTTGTATCCGGTTCTTTTTCTCCAATAGCAGAAAATCCGGGATAGCCAATCACAATCCGGGGGCCATTACCATTGTTCTCCGATTCAACAATGGGAAGTTCTGCCCCGGAGGCTTCCTTCAGCCAGTGCTGCAGTTCCTTTGCGGCCCATTTTTCTGATGCTGAAGCTCCCGTTGAGAGCGCAATACGATAATTGCTTCTCCCCTGATTAAATAAAGGATATTCCAAACGCTTACCTGAAATAAAATCAATTTTCCGAGACAATACCTCGCCCGATTTAAGTTGAAGTAACAATTCAGCCGTAAGGGGTTTGTAGTCTGTTTCAGGCAAATCAAGCAAGCCACTGAATTCTTTTTCTCTTTTTTCATCAAGCATAATCTTCCCCTGCCTGTTACGAACGGTAATCCGCACCTGCTTAAGCAGCCTGGACAGCACTTCAGGTGAAAAACCTGAAACCAATCTGCTGCCCCCTTCTTCTGAAGTATTCACTTTAAAAAAACTTCCTCTTTGTAATGCTTCTGCAGCAGAGAACTGATGAAACCTGAAACAGAACCCCCACATATTGCCACGCTGCTCCACTTTCAGCAAAATAGTATTCTTCCCTTTTTTCAGAATAACCGGAATGAGATCCGAATCGGGCTTAATACCCCTGGCCGGCTGATAATCCCATTGACGTACTCCGTTAATCCACAAGCTGCCACCGTCGTTGGTTCCAAGCGCAGCAAGCCAGACACCTTCCTCAGAACATTCTACCTCCGAATAGGCATAAGCTGCTGCCGGTGATATCCTGGAAACATTCGCCACCAGGTCAATAATAGAATCAGGAGCATTTACATACTTCCACGGGATTGAACTTCCCTTAAATCTTACTACATCGCCTGCCTTAACTTTCAGCCCGGCTTCGCCTCCCAATTTTAGAAGATAATCCGTATCAAATCCGGGATAGTGCTGCAATGATTGCTCCCGTGAAGAATCTTCCTGCAGGGGAATGGGACCACAAAGCAGCCAGGAATGCAACCACTGTCCCGGAACCAGCTTATTGACCGGTCCCTGCGCTGACACACCAGAAAATACTGCGGATAGTAAATACACTAACAAAATGCTTCTGTTCATAAAAAAATCATTTAGTGCCGGGAAATTGAAACTAAAAAATTAAATTCACTCTATTGTCAAAATACGGTACGATTTATCAGCAGAATTATTACGGATAAAACCGATCCTAATCATTTCTTTCTTAAGTTTAAATAAATTTTCATCTTTCCTTATTTCTAAAATACTTGTATGAGCCAAAATTTCAGCCGGAGAAAATTCATTAAAACAGTGGGAATAGGCGCCGCGGGTTTTGCCATTTTGCCTTCTTTATACAGCAAAGCCGCGCCCAGCGACAAGTTGCGTATTGCACACATCGGTTTGGGCGGCATGGGCAACAATCATCTGAAATGGTTTGCCAATATACCCGAAGTAGATATTGTTGCGCTTTGCGATGTGGATGAATTACACTTAGGCAGTACACTTAAAACCCTGCAGGGGCTTCACCCTGATACAAAGGCACAAACTTATGGCGACTTCCGCCATATCCTCGACAGGAAGGATATTGACGCCATTACCTGTGCAACGCCCGACCATTGGCATGCTACTATTGCATCACTGGCATTCCAGGCCGGGAAAGATGTTTATGGCGAAAAGCCACTGTCGTATGATGTAAAGGAAGGGAATACAATGCTGAAAAACGCAACAAAATACAACAGGACATTTCAGCTCGGTAACCAGATACATGCCGGAGATAATTTTCACCGCGTGGTAGAGATCATCCGGTCGGGCGCTATAGGAAAAGTACATACGGTTCGTTTGTGGAAAACCGGCGCGCCTCCCGATTTGGGCTCGCCAACGCCCGCACCCATACCTGCTACGCTCAATTGGGACATGTGGCTGGGCCCTGCTCCCTATGTGGATTATATCCCCGCGAAATGCCATTTCACCTATCGCTATTTTTTAGATTATTCCGGCGGCGTGTTTGCCGATTTCTGGTGCCATATTGCGGATATCGTATTCTGGTCCATACAACCCAAGGGATTGAAAAGCATCAGTTCTAAAGGCGAAGCCCCGACCGGTATAGCAGACGCGCCCAAATGGATAAATGTAGATTACGAATTTGACGGATTAAATATACACTGGACAACCGAACCACCTAATGTACCGGGAGCGGCTAAACGCGGCATTGGCGCTTTTTTTGAAGGCGATAAAGGAACGCTGATCTGCGATTATGGCTCGCGGGAAATTACCATCAACGGCGAAACCGTTACCGATATCCCGGAAGTACCCCAAAGTATTCCGCGGTCGCCCGGTCACCAGCAAAATTTTGTGGATGCGGTAAAATCAAGATCGCAACCCGAATCGAACCTCGCTTATGCGCGCGAAATGACGTTACCCATGCACCTGGGATTGATTTCTTACCGGCTTGGAAGACCACTTCAATGGAATGCTGACAAAGAAAAGTTTATTGGCGACAAGGAAGCCAACAGGCTGCTTTCCAGGAAGCCAAGGAAGAAGTGGGACCTGGTGTAGGGAAGGTGAGAAGTGAATAGTGAATTTTGAGATGCTCACGAATTATAGTGTTTTTATTTGATGCCCGACAAAGGCAGGAACGAATATCGAACAGGTGAGTGATGCGTGAGTGAAAAACGCTCTCCCAACCAACAAAGCGTTATGAATGCTATTCTGAAATGAAATTTATTCAGTGCCAATATGCTTTACCGCCTTGCTTTACTTTTTATATTAATATGCAATTGTTGTTTTGCACAGCAGGAAATTCCTTTGTACACCGGAAAAATTCCAAATTCAACAGACGCAGCAAATGAAGAAAATAGAAAAGCGAATGAACTGGTAGATTCACTCGCCTTCAACGTATCCGTTCCAACGCTCACTGTTTTTCTTCCGCCAAAGGACAAAGCAAACGGTACTGCGGTTATCATTTGTCCGGGCGGCGGCTACCATGTGCTGCTTACAAAACGCGAAGGAACCGACGTAGCCCGAACGTTCAACAAATTGGGGGTAACGGCTTTTGTGCTTAAGTATCGGCTACCTTCTGATAAAACGATGAAAGACAGATCCATCGGACCATTGCAGGATGCGCAAAGAGCTATTCAACTGGTTCGCCAAAAGGCCGTTGAATGGAATATTGATCCGCAAAAAATCGGCATCATGGGTTTTTCGGCGGGAGGTCATTTGGCTTCTACAGCAGGTACGCATTACCGTGACGCTTTAATTGAAAATACAAAAAGCATGAGTCTTCGTCCGGACTTCATGCTGCTTATCAACCCCGTGATCAGCTTTACCGATAGCATAGGACATACGGGATCACGGAAAAATTTGCTTGGAGATGCTCCCACGCAAAAACAAATTAACCTGTATTCAAATGAATTGCAGGTTGACAAAAACACGCCTCCCTCCTTTTTAGTGCATTCCAATGCCGACTCGGTAGTTCCGGTAGCCAACAGCCTTTCTTTCTATGCCGCTCTTCAACACAATGGCGTAACCACCGGACTGCATATTTATGCGAAAGGGGAACACGGCTTTTTAACCACTCCTTCCTTTGATGAATGGTTTGGCAGATGCATATACTGGATGAAAGAAATGGGGCTGATCCTTTAAGATTGCAGCGAAGCAATGTTCAATTAATCGGCACCTTTGCATTAATATGAGTATGATTATTGAAAACCTTGCGATCATTAAACAGCGCATTAAATCCGCATGCGATCAATGCGGCAGAGATGAAGGTTCGGTAAAGCTATTGCTTGCCACCAAAACCGTATCTGCCGAAAATATTAAAATTGCTTTGCAACAGGGCGAAACCCTGATCGGCGAAAATAAAGTGCAGGAATTAAAAGAAAAATTTGAAGCATTAAAAGATACCCCACACGAAACCCATTTCATCGGGCATCTGCAAACCAACAAAATAAAAGAAGTACTAAGGTATGCAGATTGTATCCAATCTGTTGACCGGCTGGAGGTGGCTCAAAAGCTCAACCAGCGCCTCCAATACGAAGGCAGGAGCATGTCTGTTTTGATACAGGTTAACACCTCCGCTGAAGAAAGCAAGTTTGGTGTAGCGCCCGAAAACGCCCTTCAACTGGTTAAAGCAATAGCCGCCATGGACGCCATCCGGATTAAAGGATTAATGACGATTGGTATTTTTAGCGCAGACACCGAAAAGGTCAGGAACTGTTTTCAATTGCTCAAAAATATTCAAAAGCAAATTACCGGCTTAAACCTGCCCAATGTTGCAATGGACGAGCTTTCGATGGGAATGAGCGGCGACCTGGAAACGGCTATTTCCGAAGGCGCCACCATTGTAAGGGTGGGCACGGCTGTTTTTGGGAAAAGAATACACCCCGACAGCTATTACTGGAATGAAACCCAAATCGAAAAATAAAAAACAGCGCATATAATATCTTATGCTTTCTTTAGGCAAGCGGTATGAAACGAAGTAATTTTGTCCTGCGAATTTTAAAACAACCGAATAATTTATATTACAGAAGTTCTTACCTGAGAAAAATATAAAAAATGAATATAGAGCAAATAGAAATAGGAGGACTGCGTTTTGAAGATTACAGGCAACTGCTGGAAGCAATGAAAGCATCGTACAGCGGCTGGCAGGGCGGCTACTGGAGTCCCGGCGCCATTGAAAGACTGATTGAAAAATTTCCCGAAGGTCAGATCGTTATAAAAGCCGATGGCGTGGTGGTAGGCTGTGGATTATCCATCATTGTAGATTATAAAAGATTTGGCGATAATCATACCTACAAACAGATCACCGGCAATTATACCTTCAATACGCATGATCCTAAAGGAGATGTATTGTATGGCATAGAAGTATTTATTCACCCCGATTACCGCGGACTGCGGCTGGGCAGAAGATTATATGATGCCCGCAAAGATCTTTGCGAAAATCTGAACCTGAGAGCAATTGTATTTGGCGGACGATTGCCTATGTATCATCAATACGCAGATCAATTGAGTCCCAAGGAATACATAGTAAAAGTAAAAAGCAAAGAAATATACGACCCGGTACTGAGCTTTCAGCTTGCCAATGATTTTCATGTAGTAAAAGTGCTGCACAACTATTTGCCGGAAGATGAGCAAAGCAAAGAATTTGCTACCCTGCTGCAATGGTTCAATGTATATTATGTTCCCGATCCCAAACACCTGTTTAATGTAAAAACATTTGTGCGGCTGGGATTAATACAATGGCAAATGCGGCCTTATAATAATCTGGATGAATTGTTTCGCCAGGCGGAGTATTTTGTTGATTCCGTTTCTGCATATAAAAGTGATTTCGCCCTGTTCCCGGAATTATTCAATGGCCCGCTGCTGGCTGGCTTCAACGAAATGCCGGAAGCAGAGGCCATGCGATCGCTGGCTCAATATACACCGGAGATCAAGGTGCGTTTCCAGGAACTGGCCATCCGCTATAATGTAAATATCATTACGGGCAGCCTGCCCAGCATTGAAGGGGAGTCGCTAAAAAATATTGGTTTTTTATGTCACCGCAATGGCGCTGTTGACCAGTACGAAAAAATACACATCACACCCGATGAAGCCAAGCACTGGGGAATAAAGGGCGGCAACAGTGTAAAAGTATTTGATACCGATGCCGGCAAAATTGGTATCCTCATATGTTATGATGTAGAATTCCCCGAGCTGCCCAGGTTATTGAGTGAAGAAGGAATGCAGATCTTATTTGTTCCGTTCCTTACCGATACGCAAAACGCTTACATGCGGGTACGGCTTTGTTCTCAGGCGCGTGCCATAGAAAATGAATGCTATGTGGCTATTACGGGCAGTGTGGGTAACCTGCCCAAAGTGGAGAATATGGACATTCAATATTCCCAGGCAGCGGTATTTACCCCCAGCGATTTTACCTTCCCTTCCAACTGTATCATCAGCGAAGCCACAGCCAATACCGAAATGATACTGATAGCAGGAGTTGACCTGTCGTTATTAGATGAACTGCACAGCTATGGCAGCGTAAGAAATCTGAAAGACAGGCGAAAGGATTTTTATGAATTAAAGCTCATTGATGATAATAAGAACCGATTCAAACCATAAGGATTTTATTGAACTCGTAAAACAGCTTGATACGGATTTAGCCGAAAGAGACGGGGCGGACCATTCATTTTATGCACAGTTCAATACCGTTGACAAAATCAAATACGTAGTTATTGCGTATGAAAACGATAAGCCAACCGGTTGCGGTGCATTAAAAGCATATAGTCCAAACATCATGGAAATAAAACGAATGTACACCTGTCCGGACAACAGGGGAAAAGGTATTGCCAGTAAAGTATTGGGTGAATTAGAATTGTGGGCAACCGAACTGGGCTGCAAAAAATGTATATTGGAAACAGGAAAAAGACAACCTGAAGCCATTGCGTTGTATCAAAAGAACGGGTATAGTATTATTCCAAATTACGGACAGTATGAAGGCATTGAAAACAGTGTATGTTTTGAAAAGAAACTGAAATAATACATGTTTCTTGCGAAAAACCAATAATGCATTCCTTTACCAGTTCTTATTACAAGCTCAGCCGAAAATCAAATGAACAGGTATAACCCGAATATTCACCATCGCAGATCCATTCGCCTGAAAGGATACGATTATTCACAGGCAGGGTTGTATTTCATTACCATTTGCGTGCACAACCGCCAATGTTTGTTTGGGGAAATTGTAAATGATGAAATGATTTTAAATGATTTCGGCAATATTGCGCACCACCATTGGGAAAAATTATCAGAACGGTTTCAAAATTTTGAATTGGACGTTTTTCAAATCATGCCCAACCATATGCATGGAATTATTTTTTTAACCAATCCCGTAGGGGCAGGGTTCACCCCTGCCCCCAATCACGGGGCAACCGCGAGGGTTGCCCCTACGGTTGCCGACATTGTTGGTGCATATAAATCATTGGTATCAAACCAATGCCTGGAAATATTCAAACAAAAATTCCCAAATGATTATATGGGTAAATTGTGGCAACGGAATTACCACGAACATATCATTCGTGATGAACAATCCTACCATCGCATTGCAAATTATATCATCAATAATCCCCAAAATTGGGAAAATGACAAATTCCGGAAATAATAATTTATATACCCTTCAAACAATAACAATACCCTGCATTTCATGAAATGTATCAACACAGTAAGATTCAGCGTCAGCGTTTTTGAAAAAAAGATTAGCCAACACGCCAAGCGTCAGGAAAGTTAATAACAACAAACGAGACTAATAAAAACGGGATATTCTTATTTCCCTGCATACTGAAGAATAGGGTTCTATAAACGCCTTTCGCGAATTAACGGCCGCTGGTTAAATATTTTTTCCATCAACGCGAACAGTTCGGGATGATTGATCTTAAACAGGTCGGGACGATTAAAGAAATATTCGGCTGCCACAGCAAAAAATTCCGCATGACTGGTGGCGCCGTACACATCAATATCTGAACGGCCGGTTTTTATATGATGAATGGCTTCACTCATATACCTGATCCAGGGAATGGTATACTGCTGGTGCAATAATGCTTCAGGTATGCCATCGGTTGCGCCATCGGCTTTATCCAATAAATGCACGAATTCGTGGATGCCGGTATTGTCTTTGCGGCTTTCATTAAGGAAATCCTGCCTGAGCGCGGGCTTCGATAAGATCATCATGCGCTGCAGGGCGCCCGTTCCCACCATTCCCAGCGTATGGCGTTCATCGCCCGTTGTGGAAAAATCTTCCATATTAAACCTGTCGCCATACAATAGCACGTCCTTCAGATTATAATAACGCCATTCATCAAATCCAAAAACCGGTATTACCGCGCTGCTGGCCACCAGTACCTTGTCTATGTCTTCCACCTCGGTGTTCACCCCATGAATGCGGATATAGGAAAGAAACTCCTTTACCCTTTTTTCAAATATCGTTTTTTCTTCTGGGCTCAGCTTCCGGTAATAAGCTACATGATCCGATAACAGTTGGGCAACATTTCCGGGCACTGCAAATACATATCGCTTTCTCTTTCTTATTACAAAAAATAAAGCGATGCATACAGCGAAAAACAAAACAGGTACTATGAACGCCGTCATGGGGCAAAGTTAGGCAGTTGCTCCGATGCTGTAAAAACATGCATATTATCCAAATCCGCTCAGCGTCTGCCAATGACAGATAAAATTAAATCCGAAGCCGGATCCCGCACGTGCGGGACGAAATCCGAAGGAATACAAAGAACCAAGAAACAAATGACAAGAAACAAATAAAAATTCAAACCCGGAACAAAAAGCCCGAAATTCGAAGCGAAACGCAACCATAAAGCACCAATCATAAACAATAAATCAACATTGAAACGGATTTTTCCCTGAAACTTGCAACGTGTAATCTGCAACCTGTGTAGTACTCACCATTCAAATATTCATCCTGTCATCAGGTAACTACTCAACTGATAGCTGAAGACTGATAGCCGATACCGCTGTTTACTTCGGATCAATAGACCGGTAAGCCTTTAATACAGCCAGCTCCCCTTCCCTGCCGGGTCTGCTGATGCCGTGCTCCATGCCCATAAAGCCGCGGTAGCCTTTATCATGCACATGCTGCAATACATTTACAAAATTAATCTCCCCGGTAGTGGGCTCTTTGCGGCCGGGTGTATCTCCAATCTGTATATAAGCGATCTCGTCCCAGGCATAGTCGAGAGTAGGAATAATATTTCCTTCCTCGATCTGCACATGATAAAAATCAAAAAGCACTTTTATGCTGGGGCTACCCACCGCCTTTGCCAGCGCATAGGCCTGGGGGATAGTATGCAAAAACATGCCGGGGTGATTGATCCGGTGGTTCATGCTTTCCATTACCATCACCAAACCATGCGGCTCGTAAATTTCGGCTATACGTTTCAGTAATTCAATAGCGTTGGCCATCTGAAAATCGTTGGGAAGTTTGGGATCGGACATTCCCAGCACATTATGAATAAATTTGGTATTCATCCGTTTGGCAACATCCACTGATGCGCGAACATCACTCAGCACCTTTTCGCGTAAGGCAGCATCCCTGCCTGCAAAAGTTACGTGCTCAAAAGTATGGGTGCCTACAAATTGTCCGAATTCCATGCCTAATTGCTGAATCGTTTTGCTGATGCGCTCCTGCTCCTCTACGCTTCTGTTTTTCAAAAAGGTATTCTCCCATGCCCTGAAGCCCTGGTCGTAGCCCCACTTAATCTTATCCACCACATCCTTTCCCGGCAGATCAGAAAAGATATTAAAATCGGGAGAGAATTTCATCCTGAAGGGCGGTTCTGCGAAGCGCTTTTCTTTTGCGGAAACCATGGCCAACGGAGCCTGCGCAGCCGTTAATGCCGCGGCGCCGGTGAGCAACCCATTGATAAACTTACGTCGTTGCATAGCTGAAGTTTTTTTAGTGAATACCGGGAAGAGGCATAGCCTTTTGTTCCCATCTTTAGTATTGTTTTGGATAGCCTACCGCAACAGTTGCTGATCGGTTTTGGGATCCTGGTCCTGCCCCAGAATAAAAGCCATAAGATCGGCCATCTCCTGGTTGTTTAACAATTGGTC
This sequence comes from uncultured Sphingobacteriales bacterium, assembly GCA_937871285.1. Lineage (GTDB taxonomy): Bacteria > Bacteroidota > Bacteroidia > Chitinophagales > Chitinophagaceae > Agriterribacter. Next base: position 67,678 of record CALMQS010000049.1, on the reverse strand, counting down.
AAAACCCTGCGGCATCAGCGACATATCCAGTATTTCCGTTGCCAAAATATCCGCACGTGCAATACGAACAGCAGTTTGAGCAGAAGTAGCAAGGATAACGGCATCAGGTGTTCTTTCCCTGATGATGCCTGTATGTTCACCGTCCTTTGTTTTGATGCGGTAGCTCTCAAATTCACGAACGAAACTCGCGCTTGGATATACAATGGCTTCTAAAAGATCATGTGCCGAGCGGTCGAGCTGAATGGAAGTGAGGTCGGGGCCAAAATGCCCGCCTTCCGGGCCAATAGTATGACAGGTAGAGCAGGTGGCTTTTCCAAAAAACAATGCGCGGCCGCTATCAAGGGAGCCGTTTGGAACGTTCTTTTCCAATGCTTCAAGCCGCTTCAAACGATCGGCCCTCACTTCATGCAGCTTGGCCATGAGCGGAGCGGTAGCCGATTTCACTTCATCGGGATATTGCTCAAATATCTTTTCAAGATATTCGGCCGTAAAACCCGAAAGGCTGGGCGACTGTGCTAATGCCGCAGCCAATGCCCTGCCTGTTTCCACGGAATGTGCGCCTTTAAATACAGGAACAATACGGGGCAAAATAAAAGCATCCGCCACAGGAAGAAAGCCGGCGGATAATTGCAGCAACTGCTTTTCCGAAAGTTCCCCCTGTGTCAGCGTGGTTGCCACTTCCTGCCGCAGGGAAGCTTCTTTTTCACCCTGCAGCACACTGTAGAGATAATCAAAATTGTGATTTGTAAACCTGGGCTCCGCCTTCAGCAAAGTAGCGATCGCTTCTACTCTTAGTTCCGTGGTATTTCCGGTATTATCCGCCACCTGTTGTAACTGTTTCGACAGGGAAGTGAGCCCGCGCAAACGAACCAGTTGCATTACCCGCGATTGAACCCGCGCATCTGTACCGGGTGCCAGTTGCTGTTGCAGCTGCGTTGTCCACAATCCCGGGAATTGTTCTGCACCGCAGGCCTCCATTGATGCCAGCAGGAAAAGCTTATGCGCAGGCGTTGCCGCTCTGAACTGATCTGCTATAAATTGCTGCATACGGGTATCGCCGCAAAATGAAACCAGTATATTGCCAAAGAGCTGTTCTTCCTCCCTGCTTAACGGGCTGCGCTGAAAACGGTTCCTTAGAAACCTTACCATATCGGCCGACCATTCGGGATGATGAGCCGCTATCCATAAGGCGGTATGCTTTAATGATATATTATTGGCGGTAAGAAAAGGCGTGAGCTGTTTTGCCTCTAAGGCAGCGGAAGGCATCTGGTCGAGCGCGATGAGCGCCGCCTCCTGCACTCCGGCGGAAGCATCGGCAAGCCCCAACGCAACCAGCGCCGGTTCATTAATGGAAACGAGCGCATAAATAATGGCATGACGGATAAACCGGTCGTCTGTATCACCGGCAGCGTTAAGTAAAGCCCCAATAGCTTTTTTATCTTTGATTTGCCCGAGTGCCGTGGCCGCCTGCCGGCGCACGGCAGGGTCACTTTTAACCACCAGTTCAATCAACTTATCCACAGCCTGAACATCCCTGGCCAGTCCGGCCGCACGTGCTGCGGATATGCGTACCTGTTGGTCTGCATCACTTAACGCCGTTCTTACCTGCACCAGCGCTTCGGGTGTGCCTATCCGGTAGAGCGCAAAAACCGCTTTCACCTTTGCCTCTACAGGGGAAGCCTGCTGAAACAGGTTTTTAATCGGTTCAATAGCAGCCTTACCGGCATCCACCAGCCGTTGCACCGCACGATCACTTACAAAAGCGTTCCCTGATTCAAGATATTTTGCCGCCTCACTGGGCTGAACTGTTTCCCACTGCACTGCATTGCCATAGGAATCATCCGCTTTTTTTACCCCTTTGCGGCGAACACGATAGATTGATCCTTTTAATTCGGGCTTGGACACCTGCGATAACGGGCATCCCTTGATGAACCACCCGCCTGTTTCCACCACGAGTAAGCTACCATCTGCATCTTCCAGCACATCTGTAGGATGAAAATCTTCGTTGTCCGACCAGAAAAACGGTTCGTCTTCCGTACGGAAAGATGCACCTTCCCTGAAAAGCTTATGCCTGATAATACGGTGCGTATTGAACTGGGCGCTGAACAGGTTGTCTTTAAAATCATCCCCCAGCACCGTATTCCTGTACCGCCCGATACCTGCCGGCGATACGCGTGAATATTTACTCACCACCGGCATCAGGTCGCCCGTTCTTACCAGCTTATCGCGGTCAATATTGCTATTGGGTTTCGGGTATACGCCGCCTTCTGTCCAGTATACCAATGCATCGCGTTCACCCGCTTTGGGATCGGTAAAATAAGTTTCTGTACCAATGGGCTCGCCTGCTGCTGTAAAAGTAAGTTCAACAGGGTTATTCATGCCTCCGGCGGATATCCATTCCAGTCCCGAACCATCGGTACGCACACGCCAGATGCGCGCCGTTTCGCCTTTCATCCGCACACCTTCCTTACTGGTTACATCAAAGCCTTCAATGGCGCTGGTCATATACAACCAGCCATCGGGCGCCATAAAAGGGCCGATGAGGCTGTTGGCATTTACATTAAGCGTCCAGCCGCTCAGCAGCACTTCCCGCTGGTCGGCCACCCCATCGCCATCGGTATCGGTAAACTTCAGCAGGTCGGGCGCCGAAGTAGCATACAAACTTCCTTTATAGAAAACGCCGCCCTGGGGAAATCCAACCTTATCGGCAAAAACAGTACTCTTATCGTACACACCATCGTCATTGGTATCTTCCAGGAGCCTGATCCTGAATTGGGGATTCTTCAATGCAGAGTCAGTTTTAGGGTATACATTACCGGTAGATTCAAAAACAAAGAGCCTGCCGGTTTCATCCAATGTAGCGAACATGGGATAATCCAAAAGATCAGGCCCTGCCGCTACCTCAACTGTATAGCCTTCCGGCACCTGTGGCAAGCCTGCTGTTGCTGTTTGCTTTTCCCTGCAGGAAGCACCCAATAATGCAATTGAAATAATAAGGGTGAAGGGCGTTGTTTTATTCATGTTGAGAATTTTCTAATATTTGTCTTTGATGTTTTGTGATCAGCAGTCGGCGATCAGGTGAGTACTACACAGGTTGCAGGTTACAGGTTTCAGGTTGCAAGTTTCAGGTTTCAGGTTTCGGGGAAAAATCCGTTTCAATGTTGATTTATTGGTTATGGTTGGTGCTTTATGGTTGCGTTTCGCTTCGGATTTCGAATTTTTTGCTTCGGATTTGAATTTTATTTGGTTCTTGTCATTTGGTTCTTGATGCTTTGCTATCAGCGATCAGCAGCCGCTATCAGTTGAATGATTGCTAACGACAGGAGGAGTACTTCTTCTTGTATTGCACCTGGCTCATGGCCGATTGCTGAATGCTTCCTTCGATTTTTCTTATTTGTAGTTTATCGTTGTATTTGTCTTCGGATTTCGGATTTAAACCTTCGGGTTTTGTAATTTATTTGGTTCTTGTTATTTGGTTCTTGTTATTTGGTTCTTGTTATTTGGTTCTTGTCATTTGGTACCCGGTTCTTTGTATTTCCCCCGGCTTTCGGGTCTCCGCCTTATTTGAACCGCACTTCTTCGGTAATACCTTTCCAGGTGTCGGTACGGAAGGGCGCGGCAGGTAAGCCTTCCTTATTAAAAAGGTTGGCTTCCATATTGTCGTCGGCCCAACCATAATGCACGGCAACAGGATCAGTAACCGTATCACTCCAAACCACCACTTTCCCATCGCGGATCTCTGCTTTCGCCCAATGAAATACTTTATCGGCGCCGGCTATTTCAAAGCCCTGCAGGTATCCGTATTTACCTGAGGCTATTAATCCGCTGCCCACATTATTGAAGCTGAGCACCAGCTTATTGCCTTCTGCCTGCATAGATTGAAATTGCGGGCCCTGCGAAAGCACGTTTTGTCCGTATGCGATCTCAAGCGCACGGAGCGCCAGCCTTTTTCCTACATCCTGCTTGTTGGTGGGATGAATATCTTGGGGATTACCAATGTCATGAATAACGGCCATGCCTGTACGCGGCAGCGCCTGCAGGGTTAAAGCCTGCGCTTCCCGCAGCTCAGCCCAGGTGCTGCCATTTTTACTGTTGCCATTATTGGCATTAAAGCTGGCCAACTGCACAAACAAAAAAGGAAACTCCTCCTTCCAGCGGTTACGCCAGTCGCTTATCATTAACGGAAAAGATTTACGGTACTGGAAGGCGCGCCCTGCATTGGATTCGCCCTGGTACCAGATAGCGCCCTGCATGGCATAGGGAATAAGCGGTGCTATCATTGCGTTATACAGCAAAGTTCCCGCATCATTAGGCCCCGTAAACTGGTTGTTGTCTGTATATGATTCGATCCTGAATTTCCATGTTCCCGCTAGCGATTGCTCATAAGCGCCCCTGCTGATCTTTACGTCTTCAGGCTTACCGGTAAAGCCACCACGTCCGCCAAGATCTTCAATGCGCACTGCAATACTGTTCTTTCCTGCATGCAGTTGTGATGGCTCGAGTATGTAGATTCGTCCGCTTGCAGTTTTGCTGGTAGTACCGCCCACCTTTATGCCATTTACATAAGTATCGTCTATATCGTCAATGGTGCCCAGCGACAGCGCCACACTTAAACCGGCCAATGAATCAGGCAATATAAATTCGCTGCGAAACCAAACCACACCATCAAGGTATTGGAAATCCTTCCGGTCAAAATTGCCGGGCACTTCAATCGTTTTCCAATTGCTGTCGTCAAAAGAAGCAGATGACCATGATTGAACATCGCCCGCAGTGGGCAATCCACCCTGCAACTCATCAATGGCGTTGGTAAGTCTTGTTTTTCGTTTTTCACCAAGCGCTTCCATAGATAGGGGCATCGCATCCACCACATCCGAAAATTCATTAAAACTTTTCATGGCTTCCTTGCTGATCCATGTTTCTACAATGGTGCCGCCCCATGAAGTATTGATCAAACCAATGGGTATACCAAGCTTTTTATACAACTCTCTTCCAAAAAAATAACCCACCGCGGTAAACTGACCCACATTTTCGGGAGTTGCGGTCTTCCATTGCCCTTTCGAAAGATCATCTTCAGGTGTTAAACTAATTTCTCTTGGTACTTCAAACTGCCGAATGAGGGGGTAATCAGCAGCGGCTATTTCTTCCTTCGCGTTATCAGAAGCTTTTACCGTCCACTGCATATTGGATTGACCGGAGCAAATCCATACTTCTCCAATCAATACATCATCGAGCGTAAGCACATTCTTTTTTCCCTTAACTACCAACTGGTAAGGGCCTCCCGCTTCAGCGGCATTTAACCGGAGGATCCACTTACCGTCTTTACCGGCTTTTATTGTTTTGATTTGTTTTGTTATTCCGCTGCCGCTTAATTCAACGGTTACTTTTTCACCGGCATCGGCCCAGCCCCAAACGGGTATAGGCTTGTTGCGCTGAAGCACCATATGCGAATCAAAAATTTTGGGTAAGCGAACGTCTGCAATGGCCTGGTTAATACAAAGCAGGCATAAGAAAGAAAGGATCATTCTGAATGGCATAGCAAGTAATTGAAGGCTAAAATTAAAAATACAAATAAAAGCAAATTATTTATCTTCCCTTCCGAACCCGCTGTATAATTACTAAAACGCAGACATCATGCAAACAAAAAGAATTTCTTCCCTGCTATATTTCTGTATTGTTTTGTTGACCTGCAGTAATATCTCATCTGCACAGGAACCTGCATTTACTTGGCCCACGGGCAAAAAGATGGCCATCAGCTTAAGCTTTGACGATGCCCGTGCAAGCCAGGTAGATACCGGAACGGCTTTATTAGATGCCTATAATGTAAAAGCCACTTTTTATGTGCAGCCTCCCACGGTAAAAAACCGCCTGGACGGCTGGAAAAAAGCGGTTACCGCCGGCCATGAGATTGGCAATCATTCCATCAGCCATCCCTGCTCCGGAAATTTTTTGTGGTCGAGGAATAACGCGCTTGAAGATTACAGCTTACGGCAAATGAAAAACCAACTGGAAACGGCCAACAGGCAGATTGAGGCATTGCTGGGCGTAAAGCCGGAAGTATTTGCTTATCCCTGCGGACAAACCTTCGTGGGGCGGGGGAAAAACACAAAAAGCTACATCCCTGTTGTAGCCGGTATTTTCATCAGCGGGAGGGGCTGGCTGGCAGAAAGTGCAAACGACCCGGCATTTTGCGATATGGCTCAATTAACCGGGATAGAAATGGACGGTAAAGATTTTGAAGAACTCCTGCCTTTAATACAGTCTGCTCAAAAAAATGGGCAATGGTTAGTGCTTGCCGGCCATGAAATGGGGAATAACGGCCCGCAAACCACCCGGCTTGCCATGCTGAAAAAACTGATCGAATATGCGCAGGATCCCACCAATAAAATATGGATAGCCCCGGTTGGAACAATTGCCAGATATGTAAATGAGCACAGGAAGATTGCTGAATAATGCTCCTGCTCAACAACTCTGGTAAATAATATTCCCAAACTAAAATAAGCTGCTAAACAAAACAGGAAAGAGTGGGTGCATTAACATTTCATACCCTCCTGTTATCAAATGACACCCCCCCGTTAACATTTACTACTCCTTTTATAAACATATGACGCCCCTTCTGCTGGGGTGTAGTTTATATTTTTGACCTCATACTTTTCCGTCTTTACACCATATGGTTGCGGCACGGAAAAGTATTAAACGATTGAAGACCATGACGGCTGCCCGCATCACATTACGGATAACTCCCCTCCTTTGTATTGTATTATTACTAATACTAATATTCACTTCCTGTTCTCAGCATAAAATATTTACAAAAACAAAAGATGGCATAACCGTTAAAATAAAAAATACCGCTGCCGGCAATTCCCAATGGATAAGATTACAGGCGGTTTCCCCAAAGATCATACGCATTACCGCGTCTGCAGATGACAAATTCGCCGCCGCACCAAGCCTGATGATAGACAGCGGCTATCATACCCCCACGGAATGGACTGCCGGACAAACGGAAAATGAAGCGCTGCTTAAAACCAGCGAGCTGGTGGCATCAGTATCTTTTAGTACGGGCGAAGTAATTTTCAAAGACAAGAACGGCAATATTATTTTACAGGAGAAAGCGGGAGGAGGAAAAGAAATCAGTCCCGTAATAATTGATGAAAAACCACTATATACAATTCGCCAGCAATTTGAATCACCCCCGGCAGAAGCATTTTACGGGCTGGGACAACCGCAAACAGGGCAGATCAATTACAAGGACCAGGACGTGGATCTCACCCAGTACAATTCCATTGTGGCTGTTCCTTTCCTCCTGTCGAACCGTAATTACGGACTGCTTTGGGATAATTATTCCATCACCCGCTTTGGCGACGACCGTGAAAAACAGCAGCTATCCCTGCTGCAGCTAACAGGCAAAGATGGCGTATCCAAAGGGCTAACGGCAACGTATAGCAACAGGAGAGACAGTACGCACATTTACATACAGCGGCAGGAAGATAAAATAGATTACAGCTTTCTTCCTTCCTTACAAAATATACCCGCCACATTTCCGATGGAAAAAGGCAGGGTTACCTGGGAGGGATTTATTACGGCGGATACTACGGGGGAACATAAATTTTATTTATCGGCATCAGGATATCTGAAAATATGGATAGACGGCCATTTATTATTTGACAAATGGCGTGAAGGGTGGAATCCGGGGCCTTCCCAGTTCCGTTTCCTGCTCAACAAAGGACAGCAGCATGCTTTTAAAGCGGAATGGATACCGGAATCAACACAGGCGTTCTTTTCCCTGCAATGGCTAAGCCCCACACCGTTTGCCCTGCATAATAAAATGACGTTATCGTCTGAAGCCGCCGAACAAATTGATTATTATTTTGTTTACGGAGCCAATGCCGATGAGGTGATTGGCGGTTACCGGCAACTAACAGGAAGGGCTACCCTGCTTCCCAAATGGGCTTTAGGTTTCTGGCAAAGCCGCGAGCGTTATAAAACAGCCCAGGAAATTGAAAATACAGTGGCGGAATTCCGGAAAAGAAAGATAGGGCTGGATAATATTGTATTAGACTGGAGCTACTGGAAAGAAGATGCCTGGGGCAGCCAGCAATTCGATAAAGAACGCTTTCCGGATGCGGCCGACATGATCAAACGATTGCATGAACGGTATAACACCCGCTTCATGATTTCGGTTTGGCCAAAATTTTATGAAGGGATTGAGAACTATAAAATTTTTGATAAGCAAAACTGGCTCTATAAACAAAACATAAAAGACCAGCAACGCGACTGGATAGGGAAAGGGTATATATCTACTTTTTACGACGCTTTCAATCCCACCGCCCGCATGGGCTTCTGGAAGCTTTTAGACAGCAGTCTTTTTATTAAAGGCGTTGATGCATGGTGGTTAGACGCTACCGAGCCCGATATTTTGTCGAACGCCACTATTGAAAAAAGGAAACAACTGATGCAGCCCACCGCATCCGGATCATCCACGCAATATTTTAACGGCTACCCGTTGCAAAACGCGAAAGGCATTTATGAAGGGCAGCGTTCTTCACGTCCCGATCAAAGGGTATTTATCCTCACCCGTTCGGCTTATGCAGGCATACAGCGCTATGCCGCTGCTACCTGGAGCGGCGATATTGCGGCACGGTTCGATGAAATGGAGCGGCAAATACCGGCGGGCATTAATTTCTCTTTATCAGGCCTGCCTTACTGGACAAATGATATTGGCGGCTTTTTTGTGGAAGACAAATACGACAAACCCCATCCTGCCGGAGATGCTTTGGAAGAATGGCGTGAGCTCAATACCCGCTGGTACCAGTTCGGCGCATTTTGCCCGCTGTTCCGTTCTCATGGTCAGTACCCGTACCGTGAAATATTTAATATAGCTCCTGATGATCATCCCGCATATAAAAGCATGTTGTATTATAACCAGTTGCGCTATCGTCTTATGCCCTATATCTATTCAGCGGCAGGCAGCACTTATCATAATAACTACACGATGATGCGCGGGTTAATAATGGATTTTGGTACCGATGCTAATGTTAAAAATATCGGCGACCAGTACATGTTCGGTCCTTCCTTATTAGTAAATCCCGTATACACATATAAAGCCAGTTCCCGTTCGGTGTACTTACCCGCGGGGCAGGGCTGGTACGATTTATATACAGGCGCCTACAAGGCAGGCGGACAACAAATAACGGCCGTTGCACCCTATGAAAGAATGCCCATATTTGTAAAGGAAGGCTCCATCATCCCTTTTGGGCCGCAGATTGAGTTTACCGGCGAAAAACCGGCAGATGACATTACACTATATGTTTATACCGGCAAAGACGGCAGCTTTACGCTGTATGAAGATGAAAACGTTAATTATAATTACGAAAAAGGGAAGTATAGTAATATCCCCATTACCTATAATGAAGCCAACAAAACATTAACCATAGGCAAAAGAGAAGGCGCGTATAACGGTATGCTGAAGAACAGGCTGTTCAGGATTGTTTGGGTAACCAAAAACAAATCAACGGCGCTGGATTTTTCATCACCATCCGATACAGCCATAGCATATAACGGAAATGAACAAACGATAAAAATGAACGGGAAACTTTAAAATTGTATTTTTTTATAAACCAATAATTGCAAGTATATGAAAAGAATCAAAACGATGAGAAAAACGAAAGTCCTGATATGGGCGGTTTTCTCGTTACTACTGCTGATGACCCATGTGCATGCCCAGGAGGGTGCAAGAAATATCAATGGAAGTGTTAAAGACGAGAGCGGAAACGCGCTTCCGGGGGTAACGGTGGAGGTGAAGGGCACAAAATTAGTTACGGTAACAAACACTTCCGGCGTTTTCTCCATCCAGGTACCGGCCAATGCCGGAACGCTTGTATTAAGTTCCGTTGGTATGCTCAGAAAAGAAGTACCTATTAATGCTTCCGGTATCCTTGCAGTGGTGCTGGAGCCTGTGTCTCAAAACCTGAATGAGGTAGTGGTTATCGGTTACGGAACCGCCAAAAGAACCAATGTAACCTCATCCATTTCTTCAGTTAGCGCAAAAGATATTAAAGACCTGCCCGTTGCCGGTATTGACCAGGCATTGCAGGGAAAAGTATCAGGTGTAACGGTTACCAATAACAGTGGTCAGCCCGGGGGCGGCGTATCTATTAAAGTACGCGGCGTTACAACCATTAACAGCAATGACCCCCTGATTGTAATTGACGGTGTTCCTTTTATCAGCAATACCAAGTCAAACTCGGGATATGCAGGACTGGGCGGCTCAGACGGGCAAACAGGTAATAGTGTAATGGCTACTTTAAATCCCAATGATATTGAATCCATTGACGTGCTGAAAGATGCTTCTGCACAATCTATTTATGGCTCGCAGGCGGCTAACGGGGTAATACTCATCACTACCAAAAAGGGCAAGTCGGGAGAGGGAAAATTAAATTATGATGTGTATTACGGACAATCCAATGTAGTTAAAAAATTAGATGTAATGAACCTGAGGGAGTTTGCGCAATATCAAAATGAAGTGGCGCCCATTTTAGGCGCCACCCCTTCCGAAGAATTTCAGGATCCTTCTTTATTAGGAACAGGAACAGACTGGCAGGAGGCCATGTTTCGCACAGGGGAAGTTCAGAACCACCAGTTGAGTTTTTCAGGTGGAAAAGATAAAACCAATTACTACCTGTCGTTAAACTATTTTGACCAGTCGGGCATACTGATCGGCTCCGATTTTAAACGTTACTCTACCCGGTTCAGCTTAGATCACCAGTTGAAAAACTGGATAAAAATAGGTGTAAGCGCCAATGCTTCGAGAAGCATACAAAATGTAACCTTAGCCGATGCTGCCGAGGGAACCATTTGGTGGGGCGCAATTCAAAATCCTTTGATCCCCGTAAAAAATATTGACGGTACATGGGGTGGCGGCAATACCATCAGCGGAGTAAGATACGGACAGGACAATCCTATAGCAAGAAGCAATATGAGAGGCAATAAGTCTACTAATGCGCAGGTATTTGGAAATATTTATGCAGATATTCAATTCATAGAAGGATTAAACCTGAGAAACGAAATTTCCTACTCATTGGGCATGAACAATAACCTCGCTTACCAGTTAGCCGGCAACGTAGGCACCACCAGTTTGCAGAGCCAGTTATTTGATAACAGAGGTAACAGCTATTATTACGCAATCAGAAATTACCTGAACTATAATAAATATATAGGCAAACACAGCATAACAGCTACAGCAGGACACGAGGCACAATATTCGTATTATGAAGGACTTGCAGGCAAAAGAGTAAACCTGCAAAATAATATTTTAGATATAAATGCAGGCAGCAGCGATAAAACAACATGGGAGTTGAACGGTGGAAAAAGCCAGTGGGCCATGGAATCGTATTTTGCAAGAGGCACTTATTCTTTCGATGACCGGTATTCATTGTCGGTGAGCTTCAGAACAGACGGGTCTTCTAATTTTGGACCCAATAATAAATGGGGTTATTTCCCCGGCGCTTCCCTTGGATGGACCATCAGCAATGAAAGTTTTGCTGACGGTTTAAGCCCCGCTATTAATTTCCTGAAACTGAGGTTGGGCTACGGTGCTGTGGGCAATCAGAACCTTCCTTCGGGCGCTCAAAATCCTCCATATACTTCTGCAATAGGCTTTTGGCCCGGCCCTGTTGGCTTTGGAAATTCAAGCTACCTGAACGGCATTGCCAATCCTGATTTAAGCTGGGAATCTGTGGTAACTAAAAATGCCGGTATAGATGTTTCATTTTTAAATGGAAGAATTGATGCTACAGTAGACGTATATAAGAAAACAACTACCGATATGCTGCTGTTTCTTACCGGTCCAAGGCTGATAGGCGTTGGCGACCAGTGGGATGACCTGAAAGCTCCGGTAGGTAACGTAGGACAAATGTCTAATACAGGCATAGATCTCAGTATTACCAGCACCAATATTAAAACCAATAATTTTTCCTGGAAAACCAACCTTATCTTTTCGCAGTTCAAAAACAAGCTGGATAAAATGGCCAATTCAACAGCAGGCTTAACCGGCAGAGTGTATTATGATAATTATATCATCTCCTACACCAATCCCGGCTATGCTGTTGGTTCTTATTTCGGGCTGGTAACAGATGGGTTGTTCCGTACACAGCAGGACCTGGATAACAGCCTTCCGCAATTCGGCTATTCGGTAGACGAAAGTCATACATGGCTGGGTGATATACGGTTTAAAGATGTGGGTGGCGCTGATGGCAAGCCTGATAATGTGATAGATGAAAAAGATATCACTTATATAGGCAGCCCGCTTCCCAAATTCACTTATGGCTTTACCAATACTTTTCAGTACAAAGATTTTGACGCCACCGTGTTTTTACAGGGAAGCTATGGCGCTAAAATTTTTAACTTCCTGCGCTGGCAGCTGGAAAAGATGGATAACATCTATCATAACCAGTTGCGCACTGTAATGGACAGGTATACTGATGCCAATACAAATGGCAAACTGCCGCGGTTTGTAAGCGGACAGGTGAATAATGTGGCTATGTCTGACCGCTATGTGGAAGATGGCTCTTACCTGCGCATACAAAATGTTACGCTGGGATACCGGATACCCAAGACCCTTACGGATCGTGCAAAAATAAATAATATACGGCTCTACCTGTCTGTACAAAACCTCCTCACCTTTTCAAAATACAGCGGATATGACCCCGAAATAGGAGCATTCAATAATAATATCCGCTTAATGAACGTAGATGCGGGTCATTATCCCAATCCGCGTACCATTACGGTGGGTGCTAATATTGAACTGTAAAGTGAATTTTAAAGATTAAATTTTTTAAGATGAAAAATAAAAAATTGTATGCCTTATTAGCCATCGTGATAATAACGGCATCGTGTAAAAAAACATTTATTGAACGTTCATCCCTTGATGGAACAACGCTCACCAATTATTACAATACGGCTGAAGAAGTAAGAAGCTTAACCAGTACGCTGTATGGGCTTCCCTGGTCGGGTTATGAAAATCGTGCCATGGATGTAATTGGCGATGTAATGGCCGGCAATGAATATACCGGTGGGGGCAATGCCGATGACGCGCCTTTTTTAAACTTCACGCTTGCTTCTACGGCTGTTCGCGTTGCAGACGCATGGAAAGTGTTTTATAAAATCGGCGGATGGACAAGCGAGTATATGAAAGCCCTGGAGCAAAAGAAAGCCATGGGTGGAGATGCCTCCTTTATTGATCCGGCTATTGCCGAATGCCATTTCTTTAAAGGAACCGTTTACTTTTTTATTGCACGCATATGGGGTGATGCGCCTATTATCAACAATCCGGGTGAAACTGCTTTGGGCGGGCAATTTAATGTTCCCCGGTATTTGAAAAAAGACGTTTTACAATTTGCGCTCGAAGAATTAAAGCTGGCTGAAGCGGGTTTACCCGAAACCGATCCTGTTCCCGGAAGGCTGAATAAATATGCAGCCAAAGGCATGATGGCTAAGCTATATTTATACCGTAAAGATTACGACAGTGCAAAAACAAAAGCGCTGGAAGTCATCCAATCCAACAAATACGACCTGGTGGAAGATTACGCCGGTATGTTTAATTCCAGCGCCAATAACAATAACAAAGAATCCATTTTTGCCGTTCAGCACCAGCTTACAGGTAATCCGTGGGGTTCGGGTAATCAAAAAAATCCAGACAGAGGCCCCGGGAATTTACAAACCGATGAAGCCAGCATGTGGGAATTATACCTTCCCACTATGGACATGCGGGAAGCGTATGAAAGCGGAGATATGCGGCGCCAGGGCTCCATGATGGAACATGGCTGGAGCAAGTCTGCATGGAAACCTCAAAACTCAAATGCTACGTACAATGCATTTATGGCAGGCGGGTATAAATATGATACCACGCAAACCGTAGGCGATGGCGGACAGAAAAATGACACCCGTTCCAATATTGCAAAATACGTGGTAGGCCCCGGCGCTAAATACGGGGGAGAAACGGTATTGGGAATGAATACCGGTATCAACACCATGATATTGCGCTATGCAGACATATTATTGATCTACGCCGAAGCGGTTTTGGCAGACAACGCATCTACTACCGATACGGAAGCGCTCGCTGCGTTCAACAAAGTACGTACGCGTGCACATGTACCTGTTAAATCTTCCATTACAGCAGATGACATTCTGAAGGAACGCCGTGTTGAGTTTGCATTTGAAGGCGATTACTGGTTTGATATTCAGCGACAGGGATTTGCTAAAGCTAAATCTATTATAAGCGCGCAAAACAGGGGCACAGCCGAATACCCGTCTTATATAACCACATTCACGGAAAGCATGATGCACCTGCCCATACCCGCCGTAGAAGTGCTGCAGGATCCGGAATTAAGTAAAGATCCTGTACCATATTATTAAAAAGCATAAACATACTGATATGAAAAAAATATTTGTTCACAAAATCCAGGTGCTTGCTGTTATTGTTTTCACAATGGCCTGGACAATGAGTGCATGTACAAAAGAAGACATGAAGGATGGCAGCCCGGATATAAAGCCCGGTAACCCGCAATTAGAAAACATTACACCTTCCAGCGGAGCACCAGGCACGCTTCTAACACTTAAAGGCAGCGGTTTGGGTGATATGCGTAGTATTATCTTCGACAAAAACAATGCGCCTTCTTTATTTCAGTCAACACTAAATACCGGAACCGCCATTTTATTCAGGGTGCCGGATACAGCTACAAGGGGGCCGCAAAACATTGTGCTCACCAATAGCCAGGGCAAATCCTTAACTATTCCGTTTGATGTAATACCGCTTGCGCTTGTTAATAATGCCTTCCCTTCAGAATTTGAATCAGGCTCTACCATTAAGCTCAATGGAAACAATCTCGACCTGGTTACACAAGTGATCCTGGAGGGCACTACCGATGAAGCAACTATCATTTCACAATCATTAAACGAGATGGTTATTCAGATGCCTGCTTCTGATGCAGATAAAACAAAGCTGGTACTAACTACTACGGGAGGTGATAAGACTACTGATATTATATTCGTGAACGTAGACAAAGCCCTGCAGATATTTACCAATGATTTTGTTAATCCGGCGCAAAGCTGGTCATGGGGAGGAACCTATTCAGCTTCTGCTGATGATTTTGTAAGCGGAGGAAAAAGTCTGAAAGCAGCATACAATCCCGCAGAAACCTGGGGTGGTTTGCAAATAGGCATGGGTTCCGAGCTGCCCCTTCCGGCCGGAACCAAATATTTTACTTTTTGGGTGAAAGGAGCTGATGTGGAAAAGAAGGTAAAACTTCAGGTTCAGGGCAATAACTGGTCACTTAGCTCACCTGAAAAAACATTGACCATACCAGCGGGAAAATGGACCTATTTCAAAGAAGAAATTGCCACTTTAATGCCGGGCATCAATTCAATAAGTGTTATCCTTTTCCAGATACACGACGAAGGAAAAACATTATATTTCGACAATATTATGTTTATTAAATAGTAACCAAAGCTTTTGACACTGCCCTATACAATAAACAGCGGTAACCCTGAAAAGTTGCCGCTGTTTTATAGCATATTGCATCATCCCTACAAATAAACGAATGAGGATAGCCTTTGCCATTTTTATACCCCTGCTGCTCCTTGTATGCGCAGGTATATTTTCCTGCAAAAAAACCAAAACGCCTGCACCCGATCCTGTTCCCCCAACCGATACGCCGGTAGTGGTGAAACCGGTAACGGATCCGCCCGTGGCTACTACTATGGGATTTTTTTTAGATGACTGGCAGGCTAAAACCTTCACAGCCCCGGCTTATAATGAAACCACAGCTCCCACTGCCGTTACCGCCAACGTAGTAACCGTTGATGCCGGCGCTATCATTACCAAAATACCCCTTTCCCTGTTCGGGCATAATGCCAATACCTGGATGACACCTATGGTAACGGAGCCGCTGTTTATGAATCATATCACTAACCTGCACCCGCATATTATCCGCTGGCCCGCCGGCAGCGGAAGCGATGTGTATTTCTGGAACCAGCCTCAGGACGTACTCCCCCCGGATGTTCCTCAGCAGATAATGGATAAAGACGGGGTACTGAAAGACCCCGGATACTGGTATGGCAAAATAAACACCAACTGGAGCGCCAGCCTCGATCAATATTATGCCATGCTGCAGCAAAGCGGTAACCGGGGAATGATTACCGTTAACTACGGCTATGCCCGGTATGGAACAAGCGATGACCCCGTTGCAGCAGCAGCTCATCTTGCCGCCGACTGGGTACGCTACGATAATGGCCGCACGCAATACTGGGAAATTGGCAACGAAAATTACGGCGACTGGGAATGGGGCTATCGTATAGACCTCACTAAAAATGAAGACGGGCAACCTGAATATTTAACCGGTAAATTATACGCGCAGCACTTTAAGGTATTTGTTGATTCCATGCAAAAAGCTGCAACGGAAATTGGTAAAAAAATTTATATAGGGGCAACATTGGTAGAATCGCCTTCCGAAGCATGGCAAACCAACACGGTAAAAACATGGAACAGCGGTATGCTCCCGGAACTGGATGGTAAGCATGATTTTTATGTGGTACACAATTATTTTACAACCTATAACGCCAATTCCAATGCGGCTGAAGTGCTTAACGCATCGTTTACGGTTCCTTCTAATATGATGGATTTTGTATTGCAAACCCTGCAAACAACAGGAGCTCCTGTGAAGCCCGTTGCCTTAACCGAATGGAACATGTGGGCCAGGGATTCCAAACAGCAGGTATCCAATACCAGCGGTGTTTTTGCTCTACTGATCATGGGGGAAGCGTTGAAAAATAAATATGGCATGGCAGCCCGGTGGGATCTGCTCAACGGCTGGGATAATGGCAACGACCATGGGCTTTTCAGCGATGGCAACGAACCTGGTATTCCTAAATGGACACCAAGACCGTCTTTTTATTACATGTACTTCTTTCAAAAAATGCTGGGCGACCGGTTCATACCCGCTACTGTTAAAAATACCAATGCTATTATCCCGTATGCATCTACTTACAGTTCGGGAGAGGTAAATATTACTTTGATCAATACCTCCGCCTCGCCGGTGACAACAGAAGTGAAAATAAATAATTTTAATGCCGGCAATCGCTTTTACTGGTACCGCCTGGAAGGCAGCAACGACAATGGAGAATTTTCCAGGAAAGTTTTGGTCAACGGCAACGGGCCGGCACTGGCAGCCGGCGGGCCTGCCGATTATGCCACCCTGAAAGCCTATGCTGCAACAACGCTTAATGGCATTAAAATTATAGTGCCGCCATTAGGCGCGGTATGTATGGTAATAGATAAAAAATAAAAAAAATTATGAAAAGAACAGCAACAACATTCTTTTTCATTATAGCATGGAACCACTTTCTGCAGGCACAGCCATTAACCGGCATACAGCTTAACCAGCATGGCTTTTACACGCATTCACCCAAAATAGCAGTGGTTACAAGCCCTGTTGAGTCCAATACATTTTACTTATTGGCTGCCGGTAAAAAAGATACGGTATATAAAGGCATACTGTCAACTCCTGAAACTTCGGTCTACTCTTCCACTACTACACGCATAGCAGATTTTTCAGCGTTCACTGCTGTGGGAAAATACATACTGTTTGTACAGGGCGCAGGCTACTCCTACCCTTTCAGCATCCAAAATAATATTTATCATGCCCCTGGTACAGCAGCGTTAAAAAGTTATTATTACCAGCGGATGTCTGCACCTATACTGCCGCAATATGCAGGGAAATGGGCACGGAAGGGCGGACATCCTGATAAAGAGGTGCACATTCATCCTTCTGCAGCTTCCGGGAAGCGGCCAGCCAATACCGTTATATCATCGCCCGGCGGCTGGTATGATGCGGGTGATTATAATAAATATATCGTTAACTCCGGCATTACCATGGGCACGCTGCTGTCGGCTTATGAAGACTTCCCGTTGTACTTCGATACCCTGCAAACGAATATCCCCGAAACCGGTAACGGCCTGCCGGACATTATTAATGAAACCCTGTACAACCTGCGCTGGATGCTTACCATGCAGGATCCCCACGATGGCGGCGTATACCACAAATGCACCAATGCCGCTTTCGATAAAATGATCATGCCCGTCGATTGCCATAAGCCCAGGTATGTAGTACAAAAATCCACAGCGGCGGCGCTTAATTTTACCGCGGTAATGGCACAGGCTGCAAGGATAGTTTCAAAATTCAAAAAGCAATTGCCCGGCTTAAGCGACAGTTGCCTGCATGCCGCGCAATATGCATGGCAATGGGCGAAGGAAAACCCGGGGGTATTGTACGATCAGCATGCCATGAATGCTTTATACCAACCCGTTATAACCACAGGCGCTTACGGCGACAGCAATGTAAAGGATGAATGGTTCCGGGCGGCGTGTGAATTATTGGCCACAACAAAAAAAGAAGATTATGTTCAGGACATCCAACAGTATAAGCCTGCCATAGCTCCGCTTCCCTCATGGAGCAGTGTTGCAATGCTGGGATCGTATACGCTTTTACGTTATAAAAAAGCATTATCAGCATATCAGCAGCTCGCTTTGCCTGCCGTTCAGCAGCAGGTGATTGATTTTGCCGCATCATTGATCAGCAACGGAGGCAACAAAGCCTTTCGCACCATTATGGGTCAAAGCAAAAGAGATTTTATATGGGGCAGCAACGCCGTGGCATTGAACCAGGGCATCGCGCTCCTGAATGCTTACCTGCTTACCAGGGACAAACAATTTATAAACGCGGCATTGACCAACGCAGATTATATAATGGGCAGAAACGCCACCGGCTTCTGTTTTGTAACGGGAACGGGTAGCCGTTCGCCCATGCATATTCATCACCGCCTGTCCGTCGCCGATGGCATTGCGGAACCTGTACCCGGATTGCTGGCCGGCGGGCCCAACCCCGGTATGCAGGATAAATGTACATACCGGTATACAGAACCTGAAACAGCTTATACAGATGCAGATTGCTCTTACGCCTCTAATGAAACAGCTATTAACTGGAACGCGCCGCTCGTATATGTTTCCGCGGCGCTGGAAGCACTGCAATATGAGGCGGGGTTTTCTGTACATTAAAACCGCGCTTAATACAATGTTAATAATGTTGAAACAGCCAGCGTCCACATTACAACAATATAGCATCCTGTATATCTTGCAGGTATAATGATAAAGGTTGTATTATTTTTTACCTGTTTTCTTTTCTGTGGTCATGCTGCTTTTACGCAAACCCATTTAAGAGGTAAAGTATTGGATAAATGGTACGACCGGGTAATCATGGCCGCTACCGTAAAAAATTTATCGCAAAACAAAACGGCGCAAAGCGATATGGGCGGCAATTACAGGATACCCGCCGCTGCAGGAGATGTGCTTTCTTTTTCCTCTGCGGGCTATATTACAGATACCATAGTAGTTACAGCAAATACACTCACCGCTCCCTTTGATATTTTTCTTGCCCGCCATGTAATTGAATTAGAAAAAGTAGAGATTGGCGGACTGAACCGCTACCAGGCAGATTCCATCAGCAGGCGGCAGGAGTTTAATGATGTGCTCACCAAACGAAACACTAAGCTGGTTGGTGGCAGGGGTAATACGCCAACAGACGGCGTGGGCATTACTTTTAGTCCTATAAGCTTTTTTTCTAAAAATGAAAGAAACGAACGCAGGTTTAAAAAAATGTTTGAACACCAGGAAGAAGAATTATACATTGATTACAAATTTCCTTTTGATTATATTTCCAAAATAACAGGATTGCGGGGTAATTCCCTGCAAACTTTTATGCTGCAATACCGGCCAAGCTATGCTTTTTGCCGGCGAAGCAACAATGCAGATATGCTATTGTATATCAATGACAGCTACCGGGCATTCATGCAAAGGAAAGGGAGAGCTGATAAGGATGGGAAGGAAAAATAGGAGTAGGGAGTAGGGGGTAAGGTGTGAGGTATGGGGTTTAAGCTGAAGACTGATCGCTGTTGCAATAAAAAATCTGCATCAGTGCTGTCCGTCCTTATAAACTTTACTACCTTAACATCCTTTATTTTTTAAATGGCAATAGTATGAGGAAGTACTTTTCTTCTCTGTCAGGCGTATCCTTTTTAATTTTTGTATTGATGGCTTGTAATGACACCCAACCTGAAAAGGCAGTTGAATATGCAAAAGGCAGCTATGGCTATGATGCTGCGTTTTTGAAAAAACATATCAATAATACAGTAGAACTATGGAATGAACATGGCGCGAGGGTATTACTTACCGCCGATTACCAGGGGCGCGTAATGACCAGCAGCACAAGCGGCGATTCGGGCAATAGTGCCGGATGGATCAACTACGAACTGATCGCTGCCGGAAAATTCAGGGATCAGTTTAACCCCGTTGGCGGGGAGGAGCGGTTATGGATAGGACCGGAAGGCGGACAGTATTCCTTTTATTTTAAAAAAGGAGACACTTTCCATATCAAAAACTGGCAGGTGCCTCCTGTTATTGATACCGTAGCCTACCAGATAACCCATTCCGACAGCACAAGTGTTGAATTTTCACAAAAGGCCATTGTTACCAACTACAGCGGAACCGAATTTAATATTTTCATCAACAGGAATATCCGCCTGTTAAATGAAGCGGCGCTCAATAGCCGCTTACAAACCAGTCTTCCGGGTAATGTAAAATGGGTGGCCTATGAAACGGAAAACATCATAAAAAACATGGGTGAAAATGCCTGGAAAAAAGAAACGGGGCTACTTTCCATCTGGTTGCTGGGCATGTTTACGCCCTCTGATGAAACGGTTGCCATTGTTCCCTTTCACAACCGTAAGGATGTTAAGGATTTTATTACCGACAATTATTTCGGTCAAATTCCAGCCGGCCGGCTCATTATAAAAGACAGCGTGCTGCTATTAAAATGCGATGGAAAGCACCGCAGCAAATTAGGTTTGTTGCCTGCTATTGCCAAGCCGCTTGCCGCCAGCTTCGATTTTAAAAGAAATATATTGACCATCATTTTTTTCGACATTGATCCGAACGGTGATTACGTAAACTCCAAGTGGGAACTGCAAAAGCAGCCGTATAAAGGTGATGTGGTAAACGCTTATAACGACGGACCGTTAGAAGATGGCTCCCAGTTAGGACCTTTTTACGAACTGGAATCGTCCTCTGCCGCTAAACCCTTACAGCCGGGGGAAGCACAAATCTACCGGCAGGCTACCTGTCATTTTGAAGGTGATTATGCCGCATTAAAAACGCTGGCGCAGCACCTTCTTGGGGTTGACCTTGACCATGCTAAAATGAGGTAAACAGGCAATTGGCAATAGTGAATCCTGTTCACCATTCACTATTCACCACAGCATTAATTTATGTACCGGTAGTATATATGCCATACAACGGTCTCTTACATTTTAAAAACATTATTCAAATGAAATTGTATAAAACGCAGAACGGAACTGTACTGGAGCACGATGGCGGATATTATATATCAGGCGCGGCTTTTGACACACTCATCAACAGGAATAACCTTTATGAATACCTCACGGATTCGCTGGCTAAGTTTCCCAAACTATCGGAGGAAGAAGTGGCTGTATTTTTAACACGTCCGCTTTTAGCGCCTATTGGAACCCAGGAAGTATGGGCCGCGGGGGTAACGTATTTGCGTAGCCGCGATGCCCGTATGGAAGAGTCAAAAGAATCGGGCGGGGCTACCTTTTATGATAAGGTATACGAAGCGGAACGGCCGGAATTGTTCTTCAAATCGCTACCCCACCGCGTTGCCGGTCATTTTGAGGATGTGTATATCCGCAGGGATTCTACCTGGAATGTTCCCGAACCGGAGCTCACGCTGTTTATCAACAGCGCGGGCAATATACAGGCCTACACTATAGGAAATGATATGAGCTCACGCAGTATTGAAGGAGAAAATCCCTTATATCTGCCCCAGGCCAAAACCTATGAAAGAAGCGCCGCGCTTGGCCCCTGCCTGTATATCCCCGAGCAGCCCGTTGATCCGGGCACAACCATCAGTATGAGCATTCTTCGCAATAACCAACCCATATTTGATGGCGCCATCACCATTAGCATGATGAAGCGCTCGCTTGCCGAACTGGCAGCATTTTTATTCAGGGAAACCGACTTCCCGCATGGTTGTTTTTTAATGACGGGTACCTGCTTAGTGCCGGATAACGATTTTACGCTTCTTGAAAATGATATCGTAAATATCAGCATTGATGAAATTGGTACGCTGTCGAACAGGATTATGCATAAACCGCTTCCGGCATAGAAGATATCATGGCATGAAGCCCGTTTTGGAGAGAACGCTGGCACGAGTTGTGCTACGAGGGTATTACCTGGTTTGATATGGTGCGCCTCAGAAAAGTATACAACGAAACCACCAACGGCTTCGATAACTTTGTGGGACATATCAGTAAAAGCTCCAACGAGGCTTTACAGGAAAAACACCTGCTGTTCCCGCTGGGTGTACAGGAGATGCTTAATAATCCGAACCTTAAACCTCAAAATCCGGGATATCCGCAATAAAAAAATTGCAAACGTTTGCAATCCCTTTATCACGTTTTATCTATTGAATATTGAGTAAGTTTACCCCGGTTAACAAGTAGTTAACTATTTATATTAATTTTACAAGGCAACCGGCTCCGGCAGTATATTTATTATTTTATTATACGGGAATACACGGAGATGAAATATTACCAGTTGTGCGAACGGCAATAGTCAGGAAAAGAGAAAATGGCTGATGCCTGTGAATGTAATCTTATTCCGGTTACAACACCATACCCGACCCGTTTATCCGGTTGTTCTTGCTACAGCAGTTTTTTAGCCTTCTTCATTATTGTAACCTTTCCGCAAGCGGATATAATAGCTTCCGTGCTATTAAGCTTCATACAAACTTAATATGCCAGGATGCATTTATAAAAGACATTTGTTTTTGCTGTCATTCATTACTTAACTCCAAACAATTATGAAACGATTTCTGTTTCCAAAAACGCTCTTTCTGCTTATTTCCGGCATCTTTTTCTCCGCTTTTGCCATGGCGCAAACGGTTGTTACAGGCAGGGTAACGGATGAATCTTCCGGTGAAGCGCTGCCATCTGTAAATATTATGGTAAAAGGAACCTCCAAGGGAGCGGTTTCAGATGCCAATGGCAGTTATAGTATTGGCTTAGCCGCCAATGAATCGGTTTTGGTATTTTCTTTCACAGGCTATACTACAAAAGAAATTGACGTAACCGGCAGAACGCAGGTTGATGTTACACTTTTAAGCGCTGCTGCCTCCTTATCGGAAGTGGTGGTGGTAGGCTATGGCACACAGCAGAAGAAAGATGTTACCGGTGCTGTGGCCTCTGTAAAAGGCACTGAAGTACAGAACCTCCCGGTATCAGGTGTTACACAAGCCCTGCAGGGCAGAACTGCGGGCGTAAACGTGGTAAGAAGCGGCGGCAGTCCGGGTAATGCGGGCTCTATCCGCATCAGGGGTACCGGCACTATTAACAATGCCGATCCATTGGTTATTATAGATGGCGTGCCTGCCGGAGGTCTTAATTCGGTTAACCCCAACGACATAGAGTCTATTGAAATATTAAAGGATGCCTCAGCTTCCGCTATTTATGGTACCCGTGCAGCTAACGGCGTGGTAATTGTTACTACCAAACGCGGAGGCTTTGAACAACCCTCCACCATATCACTCAATGCCTATACCGGCTTTTCCAATGCGCTAAAAACATTGGATATGCTGGATGCGGCTACGCTGGTTGAATTAAAACGCGAACGTTATACCAACGATGGCTTACCGGTTAACGAAGTGTGGAACAATGCCGACAATGCAGTGCAACGCACCAACTGGCAGAAGGAGTTATTCGGCACGGGTAAAGTAAATAACGCCGACATTGCTATTTCGGGCGGCGGCGCAAAATCATCTTACATGATATCCGGCGGCTATTACGATGAAAAAGGGCTGATCACCAATTCTTTTTTCCGCAGGGTAAGCTTACGGGTAAACTCTGATCATAAAGTAGGCAAACGCCTGAAAATTGGCGAAAGCATCCAGTTAACCAATTCAAAAGACAATAGTCTCAATACTTTATCAGCGCAGGATGGTATTATATGGAGCGCTATCCGTTTCATGCCTTTTATACCGGTTAAAAATGCCGATGGCACCTGGGGCACATCAAAAGCATCAAATGAATACGGAGATATCAACAACCCGGTTTTCACTGCCAATAATACGGATGCGTCTAATATTAATAACCGCATACTGGGAAATTTAAATGCCGAACTGGAAATTATTAAAGGATTGAAATTAAAAGCGAATTTCGGGTTAGATGCCAATCATTACACCGGCAGGAATTTCAGCACTATTGTTACTGATCAAACCCGCACCACCAACAATAATTCTTTGGGCAGGAATTTCAGTGAGTCCTATTCGTTATTAGGAGAATATTTTCTTTCCTACAATAAAACATTCGCAGACCTGCACCGTGTAGATTTTGTAGGAGGATATACTGCTCAAACATTTAACGGCGATTGGTTCAGCGCAGCAAAAAGAGATTTTATTAACGAAGCAATGAATCAACGGTTCTTAGATGTTGGGCAAACGCTCGGCAACATCGGCGGCAACCGCAGCTATGATGCCTTATCCTCGTGGTTTGGAAGAGTGAATTACGATTTTGACAGGAAATATTTGCTTACCGCCACTTTCCGGGCAGACGGTTCTTCTAAATTCGCCGAAGGAAATAAATGGGGCTACTTCCCGGCATTTTCTGCCGGATGGAGAATTTCGGAAGAAAAATTTTTTGACAACGTTGGCTTTATTGATGAGCTAAAGCTAACCGGCGGATGGGGACAATTGGGTAATCAGAATATAGGCGGACTGCAATACCTCGCATTGATCAGCGGCGGCGGAAGATATTCTTTCGATGACAATACGGTTGTGGGCGCTACGCAATCGCGCCTGCCCAACTATAATATATCATGGGAAACAGCAGAGATGACCAATATAGGATTGAGTATTGAAATGCTGAAACGTACCCTGCAGGCCAACTTCAACTATTTCATTAAAACAACAAGAGACATGCTCCTGTCTCCGCCTACCATCGGAACGGTGGGTACGTTAGGCATCCCGGATCAGAACGTGGGTATACTCCGCAACCAGGGACTTGAAATTGACCTTACTTACCGCAACAGCGCGGGGAATTTTAATTACAGCTTCAGCGGTAACGCTTCATTCATCAAAAACAAGGTGGTCAAACTGTATGACGGCAATTATATAGGATCGGTGCTGTACGGTCGCCCTTTAGAAGAAATTTCAAGAACGTATGAGGGTTCACCGATCGCTGTATTTTATGGCTGGAAAACAGATGGCTTATACCAGACGCAGGATGATATTGACAAAGACGCGAACATTACAAACGATTCCCGCAAAACGGCAGGGTTAATTGCACCCGGAGACGTACGTTTCCTTGACCTGAATAACGATGGCATGATTAATGAACAAGACCGTACCATATTAGGAAGCCCTCATCCCAAAGTAGTGTATGGCTTCAATGCCGATTTTGAATACAAGGGTATAGACCTCTCGCTTTTTCTTTTAGGTAATGCAGGACTGAGCATTTTTAATGCCGACAGGATGCAGGGACTGGACCCCACCTATTCTTTTAATATGTATGCTGAAGTGGCTGATCGCTGGACAGGACCCAATACCAGCAATACCATACCAAGAATGACTACCCGGAGAGATAACCGCAACTACCGCACATCCGATATGTTTATTGAAAAAGGAGACTTTCTTCGTTTAAAAAATATCGTACTGGGTTATACGCTTCCGCTCAATCTTACGGAAAGGGCAGGCATAAGCAAACTGAGAGTGTATGTTACAGGACAGAATGTTTTCACTTTCACCAAATACTCCGGTCTTGACCCGGAATTAGGTTACTCGGACGGTAATAAGCAAATCAATGTAGATATTGCCCAGTACCCGCAATCGCGCAGTTGGACATTTGGTGTAAACGTTACATTTTAAAAGATTAAACGCAGTACAATGAAAAATAAAATTATTATCACGGGCTTATTTGCATTACTCATCATTTCATTCAATAGCTGCAAAAAAGGCTTTCTGAATTCCCCGCCATACGGGCAATCTACCTCGGCAGATTTCTGGCGCAATGCCGATGATGCCATCGCCGCATCCAACGCGCTGTATTCTTTTCTGGGTGATGAATACCTGTTTGCACATACGGAACAAACCTGGGACATTTGCTCCGATGACCAATGGAGAGCGGGCGATCACCCCGAAGACCAGGCCATTGAGGAGTTTACCTACGAACCCAGTAATGTACAATTAAACGACAGCTGGTCAAGAAAATATGAAGTGATATCGAGAGCGAATGCGGTGCTTATCAATGTTCCCGGAATTGATATGGATCAAACGCTGAAGAACCGCATTTTAGGGGAAGCCTATTTTATAAGAGGTTTGATTTACTGGCAGTTTTATAAAATATACGGGCAGGTGCCTGTTATTACCGAAGCGGATGTTATCAATAATGATTTCAATAAGCCAAAAGCTTCTCTTGATTCCATGCATCAGCGGATTGAAGAAGACTTTGTGAAAGCCGCAGACCTGCTGCTATTGCAAAATGACGCAGCTAATACAGGCAGGGCCACCAAGGGGGCTGCCTGGGGCTATCTTGCCAAGTTTTATGTATACCGCGAAAACTGGGAGAAAGCCATTGAATATGGCAATAAAGTTATTACCGGCCCTTATGCATTAGCGCCAAGCTTCGGAGATAACTTTACGCCCGCCACAAAGAACAACCCCGAAATGTTGTTTTCTATACAATGTACAGAAGGATGGACAGAGAATGTTACTTCCATTTATTCTGCTCCGCGTCCATGGGGCGGATGGGGCTTTAATGAACCGATCAAAGACCTGGAAGATGAATTTGAAACCGATGACCCGCGCCTTACCTATACTATGGCTAAAATCGGAGACATTATTGACATCGGTGGTTCAAGCGGGCCTACCGAAGTATACGCCGGACTTACCAACACCGGCTATTTCTTCAGGAAATATGTATCATGGAGACCCGATGGCGGTTTAGACAATAACATGAATATCCCTTTATTGCGTGCCGCCGATGTATACCTGCTGGTTGCAGAAGCAAAAATAAGATCATCGCAAAACGGAGATGCTGAAATTAACGCGGTGAGAGACAGGAATGATTTGCCCGATGTGGAAAACGCAACCATGACGGAACTGATGCATGAAAGACGTGTTGAGCTTGCCGGTGAAAATGAACGCCACCTGGATTTAATGCGCTGGAACAGGGCTGGCATTATTAACCTGCCGGCACATTATGCCATTGACAGGGGCCCATGGAAGCCGGGCAGAACTTTCGTTGTTCCTAAAAATTATCTTTTCCCTTTACCACAAAGACAAATTGACCTGAGCAATGGAACGCTTGTTCAGAATCCTGATTTTGATTGAGGTTTAAATAATTGGTAAAGCATCCCCGGTGTTGATTCCTGAAATCCCGGGGATGCTTTTAAACCAGGCTGGTTGTATGTTTGTGTATCCAAGCTTTCATGAATAATGAAAAAAACTTTTTTTAATTTTCTGCCGGCTGCTGTAATCTTTGGTTTATATGCCTGTTCATCTGCCCCGGTTCAGCAAAAAATCATTGGCGCGTGGCGGGTAGATTCCATATACGATTATTACAATGGCTTTGATTTCATGAACAAACACCCGCATCCTGTTGAAATATTCCGTTACAGAACGGATAGCATCGTATCTCATGAAGGCATGGGAGAACAACTTTTATTTCAATACTATAGTAATGATTCAACGCTCTTCTTTAATGACATGAACGGTAATCCCGTATCCGAATACATCATACTGCACATTGATAAAAACCGTATGGTACTGCGTAAAAACAAATCACCACTGTTTCCGGGTAAGAATCAGGAAAAATATGAGATAAGGTATTTTTCGAAAACGGACAGTACAACGGCAAGATAAGCCCGTTATAGCCCTGCCTGTCACTTCGAAGGCGTATGCAGATCCTCCAATTCGCGCTGCTCTCCTTTAAAATTATACACTGTGGCAGATACGGCACCAACGGGTATGCGCAGGTACCTGCCCGGTTGCGAAAAATAGCCCGAGCCATAATAGAACTCCTGCCTGATCTGTTTCCCATTATCCAGCCTAATAATGGCATAAGCATCATTGGGCCGGATAACAACAAAAGACTGTGGCCCCCTGCGTGATTTATTTTCCAGCGCAACAAGACTGTCATTATTCATTGCTGCCAACAGCAACAATGTATTTTTCTTTGTTCTGATCTCAGCTAATCCTTTTGCATCTCCTTCCATGCGGAATCCATTTTCCTTTACTGAAAACCCGCCTTGTCCGTCGCCTTTTAAAAACAGTCCCTTAAATGCATCATACTGCCCTGAAATAACCTCCGTTGCGTACCAGTTACCTGTAAGCAATATATCGGCAAAACCATCAGCGTCATAATCGCCGGCAAGCATGCCAAACACCGGCGCAAACTGTGCTTCCATGCCAAGCGGCTTTAGCTTCCAGGGCTGTTTGCCGTTGTTATGCAAATAAGCGGTTTGAAAAGTGTTGGCCGTTATGGATATTGCTTTTGAAAGCACTTCCGGCGGAAACAGGTCTTCCATCTTCGCATTAGCGTAATCCTTATACAGGGGGAATTGCTTTTTTAGGAAAGGCATACGTTGCATCACATCATCGCGGGGATGGATAGGATAGCTGATGCCATCCTGGCTGTAAGAGATGATGGCGTCCATAGCGCCGGGCTTAGCATAATCGTATGCATACATTTTCAAAGGATCTTTTTCAGAAGTTCTGAACCGGCTGTTCAACCCCAGATTTCCAAGTATATAATCTGTTTTGCCATCCTGGTCAAAATCGGCTGCCTGTATGCTGTTCCACCAGCCAACAGTATGCAATAACCCCGCCTGCTCCGTGGCATTTGAGAAAGCTCCGTTATTATTAATGAACAGGGTTACAGGCATCCATTCTCCTACAATAACCAGGTCCATATGGCTGTCATTATCCACATCGGTCCACAATGCAGCAGTTACCATACCAATATTCCTTAACCCCGGCGCCTTCTCATCGGTTACATCAACAAAAACCCCGTTCCTGTTTTCAAGCAACTGGCTGATACCGGCTGCGGGATAATGCTGTGGTGTGAGCCGGCCTCCAACAAAAAGATCAAGGTCGCCATCTTTATCAAAATCAGCGGCAATTACACATGAGCCGCTTGTACGCATTTCGGGCAGGGCGTCCCGTTTCAGGGCGAAAAGCCCTCTGCCATCATTTATATATAACCTGTCCTGGTAATAGGGAGAGCCGGCGGAAAATTCATTTCCTCCACTCACGATATACAAATCCAGGTCGCCGTCATTGTCTGCATCAAAAAAGAGCACCCCCATATCTTCTTCATATTTCTTTTCAGCTACCAATGGCTTCGTAATAAAACTTCCGTTAGCCTGCTGAAAGAAAAGCTGCCCTGACTGATTATACGCGCCTCCCACAAAAAAATCATCTCTTCCATCGCCATTGATGTCGCCAACGGCTATACCGGGCCCGCTTTGGGAAAATTTATGCGGAAGAAGCGGCTGAATATTAAAATCCGTATAAGATGTTTCGTGATGCCGGTAATGAATATTATAAGCAGCGTTAGCCGGTTGAAATATTACCGTGGTATCCGAATGTACAGCAACCGGTGAGGGAAGGTTGCTGCCGGCATAGTCCAGTTGCAATACCTGGTCTGCCTGAACAGCATACAGCGTTTGTGCTTTACTGTCGGGCCATACTACTTTCAATGAGTCTATCCTGGTTTGCTTACCCAATCCAAAATGAATGGTTTCGTCTACCGTTGACTGAAAGCCCCTTACCGGGAAATGTTCATGATATGAACTGAGGCTGCCGGCAAACAATTGTATTTTTGTTCCGAATCCCTGCATATTGCCCGGCGGGCCGGATAGCTCAATTTTAAGATAGTGATTTTGTGCTTTCCGGTCGGTATTGTTCCGGTATATGGATGCAGGTGACCAGGTGTTGCTGATAATAACATCCAGGTCGCCGTCATTGTCCAGATCGGCGTATGCCGCTCCCGTTGAATAGGCTTTATGGGTAAAACCCCAGTTAACCGACTGATCTTCGAAGGTAAGGTCGCCCCTGTTCTGAAAAACAAAGTTATGCAGGAAAGCGCCGTCAAGCGCCTTAAGCGCCTTCATTGTTCGTTTACTCACGCTATCGTTAATATGTCCTTTCATCAAGGATTGCGCGTTATAATTAATAAAGTCACGGTTGGTAATATCCCGCGGATAGCCATTGGTAACGACCAGGTCGCGCCAGCCGTCATTATCCAGATCGGCCCATAAAGCGCTCCAGCTCCAGTCTGTTGCGTCTACTCCCGCCAGTTGACCTGTTTCGCTAAAAGAAGGGAGGCTGTCTTTACCTGTCCCGCGGTTCAGTTGCAGCGTATTGCGCATGAACTGCGGCGCATAACCATATTGAATTTCCGACCGGTGCCTGTCATGAGGCGTAGCGCCGATCATCATTTTTTTACGATAATTATCCGGTGGCAGCATATCCACTGTATAAATATCCGGTTTGCCGTCGTTATTATAATCGGCTATGTCATTTCCCATTGCCGAATAGCTGGTATGCTTAAATACAACAGCGGCCCTGTCGGTAAATGTGCCGTCGCGGTTATTGATATACAAAAGATCGTCGGATAAATAATCATTGGATACATAAATATCCGGCCAACCATCTTCATTAATATCACATGCAGAAACACCCAGTCCATATCCTTCTATGGTAATGCCGGCCTGCTGAGACAGATTGGTAAAGGTTCCGTTGCCATTATTACGGTATAGCCTGTCTGTATTCGGCATTTCGCCATGTATTCTTTTCTTACGGATCACATTAGGGCCCATTTCATCCGTAATATTGGTGAGCAGGTACATATCCAGATCCCCATCGCGGTCGTAATCAAAAAAAACAGACTGCACACTATGCCCCGTATCTGCCAGTCCATATGCGGAGGCTTTATCTGTAAAAGTATTATCCCCGTTATTAATATACAGCTCATTAGCCCTTTGAGCTGCTTCGTGGGGACCGCCAAAGCAAACATATATATCCGGTAAACCATCCTGGTTAATATCCACCACCGATACACCTGAGGCCCATTTGCCGGCTGTGTTAATGCCCGAAGCTTCAGTAATATCTTTAAACCGGAATGCACCTTCGTTCATATACAGCCTGCTCCTGCCCATGTTAGAGGTAAAGAAAATATCCTGTAGCCCGTCTTTATTAAAGTCACCAACACCTACCCCCGCACCGTTATAAAAATATTCGAACGTAAGAATATTGAATTGCTCATCTTCCTGTATCTCATTGCGAAAATCTATACCCGTTATTTCAACCGGCATCAGCTCAAGAAGATGATCATCCAGGGTATGTTGCTTACAGGCTGTAAAGTATAACAGCATGCAGAGTAAAGTAAGGGAGACGCGCATACAGAAACACAATTTTAGGCTGGCGTTAACCATTCAGAGATCAAATGGAGGGTGTTTCGTTGATGATGAGGTTGTATTTGCAGTAAATGTATGTAAAAATATTTCTTGTAATAACAAACCATTTAACTTTATCTCAAATCTTGCATGTTTTGAAAAAATCATTTATCTGCTATATTGCATTGCTGCTTGCTTTCATCGGAACAGGGCTGCCGTCTTTTTCTCAATCATCAGATAATAACTATTATTTAATAGCTCATCGCGGCGGCGTGGTAGACAGCAATCGTGCTGAAAACAGCCTGCCTGCGCTTAAAGCCGCTATTGAACGCGGCTATAAAATGGTGGAAGTTGACCTGCGGCTCACGAAAGACAGCGTACTGATCATTCATCATGATATGAATTTTAAACGATACTTCGGATTGGATAAGCCGGTATCGGATATAACATGGAAAGAGATCAGTAAATTAAAAAGCAATACAGGAGGCAGCAAAGTACTGCAATTCGAAGAAGCATTACAATATTGCAGCGGGAAGATTGACGTAATGATTGACAATAAGATCAGTGGTAACGACACGCTTTTGTTTTCCAAAGTAGTTGCTTTGCTTAAAAAATACAAGCTGGATAAAGCGGCATTGATGATCGGCACCAGCGAATCAACGGATTTCTTTACCGGTAAAATAAAATTAAGCTGCACCAGGAAACAATTAGAGGAAAATATGCTGAAGCCAGGCTACAGCCCTTCCCATTATTACCTGTTTGGCAACGAGCTCTCCCGTGATGATGTGGAATGGGCCAGGCGTAATAACATACTCCCGGTAGGCGTAGTAAATGCCTGGCGTTACCGGCGGTTTGCTAACCCGGCGGCTGAAGCGGAAAAAGATGCACAGCGCCTAAAAGCTACCGGATTGAACCATTTCCAGATTGATAGTGAATTTGAACGGTTTTTTCTGCCGTGATAAACCTGCAAGGTCTTCTCAACCAGCAAAGCAGCCCGGCAGACTTCAAACCTGCAAGGTCTGCTGCACCAGCAAAGCAGCCCGGCAGACCCCAAACCTGCAAGGTCTGCTGCACCAGCAAAGCAGCCCGGCAGACTTCAAACCTGCAAGGTCTGCTGAACTAGCAAAGCAGCCCGGCAGACCTTACAGGTTGGCCCATCAGCATTCCTTCAAACCCAAAGGTATATTAACCGCCAGTCCGCCTTCGGCGGTTTCCTTGTATTTGTGGTTCATATCAACCGCCGTATCCCACATGGTTTTTACCACGGCATCCAAAGAAACTTTTGCAAAATCGGGGGTACTTTGCAAAGCCAGTTGCGATGCGGTGATGGCTTTTATGGCGCCCATGGTATTTCTTTCTATACAAGGCACCTGCACCAGCCCGGCAATAGGGTCGCAGGTTAAGCCCAGGTGATGTTCCATAGCTATTTCAGCAGCCATCAAAGCCTGCTTTTGTGTGCCGCCCATTGCTTCTGTTAACGCCCCCGCAGCCATAGCCGATGAAACGCCGATCTCGGCCTGGCAGCCACCCATTGCCGCGGAGATGGTTGCTCCTTTTTTAAAAATGCTCCCTATTTCCGAGGCGGTTAAAATAAACCGGATAACATTTTCTTCCGTATCGCCCCCGCAGAAAATAACATAGTAGAGCAATACAGCCGGAACAACACCCGCAGCACCGTTAGTAGGCGCAGTTACCACCCGTCCGAATGAGGCGTTTTGCTCATTAACGGCAAGCGCGAAGCAGCTTACCCAGTCTATGATGTAGCTAAAACCGCTTCCTCCTTCCTGTATACACTTTATCCATGCGGTGTAATCCCTGTAGGCTCTCCCCTCCAATAATTTTTTATTCAACGCGGCGGCACGACGTTTTACATTTAGTCCGCCGGGCAGCATGCCTCCTGCATGACAACCTTTATATACACAGTCCTGCATTACCTGGTATATCTGCAAAATTCCTTTTCTTGTATCGTCTTCCGGCCGCCAGGCGTTTTCATTTTCCATCACCACCTCGTATATGCTTAACCCCTTCATACACCAATGCAACAGATCAGAAGCGGTATTGATGGGAAAAGGCAATTGCACCATATCGGTTTTTCCCGTTTCTTTTCCTTCCTGTTGCACAAAGCCCCCGCCAACAGAGTAATAGGTTTCTGCCATTTTGTTCCCGTTTTCAAGCGTTGCTAAAAATGTGAGGGCATTAGGATGAAAGGGAAGCGATTCCCTGACCAGGAAAACAATATCCTCATAAGGATGGAACACAACATTTTGCTTTCCCTGTAACAGTAGGCGGTTATGAATAGCGATATCACTGATATACGCATTGATATTTTCCACTGCAAAGGTTTCGGGATCCTCACCACACAACCCCAGTTGAACGGCAATATCCGTACCATGCCCTTTGCCCGTTTTAGCCAAAGACCCATATAATAATACCTGTAATGATGCCACCTTATCTAACAGCCGCTGCCCGGACAGCTTAGCGGTAAACAGTTGCGCGGCCCGCCACGGACCCAGCGTATGGGAACTGGACGGACCAACCCCTATTTTAAACATATCAAATACAGAAATGGCTTCGTGAGGCAATGGTATACGTTTATATAAAGGTAAAGGCTTTGAAGTATATGAACACCTCAAAGCCTTTTTCGTAAAGTGTTTGTTTACCTACTGCACTCCGGTAAGTTCCAAGGAAAATACAATAATGGAATTTGCGGGTATTATCACATTGCCGTTTGCATCTTTGGCATCTTTATCGCCATAGCCCAAACTGGGAGGAATAAAGAGCCTGATCTTACCTCCGGATTGAATATACTTCAGTCCTTTTTGCCAGCCGGGAATCAGTTCACCAAGCCGGAATGTTACCGGCGTTCCATTGCTTTTATCAAAAACCTGGTCGTTGGTTAACGTGCCGGTATAATTTACGCTGATTATGGAACATACTTCAGGCACTTTGCCGGCGCCGGCAGCTTCAACAACATAATATACACCCGATGAATCTTTAAGAGCGGTTATTCCCTTGCCAGCAAGGTACTGTTCAACCTGTTGTACTTCGCTATCCGGCGCCTTAACAGTCAGCTCATTGTAAGGACAACCCGAATCTTTCTTCAAACATGACGCAAATAATAAAACTGCAAACACTACAAAACCATAAAAGGCGATCTTTCTCATATATTTTTTTCTTTATACCCAATGATATAATCACTTATCAAAACGTTGCATCCTTACTTTGTTTTAACATCTGTTTCCTCCTCCTGCTTTAATTCAAGATAGCGCTGCTCGTTCATTTCCCATTTATGGCGTCTGTTAAATATGGAAAAAAAAACTGCTATAGCCAATACCGCTATAATTAATACGAGGGGGTTAGACTGTGTATTACCTACCATAGTGGCTCTTTTATCCCATCCCGACAGATAATTGATAAGTATGGGCAACGCAAGCAGCAGCCCTAACGGAAGACCAACAAGTAACTGGTAGAATACTCTTTTTTGCCGGGCCCTGTTTTGCTCCCAATATACAATAAACGCCTTTTCTTCCTCACTTAGCATAATAATAAATGGTTGGATTTACAAATATAAGTCTGCCCGGGAAAAGAGCGGTATTACATTTCCAGCTTCCCGGCATAGAGCTAAAAGGGACTAAAACTTGTGCCCAGTTCCTTTTGATATTTTTGTAACTTGTGCCTCTGATTCCGGGTATCATTCTTTACTAAAAACAGCCAGGATTTTGAAGATAGCACATTTACTTGGACAATACCTGCTCCAAAATAAAAAAATGCAGTTACAGGGCATTGGTGAATTTGTATTGGATAATTTTTATGAAAATCCATTTGAAAATGAAAAAGGGAAGATCCGGCTTCCCGGAAATACAATACAATTTTCTCCCGATAAAAAAACCCCGGAAGACGGGGGACTTATTGATTTTATTGCGCAGCACACCGGAAAGATACGACCACTGGCTTCATCGGACCTGGAAGATTTTTTAAATATCGGCAAGCAACTATTAAATGTAAGTAAGCAGTTTTATATTGAAGGACTGGGTACCTTAATTTTAAACGACAGCAATGACTATGATTTTATCCAGGGAAATGAAGTGATAGTGGCTACTGTTCCGGAAGAGTACAATTCAAAAAAGCGTGCTGCAAAAAGAGAAGAGCGTTCTGATGATATGTCATTCGGCAATGGCTATCCCCAACCAGGCAAAACATCCGAAAATACACTTCGCAAATTACTGGTATTATTTGCCATGGTGCTGGGACTGGCAATAATAGGATGGATTGTGTATTATTTTTTTCAACAATGGCAGGCGGGTAAAACCAGGCAGGGTAATACATTGGAAAACATTCAGCCTGTACTTCCTTCACCACCTGCAGCACAGGATTTTGCGGCAACGGGAGCAGACAGCACGGTTATTTCCCTCCCCGCCAATAATGGCAATACTTCCTATAAAGTAATCATTGAAACCTCCCGGCGTATGCGGGCTTTAAGCAGGCACGAGGAACTGCTGAAAATGGGCTACGATGTAAAGCTCAGCACGGAAGACTCTGTTTCTTTTAAGCTATACACGCTAATTACCGGGCCGTTATCGGATACCGGCCGTAGCAGGGATTCCATTACCCGTTTCTTTGGCAGGAAAGCCCGGATCGAATTAAAATAAATGCATGAAGCGGATATCATTTGCATTAGGCTGTATATACGGGCTGGTTGCAATAACCGATATTCTTTTCACTTTCAATGGATATGAACAGGGAAGGCTTTTCAGCAAGCCGTTATTAATGATCGTACTGATGCTGCTCTATGCTGCAGAAACAGGGATCAGGTCATCCTTTTCAAAAATATTATTATCCGCATTGTTATTTTCCTGGTGCGGAGATGTGCTTTTACTATTCAACGGATTTTTCATCGCTGGCTTATTGGCCTTCCTGTCAGCGCATATTTTTTATATCATCTACCTGTTCCGGATCGGCGCCGGCGTAAAAGGCGCTTTACAGTTTCAGCCCTTATTGGGCATACCTGTTATGGCATACTGGCTATTATTTTCGGCCCTGCTATTGCCCTATCTGGATACACTAAAAATTCCCGTAGTTATTTACGCCACGGTAATCTGCTTTTTTTGGATGCTTACGCTTAACCTGTTTGGGAAAACAGATACAAAAACAGCTACTTTATTCTTTTCAGGAGCCGGCCAGTTTGTACTTTCTGATTCCGTTCTGGCGGTAAACAAGTTTGTTTATCCGTTTGAAATACTCCCGGTTGTAGTAATGATAACCTATTGCTCAGCGCAATTTCTATTGGTTTTGGGTAGCGTAAGGCATTTAAGAAATTCAAATATAATATAAACATATCCATAATATATTTAAAACAAAATATATAGAGAATAATCATAAAAATTTATTTAGCTTTTAACGTACCCTGCGCTGTTTTAGCAATAAAACCGGATACCTTTGCGTTTAGCATACACAATAAATTTCAACGAGCCATATTGCAATGGCCTTTGCTTTATAACTCACGATTCTTGCCCACGATATTCACTTGCCCACGATATTCAATTAACCGCTACGATTTGCCTCCCATGTGAATATTACATTTTGCTGAAAATGTAAACACCTATTCCGGTACGTGTCAGCAACGTACTTCATGTTAAAACAATTACAACATGGAAACAATGATCAAAGACTTGTATTTTGACAAAGAGATGGTGAGCACTTTGGAAAAAAAGAAAGTAGACCTGGATATATTATACGTTTATCTCATGAATGGAAAAATTACCCTGCAGGAATACTTATATCTGTGCGGTATAAAATAACCAACCGTTAAAATTACAGGTTATTAAAACCAAAGCGCCGTTCAACCCGGCGCTTTGGTTCGCAAAAACTAATCATTACTATTTATACAATATTGATATGCTTTCTTTTATACTGCTTTGCATCCGGCTAAAAAAGGGCTAAAAAAAGCGGAACGCTTTTACGTTCCGCTATCATTGATAGTGCCAACAGGTTAGTGGAGTCAGGGTCAATAAGGTAAGCTCTATGCTGTTGTTTTCTGTTTTTTATTCATCCCACCACACACGCGTTTTCAGTTCATCTGTACCTAACCACTGTACCGCCTGGTTATAATTATCTATGTTAATTCGTGTTTCATCGGCAGGATACAGGGCTCTTCTGGCAATATAACCTGGTCCCTGCGTGCCAACAACAATTTCAGGGAAACCATTCCTTCTCCATTCGAACCATGCTTCGTACCCTACCATATAAAGCGACAACCATTTTTGCATCGCTATCTTTTCTAACTTCTCCGCTGCCGTACCGCCGTACGCCACTTCAGGCTGTGCATAATAGCTGTTATCAGGAATAACATCTTCTCCCTTCAGCTTCAGGTAGGAAGCGGCGTACCTTGTACCTATTCTTTCGGCAAAATAGGCAAACTGATCTTTAATACCATTCAGATAATAATCTTCAGCAACATCGGAACCACCGGCTATATATCCTTTTTCGGCAGCTTCAGCCAGGTTAAACTGTACTTCCGAATAGCTTAGGATAACCCCTTGCGCGGCATTCATGGAAGCCAGTGTGGGATTGTATTG
Source organism: uncultured Sphingobacteriales bacterium (assembly GCA_937871285.1). Taxonomy (GTDB): domain Bacteria; phylum Bacteroidota; class Bacteroidia; order Chitinophagales; family Chitinophagaceae; genus Agriterribacter. The sequence goes on along the minus strand of CALMQS010000049.1, from coordinate 29,533 downwards.
TTCCGGCGCCCAAAGCATACCGGGGGCCGAATAATCTTTAGGATCAGAAAGCGGTCCATTGCCATTTACGGCTCCTGTATACTCAAAGTCAGCAGGGTCAGGATCCGCATCTGCAACACTCGACTGTGCAGGAAGCGCGTAAACAGGCAACCTTGGATCATTAAGTGATTTCAGATAATCAACAAGATTCTTGGAAACACGGGTACTTGTAGCGTAATCGCTGTTGCTTTTTGTAAAGAGCGGCATAGGATTACTGCGGTCGGCTATATATTGCAGCGCCGCCTGGTCGGCATTGGATGTAAATAAAGGATATTTGGAAGGGTTGTTCAGGATATTGGTCAGTGCGGCAGAAGGATCCACCTTTTTAGACTGCCGCATCAGTAAACGGATCATCAGTCCTGTAGAGAACTTCTTCCAGCGGCTGATATCACTGTCAAATAAAATATCCCCCACTACATTTTCGCTGGTTGAACCCAGTAAGGAACTGGCTTCATCCAGGTCGGCCAGCAGCCCGGCATATACCGCCTGCTGCTGTTCGTATTTGGGGCTGTTAATTCCTTCTAACTTAGCATTGCCCGCTTCCCTGAAGGGAATAGGGCCATACATGTCTGTTAAATTCTGAAACATCCACGACCGTAATACCAATGCCACACCTTTATAGTTGTTTGATCCGTTTGCCTCAGATAAAACAATAACCTCATTTAAGTCTCGGATATAATCATAATAACTCCATAAAAAATAACCACTTGCATCGGCTCTTACCCAATTGTTATAATTGCCGGCAAAATCGTTAAAAAGCAGGTCGCCCGCTATAGAGCCGCGGTTAAAAGAATGCTCAAAATTCCTGTTAACAGCAGTTCGGATAGCATTGGTAAACAGCACGCCGGGATTATCTACCTTATCCGGCGAATTGGGATTGGTATTGATTTCCTCAAAATCTTTCGTGCAGGCCGACAGGAAAAGAACGGCTAAAAATATGATCGGTTTAAACTTTGTCATGATTTTTGAATTTGGAAGTTTTTAAAAATTCAGGTTAAGGCTAACGCCCACTTCCCTCATAGAAGGAACACTCATGTTCTCAAAACCTGGTATCAGCCCGTTGCCTGTGGTGGCTATGGCAACTTCAGGGTCGAAATGGTGATTACTGTCTGGTCTGAACAATAACAGGTTTCTGCCGGTTAAGGAAACCTTCGCGTTCTTAATAAAAGTGTTGCCAATCAATTTATGCGGCAAACTATAACCAACAGACAGCTCACGCAGTTTAAAATAAGTGGCGCTGAACAATTGTGCTTCCGAAATATGATCTAATTGTCCTTTAATCATGCTCCTGATGTCTGTGCCGTATACACCTGCATCTAATTTGCCTCCGTCGCCGGTTGAGTTGGGCTGGTAAGAGCCGTCAGGCATCAGCGCTGCGCCCTGTACATAGTAAGGGGCATCGTATTCCGCGCCGGGCGCTCTTTCTCCGCGGCCCTTTGCGCTTTCTATTAACTGGCCGGAGCCTGCCGCTTTATTGTAAAAACGGGAAATGAATTTACCGCCAACCTGTCCGGCAAATAAAAAATTAAGATGGAAATTCTTATAGGTAACCTGGTTGTAAAAACCACCGATCCAGTCGGGATTAACGTTCCCCAGGTACATTTCTTCCGGAGCCACCATCGCTCTTCCGTTAGTGCCGATAACGATCTGGCCTTTTAACGGACCGTCAGGAACTCTCCTGTAACCCGGTCCCCAGATAGCACCCATTTTTTCGCCTACCCGCGCCTGTATAGAGGCGTCTTCACCGGGGGCAGCCTGTACAATTTTATCTACTTCAGGATCCAGCGAAACAACTTTTCCTACGTTGTGCGACCAGTTGATATTAAAGTTCCATTTAAAGCCTCCTGCCGTGCTAACCGGCGTAGCGGAAAGCATTACTTCAACACCGGTATTCTTAATTTCACCTGCGTTAATTATACGTGATCCCTGCCCGGAACTTTGTACCATAGGCAGGTAAAGCACCTGGTTTACAGTGCGGATGTCATAGTAAGTAACATCAACGCCTATGCGGTTATTGAAGAAACCGAGCGCTCCTCCAATTTCATAAGTTGAGGATATCTCCGGCTTTAAATTAGCATTCATTAATGTGCTGTTGCCGATCAATGAATAGTTATTTCCCCATGGGGAGCCGTAGTTATAAGTATTTATAATAGAATACACGGGAGCATCGTTGCCCATCTGCGCCCAGCTAAAGCGCAGTTGCGCCTGGCTAATAGCAGCCGGCAGGCCAAGGATATCTTTCAAATTGCCGTTTAAGCCAATGGAAGGATAGAAATAAGAATTATTATTGGATGGCAGGGTGCTCGACCAGTCGTTACGCGCGGTCAGGTCCAAATATACAAGTCCCTTATAATTAAGATTGACCATGCCATACACACTATTGATCCTTTTTTTGTAACTGCTGTTGCCTGCGGTTAATAACTGAGAAGTATTGCCGAGGTTATATATACCCGGTACCAGCAGCCCGTTATTTGTTGCTGTAATATTGTTCCCGTTTAAATCGAAGCGATTGGCGCCGGCAGATACCGTATAGCCTATGTCATCCGCCGCGGCTGAACCGTTATAAGTTAACAGCAGGTCTGTATTCCTTTCTTCGTACTTTATACGTGTTTCCTGGTAGCCGCCCAATGGATTATCCACAGTGCTTACCGCCCATTTCATGGGGCGGAAATCGTAATACAGATCTTCCGCCGTACGAACTTTTAATTTCAGTTTGTCGGTAAAAGCATATTCCAGGGCAATATTGCCATACAGCCTGTCTTTATCCTGCGCCTTGGTATTTTCATACATCAGGAAGTAAGGGTTGTTGTGATTTTCGCCGTAATTGAACTGGAACTGCCGCAAACCTTCATAACCTGCCTGCCAGTAATTGCGCAGGCTGTTTATGTCTACCTGCCTTGTCATCCATGTAAAAATGTACATAAAGGTATTGCGGCCATACCCGTTATCGGGGCGGTTGTCGCTTTTTTGCTTCATGTAGTTGAAATTAATGGAAGAGGTAAGCTTGCTGGTAAGCTTATAGCTGCTGTTTAAGCTTACCTGGTATCGGTCGAGATTATTGTTGGGTATTACGCCTTTATCGGTGAGCGATGTAAGCGAAAGCCGGTAAGTGCCTTTATCGTTACCGCCCGATAAGGCCAGGTTGTTATAGAATTTGCTGCCTGTGTTAAAGAAGTCTTTGATATTATTTGGATGTGATACCCAGGGTGTTGCAGTTACATCGCCCCGGTTGTTAATAGACACATCGCCACCCCGAAAGCCATTGCTGGTGGGAGAGTCAAATTGCTTCTCCAGGGTATTGTTATCTAAGCGGGGTCCCCAGCTTTCGTCATAGGAATCTCTGTCGCCATCCGGGTAAATTGACCATGAAGCGCCAAAGTTGGATCCTTCATATATCCCGTTCAGTCCCTGTCCAAACTGGTTTTGAAATTTAGGCAGCCAGGCCACTTCCTGCGCAAAATAATAGGTATTGAAGTTTACATCCATGCCTTTGCGGGCACTTCCCTTTTTAGTAGTAATAACAATAGCGCCATTTGCCGCACGCGAGCCATATAAAGCCGCCGCGGCAGGCCCTTTCAGTACGTTCATGGATTCAATATCGGCAGGGTTGATTTCAGCAGAGCTGTTACCATAATCTGCATTGGCATTGGTATTACTCACCCCGTCGTTACCAACAGGAACGCCATCTATTACAAAAAGGGGCTGATTATTTTGCATGCTTAAAGACGATTCGCCCCTGATGACCATCTTCGAAGAAGAGCCTACCGCGCCTGAGCTTGAAATCTGAACACCGGCTACTTTACCGGCTATACCATTTACAAAATTAGACGCAGGCGATTCAGTAAGCTGGGCGCCGTCAACCTTTTGCGTAGAATACCCCAGCGATTTCTTTTCACGGGAAATACCCAGGGCCGTTACCACCACTTCCGAGAGACCTTTTTTGTCGGTTTCGAGCCGAACATTAGCTACTGCGTTACTGCCGGCGGCAATTTCCTGCGTTATAAACCCAACAGACGAAAAAATAAGAATGGCATTGCTCCCCGCATCTATGCTAAATTCACCATCCGCATTGGTAACAGTGGAAGTATTGGCGCCTTTTACCTGCACGGTAACGCCCGATAGCGGGTTGCCTTCTTCATCCGTTACCCTTCCTGTAATGATTGCCAAACTGGCAGCAGGCGTAAAGCTCAGTACTACCAACTCGTTGTTATTAACCGTGTAACCTAATCCGGTGCCGGCCAGTATCCGGCTCATCACTTCCTCAAAAGCGGCTTTTTGTACTTTCAGGGTAACCCGGCTGTTTTCAAAAACCGGATCATCGGTATACAAAAACCGGTATCCTGAATGTTTTTCAATAAGCGTTAGCACGTTTCTTAAGGGTTCTTTCTTTACAGAGAGGGAAATTTCCTTTTGCGCGTTGGCCAAAAGAGAAATTTGTAAACTTAATAATGTAGTAATAATGAAAGAAACTTTCATAATGAACTTCCATTTCAGGGAATAAAGCAAGCCTTGCCTGTCCCAATTAGTTTTGGAAAAATGCATACCTTTAATTGTTGAGTTGAATAATAGGGGAACATAGTCAGTGTTCCCGTTTGCTTAACAGGGAGGTGTTGGCGCATCTCCCTTTTTTGATTTTACATACTTATTTGTTTAATAATCATAAATATTATTTAGTCATTATAAAAACAATGCAAGCTGCCCGATCCTGTTGTCAATACAAAATTTTCAGGTGTTTTCCGGCTGTATTTAACCAAAGCATAATACAGCCCGCTTAATTCCTGTCTGCCTTACCGATGATTACATTCCTGTTTTCAACCCGGTATTCAAAAGGCGTAATTTGCCGTAATGCATCTAAGGCCTCTATGATATCTTCCTTTTCGAAGGAACCGGTAAAAGTAATTTTTTCAAGCTTTTCATCATTAAATTGTACAGATACATTGTACCAGCTTTCCATTTTCTGCGCTAAGCTCGAAAAAGGTTCCTTATAAAAAGCCAGCTTGTTTTGTATCCACGCAATTTCACTGATGGTGCTGTCGGAAGGGTTGGTTTTGATCTTCCCCAAAACAAAAACATCTTCCTTTGGTGAAGGAAGCGGTACATTTTTTTCAGACGATTTTACATTGGCAGCCTTTCCGATAACAATTTTTTCGTTAGGCCGAAGCAGTATTTTTCTTTCCCTGTCATTTTTTGAAAACACTTCAATAGCGCCTTTTATAAGTGACGCTTCCACTGTTGAATCTTCCGCATATGCTTTTACATTAAAAATGGTTCCTTTCACGCTTATATCCACATCGCCGGCGTGCACTGTTAAAGGCACTTTTTCGTTCCTGGCTATATCAAAAAAAGCTTCCCCGCTTAAATATATCTCACGCGTACCCACGCCAAAATCCTTATTATAGGAAAGCTTGCTTCCTGTATTAAGTATAACAGACGAACCATCGGGAAGATGAACTGTGCTTTTTGATCCACCGCTTGTTACCACTTCATTAAGGGGAACACTTAAAGATGCTGCCGGCTTATCAGTATTTGTAATAAACCAGGCAGATACCATGATAGCAAGGGCAGTTGTTATCCCCAGCGCATAAAATCCCTTTTTCCGCTTTGCCTGCTTCGACAGTTCCATGGTGCTCTTGAATATGGCATCCGTATTATCCATCTTTATCAAAAGCTGCAGTGCATCAAGGCTTTTTACTTCGTCGGCTTCTGAACTCATGCTTTGAAGGGGTATAGCCTGCAGATCTGCCAGCAATTCATTTAAATGAATTGCCTCGCCCTGCTGCTGCAATAGCGTGGCCAGCTCAGCAAGCTCTTTTGCTGAAATTTCGTTATTATATTTTCGGGCCAGTAATTCCCATATCCTCGAATCCGACATATTATCCGGGTGCTGTTATATACTGAAAGAGACCATTGACGGCCGTTCACCCCCAAAGAAAAATAAATATATTTTCAGGAAGAAAAAGAGAGCGGAATAGACTGGCTCAGCTTTTTTAAGGCGATCCCCATTTGGTTTTCAATTGTTTTTTCGGAAAGCCCGAGCAATTCAGCCACTTCCCGGTATTTCAGGTTATTTTCTTTTACCAGGCTGAAGATAAGCTTACACCTGGGCGGCAATGCGCCGATAGCTTCATTAATACGCCGGTGCAGCTCTGTGGTGATCATAATATCATGAGGCGTTCTGTAAAGGATACAATCAAAATCATGCAGCTCATTCAGCGGCTCCGTGAATACCTTTTGCTTTTTCAGTTGCCTCAGCGTCTTGTTCCTGGCGCAAACAAACAAATACAGCTCCGGTTTAGCTACAGTATACAATAAATGCCTTTTTTGCCAGAGGGCCAAAAACACATCATTCACAATCTCTTCTGCCGGTTCCTTTACGCCGGTAAGCGCATATACAAAGCGATAGAGCCGGTGAAAATATGCCTTATGCAGGGCCCACAAAGCCGATTCATCGCCGGAAGCAGCAATCCGGTTAAATAAAATATTGATATCGGCTATAGCACCCTGCATCGTTTATACTACTTGAAATATGGTAAGAAGCGTATTGTAATGTTTACTAATGCTTAACAAGTATACACTTTTTTTATTTCACCACAAGGTTATAAATATATTAAATTCCTGTTACACCCCGCCCGGTCCCAACTCTTCACCCATGTTCCCAATCCCCGGCAACTGCCTTCATTTTTTATTTTTAGAAGGGAGCGCAGTTACTTTTATGCCTTCCGAAAGCGTTTTCCATGATAAATGAAAAATAGAACGGTTAATTTCCCTGTCGAAATGCACATGGGCAACTCTCGGCGCTTCCCCTTTAGAGGGATTGGCGTCTTTGATGAACATATTGGCGCCCCAGCTTACTAATTTTTTTTCTTCCAGGGTTTTGGTCTCCTTATCCTTTTTCAAAAGGGCTATGCGTAAATCATCATACAACAGCTTTACCGTACCATCCATTCCGTAATCATCGCCTTTAAAGTTAAAGCTAAGATCGCGGATATAACCTTTTCTTATACGGGCGCCCCCAAGTGATTCGGTTATTCCGTTAATGGCTGTGGCATTGAGCGCGCCCAAATGCCCCCTGATATCGAACCTCCCTTTAGGATTAAACAAATAAAAAGTCCAGTGTGTTTGAACCGGGAACCGCTTTAGGAACATTGCCCGGATATCTGCTGTTATTATTTTATCCGGCGACGATTTATTATTGGTAACATTACTGATCACCGCATTGATATTTCCAAAAGTAACTTTCCCTGTTTTTTGCAATAGCCGTCCTTTCTCCTTATACTCCACCTCCGTATTTTTAAGGATTATTTTTTTTATGTCTACAGGGAAAGGGATTAGGGCCACTTTTTGATGCGGGTAGGTACCTATTTTGCTGCGGGTATCCGGGGGCATGGTCATATCCCTGTATATTTTGAACGAGGCAGATTGCATCACTATGCTGTCGGCCATCAGTTGCTCCTGCACCAGTTGCTGGAAGCTGATCTGGTGAAACGCAAGTTGTTTGATGTCTGTATCAAACCGGTCGGACTGGATGTTCTTTTTTGCGGCAAAATCCGTTTCACCCAGGGAAGGTATAATGCGAAAACGTTCAACATTAATTTGCCGGTTAGCTGAATGCATCGTAATGTTTTCAACTTTATAGGTATACAACTGATCAGAAGATGACCAAAGCAATGTAGAACAGGAAGCGGATAATTGTTTCGAAAAAAATATGCGGGAACGGTCGCGGCCGGAAGCGCTGTCTACCATCACATCACGCAATTCCACACGTGTATCCATCAGTTGAAGCTCCTGTTTGCCGGTTCGTATATTTTTAGTAATGATCTGTGCGCCAATAATAAGCAACGTATCTATCTTAATTTTTTCCAGTCCGCCCAGTATTTGTTTGTACACCTCCTCCTGTGGAACGGCCCTGGCAGAGTCCTTCCCTTCATGTGTATACAACATTTCAATAACCGGGTAACTGATCTGTATTTTGCTGCCTGTTATTTCACGGGTGAGCAAAGCCCTGGGGGTTTGTATGCCCGTAACGGATATGGAGGGTATTTCAATCTTAAAAAGCACAGCAGGCGCGCTCCTGGTTTCTTTCATCTTCAAATATCTTGCACTGTCATACTGCAATGAAAGACCGGATACGGATAAATTCCCGCCTACTTCATCTAATTCCATATTGTTGTAATGAATGTGATACAGGCGGTCTGTTTTTTCCCTCACCTTTAACCTTACCTGGTTGCGGATCAGCTGCTCCTTTATTGCATTCCAGTATACGATAGCCAGGGTTGCAGCCACAACCACAAGAAGAAAAATAACGGCGGCAATCACCTTACCCTTTGGTGTAGCCGTAGTTTTTTTTATACCGTTGCGAAGTCCTTTCATATTTTATATATTCAGCACAATAGAACCGCCGTTAATTCAGGGCAGTTCCTCCTGTAAGGTAATTCTTTAATACTACTATTATGCCGGTAAACAGGAGAAGGAGCGAAGAGCACCATAATAAAAAAAGCCGAGGTATGCCTCTGTGTTACAAGATAACATATAAGCACAATAGAAAGAAGACAACTTTTCCTGCTGAAGGTAAATGTACTCCCGATGGGTGCATTTCAAATTTTCGCAGGTGGGTGGTGACACCCACCTGTAGAACCCGCTACCGGTCGGTGTCTCACCGACCGGAAAGTTGTACATGGAGCGAAAAATTGAAATGCGCCCACCCGATTCGGCAGGTTATTCAGATGGCCATATATTTGAAGTATGGCAAAAACATTCCTGCGAAAGATCATTGTTACTCCATTACAGCGTATGGTAAAAGACAGCCGCTCGGTGGGCATTCTACTTTTTGCCTGTAGTGTGCTGTCCATTATTATTGCCAATACTCCGGCCGGTGAGAATTATATCGCTTTCTGGAATATAGCAGTTCCTGCTCCTTCCGGCATTCACCTGCCCCATTCGCTACTGCACTGGATCAATGATGGCTTAATGGCCGCTTTCTTTTTTTTAGTGGGAATGGAAATCAAAAGAGAATTACTTATTGGCGAGCTGTCATCGCTCAAAAAATCATTGCTTCCTTTGTTTGCCGCCATAGGAGGTATGCTGGCCCCGGCAGCGATCTATTTATTGTTCAACAGGCATACCGCTTTCCAGCACGGATGGGGCATACCCATGGCCACAGACATCGCGTTTTCCTTAGGCATTGCATCCATGCTGGGCAAAAAAGTGCCGGCTGCTTTAAAAACTTTTTTAATGGCGCTGGCTATTATAGACGACCTGGGCGCTATTCTTGTAATTGCTTTGTTTTATGGTGGCGCCGTCCAATGGCTCTACCTGTTATCGGGCATTGGCATTGCAGTTGTATTGTTTTTACTTCCCCGGCTGAAAATTAAATTCGGCTGGTGGAATTTCGCGCTGGGTATATTGCTGTGGTATTGCTTTTTCAACTCGGGCATTCATGCTACCATAGCAGGTGTATTGTTTGCGCTAACCATTCCATTACAACACTTAGAAAAACTGGAGCACCTGCTTCATGTACCCGTTTATTTTGTCATGCTCCCGATTTTTGCATTGGCCAATACCGCCATTGTTATTCCCCCGGAATTTATAGCAGCCCTTAACAGTTCACTCAACTATGGCATCATTGGCGGTTTATTTATCGGAAAGCCATTGGGCATTATAACCGCCTGCTGGGTACTGGTAAAGCTCAAATGGGGCGAATTGCCCCGCGGCGTAAGCTGGACGCAGCTTGCCGGCATTGGTATACTGGCCGGCATTGGCTTTACGATGTCTGTTTTTATAACCATGCTGGCTTTTGAAGATACAGCAACGCAGGATATCGCCAAATCGGGCGTACTCATTGCCTCCGTAATGGCAATGATTGCCGGATATGTATGGTTGTATCTTGCTGCAGGAAAAAAGCCGGTGAGAAGCAATAAAAAAAATATACCCGGATGAATTACCAATACCCTTAAAATAATATTACATCATCATGACAGACAAAAAACATGAAGTATGGCTGCGCGGGCCTGTGGATGGCATTCCCGCACTGCTGCAACCCGTAGCACATGCACTTTTACAGGCAAGGGAAGAAATAAATGCATTAATGGATAACTTTCCCGAAACCCTGCTATGGGAAAAACCGGCGGGTGTAGCTTCACCGGGCTTTCACCTGCAGCACATCAAAGGCGTAATTGACAGGCTGCTTACCTATGCCAGGGGCGAAATGCTTAATGCAGAACAACTGAGCTACCTGAAACAGGAAGAGCATCCCCCTTCCCCTTCCTGTAAAACCAGTGAATTGTTGGCACTATTAAACCTGCAGGTAGATAAGGCATTGGCTCAATTGAGCGCTACGGATGAATCTACTCTAACCGCATTCCGCGGCGTAGGCCGTGCTCAATTACCTTCTACTGTGCTGGGATTATTAATGCATGCAGCAGAGCATACACAACGCCACAACGGACAACTTTTGGTAACAGTGAGGATGCTCAAAGCCGGGCAGGTATAGAACCCGGGAAAAATAAAATGTGATCTATGCAGCGATCTATATTGTTAAGGCAAGTTTGCCGGAATAAATACGCAAAAAGACTTACCTTACATAACCAGGCCAATTAAGATAGCGTTCCTTATTACCGGAATAAATGCTGGGTATACAGACGGGCTTACGGCCTTCTACTTAGGTTAGTGTTATAGCTTTATTTATGCCATTAACGAAAACACGATTTTTATTACCCTCTACCATCCAATTGCTGCGTTTTCATTTTTCATTTTTCCTGATGCCGGTATACTGGTTCGCACTGAGCCAGGTGCCTGATGTAAATCTATCTTCTGCAGTACTTGTTTTTTTTATACTGCATGGGTTGGTGTACCCCGCCAGCAATGGGTACAACAGCTATATGGACAGGGACACCGAAAGCATTGGCGGTATTAAACAGCCATTGCAACCTTCGCGTCAGCTATTATACGTAACCGCCCTGATGGACTGCATTGCCATAATGATAAGTTGTTTTGTAAGCCTGTACTTTGCTTTGGGCATATTGCTGTATATACTGGTTTCCAAAGCATACAGCTACAGGGGCATCCGTTTAAAAAAATATCCGGTTGCCGGGTACCTCACCGTTATCCTGTTCCAGGGCGCATTTACATTTGCGTTGGTTTATTATGGATGCAGCATGGATAAAACAACACAGGTTCCGGTTCCGGCCATGCTGGCAGCCAGTTTGCTTATTGGAGGATTTTACCCGCTGACCCAAATATACCAGCACAGCGCAGACCTGAGAGACGGCGTTAAAACCATCAGCTACCGCCTGGGCTATCGCGGAACTTTTATATACTGTGGAATTATTTATACAATAGCCTTTCTTGTGCTGGGATTTCATTTTTTTTATACATTGCAAAACAGCGCGTTCTACCTGTTCAGCCTTTGTATGCTGCCGGTGGTGCTGTATTTTTTATTATGGGCACAAAAAGTGTGGCAAAATGATGCGCAGGCAGATTACCCGCATACGATGTGTATGAATATAATCGCCTCCGCCTGCACCAACACGGCTTTTATCATTATTTTTATCATTAATAACCTTGAGTAAAATCATTAACATAGGAACCGCCTTACCGCATTATAAACACCGGCAGGAAGATATCCTGCATTTTATGCAGCAGGTATACGCGACTGATACGGTGGAGCAACGTAAAATGAAGTTCCTGTATCACCAGAGCGGCATACAAAACAGGTATTCCGTTGTTGGAGACTATAGCCGTTCCGTAAAGGACTGGAAGTTTTACCCGCGCAGTGAAAGCCTGGAGCCGTTTCCATCGCTGGAACAACGTATGACGCTTTACCATGCGCACGCCGCCCCGTTATCGGTAGATGCTATAAGAAATTGCACAGAACGGATATTACCGGCAAAAGAGATCACCCATTTGATTACCGTAAGCTGCACCGGCATGAGCGCCCCGGGCCTGGACCTGCAGATCACAGACCTGATGGATTTGCCGAATACGCTTTACCGGACTTCCATAAATTTTATGGGATGCTATGCCGCTATTCACGCGCTCAAAATAGCAGATGCCATCTGCAAAAACGATACGGCGGCCAGGGTAATGATCGTATGCACAGAGCTATGCACCCTGCATTTTCAAAAAGAAGCCACAACAGACAATATCACTTCCAGCATGTTGTTCGCAGACGGGTCCGCGGCGGCGCTGATCGCTCATGACCAATATCCCCTACCCGGGTTAGCATTACAACATTTTTACGCGGAGATCATACCCAGGGGGAAAAAAGATATGGCATGGGAATTATCTTCTTCCGGCTTTTTAATGACGTTAAGCGGGTATATACCCGAATTGATAAAAGAAGATTTTGAACCACTGATCGCAAGGGCTTTGCAATCGGCGGGCATCACCAGAGAACAGATCAATGGCTGGTGTATACATCCCGGTGGAAAACGCATACTGGAAGCTGTGAAAAAGTGCCTGCACCTGGATGAGGAGGCCTTAGCCGACAGCTCGCGTATTTTGGAGGAGTTTGGTAATATGTCCTCTCCCACTATTTTATTTGTATTACAGCAAATGATGCAAAAAAGGCAGGGGAAGAATAAAAAAATATTAGGCGCCGCCTTTGGCCCGGGGCTTACAATGGAAACATTTGTGGGAGAGATGGTATAAAGCTGAAAAACATAGCAGCATTTCTTTCCTGACACAACAAATCGTTTTCTAAAATTTCCGTAAATTGATCCATACTTTTATGCCACGATCAACCCAAGCAGAATTATTAGACGCTGATGATATTCCGTTTGAAGACATCAAACAGAATATGAAAGAACTGAACTTTATCAATACCTGGCTGGGCGGTCATGCCATTACTATTGCAGGCATAAAAAATATATTGTCTGCATCAAAAGCGCAGTTCAAATCCCTCCGCATATGTGAAGCAGGTTGTGGCGGTGGCGATAATTTACTGGCGATTGAACAGTGGTGCCTGAAAAATAACATCGCCGTTCATTTAACGGGTATTGATAAAAAAAAGGAATGTATTGATTACGCAAAAGAAAAAACAGCAGATACAAAATATACCTGGATCCTTTCAGATTACAACCTGGTAAACTTCGCTCATCAAAAGCCCGACATCATTTTCGCTTCCCTCTTCTGCCATCATTTCAATGATGATGCCCTGGTGCTCATGATGCGGTGGATGCAGGACAACAGCAGGGTAGGGTTTTTCATTAATGACCTGCACCGCAATATGCTGGCTTATTATTCGATCAAAGCGCTCACCCGGTTGTTTTCAAACAGCTATCTTGTAAAAAATGATGCCCCGCTTTCTGTTCAGCGCGGGTTTAAAAAGCGGGAATGGGAAACGATCATGCAACGGGCCAATATTCAAAACTACTCCATTAAGTGGAAATGGGCCTTTCGCTGGCTGATAACGGCAAATTCATGACAACAACCCATACATACGATGCAGCCATTGTTGGCGGCGGACTGGCAGGGCTCTGCCTTGCTATTCAACTGGCAAGGAAAGGGCACCATGTAGTTTTATTTGAAAAAGAAAAATATCCTTTCCACAAAGTATGCGGCGAATACATCAGCTTTGAATGCTGGAACTTCCTCGAAGAAATGGGCGTTCCGTTAAGCGACTGGCATCTGCCCCACATTAACAATCTGCTGGTATCATCGCCATCGGGAAAAACCATTAAGCGCCGCCTTACGCTGGGCGGCTTCGGTATCAGCCGCTATAAATTAGATGCTTTCCTGGCAGCGCTGGCCCGCAACGCGGGAGCCGAAATAAGGGAAGAAACAAAAGTGGATAATGTATGGTTCAGCGACGCGCATTTTCATGTGCAGTATGGAACAAGCATGTGCAGGGCCAGGCAGGCCTGCGGCACATTTGGCAAACGCAGTAATGTAGATATTAAGCTGAAAAGAGATTTTATTCAAAAAAAGCCCGGCAAATTCAATAACTATATCGCTGTCAAGTATCATATTAAAACAAACTTTCCTCCTGATCATATAGCCCTTCACAATTTTGAAAACGGGTATTGCGGCCTGTCTCAGGTAGAAGATGAAAAATATTGTCTTTGTTATCTTACCACCGCACAAAACCTGCAGCAATGCAATAATGTGATCACGCAGTTAGAACAAAATATATTGCGCCGTAACCCTTACTTGGATAAGCTGTTCGGGGAAGCCGCTTTTTTGTATCCGTCTCCGGTAACCATTGCACAGATCAGCTTTGATAAAAAAACGCAAATAGAGCATCACATGCTTATGACAGGCGATGCCGCAGGAATGATAGCCCCGCTTTGCGGCAACGGCATGAGCATGGCGATGCACGGCAGCAAGATCGCATTTCAGCAGATTAATCTTTTTTTGCAGGGAAAGATAAGCCGCTACGAAATGGAAACAACATATCAGGCCCACTGGAATACTACATTCCAAAAAAGATTAAAAACCGGCCGCCGGATACAGGGATGGTTTGGCAGGGGATGGGTTACCGATTATTTCATACAGCTCATGCAGCCTTTTCCTTCTATTGTGGACCGGCTGATAAAGCAAACACACGGGGAACCTTTTTAGCAGGCCCGGCTTCCGGGTAACGGCTCCTTCCTGCTCACCGCTCTTTTGGTATATAACAAGGCGAGTAAGCCCAGTATAAAAAATACAATTAAAGCAACAATGGAGTTGCGTATGCTCCCTGTTATATCTTCTAATAGTCCAAACGAAAACAGCCCTATAACCAGCGCTATCTTTTCAGTAACATCATAAAAGCTAAAAAAAGAAGTGGTATCTTTTGTTTCGGGCAGGAATTTAGAATACGTACTCCGGCTCATGGATTGTATGCCTCCCATTACCAGACCTACCGATGCCGCCAGGGCATAAAACTGCAGCTGCGTTTGTATAAAATAAGCCCAGATGCAAATAGCGATCCATATTATTACAGCAACGATCAGCACTTTCAGGTTACCTATGCGCTTTGAAACCCTGCTCATTACAATAGCGCCGGTAATAGCCACCAGTTGTATAAGAATAAGTGTAAATAGCAGCTTAGGTTCATCTTCCGGTTCCGGGAAAATTTCTTTTTTGCTGAATCCCGCCGCTACCAGCATTACGGTTTGCACTCCCATGCTGTATAAGAAAAACGACAATAAGAAACGGCGCAGTACAGGCAACTGCTTTAACTGTCTGAATACAATGGACAGTTCATGAAAGCCATTCGTAAATACATTTTTTTTTGCCTGCCGCTCCTTAAGACTGGGAAGCGGCAGCACCCGGAGGGCAAGCTGTGCAAAGCCAAACCACCATAAACCCGTTAACAGGAATGATATACGTACGCCCAATGTGGTATCGGCTGCATCTAATCCAAACCATACCGGCTTTACAATAATGGCAAAACAAATGATCTGCAACAGCACGCTTCCCGCATACCCTAATGCATATCCCTTTGCGCTGATCCGGTCCTGATCTTCAGGAGCAGCTATATCGGGTAAATATGAATTGTAGAAAACAAGGCTTCCCCAATAACCGAGCGCAGCCAAAGAAAACAGGATTACGCCCAGCTCAATACGCTGCGGCGTAAAAAAGAACAGCCCGCAGCAGGCTGCAGATCCCAAAAAGCAAAACCAGCGCAGGTATACTTTTTTATTGCGCCGGTAATCGGCTATAGAAGATAATATGGGAGAAGATACAGCTACAATTAAAAATACCAGCGCCAGCGCGTAATCCAGCAAAGAAGTATTGATAAACTGCCTGCCAAAAAAATCTACATAATGTTTTCCATTACTGTTTCCCATGCTGGTAATGCCTACATAGTAGGCCGGAAAAATAGTGGTAGTAATTACGAGGCTGTACACGCTGTTGGCCCAGTCGTACATTGCCCAGCCGTTAATTACCTTTTTAGGCGCAGTTTGCATGAAAATGGAAATGAATTTTCGGATCTGTTATTTCAGGTAACCTGCATAAATCATTACCAGCAGTATTACACCTACAATAATACGGTAAATGCCGAACAATTTAAATCCGTGCTTTTGTAAATAACCGATGAAAAACTTAATGGCCAATATAGCTACTATAAATGCTACCGCGTTTCCAATAACAAATGCGGTAGTGTTGGCCGAATTTCCAAATACAATTTCATACCCTTTTATATCGCCATTTGCGGCAGGGTAATCTTTAAGAAAAAGTTTATGTACCGTTGCGGCAAGCATGGTGGGAACAGCCAGGTAAAAGGAAAATTCAGCCGCTAAAGTACGGGTAAGCTTTTGCTGCATTCCTCCAATAATGCTGGAAGCGCTCCGGCTTACGCCGGGTATCATTGCCACACATTGCCATATACCGATAATAAATGCCTGGCCATAGCTGATCTCTTTTTCTTCGCTGATTACATGGGTTTTAAACAACCTGTCTATGTACAATAATACAATACCGCCAAGCAATAAAGCAACCGCAACAGTAGTAGGGCTTTCGAGCAGATCGTCTATTTTATCAGAAAAGAGCTTGCCCAACACCAGCGCAGGTATAACCGCAACAAACAGTTTTACGTAAAACTGCCATTTGGCGAAGTCGAAGAACTTTTTCCAGTACAGCACCACCACCGAAAGAATAGCGCCCAACTGGATGGCAATTTCAAAAATTTTGGTAAAATCATTACCCGAGATACCCATCAGTGAGCTGGCAATGATCATGTGCCCGGTGGAAGAAACAGGAAGAAATTCCGTAATCCCTTCAATAATTGCAATAATAACGGCTTGTAAGATGCTCATGCGGCTAAAGTAATTTGAACAGTGATGGCAGTATTAACGGATTGGTTTTTAAATAAGTGTATATCTTCCGTGTCTTCTTAAAAAAAAGAGGCGGTATCCAAAGGGGAGGTATAGAAGATATGCCACTAAGACACAAGCCCGGCGGCAGGCAGGGACACAAATTTCTGATCTTCCCGTTTTATTTTCTTCGTGCTCCTGCCTGCCGGCAGGCAGGTTCGTGACTTCGTGGCAAAATATAATTTTTGAGACAGCCCCATCATATCATTACCGGGTTGTGCAGGCATCTATTTATCCGTGGTTTTGGGCTTACGCATAATAGCGTACATCTCAATAACCAATCCCAGCACCAGCAATATGGGAGCCACTGTAATCCTGCGCGTACTGTATACTTCTTTATAGTCAAACACCATGGGATCGGCGTTTTTACCGCCCGACATCAGCAGTAAAGCAATTATTATTACCACAGCGCCAATGGCCATCCATATATAATTTTGCCTGTTGAACGCTAAGCCACTTGTTTTTTTATCAGACATACGCCAGAATTAAGTTTGCAAGGTAAGGGAAATGTGAGAAATGTAGAAATGTGGGTAATTTGAAAATGGAGGATACTTCGGAGTTTTTAATTTACGGCTTATCGTTGCATCCGGAAGATTTGAAATTTGAGATTCGGGCTTTATCAAACGCTTGTTTTTTCAGAATTTATACTTCAACATTGGGACTTTATTTATTTTTAAAGTATTTTCCCTGAATTATTATTTAAAAAATTGCCTGCACATGTCTCCATTCCTGGCCGAAATTACCGGAACAGCTTTACTGATTACATTAGGCGGCGGCGTGGTAGCCAACGTGGTATTAGATAAAACAAAAGGTAATAACGGCGGGTTGATCGCCATCACCTTTGGATGGGCCGTAGCAGTGTTTACCGGGGTATATGCCACGGCGGCGGCCAGCGGGGGGCATTTGAATCCCGCCGTTACTATTGGCCTCGCAGTGGAAGGCAGTTTCGACTGGGCGCTGGTGCCTTCGTATATATTGGCCCAATTCATAGGCGCTATGCTTGGGGCAGTAATCGTGTGGCTGTCGTATCGCCAGCATTTTGATGATACACAGGATGCCAATGCCAAGCTGGCTGTGTTTTGCACGGCGCCGGCCATACGAAGCGCAATACATAACATCATTACCGAACTGGTTGGCACTTTTGTGCTGGTATTAGGCGCCTTGTTGCTGGCAAAGCCGGAGATGAAGCTGGGCGCCTTGGACGCCTTACCCATTGCATTGCTGGTACTGGGTATAGGGTTGAGCTTAGGCGGACCAACCGGTTATGCCATTAATCCCGCACGTGATCTTGGCCCACGTATCGTACATGCGTTACTCCCTATTAAGAATAAGCGCGACAGCGACTGGAGCTATGCCTGGGTACCGGTTGTTGGACCTATTGCCGGCGGAGTGCTGGCGGCACTGGTTTTTAAATTGGTACTGAGGTAGCCAGGAAAAGGCAAAAGTGAAAGCGTTGCTCACAGATAGCATGAATGTACACAGATGTGTTAAATGCTTTATAGAACGCACTTCATATCTGTGTCTATCTGTGAAATCTGCGTGAAAACAAATACAGGTACCGAGTACCTTTTCCACCGGAGGAGGTTGTCGTAAAATTTATGACAACTGAACCATTAAAATATCCGGGGCATTCCGTGCTGCTTACTACTTCATCGAACGTATTGTTCCAAAAATCGAAACAAAACAGCCGGTTAACGAATAAACTTTCACCACCGTATTGTGTTTACCATCTTTGTATTGTCAAAAGCGATACTAACCCCTTGAAAACCCAATTATCCATCATCCGCTGAAAAATCCAGCCACCCTTTAGAAAAACCCAACCCTGTGAAAGAAAATTCCAATTCCCTGAAAGCCAGCCTATCCGATACCTGTAAAAAACCGCTAACCGTTCTCCTATCCCCTGAAAGACCCTTAACCCCTGAAAAATCATGAAACCAGGTCAGTATCTTCCAAAAAACCTAACCATTCATTGCTCATTAACCTCTGACAAGATTTCAAATGACTGAACCAGGCCCCGGGCCTGGTTTTTCATGTTTCCTGTTATTGAGCGCATTGTTTCTTAAATCGAGAAACTTAGCCAACGGGCCTACAAGGAAAAGCGCAAAGAAAGGCGCATATATAAGATTGTTAAGACGCAAAATAAATTCTACTATGGCCACCAAAACAACAACAATCATTCTTCCCTTCCTGGTGGATACAGAAGTGGGAGGATCTGTGATCATAAAGAAGATAAAAAGCTGGTACATTGGCCCGGTGAGGGGAGACACTTCTGCAAGAAAAGCATCGCCTGTAATCAGGCAACGAACATACGCAAGGATAATAAAGCTTATTACATAAGTAACGGTTACGTGCAACCGTTTTGCCCTGTTCACAATGATCAATCCCAAAACCCATATTACTGACATGGCAAGCAGATTACTTCCCCACTGAATACTAAGACCTGCCACATTAACGCTATACAAAGCAAGCATCCACGAAATACCAAAGTTTGAAGGATTCCATAAATGCCTGTCTTTATAGCGAAATACATATTTGGAGAGAATGGAAAGTAAAGCCGTAACAACATAGGGCCAAATTACATTGGAGCGGATGAGTATGCCCACGCTTATGCCGGTTATATACGCGCTGGCAAGGTTCTTCCACGTACCCAATACCACCCTGGCCAATATGATCTCGGCTATCATGGAGGTGGCTATTGCAGCTACAAGGGTTACATAACTGTCTAAGATGCCAAAGGTAAACTGCCCAACCAGGAGGATAAGTGTGATAAAGGCCGGCGGGATATATTGAAAATTATTTTTTAGCCACTGAGAGAACGAAGTTGTTGCGGGTATGTTTTCAAGCTTATATTCCTGCTGCATTAGTTATTGGGTTTGCTTTCTTTTATAATATGCAGTTTATTGATTTCCGGGTTTTTAATTTTATCTGTATGCCCCGATGGCCAATAGATCGTTACCCCGTCAATATTACCGCTTTTGCCTGTTCCAAAATGGAGCCTGTGCTGATTTTGAGCAGAAAAGCCCATGCCACCGGTAACGATCTGCGCCTGTTTTTTCCCATCCCATTCCACCTCTGCTCTTGCACCAATGGCATCGGCATTAGAAACCGTTCCCTGCAGCTCAAAAGCTATCCAGTGATTATTATTTCCCGCATAGTTTTTATAAACTAAAGGTATGTTGTTTTGATTGGCAACAATAACATCCAATACCCCCCTGTTCCACAGATCGGCCATAGCAACAGCGCGCCCGTCGTAAGTTGCTGCGGGACAAACCCTGTCGGATACATCTTCAAATAAGCCATCGCTGTTGTTCAGCCATATTTTGTCCTGCTCATAGCCCGACTGGCTTTTGCCTTCCATGTCGGGCCAGTTTTTGGCATCACCAATAATGGCGCTGTTACCGCCTGTAACTTTAGAATAGTCGTACCAGTATGAAGTATTTTCTTTTGCAGAAATAAAGCCGTTTGCCACGTATAAATCCATGAAACCGTCATTATTCAAATCACCGAATTGCGCGCCATAGCTCCAGCCCGCGTTTTCAATTCCCGAAATTTGTGCAATATCTACAAATGAAGGATGTTCCGCAACGCGCTCGCTCCTGGGTTGCCAATAATTATTTCCCTGGATTAATATTCCTTTTTCCGTAATATTCGTAGTATAAATACCTACATTTCCATCATTGGCAATATCGCCGAAAGAAGCATTCATACCGCTTTTCGGAATATGTCCAACGCCTGCCTCCCTGCCCTTTTCTTCAAATCTTTCCCCGTTTTTATTCAAATAAAATTCATCTACATTATAATCGTTGGCAATATATAATTCAGGGTAGCCATCTCCGTTAAAGTCTGCTGCCGCTGCAGCAAGTGTCCATTTGGTTGAAGTTAATCCATACTGCTTGGTTACATCTTCAAATTTGCCACTACCTGTATTCTTTAAAAGAAAATTCCTGCCGCCATTGTTGGCATACCGGAAGCTTTCAGGCATTATCCTGGTTGTATTCAGACTGTCTAAGTGAAAAGCTTCTTTATAATAGCCTCCTATAAAAATATCAAGTAACCCGTCGTTATTAAAGTCAAACCAAATGGCGGAATTAGCGTTTACCCACGGGGGAAGTCCGCTGCCTTCCGTAACCCGTTCAAATTTTTCCCCCTGCATGTTTTTAAATAGCTCGGGTTTTCCCCATTTATACAGCAGCAGGTCTTTAAAACCATCATTGTCATAATCGCCCCAAATGGCGCCCATTGAAACCCCGGTACCTTTTCTGTTTACGTCTGCCAGTTGTATTTTGTCGGCTACGTCTTCAAATTCTCCATTATGTAAGTTACGGTATAAGGCATTCTTGCTTCCGGTGGCACTGTTGGTAAAATAAATATCATTCCATCCATCATTGTCAAAATCGCAAACAGAAACAGCGGCTCCCATAGAAGCGATTTGCCTTTTAATATGATTGAGTTTGGGGTCAACCTCAGGAGCAATATGCCGGAATGAGATCTTAGTTTCTTTATTTGCCGGCTCAAGATAAAATCCAAATGCTTCCTCTGCCGTTGCTTTTTGCCTGATGTTGCGCTTACCCGAAAAAAAATCGTTATCGAGGGAGGCTAAAAATGTTATGGCAAGCAGGCAGATAAATATTACAGTAATAATTATTTTGGTATACTTTTTTGAAGGGCTCATTGAACAGCTATCATTTGTGCGTGCTAAGATAGTAATAATGATAATGATTATCTTCGGTATATTTAAATGTTTTACCTGTAATGACACATGTATTTCCCCGCTTCACGATACGCTTATTGAACAGCTTTATTTTGTTTTTGATAATTACCCTGCTTACCCAATGTAAAACAAAAGAAGAGGAAGCAAAAAATTACTATAATGACCCCCGCATACTGGCTATTTCTTTTCTTCAGAAGAATAAATTTGATGAAGCCGAAGCCGCGTTTAAAAAAGCGATAAAAACCGATCCCGGAAATTTCCTGAATTATGCCGATTTAGCCCTGCTTTACCTGGCAAAAAAAGATTACGATGAGGCAAAGAAGCAGGTACAGGCGGGCCTGGAAATTCAACCCGGCCATGCCGGATTACAGCTTACCTTAGCTGAAGTATATATACGGGAAGGGAATAAAGAAAACGCAGTAAAAGAGCTGCAAAACATATTAGCTGCCGACCCCCGCAGCGCCCCTGCCTGGTACAAGCTGGCCCTGCTAGCTGCTGCGGATCAAAATTATGCGAATCAAAAATCCAGCTTATTACAATTGATAGCTATTACCCCGGCTAATATAGTGCCCCGGCTTCAGCTATCCGAATTGCTTGCGCAGGAAGGGAAATCAGACTCCTCGCTGTTCTTTATGCAAAGCATAAAAAAAATAGTGCCGGAATTTAACCTGGCAACAGATACCATTTACCGGAAGGCTGCCGCATTCATCACCAGTGGCAATCAAACCGAAAATGCCATTCATTATATACAGCAATTTCAAAAATTAATGCAGTTTACCGAAGCCTACGCGAGCGGACTTGACGAAATTGATCAGCCGAAACTACTAACCGGCTATGCGGAGTTTAACGACAGCAGGTTTAGCAGGGTTTATGACAAAAACAGGACCGTTTCATTAAACGATATAAAATTCGAAGACGCTTCCTCGGTTGCCGGGTTAACAATTCCTGGTATATCAAATGCAACCTCTTCAACATTAGCGCTTGCAGATGATGACGGGAAAGGTACCGCGTATGTTTTTGCAAGCTTTTTACCTGAAGGCGCTTCGCTCTCCAAACGCTATTTGTTTGAAGGAGAAATGGCAAGCTTTAAAGATATTACGTCTTCTGTTGATCTGAATTACGAGGCCGTTGATTTAGACGCTACGTTCGCGGATTATGATAATGATGGCTACCGTGACCTTTTTATTTCTACTAATAAAGGTGTCTTTATTTATAAAAATAATGGCGATGGCACATTTTCCAGGGTAAAACAAAAAACGGGATTGAACGATATTACGAATGGCCATAAGATCCTGGTAGCTGATTTTGACCAGGATGGAGATCTTGATTTATACATTGCCTGTAAAGGCACCAATAAATTCTTTCGCAATAACAATGATGGAACGTTCACCGAGAACGCAAAGATGATGAACCTCTCTGCCGGCGCATCAGGAACTATTGATATGGATTATGGAGACTGGGATGCTGATGGCGACCTGGATATAGGGGCTTTAACCGGAGAGGGGCGGATACAGTTGTTTAATAATGAGCGGCATTCGAAATTTAAAGATATTACCGGTGCTTTACAGCTTCAAAGTCCTTCATACAAAGGCAGCGCCATTGCTTTTGGCGATTACAATAACGATGGTATGCCGGATCTGTTTATTGCCGGGGGCAAAAATGAAAATTCATTTTTACTAAAAAATACGGGAGATCATGGGTTTAAGGTTGACACAGCATCGCGTGAGTTTACTACCTCATTAAAAGACATAACAGCTCATGCCGCCATTTTTCTTGATTTTGACAATGACGGTTACCAGGATATCCTGGTAACAGGAGTAAATGACGATACAACCAAAAGCGGGGTGCAGCTATTCCATAATAATCTTACAAAAGGGTTTAGCAATGTTTCCTACCTGCTTCCGCAAACATTTACCGGGGGGCATAAGATAGAAATTGCCGACTTTAACTTAGATGGCGATGATGATGTTTTTATATCGGGGCCTTCCGGGATCTGCTTAATGAGGAATGACGGAGGTAGTCTCAATCATTATATGCAGGTACAGTTAACAGGACTTTCCTATGGCAATAATAAAAACAACAGGTTTGGTATAGGGGCACAGGTAGAGCTAAAGGCTGGCGATCTTTATCAAACCAAAACGGTTAAACGCACATTGATCAATTTTGGTGTGGGGATGCAGGATTCGCTTGATGTTGTTCGTATCATTTGGCCCAATGGAACACCACAACTGATTAGCGACCCGTCACGCTGGCAAAGAACATTGGAAGAAGAGAAGCTAAAAGGATCCTGCCCGTTTTTATTTACCTGGGATGGAGAGAAGTATACATTTTTAAAGGATATGATGTGGAGAAGCGCTCTGGGGATGCCTTTGGCGGTAAACGGAAAAGATACAACTTATGCCTTCAGCGATGCTTCGAAAGAATATTTGCTTATTCCGGGTGAAAAGCTGAAGCCAAAGAACAATAAATATTCTATCAAGATAACCGAAGAGCTGTGGGAAACGGTTTATTTTGATAAGGCTGCCCTGGTGGCGGTAGATCATCCCGATTCGGTTGATGTGTTTGCAGATGAACGTTTTGTTGCGCCACCTTTTCCCGGTAAGCAATTGTATGGGGTAGAAGAGAAACATTTGCCGGTTACTGCATTCGATGGCAATGGCAATGATGTGCTGCCCAAAATTAAATCATACGATTTCGAATACATCTCCAACTTTGGTATGGGTAAATACCAGGGGCTTGCCGATGATCATGATCTGATCCTCGATTTGGGCGATAAAGCGGTGGGCAACAGTCTTTACCTGTTTTTGCGGGGATGGACTTTCCCCGCAGATGCCAGTATCAATACGGCAATGACCCAGTCGGCATTGTACAAAAGCAAGCCTCCGGCGCTGGAGGTAATGAACAAAAATGGAGAATGGCAAACCGTTATAGCAAATATTGGTTTCCCGATGGGGAAAGATAAAATGGTGATCGTTAACCTTTCGGGCAGGTTTCTTACCCCGGGCAACAGGAAAGTAAGAATACGCACCAATATGCAGATTTACTGGGATGAGGTATTCTTTTCGAACCGTTTATCGAAAGCCCCGGTACATATGCATGATCTTGCCATGACAGGCGCGCATCTTGCTTACAGGGGCTTCTCCGCTTCCTATAGAAAAGGCGGACCTTTTGGCCCGCACTGGTTTGATTATTATAATACTACCGGGGGACAGCAATGGAGAGACCTTACAGGATATTACACCCGCTACGGAGATGTGCTGCCGCTGTTGCAGGAGGCAGATGACGCGTATGTTATTGCCAACTCGGGCGATGAGATAACGATTGATTTTGATGCAGCCCGTTTGCCGGTGTTGCCGCAGGGATGGAAACGCGACTTCCTTATTTACAGCGAAGGATGGGTAAAGGATGGTGATTTGAATACCGCCCACGGGCAAACGGTTGAACCGCTGCCTTTTCATAATATGCCTGCCTATCCTTACAGCGGTAATGTAAAATATCCTGCAGATGCGAAGTATAACCTGTACCGGCAGCAATACAATACCCGGTTAATAAACACCGATGATTTTAAAAATGCGCTGAAGCCGAAGAGAGGTAAAGGGAAAGAAAGCCCATAAGTGATATCACAATACGGCTACAGTATGGTAATACATGTTTTTCGACAACAGATCTAACAGTCCCGCTGTATTAAAAGGCGCTATCCTTTCTCTTACCGTGTTGGTAAATTGATCTGCATCTTTGGTTGAGATGGTTCTTTGTGCAGTTAACTTCAGCAGGTCCTTATATGTTGTTTGTACTATCTTTTGTACTTCATGGTTGCCGGCTTCAAGAAAATAGGTAACAGGCTGGTGCTTCAACCGGCGTTGCTCATACAAAATGGTAAAAGTGAAATACAGCATAGACCAGGCGGTGAAAAGCGGGAAGTGTTTCATGGTTTTGTAGCATCCGGCCACAAGCATATCAATGAGCTTAAGCTCTTCAAAAGTAATATGCTCATATTCCTTCAACTGATCATATAAGCGTTCATCAAAGTTCCTGTTTTCACTAAGCATCTGTACGATCCGTTCAATGCCGGCCAGGGAATAGGCTATACCTGTGCTGAAAAGCGGATCTACAAATCCAATGGTATGCGGCATGGCCAGCCAGCCATCGCCAAAACATTTTTCCAGCTTTCGCTGAAGCCTTCCCGTTTGTATAATGCGCCCCGGCTGTGGCGATAAAGACCCCCTTTTGAGTATATGATCTATATCGGGATACGTATTCCTCATTCTGTTCCATATCTCCAATGTATTCATTTTTTGAAATGAAGCATCATTACCATTCAATGCAAATCCCCAGCTCGTGCGGTTATTGTTAAAACGAAGTGCCCAAACCCATCCTTCATCCAGCACATGGTGCAATGCGGAATCATCGGGATCGTAAGGATAATCCTGCATTGGAATATTGCTTTCCTGAAGAAGCGTTGTCCATCTGGGGAGATGCTCAAAATGAGAGAATACGGCAAATGAATTGGTAAGAAAATTTTCTGCAGATGATTTTACCGAAAATAATTTATCTGCCAGCAGCCCGCTGCCCGTTGCATCTATAAAAAAAGAAGAACGAATGGATGGTATTTTTCCCGGCCCGTTTATATTAAACAGCCATTGCCTGTTGCTTCTTGTTGCTGAAGTGATCTCGGTACAATCGAGATAATCTATATGATATGCTTTAACCTTGCTGACTAAAAAAGCATCAAAATCTGCACGCAACCAGTTGGTGTCAGACATGATATCATTTTCACTTGCTGCAACAAGCAGCTCATTGGAGTGCCCGGCGTCTGTTGAAAACGGCTTCCCGGGATGATGCTTAAAATAACTAAAGCCTCTTTTAATACCACACACAATTTCGGGATGCGATTGTTGCCAGCTACCATATCTCGAAAAATCATATAACCAGGGCAGATCATATTGCGCGGAAAGAGAACGTAATATCATATCCGCCACAGGAGTTGAAGATTCACCAATCGCAAAACGCGGATGCTTTCCCTTTTCAATTAAACAAACGGTCAATCCGCAGTTGTGTAAAGCAAGAGCGGTAATAGCACCGGTAAAGCCGGAGCCGGCAATTACAATATCGTAATGATTACTCATATTTAATGTTACAGGTACAGGGTATGTTATCTTCAACCTGCTGGCTGAGGTTCATGGTTTCTAAGCGTCTTTTTCTTTCATCAAAACAATGGGGGCATTCTGATAAAAAGCCGATATCCCAGGTATCTGCAAACACCTGTCCCCGTTGCATCAGCAGCGCTTTTTCAAGAACGGCTTCCAGCATAGCCAGAGAAGGCGGTGTGTAATCATTGTTTTTCCACAATAGCTCCATTACACCGTTCCCGGGCCGTACCGGAATAACCGCACACCGTATTGCTCCACAGTTGAAAGCAAACTGTATGGTTTTAAGTGTCCATGCCACATTTTCACCGGCATCGGTAATATAAGGAGGATTTAAAAGTACAAAGGCCCTTACATCAATATCATGCTGCTTTAAAAATGCAGTTGCTTTTTTAAAATCCTCCGGTGTAATTTGTTTATTCAGTTTCGGCAGCGATCCGGGATGGATCGTTTCCAGCCCCATTGCTATTTCCAGCTTCCCGTTAAGCAGGTTGTTAAATTCAACACAGGAATGATTACAGAGTTTGGGATGATTTTCTACGATCACTCTTTTATAATCCGTAAGCCGGCCGGATATTGCCGGGTAATCTTCAGGAGAAACAGCTTTTGTGTCAAAAAAGTTTCCGTTGTTGTACAGTTTGATCACATCGGCCTTTGGCAATCTTTCCAAAGCATGATCAATTTGCTGCACAATGGCGCCTGCCGGTACGGGTTCATCAATCGTATGCTTCCACAAATCACACATCAGGCACTTAAAAGCACATTCTTTGCTGGTAAGAAAGATGGTATTTACGGTTTCGATGCTACCCGGTAAACCGGGTTCCTGCTCATGCAAAAAATGATAGGGAACAAACGGGTTTAACCTGTTTTTAGGAGGGCGAAGCTCAGTTATAGTGCGGCTGTTGTAACCATCATGCATACAGCGAATGGAAATAGGTTCTGTATTCTTTTTCATTATTGGCAAAAATCCCGGAAAAGGCATCCGGCGGTACCGCGCCGGCCTGGAATCTTCGCTTTTCAAAAACAGGCATATCAAAACCCGTTACCGCTTTTATACCGCGGCTTACCACTTCGCCCTTTAATGCATATAAGGTTTCCTCGTTCCAGTTGGTGAGCGCTATAAAGGGAATACCTTCCGCTACCTCAATCACATTAGGTAAAGCATAAGGGCTAAATCCATTGAATCCATATTTCCTCGCGGGCGCGTAGGTGCGCACATGTCCGCGACTCTGCCCACCGGAATAGGTAAGGGAATGTTTTATTTTATCTACGCCCCATCCCTCCTGGTAAAGCATCGTATTATTCAGCACGCTGCGTATGGTAAGTTCGGGGTTCGCCTCTATGGGATAGTCTTTCAGGTTTTCGTCACCGCCCTCTCCATCTGCCAGGTATTCCCAGTTGGGATACAATTGCCGTATCTGCCTGCAAAGCGCCAGCGACATCGTTGCAGATTCAAGATCAAGCGTTTTATAATCTTCAATAACTTCGATGGCATCCCTATAGTTAACGGCCGATAAAGGCACATCAATAACCTCAAGAAAAAGAGATAAGCCCAGTTGATCCATAAATGTATGCGCCTGGTCGGCATCGGCGCCGCCGTTTACGGAAAGCGTAAAGGCTTTTAACCGCTGCGGCGACATCCCCAGCTTCAGCATTAAATGATACAGCACTAAAAAAACGGAACCGCTGTCAATACCCCCGGAGAACAAAACACCCACAGGCGCTTCTTTGGGAACAGACAAAAGCCATTTCTGACATTCATTGGATAAGGTTTCAATGTATTTTTTGCCGATGGCATCAACATCTGTTGGAAGCGTATTTCTTTTGGGTTCAAAAAACCGCGTGTAAACAGGGTTGGGATCCGGGCAACCGATAACTTCAAGCCTTACTACAAAATGTGCAGGAACCATCCTGGTATAGGAAGGATGAAATTGTTTATGCAGCCCTTTTTGCTTAAGGTATTCATAAATCTCATCCATGCGTTCGGCTACAATAAGCAATGGCCCTGAAGTTTGCTTGGCAAGGAAATAGCGCATGGGGCGGCCTATTGAACGTGCCATAAATACCTGCTGCCCTACTTTTTCCACTATGGCAAACTGTCCGTCAATTTTACGTACGGCTGCGGGATCTCCTGATACAATTGCGGCAGATGCCTCTTCAGGCGTCATGTTAAGAATGATATTGCTGCTATGATCAAGAAGGCTTATAAAATCGGTTACATACTGGTTCATGATATTATTGTTTTCTTCCGGAACAAATATAGTCATATCAATTGCAATATGGCGGTGATGGTTTGCCACGAAGACACAGTTTCAGGTCCTCAGGTTTCCGCCGTTGTTGGGTGTTCGTGAGATGGGCAATGCGTGCCGGCTTCACCAACAACAAGAGATGATATTTGATCTGGTAATGATATGAAAAGAAAGATCCAGGGATTGCCTTAAAGCAGAATTGGTTATCCCGCTGGTGACAACACCCGGCGGTGGTGAAATTTTGGAACAAGTTCCGTTTAGATGCTATGCCACTAAGACACAGTTTCAGGTCTTCAGGTTTTATTTTAGTCGTGCCCTTGTTCCTGCCCCGTCCATACCGGCATGGGCAGGCGTCCCGTTCAGGCGGGGCTTTGTGGCGAAGTTTTATGCTACGAGACACAAAGTCCGGGTTTTGGAGTTTGTTTTCTTCGTGCCCTCGTGGCTTTGTGGCGAAAAATTATTTTGAGCATACAGATCCCTCTTTCCGCTCATTTTTTAAAATACTCCCTTTTCTAATTGGACAATAATAGCCGGCACCTTACCTTTGCCGCACATTTGACCTAACATACCTTAAAATAATTTAATATA